>CAMOIJ010000034.1 GCA_946615865.1 uncultured Lachnospiraceae bacterium | reverse complement strand
TGTAGCATTATTCACTGCTATTATGAACGATTTTCCGTTAGGGGCAAAAAATAGTATGAAATCAGGAGAATATCATGAAAAAATGTACTATTTTGCTTAAATCCGGTGATCAAAATTACACGATAGTGGTACAATATGACGGGGATATTATTTCTAAATAGTTTGATTTGGAGGTATCAGTTATGGATATGAATTGTGCATATTGCGCTAAGGGCGAACTGGTCGCGAAGTTCGGTTATGAAGTGTGTGAGCTTCCCGCCAGCACGGTTTATCTGTTCAAAGAGCAGTCCCATCCGGGACGCGTGATCGTGGCGAGCAAGCACCATGTATCGGAAATGCTCGAGCTGTCTCTTGAAGAGAGAACTGCTTTTATCGAGGATGTAGTGACGACCGCTAACGCGATCCACAAAGTGTTCCATCCCGACAAGGTTAATTACGGAATGTATGGGGACACAGGGCATCATCTTCACATGCACCTTGTGCCTAAATATAAAGATGAATTCGAGTGGGGCGGAACCTTCGCGATGGATCCCAACCTCAAGAAACTGGACGAAGCGCAGTGCGAGGAAGTCGCAGCTAAGCTTCGCGCAGAGATTGGGAAAGCCTGAAAGAGCACATTTTACAGATAGTATTGAAAGATACTGATATTTTGAAAAGGGCGGCGTATGCCGCTCTTTCTATTGCAGGAAGCACGGACTGCGGAAAAGAAGGGGAAATATGGAACTGAATGAGGAATTAATGAGGAATTACACAACGATCCTCAAGGAAGAACTTGTGGCGGCGATGGGATGTACAGAGCCGATCGCTATCGCATACGCTGCGGCAAAAGCCCGGAACGAACTCGGAGAGATGCCGGAGCACATCCTGATCAGCTGCTCAGGCAACATGATCAAGAACGTAAAGGGTGTGACTGTTCCCAATTCGGGCGGACAGAAGGGCATTGAGACCGCGGCGGTACTCGGCGCCGTAGGAGGCAATGCGGACAAGATGCTGGAAGTTATCGCGGACGTGGACGACGAGGCCCGTGAGCTGACAAGAAAACTGGTGGCGGAGGGAATCTGTGACGTGACGCTGGCAGAAAATGTGCCGAATCTCTATATCAAAGCTGAGATGTGGACCAAGGACCACAAGGCATCCGTTACGATCGAAGAGCACCACACGGATATCACGCAGATCGTGAAGGACGGCAGAAATGTCTTTATCGCCGAGAAATCTGTCGAGCACAAGGATGAGGACACAACCGCGAAGGGAAACCGCGCGAAGATGACGTTGGAGGGAATCATAACTTACGCGAACACAGTGGATCTGTCCGAAGTAGAAGATGTTCTGGAACGCCAGGTGCGCTTCAACACGGCGATTTCCCAGGAGGGGTTGGACAATCCCTGGGGAGCCAGAGTCGGCAAGACGATACTGGAGAACTGGAGTGATGACGTCAAGTGCAACGCCTGCGCCCGCGCGGCAGCGGGTTCTGACGCCCGTATGAGCGGATGTCCTCTGCCTGTCATCATCAATTCGGGCAGCGGAAACCAGGGAATCACAGTAACAATGCCGGTCGTGACCTATGCGGAGCGCATGCACCTGTCTACGGCGAAGATGTACCGATGCCTTTTGGTCTCGAACCTGGTGTCCATCTACATCAAGCATTACATCGGTTCGCTGTCCGCTTTCTGCGGCGCGGTCAGTGCAGCCTGCGGAGCAGGCGCGGCGATCACGTACATGGCCGGCGGCAGCTATGAGCAGATCGGCGGAACTATCACTAATACGCTCGGCAATGTCGGCGGAATCGTCTGCGACGGGGCAAAGCCCAGCTGCGCAGCCAAAATAGCGTCTTCCGTCCACGCGGCGCTTCTTGCTCACTACATGAGCATGAGCATGAAAGAGTTCCGCGGCGGAGAAGGATTTGTTGAGAGTGACGTCGAAAAGACGATCAAGAACATGGGCTACATTGGAAAGATCGGCATGAAGGAAACGGATAAGGAGATCCTCAAGGTCATGATCGACCAGGTTGACGTGGATTCGTGCCTGTAAACAGGCGGTTCAGCGTCGTTTGAGAATGGATTCGTGCCTGTAAACAGGCGGTTCAGCGTCGTTTGAGAATGGATTCGTGCCTGCAATGAGGGAAATACAGGTTCGGAAATAAAGAAAAAGAAAGAGGGAAATTAACATGAAAAAGGAAAGTTTTACACAAAGTCTGCCGTTCAGGCTACTGGTCGCGCTGGCAGTAGGTATCGCCGCAGGACTTGCCCTGAGCGCGATTGACGGATCGGGAATTGCCACCGCGCTGCTCAATATCATCGTGACAGTCAAGTTCATCTCGAGCCAGTTCATCAACTTCTGCGTGCCGCTGATCATCATCGGCTTCATTGCTCCTTCCATCACAAGGCTTGGCAACAACGCGTCCCGTATGCTGGCTGTAGCGCTTTGCATCGCTTACATCTCCTCCATCGGCGCAGCGTTCTTCGCTACAGGGGCGGGCTTCACTATTTTGCCCTTCCTGAACATCAGCCCTGAAGTGGACGGCCTCAAGGAACTGCCTCCGGTAGTATTCGAGCTGACGATCCCGCAGATCATGCCCGTCATGTCCGCGCTGTTCTTCTCTGTAATGGTAGGCCTTGCGGCGACCTGGAACAAGAGCAAACTGATCACAGGCGTTCTTGAGGAATTCCAGAAGATCGTCCTGAGTATCGTCACGAAGTTCGTCATCCCGGTCCTTCCCGTTCTGATCGGCTGCACATTCTGCACGCTGGCTTACGAGGGAACTATCACGAAGCAGCTGCCGATCTTCCTTATCATCATCGTGATCGTTATGATCGGCCACTACATCTGGCTGGCGCTTCTGTACGGTATTGCGGGCGCTTATTCCGGAAGAAATCCGATAAACGTTATCAGAAACTACGGTCCGGCTTACATGACAGCTGTCGGAACCATGTCCAGCGCGGCTACTCTTTCCGTGGCGCTTGAGTGCGCCAAGAAGTCCGAGCCTACGCTCCGCGACGATCTGGTAAACTTCGGTATTCCGCTGTTTGCAAACATCCACCTTTGCGGATCTGTTATGACTGAGACATTCTTTGTCATGGCTGTTTCCAAGATGCTCTACGGCGAATTCCCGTCTCCCGGCAAGATGATCCTGTTCTGCCTGCTGCTCGGTGTTTTCGCGATCGGAGCTCCCGGCGTTCCCGGCGGTACCGTAATGGCGTCCCTCGGTCTGATCACCGGCGTTCTTGGCTTCGATGAGAACGGAACCGCTCTGATGCTGACCATCTTTGCTCTGCAGGATTCCTTCGGAACAGCTTGCAACGTCACAGGCGACGGTGCTCTGACCCTGTTCCTTACAGGCTATGCGGAGAAGCATGGCATCAAAGAGGCAAATTTGGGAGATGTATTAGGCTGATGATCATCGGCTGATAACCAACTGGCTGATGCTGTTAAAGTGCCGCTGGAGGTGTTCCAGCGGCACTAAACCGTCAGGAAGGCTTTAAATCAAGAAGATTGCCGTTAAAGTGCCGCTGGAGGTGTTCCAGCGGCACTAAACCGTCAGAAAGGCTCTAAATCAAGAAAATTGCCGTTAAAGTGCCGCTGGAGGTGTTCCAGCGGCACTAAAGCGTCAGAAAGGCTCTAAATCAAGAAAATTGCCGTTAAAGTGCCGCTGGAGGTGTTCCAGCGGCACTAAAGCGTCAGAAAGGCTTTAAATCAAGAAAATTGCCGTTAAAGTGCCGCTGGAGGTGTTCCAGGGGCACTAAAGCGTCAGAAAGGCTTTAAATCAAGAAGATTGCCGTTAAAGTGCCGCTGGAGGTGTTCCAGCGGCACTAAACCGTCAGGAAGGCTTTAAATCAAGAAGATTGCCGTTAAAGTGCCGCTGGAGGTGTTCCAGCGGCACTAAACCGTCAGAAAGGCTCTAAATCAAGAAAATTGCCGTTAAAGTGCCGCTGGAGGTGTTCCAGCGGCACTAAACCGTCAGGAAGGCTTTAAATCAAGAAGCTTGCCGTTAAAGTGCCGCTGGAGATACTCCAGCGGCACTTAAGCGGCAATATAACTGCAGAAAAGTTGCTTCAGACCTTCGGCAGCTTAGCCCTGTAAGCGGCCAGTTCCTCGTCAGTGGGAATGTAGTCGGTCATCAGGCCGTCATGATATTTCTCATAAGCGACCATATCGAAGTAACCTGTGCCGGTGAGGCCGAAGACGATGTTCTTGGCTTCGCCGGTTTCTTTGCACTTGAGGGCCTCGTCAATGGCCACGCGGATTGCGTGGGAGCTCTCAGGGGCGGGAAGGATGCCTTCAACGCGGGCGAACATCTCAGCTGCTTCGAAGACTTCGGTTTGCTTGACGGAAACTGCTTCCATCAGGCCGTCGTCGTAGAGCTGGGAGAGCACGGGGCTCATGCCGTGGTAGCGAAGGCCGCCTGCATGGTTAGGGGCAGGGATGAAGTCGCTGCCGAGGGTGTACATCTTGGCAAGCGGGCACACCATGCCGGTGTCACAGAAGTCGTAAGCGTAGACGCCGCGTGTGAGGCTCGGGCAGGAAGCCGGCTCAACCGCGATGATCCGATAGTCCGCCTCGCCGCGGAGTTTCTCGCCCACGAAGGGAGCGATGAGGCCGCCGAGGTTGGAACCGCCGCCGGCGCAGCCGATGATCATGTCGGCTTTGACGCCGTATTTGTCGAGCGCCGCCTTGGTCTCAAGACCGATGACGGACTGGTGCAGAAGGACCTGATTGAGTACGGATCCGAGCACATAGCGGTAGCCGGGATTGGAGACGGCGACTTCCACTGCTTCGGAGATCGCGCAGCCCAGAGATCCGGTTGTTCCGGGGTGCTCAGCGAGGATCTTGCGTCCGACATTTGTTGTGTCGGACGGAGAAGGCGTGACGGAAGCGCCGTAAGTGCGCATTACTTCGCGCCTGAAAGGCTTCTGTTCGTAACTGACTTTGACCATGTATACTTTGCAGTCGAGGTCAAAATAGGAGCAGGCCATGGAAAGCGCTGTGCCCCACTGGCCCGCGCCGGTCTCGGTCGTGACGCCTTTGAGACCCTGCTTCTTGGCGTAATAGGCCTGCGGGACTGCGGAGTTGAGCTTGTGGCTGCCGCTTGTGTTGTTGCCTTCGAACTTGTAGTAGATGTGCGCCGGAGTCTGCAGCTTTTCTTCGAGGCAGTAAGCGCGGACCAGCGGTGAAGGGCGGTACATCTTGTAGAAATCCCTGATTTCCTGAGGGATCGGAATATAAGCGTGCTCGTTGTCGAGTTCCTGGGCGACGAGATCTTCACAGAAAACGGCGCTGAGCTCTTCAGCAGTCATAGGCTGAAGGGTGCCGGGATTGAGAAGCGGTGCGGGCTTGTTCTTCATATCAGCCCTTACGTTATACCAGGAGGAAGGGATCTCGTTCTCGGAGAGATAGATTTTGTAGGGAATCTTCTGATTGTTGTTTGCCATGGTTTTTCTCCTTTCGCATTGAACTTGTGCGGCGCGTCTGCGCCAGAGGTTGTATGCTTGGGACGGGCCGTGTGCTTCTGGCTATGTGCAATGAGCCATGCCGACAGGTCCCTGCGCCGCTATGCGGCTTGTGACTGTCGCGGCATTTGCCGTATGCATCCAATCCGCTTGTCATCCGATTGTGAGCAAGCTCTCATCGACTGCCAAGCGTCTTGTCTGCGCATGGCTCATTGCTAACGCGCAAAAAGACCCTGTCCCAGTGTTAAATGCTGGGACAGGGTCGTTAAAAACAATCCTGCGGTGCCACCCGGCTTGACGTGAAACCACGCCCACTTAACGCATACTAGCATATGCCGACAATTGATCACGGAGAGTCTGCTCCGTCTCACATACTCCCGGTCATGTATGAGCCGGTTTCTGCTCGCCCTCAGAAGTCCATTCGATTCTCGTGCTGCGCCGCAATTCCACCACCTGCGGCTCTCTGCGTCAGCATTGAGAGAATTTACTCACTCTTCTTCAACGGTTTAATACTTTATACCATTAAATCAAATCTCTGTCAACGCTGTTTTGGCACGTGGATCTCAATATGTCAAAATACTGCATTCAGGAGTTACTTCCAAGCACATTGCCGTCATGGTAAAATATTTACAATGAACTGCAGACCTTTTTCAGGACAGGAGGCAATTATGCTTAGTAAGAAACTTTACCGTTCTGATATGATCAATTGCGCATTATGTCACGATGCACCTTGCAGCTCCGCCTGCGGCAGACTCGATCCGGCATCGCTTCTTAGAAGCGTGTGGTTTGAAAATGAGGATACGGCTGCCGGTGTTTTGCCGGACGAAAATCCCTGTGCGGGATGTTCCGCGCCGTGCGAGGAGGCGTGTGTGCGCCCGCGTCAGGTGCCGATCCGGAAACTGGTAACGCGGCTGTATGAGGAAGTGAAGCCTGATCTGGAGATCGCAGTGCCGCAGGATGAAAACCGCCTGCGCACGCAGATGTGCGGAATTCCGCTGGAAAATCCATTCCTGCTCTCGTCTTCGGTCGTGGCCAGCACTTATGATATGTGCGCCAGAGCTTTTGAGGCCGGATGGGCCGGCGCAGCCTTCAAGACGATCTGCTCCCTTGAGATCCATGAAGCGTCGCCCCGCTATTCGGCGATCAACGGCGACAACGGCACCATCATAGGGTTCAAGAACGTGGAACAGCTCTCCGACCACAGTGTGGAAGAGAATATGGAGGTTTTCCGGCGCCTTAAGGCAAACTATCCGACTAAATTCATACTGGCGTCCATCATGGGTAAGGATGACGAGGACTGGGAACGCCTGGCGCGTCTGTGCGAGGAGAACGGAGCCGACGCGATCGAGCTCAATTTCTCCTGCCCTAATATGGCGGAAGGAGGGCTAGGCTCGGATATAGGACAGGTGCCGGAGTTGGTCGAGAGATTTACCGCGGCGGCCCGCCGCGGAACGAAGATACCGATCCTCGCCAAGCTCACACCCAACGTCGATAAGATGAGTCCCGCCGCGGAAGCGGCGCTCAGGGAAGGTGCAGACGGTATCGCCGCGATCAATACGATCAAGAGCATTATCGGGGTCAATCCCCACACTTATGTCTCTGCGCCGTCGGTACACGGGATGTCCGCAGTGGGCGGATACAGCGGAAATGCCGTGAAACCCATTGCTTTGCGCTTTATTGCGGAGATGGGGCACAATCCCAAGTTGAAGGACATGCACATAAGCGCCATGGGAGGCGTGGAGAGCTGGATGGACGCGCTGGAATTTATTATGCTGGGCGCGGGCAGCGTACAGGTCACGACGGCTGTAATGCAATACGGATACCGGATCATCGATGACCTGAAATCGGGACTGAATCTCTACCTTGCGGCGAAGGGACTTGACAATGTCGAGCAGATAAAGGGGGTTGGACTGGACACAGTCAGCGACACGACGGATGTCCTTGAGAGAGATACTATCGTATATCCCAAGTTCAACCTTTCAAAGTGTATCGGCTGCGGACGCTGTGAGATCTCCTGCGCGGACGGAGGCCATCAGGCGATCACTCTGTCGTCGGAGCGCAAACCGCGGATGGATGCGGGCAAGTGCGTGGGGTGCCATCTTTGTGTGCTCGTATGTCCGCAGAGGGCGATCAGGTCCAGCGGCAGGAGATCTGCCCCCAAAGTGCGCAGGCAGTGACTAAAGAGCCGGAGAAATAAGCGACTATGAGAGATATGACTAGCGGCGAGCCTTATGGACATCTGTGGCGCTACGCTCTGCCGCTGCTATTGGGAAACTGGCTGCAGCTGGCCTATAACGCGGTGGATTCGATCATCGCGGGACGTTTTATCGGGCAGAACGCCCTGGCAGCAGAAGGGATCGCGGCCCCTGTGATGAACTTGGTGATCCTGGCGATCAGCGGGATGTGCATCGGGTCAGGCGTTCTGATGAGCGAACACTTCGGCGCCAAAGATTACGGGAAACTGAAGCGGACCATGTCTACAATGCTGCTCTTTGGCGGGGCAGTCTGTCTGGCAGTAGCCGGACTCGGATTTATCTTCGCGCCGCAGATCCTGCGCTTTATGGAGGTGCCGGAGGAGATCTTCGATATCACGGTGATTTATATGCGGATCACCTTTTTGGGGGCACCTTTCACATTTTTTTACAATGCGATCGCTGCCGGAATGAAGAGTGTGGGTGATTCCAGGACGCCGCTGAAATTCCTGATGTTTTCCGCACTCCTCAATGCCGGGCTTGACCTGGTCTTTCTGGGCCTTTTGGGATTCGGGATTGTCTGCAGCGCGGTCACAACGGTTATAGCGGAGGCGGTCTCCGCGGGACTGGCAGCCTATTACATGGCGACCAGGGAGCGCGCGCTCAGCCCCTTTGGAAGCTGGTGGAAGGTCGACGGCGATATTTTGGCAAGTATACTGAAGTATGGGCTTCCGAGCGCACTGCAGCAGACTATCCAGCCTGTGTGCAAGGTGCTGATCCAGGGGCAGGTAAACGCGCTGGGCGTCAGCAGCATCGCGGCCTTCAACGCAGTGACGAGAGTGGACGATTTCGCCTGCATTCCGGAGCAGGGCATCGGTGCGTCGATCTCGACCTACGTGGCGCAGAACCGGGGCGCGGGACGAAAGGACCGGATCCGTCCGGGCTACCGGGCCGGAGTCACACTTGGGCTTATGTATTACGTCGTCATCTGCGCAGTGGGGCTCTTCCTGAGACGGCCGATCGTGAGCATGTTCGTGACGGGAGCCGGCGCGGAGGAAGTGGTGCGCCTGGGAAGCGAATACCTGGGCGTTATGGCTTTCTTCTATCTGTGGCCGGCGCTGACCAACGCCGTACAGGGGTTCTTCAGGGGCATGGGCAAGATGTTCACGACCATGATCTTCACATTTGTCCAGGCGTCGATCCGCACGGTAAGCACGATGATCCTGGCGTCGCGAATGGGCATTGTGGGTATTGCCTGGTCCTGTCTGACCGGCTGGTCGGTCATGCTTTTCTTCGAGACTATCTATTATTTCATTACCTGTAAGAAACTGGGGCTTCCCCGGAAGGAGATGGGAACTTGAGCAGAAAATTCAGTCAAAACATAGTCAGCAGCGGGAAGATCATCGATTTCCACACGCACCCCTACAGGCATCGCGGCGAGTTCATGGGCATGTATGGCGAGCACTTTTATCTGGAGCCGGAACAGATGCCGTCAGACTTGGCGGAGGCAGGAATCTCGGTCTTTTGCGGCTCTGTCATCGATTCGGACCACAGAGGAGCGATGGAGAGTTTTGACAGGGTGCGTGAAGTGAATGACGCGGCACTGCAGCTCCGGGAGAAGTTCGGCAGCGCCTATGTGCCCGGTTTCCACGTACATCCTGCTTTCCTGAAACAGTCGCTGGAGGAAGTGGAGCGCATGCACAGAGAGGGTGTCAAACTCGTGGGTGAACTCGTCCCCTATCTTCAGGGCTGGCAGCACGCGGGCTGCGATTACGGGAGCGAGGAGCTGACAGAAATTCTGACGCGGGCCGGAGAGTACGGAATGATCGTGAGCTATCACACGATGCCGGAGTGGCCGGAGCAGACAGAAATGATGGTAGGGAATTGTCCCGGTGTCACCTTTGTGGCGGCGCATCCCGGACAGAAAGCGGATTATCTGCTGCATGTCGAACGCTTGAAGAAGTTCCCGAACCTGAATCTGGATATATCGGGGACCGGATTGTTCCGATACGGCCTGCTGGCTGCCTTGGCACAGACTGTGGGTTCTGACAGAATTCTGTTTGGCACGGATTACCCGATCTGCAACCCGAGGATGTACGTTCAGGCTGTTCTCGGAGAGCACATTCCGGACGAAGATAAGGAGAAAATACTGTTCGGGAACGCCAGGAGGATTCTCGGAATCTGATGCAGGCCGGATAAAGCCCTGTCAGGGGATTTCCGGCCCGGGAAGGAGCCGCCGATGGAGGAACGCTTAAGAAAACAGTTGGAGTTTGCCCTGGAGATCGATAAGGAGAAGAATATCCTGCGGCAGACCCACTTATCCGGGCACGGCCGGAGAGAGAATGACGCGGAGCACGCCTGGCACATGGCGATCATGGCTTACCTGCTGCGGGAGTACGCCAACGAGGAGGTCGACATCGCGAAGGTCATGCTCATGTGCCTGATCCACGACATCGTGGAGATCGACGCCGGCGACACCTACGCCTATGATGAGGAGAACCTGAAGACGCAGAAGGCGCGGGAGGATGCCGCGAAGGAGAGGATCTTCTCTATTTTGCCCCAGGACCAGAAGGAGGAACTGACGGCGCTCTTCGACGAGTTCGAGGCCTATGAGACTGCGGAGGCAAAATATGCCCATTCCCTGGACAATCTGCAGCCGCTCATGCTCAACGACAGCAATGACGGCGGAGACTGGGTGGAACACGGCGTGAGAGCGGAGCAGATCTATGGTCGGCAGAGAAAGACCAAAATCGGATCCGAGAAGCTTTTTGAAGTCACGGATCAGATCATTAAGAAACACATTGAGAGAGGGACGATCAGAGAGTGATCGTTGTGAGGGCCGCAGGCCCGGGAGAAAACAGTAAGGAAGTGTCCGATGAAAAAAGAAATAACAACTGATGATTTACGTAGATTTGAGACATCTTTTGACAGCAGCAGAGTAAACAGAGTTGCTATGAACGCAGCTGCCCAGGCGGGCGTAAACGGCGCGGCGAGAAACTACGCGGTGCAGCAGAATAATCCCTATTCCTTCAGCATCGAAGTGGAGGCGGGAAAGGTGTGCGACCAGAAATCCTCCGGACGATGCTGGATGTTCGCGGCTCTCAATGTAATGCGGCTGGATCTCATGGAGAAGCTTGATCTCGACAGCATGGAGCTCTCCCAGAACTATCCGCTGTTCTATGACAAGCTGGAGAAGGCCAACTATTTTTTGGAAAACATGCTTGAGACTCTGGACGAGCCGAGGGACGGCCGCGTGGTGAGCTTCCTTCTGAAGGATCCGCTGGGAGACGGCGGGCAGTGGGATATGTTCCGGAGCCTTGTGGAGAAATACGGCGTGGTTCCCAAGGACCTGATGCCGGAGACAGCAGCTTCCTCCGCGACGGCAGAGCTTCGCAAGTACATGACCACAAAACTAAGGGAGTATGCCTGCGAACTTCGCACAGCCCATGAGGCGGGAGAGGACATGGAGGCATTGCGCGCCCGCAAGGACAAAATGATGGAGACCGTCTACCGGATGCTCTGCATTGCGCTGGGCAAGCCTCCTGTGCGCTTTACCTGGGAGACCAGAGATAAGAACAAGAAGTTTATCCGGATCAGCGACATCACTCCGCAGGAATTCTTCAGGCAGTATATCGGCTGGAATCTGGCAGACATGGTCACAGTGATCAATGCCCCTACCAAGGACAAGCCCTACGGACACACCTATACAGTGCGGTACCTAGGCAATGTGCGCGGCGGCGCCTATCCGGTCAAATACCTTAACCTCCCCATGGACGATCTGCGGGATCTGACGATCCGCCAGTTAAAGGACGGACGCCCTGTATGGTTCGGCAGCGATGTGGGGCAGTTCTCGGATCGGAAGGCGGGCTACCTGACGACAGACGCCTATGCGGTGGATGAACTTTTCTCCACGGACTTCCCCATGACCAAGGAGCAGCGACTGGACTACGGTGAGAGCCTCATGACGCACGCGATGGTCATAACCGGGGTCGATCTGGATGACGCGGGCAGGCCTGTGCGCTGGAAGGTGGAGAACAGCTGGGGCAAGGAACGCGGCAGGGACGGCTATTATGTGATGAGCGACGAGTGGTTCGGGGAGTTTTCCTACCAGATCCTTCTGGACCGCAAGTACTTCACACCTGAGCAGGCGGCGGCCTTTGATACAGAACCCATCGTCCTGCACCCCTGGGATCCGATGGGAAGCCTCGCTTGGTAAATACTGATCAGCAGGTGTAATTGTCAGTCAAAAAATAGTAAGGAGAAGTGAAAATGAGCGTCAGAATAATCACCGATTCGGCCAGCGATATCTCGCAGGAGTGGGCAAAAGAGTGGAATATCACGGTACTTCCGCTTAAGGTGCGCTTCGGCGAAGAGGAATTTCTGGATGGCGTTACGCTCTCCAACCGCGAATTTTATGAGCGGCTGATCGAGACCGACGAGATTCCCAAGACGAGCCAGATAACTCCTTTTGAGTACCGCAGCAACTTTGAAAAAGCCGTAGAGGCAGGGGAGCAGGTGGTATGCTTCTGCCTCTCCTCCGGGGTTTCCGGCTCCTTCCAGAGCGCCCAGGTCGCGGCTCAGGAATTTGAGGGAGATGTCTTTGTTGTAGACACACAGCAGTTCTGCATCTCGGAGGCTATTATAGTGGAGCGCGCCGTGCAGATGCGTGATCAGGGCATGAGCGCTGCGCAAATTTATACGGCGATCGAAGAGGAGAAAAAAGACGCCCATGTGCTCGCTATTTTCAACACTTTGGAATATCTCAAACTGGGCGGCAGGATCTCCGCAGCTGCGGCATTTGCAGGAGGACTGCTGTCTCTCAAACCGGTGCTCACAATTGAGGACGGCGTTGTCAAGATCCTTGGCAAGGCGCGCGGCTCCCGAAACGGAAACAATATGCTGACGGAGTTCGCGGAGAAACTGGGAGGGATCGACTTCGAGCGCCCTTTCTGCTTCGGATATACGGGATTCTCTGATGAAACCCTGAAGAAATACATCCATGACTCCGCCAGGCTTTATGCGGATCAGATCGATGTGGATGACGCTTCTAAGTTCCGGATTGCTAAGGTCGGTGCCACGATCGGAACCTATGCCGGTCCGGGAGCGATCGCGGTCGCTTTCTTTGCCGCAAAAAAGTGAGCCGGAGGAAAAGTCCTCTGACTCACTTAAATCAGCACCGTAATTACAAAGCTGTTTTTATCACAAGATTTCTATTAGTTTATCCACATCCTTGCTGTCGGTAGCCCAACTCGTGCAGATGCGAAGGACGGTGCGTCCGTCCGGCAGCTTTTCCCAGAAACTCAGTTCCAGGAGCGCCTTCAGGCGCTCCTTTTGCGTGTCGTCCACGGTGATGAAGAGCTGGTTTGTGGGACACTCAAATGAGATCTCATACCCTTTTTCGATAAGAGCCGCACGGATGCGGTCCGCTGCATCGATTGCGTTTTGGCCGATCGCCTCGTAGAGGAGAGGCGTGTCTGAAACTGCAGATTCTCCTGACTCGCCGCTGCTGTTCATCGGCAGCTCTGAAAACAGAGTCTCGAACTGAATTCCTGCAATCCTTCCCTTGGCCAGCAGAGCGCCATTCTGCTTGATAAGTGTGAAGAAATGCGGGATAAAATCGTGCCGGGGCAGGACGACCGCTTCTCCGAACAGGGCGCCGCACTTGGTTCCGCCGATGTAGAAAGCATCACAGAGTCTTGCGAGATCAGGGAGCATCACATCGTTCTGCCTGCATGCCAGGCCATAGGCGAGCCTCGCACCGTCGACATAGAGAGAGACACCGTGTCTGTGACAGGTTTCACTGATCTTCGTCAGTTCCTCCAGTGAGTAAAGCGTGCCGAATTCCGTGGGCTGGGATATATAGACCAGCCCGGGCATGACCATATGCTCGTGGTTGGCGTCGTCCCAGTAGCCCTGAATGCAGCGCTCGATGGAATCGGCGTCAAGTTTTCCGTTCAGCTGAGGCAGCGCAATGACTTTGTGGCCGCCGGCTTCGATCGCGCCTGCCTCGTGTGTGCTGACATGGCCGGTCTCGGCGGCAATTACGCCCTGATAAGGGCGAAGGATGGACCCTATCACAGTGGCGTTGGCCTGCGTTCCGCCGACAAGAAAATAGACGTCAGCATCGGGGGCATTACAGGCTTTCCGTATCTTAGCGCGGGCGGATTCCGAGAATTCATCGGTTCCGTAGCCGGCAGTGTGGAGGAGATTTGTCTCCATAAGCCGCTGCAGGATCAAAGGGTGAGCGCCTTCCATGTAGTCGGAGGCGAAGAAAAGTTTGGAGGGGGCTGTATTTTGATTCATATTCATGGACTCCTGTAATGGTTTTCGCTTCTTGTAAAAGACTATCACAGGAAACGGTTTAAGTGTGCCTTTTTAGAAAGATTATTTCGGGACTGGCATTTGTTTTGGGGATGATATACAATGTATATACATTTGCGGGAGAGGAGATGTAAATATGGAAATACAGCTTGTTAAATGGGGAAACGGACAAGGGATACGCATTCCTAAACTGGTTCTGCAGGAACTTGATATACACGTAAATGATACACTCAGCATGAAAGTCCGGGGTGAGCAGATCATTATTGAAAAAGTGAAATTCAAACATCGATCACTGGAAGAACGTGCCCGTGCTTACGGCGGAAAATTGGGGCCGTATACAGAATTTGACTGGGGAGAACCGAAAGGACGGGAGGTATGGTGATGATTTGTGCACAGCAGGGAGATATACTGTGGCTGGAACAAGAAGAGCAGTATATATTGGTGCTCAGTAGAGAGTTCTTCAACCAGTCGGGAATGTCAGTTGTATGCCCGCTTCGGGACAATGCGAAACCGGATGCTTTACATATTGGGATTTTCTCTGATGCATATAACGGTACAGCTCTGCTTGAACATCTCAGGAGCCTGGACCTGCAGGCCAGACATTATCGGAAAATCTCCAGTATCTCGTATGAGCAGGTCCAGGATATTTCGGACGCCGTGCAGGGAATTTTCGATTATTATCCCTATTCTATTTAGATCAATCCATTGCCGAAACTGCGGCAAATGAAAAGCGCACCGGACTTTTTGCTTTAGTCCGGTGCGCTTTTTATATTCCGATTATTTCTTGAGTTTCAGTCCGTCCTTGAAGGCTTCGCCGACGCGCTCAGTAACCTTGTAATATCCATGTGTATAAGGATCAAAAGCAATTGCGCCCACCAGGGACATGTCGAGCTTTCCATTTACCATGACACTCTCATCTGCGGTAACATTTACGACTTTGCCAATCACACCGACGCCGTATTCGTTGTCCTGATATTCGATAAACTCACATTCAAGGCACAGAGGGAATTCGTTGATGACAGGAGCATCCACACATTCTGCCTTGCTGGCGGTAAGACCGCTGCGGGCAAATTTGTCCCCAACCTTGTTGCCGGATTCGACGCCGAAATAGTCGGCTTCAACGACATGAGCGGCATCTGCGATGCTTACAGTAAAAGCACCTTTATTCTTGATATTCTTCACAGTCTTGTGGCTCTCCGTGAGGTTAAGAGCGACAGTATTTCTCTCCTGCATCGTGCCCCAGGCGGCGTTCATAACGTTTACGGTGCCGTCCTCATTGTAGGTCGCGATCATTAATACGGGCATCGGGAAGATTCCTTCCGTGATGTTCAGCTTAGTTCTCATAGTGGGTACCTCTTTCTTTCATGCAAGTTGACAAAAAATTGTGTTATGACTTATATTCTAGGCATGCTTGCAGGAAATGCAAGCCCGGACGATTTACTATCAAGTCAGAATATGGAGAATAAATGATCTTATCAACAATTATAGAGACGCTGCTCAGATACTGGCCGGTCTTCCCGGCCGTTTTCGCTGCCGGAATCGTGGATGCGATAGCGGGAGGCGGGGGACTGATCACCCTGCCTGTGTACATGCTGGTCGGCCTGCCGCCCCATGAGGCGATCGGAACCAATAAGATGAGTTCCTGCATGGGAACGACAACTGCGACATACAGATTCGCCAGAGAAGGATATATCAACTTCAAGATGGCGGTGTTCGCAGTTGTCTTTGCACTTGCAGGCTCATATACAGGCGCCCACATCAGCCTGCTCATCAGCAATGAATCTTTCAAAATACTGATGCTTTTCATTCTCCCCGTCACAGCCTGGTTTGTATTGCGGACCAAGAACTTTGATGTGGAGAGAGAGCCTTACAGCTTCAGAAAGACTTGCGCGCTGAGCTGTGTGATCGCGTTTGTGATCGGCGTCTACGATGGATTCTACGGACCCGGGACCGGAACCTTTTTGATCCTGCTGCTCACTTCTGTGGCGCATCTTACGCTGAAAGAAGCGAACGGGCTGACAAAAGCTATCAACATGACAACTAACGTCACGTCGCTGGTGGTATTTCTCATAAATGGAACGGTGCTGATTCCGCTGGGCATCATGGCAGGACTGTGTAATATCGCCGGAAACTGGATCGGCGTTTCCTTCTTTGATAAGAAGGGCGGAGCGGTCGTTAAACCGGTAATGCTGCTGGTGCTGACCATTTTCCTTGTGAAGACGATCATGGAGATTGCGGGAGTATAATGAACAGGCCCAATTAATTGACAAGGGGACGGTTCTTCTGACAACTTTTTAAATGTCAGAAGAACCGTCCCCGTGTCATCGTTTGTTGGACCGGATCCAGATCTTCTGCTCCTGCGCGGCGCGGATCAGTTCATCCCGGAAATCGGGGTGCGCGATGCTGATAAGCATCTCTGCCCGCTCCCAGGTAGTGCGCCCGGTCAGATTGACAGCGCCGAATTCGGTGACAATAAAATAGCTCTGGCTGCGGGGATTCGTCACGATTTCCCCGTTAAAGTGCGGCAGGATCCGGGAGCGGAGAGTGCCGTCTTTTTCTTTGTGGGTAGAAGTCATGCAGATGAAAGCCTTTCCACCGCGGCTCATCGCCGCGCCGGTCAGATAGTCCAGAGAACCGCCGGTCCCGCTGATGTGCCGCAGTCCCGCGCTCTCGGCGTTGACCTGCCCGTAGAGATCCACGGAGATGCAGCTGTTGATGGAAATCATGTTCTGGTGCTTGGCGATCGTCTCGGCTGCGTTGACATACTCCAGCGGCTCAATGATGACGCCCGGATTGCGGTCCACCCAGTCATAGAGTGTACGTGATCCGAAGACCATACCTGTGACACCCTTGTCGGGCTGGTAAGTCTTGCAGCGGTTAGTGAGTTTGCCCGCCTTGAACAGTTCGTAATAGGCGTCCCCGCAGAGCTCCGTGTGCATTCCCAGATCCGTGACATCAGACTGTGAGAGCCTGGAACCGATGACGCCGGGAAGTGAGCCTATGCCAAGCTGCAGCGTTGCACCGCTCTGTATATAAGGGATGATGTAGTCGGCGATCATGGACTCGGCCTCGGAAGGCGGCGCGATCGGAAATTCCGGAAGCGGAGGGTGCCCGCCCTCCACGACGCAGTCGACCTCAGAGATGTGGATACTCTCGTCAAAGCCGCCATATATGTAGGGCAGGTGCTCGTTGATCTCCAGGATCACGATGTCTGCATCCCGCAGGATCCCTTTGGCAATTCCTGCCGCACAGGAGAGGTTGAAGTAGCCGTGCCTGTCCATCGGAGTGGCGCACATCATCGCGACGTTGACATTCAGGAAGTGGCGGTAATAGGGCACCACATTTCTGAAGATCATCGGGATATAATTGCAGAGGCCTCTGTCGCAGAGCTTTCTCTCGTAAGCGGAGCAGTGCCAGCTGTTGTATATAAAGTGTTCCCGCAAGGGGTCGCATTCCGCAATCTCGACCGGGCCAAAAGCCAGATTGCCGCGGACTTTGACATCGGTCAGCTCATCGCGGCGGGCGGCCAGCGCCTTGTCGAGAAGAGTCGGGAAACAGACATTGGTGCCGTAGTCAACCCAGTCGCCGTTCTTTACGCAGCGGACGGCCTGTTCAGGAGTCTTTAGTTTGCTGCGGTATTCGTCGTAATAATTCATATGACTTTGCGCTCCTTTTCATACCGTGTGCATATCAACTGGATAGTACTTCTATTCCTCGGGCAGTAAGTTCGGTGACTATCTGTTCCTCAATATTTTGATCCGTGATGACTGCCTTCACCTGATCTTTCAGATTCAGCGGTACAGTGCCGTGTCTGTCAAACTTTTCAGATTCCGTCAGAACGATTACCTGGTCCGCCTGTCTTGCCATGTCTCGAACAGCCTGGGCGCGCATCTGGTCCTGATTGGTAAAGCCGGCCCGCGCGGACCAGCCGTCCACGCCGATAAAGAAGCGGTCGACCCAGAAATTTTCCGCGCATTGGCGCACCATGGGCCCCACCATGACCTGGGCGTCCTGCTGGTAAATGCCGCCAAGAAGAATGATCTGGAAATCGGAGGAACGGCGGATATAATCGGCGATGAAGGCGCTGTTTGTGATAATAGTTATACCGGTGCGGAGTTCTGCTAATGTCGCGGCGAGAAGCGCACAGCAGCTGCCGCTCTCGATCATAATGGTGTCGCCGTCCTTTACCAGCTCTGCCGCGCGCAGCGCGATCTTTTTCTTTTCCTCATAGTGGTAGGCCAGGCGTCCCTTGATATCATCCGTGCTGGACAGGACTGCAAAGCCGTGCTCTCTGGTGATCAGGCCCTGCGCCTCCATGGCGTCCAGATCCTTGCGGACCGTGACTTGAGAGACACCCAGATGCGCTGAGAGCTCGGCGACTTCTATTTTCTTTTCTTGTACTAAAAGCGCCAGAATCTGGCTGGTGCGGTCTTCTTTTCTGCGCATGCGGAGGACCTCCTTAATGGATTTTGTTTGTAATTTGAATTATAGCATATTTGCAGTGGAATGATGCGAGTATTCTTACGTTCATAAGTAATAGGAACGCAAATCTGAAGCATAGTTCTCGGATGAACTGACATTTGAACATTTGGAACTTTACATTTCACCTAATATCTTGAATAATTAGCATTATCAGGTGTTGTTCTTTCACCAGCTAAATTCTTCTGCGTTCGCAGGAAATGAACTCCACAGAAAAGGGTACAACAATATCGATGACTTAGCTTTTATGATGGCTGGGATATATGCAAGACGGGAAATTGAATTGAGCACTTACATGTTCGGAGCCAAAATAAGTGCAGATCAAACTATTAGAGATATGCACTAGCCACTTTAACAACCTGCTTAATTGCAAATCAAAAATGTGAATTATGCACTTATCTTTTTCGGATTGTTTTAATTGCGGAATCAATGATTGCGGAAGAACACTTATAAATTGACCGAGAAAATAAGTGGTAATATGCCAGGAACAAGTTTGCAATTAAAAAAATGAAAAAAAGGTAGGTGCAATAAAGAAAAATCAGAATAGCAATTATCGGGGTCTTTAAAAAGCTAATTGCAAAACAAAAAAGGTGGAAGAGCAATTACAACGCCCGAAAGATCATAGGTACAAATATAAAACGCAGAGATTACACTTATCACGCAGCGAGGAGGGAATTAATGCCGATCATGGAGTTGAGGGAAATGCTCCTGAAAAAGGAACAGGAGTTGGAAAAACTGGTTCAGATAGTCGAAAAGCATGCCGACAGTCCATTGCCGGGAACACTGCAAATCTCAATGATTAAAGGAAAACCGCGTTATTATCATAGTTATCTTGACAAAAATGGAATCAAGCAGCTGAAATACCTGTCGGCTGTGAAGGAAGGGCCTAAAATTATGGAATTGGCTCAGCACAGTTATAATGCGGCGTTCTTGAAGACGGCAACTGATCAGCTGAAAGCGGTGAGAAGAGCGCTTAACAGAATTGATGAGAAAGCATTGGCTAATGTATTCGCTCTTCTTCACAGCGAGCGCAAAAAGCTGATCACGCCATTTGTGCCGGATGAAGAGATGTTCGTCAAACAATGGGAGCAGGATGAATACCAACCTGGGTATTTTTCTGATCAGACACCGTCAATATACAGCAATCGCGGTGAAAGGGTGAGATCCAAATCAGAAAAGATAATTGCTGATAAATATTATGAAAGAGGAATTCCATATAAGTATGAAAAGCCTTTGCTTCTCAAAAAGCAGGCTAAAAATATAACGATCAGGCCGGACTTTACAACACTGAATAAGAGAACGCGCATACAGCGCTATCATGAGCACTTTGGAAAAATGGACGATCCGCAGTATGCCCGAAAGGCTCTGGAAAAGATCAGGCTATATGAGAGTAATGGGATTTTTATTGGGGAGCAGCTCATTATTACATTCGAATCTTCCGTGCAGCCTTTGGACAAAAGGGAATTTGAGCTGCTCATTGAAAAGTATTTAATTTGATAAACGAAACCATATTATTGCCAAAACAGAGCAATATGAGTAAAATAAATCCATATTAGATCCATTACCAAACAAACGGTTCTAAAATGGATGGAGGCTATCATGACAATAGAAGAAATGCAGCGAAGGAAAAAAGAATTTGGATATAGTAACGAGAAACTGGCAGAGCTTTCAGGCGTGCCCCTGGGCACCGTGCAGAAGGTAATGAGCGGAAGTACGAAGAGCCCCAGGCAGGGAACGCTGGAAGCGCTGGCCAGGGCGCTAAACGGTCAGAAGGAGGTGCCGACCAGGTATCCGGGCGAGATGATCGACGGATGTATCAGAGTGCTCAGAGAGCCCTGGGGCGCATATGCGGCAAAGAAAGAGGAGTATACAATTGAGGATATCTATGCTTTGCCGGAGGGCGTCAGGGCGGAACTGATCGATGGGGAGATCTATTACATGGCGACGCCCACGAGAACTCATCAGAAGATCGTGGGCGAGATGTATCTTGCAGTTGCAGGTTTCGTCCGATCCCATGGGGGAGCGTGTGAAGTGTATATTCCACCGTATGCAGTTTATCTGAACGCAGATAATTCTATCTATCTGGAACCGGATCTTACGGTAATCTGTGATCCGGCCAAGTCGGAGGATAAAGGCTGCGTGGGGGCGCCGGACTGGGTTGTTGAGGTCGTATCCCCCTCCTCGAAACGGATGGACTATTTGCTCAAGCTTTTCAAATACCGCACAGCCGGCGTCCGGGAATACTGGATCATCAATCCGGAAAAGAGAATTGTTTCAGTTTACAGCCGGAACGACGGACACGAGTCGGCGGAGATGTATTCCTTTGAGGATGTGATTCCATCGGGCATCTATCCGGACCTGAAGATCCGGCTGGCCGATGTAGTCTGATGAGTGTCAGAAGAACCGTCCCCTTGACCCCCTTGACACCTTAGAAGAAGCACTCAATCCCCAGATCCAGGAAGACCTTCTGATAATCCGTCAAGTCTTCCGGATGCAGTGCTTTCACACCGGTCATTTCGTAATCTCTGTTCAGAAACTCATATTTGCGCTCGCCCATCTGGTGGAAGGGCAGGAGCTGTACACGGTCAAGTCCGATATCATGCAGAAGCTTTGCGATTCCCTCCGCATCTGACAGTTCCGCGTTGAAGCCCGGGATTACCGGAATGCGGGGCAAAACATTCAACCCCTGTTCGTGCGCCCATCTCAGGTTCTCAACGATCAATTCGTTGCCGACACCTGTCCCAATCTTATGCTTCTCGGAATCATACTGCTTGACGTCAAAGAGCAGAAGATCGAAGAGGGGAGCAAGCCTGTGGAAAACTTCCGGGCTCACACACCCGGTGGTCTCGATCGCAGTGTGAATACCCTTCTCTTTAAGGCGCAAGATCAGCGCCTCCACAAAGTCAGGCTGCACCATGCCTTCGCCGCCGGAGATAGTTACACCGCCGCCGGACTCCTCATAGAAATCGACATCCTGCATACACACATCTACGACCTCATCAACAGTTTTGTATTCCCCTTCATTTGTAAGCGCGCGTCCGGGGCAGCCCTGTACGCAGGCAAGACAACCTGTACATCTATTAAAGTCGATATGGATTCTTCCATCCTCTGCAGCCGAGATCGCTTTCTCAGGACAGGTATGTACACATTTCTGACAGTGCAGACAATTATCGCTGTGGTACATGATCTGTACTCTTGAAAGCTGGGACTCAGGGTTGGAGCACCACTTGCAGCGGAGGGGACATCCCTTCAGGAAGACGGTGGTCCGCACGCCCGGGCCGTCGTGGATGGAGAACTTCTGAATATTAAAGACGATTCCTTTCATTTCCATAATCTATTGTGGCTCCTTATTAATTTACTCAAAGGATAGATTTGAGAATTTGTTCGTTCTGCATGTTCTTATCATAGCATCAGCATTCGATTATGTAAATAATAAGTTGCGAATGAAATTTATAATAATTTCTCACGAAAACTATGTTGACAGAAATGGGCGGGGTGCTATAATTAAACTGCGAACACAACAAAAATAAATTTCGAAAGAAATGAAGGAGCATATAGAATGGAAAACAAAGCACATTTCGGATCCCTGACACCAAGAATGCAGGCATATCGCGAGAGCGTTCTGGATCAGAAGCCCTACATCGACGCACAGCGTGCTGTCCTGGCTACAGAATCCTATAAGAAGAATCTGAATCAGCCTGCAGTCATGAAGAGAGCGCTGATGCTTCAGAATATTTTGGCAAAAATGGATATATATATTGAGGACGAGACCGTTCTGGTCGGAAATCAGTCCTCCGTCAACCGCGGCGCGCCGGTCTTTCCGGAGTACACGATGAAGTTCATCATGGACGAGCTTGACCTGTTTGAGAAGCGCGACGGCGATGTCTTTTATATTACGGAAGAGACAAAGCAGCAGCTCCGAGAGATTGCTCCCTTCTGGGAGAACAACAACCTCCGATCCCGAGGCGAGGCGCTTATGCCGGAAGAGATGCAGGTCTACATGGACACCGGGTTCTTTGGCATGGAGGGCAAGCTCAACGCAGGAGACGCACACCTTGCAGTGGACTACGGCAACATGCTGAAGGTCGGTCTGAAAGGATATGAGGACCGCGCAAGAAAGCTCAAGGCAGAGCTGGACCTGACCGAGCCCGAATCCATCGATAAGTACCAGTTCTATAAGGCAGTCCTGATTGTTATCGATGCGGTCAAGGGATTCGCGGAGCGCTTTGCGGCGCTGGCCCGCGAGAAGGCAGCAGCAGCTCAGGAACCCAGGAGATCCGAACTACTCGAGATCGCCCGCGTCTGCGATAAGGTTCC
>CAMOIJ010000033.1 GCA_946615865.1 uncultured Lachnospiraceae bacterium | reverse complement strand
GCCTTGATAGCTCAATGGTAGAGCACGCGGCTGTTAACCGCGGTGTTGCAGGTTCGAGCCCTGCTCGGGGCGCTAGAGACAGCAGTTAATCTGCTGTCTTTTCTTTTACAAAGGAAGTCGACTGATTAAAATTCAGTTGCTTATGGCTTTTAATTCTGCTATACTATGTAGGCTATGAAAGCAACCAAGGCTCCGTGGTCAAGCGGTCAAGACATCGCCCTTTCACGGCGGTAACACGGGTTCGATTCCCGTCGGAGTCATCAGACAGTTTTCATATTGGGAACTGTTCATAATAGTAAGGAGACGATTTGATCGTTTTCTTATATCTGATATGGACCCTTAGCTCAGTTGGTTAGAGCTCCCGGCTCATAACCGGTCGGTCCTGGGTTCGAGTCCCCGAGGGTCCATTTAGCCTTAACAGGCACTGAAAGCGGCGGTTATATGACCGCCGCTGAACACATAAAGAAGATCGTTTCAGAGACGGTCTTAATATATAGCCGGCCGGCATGGCGGAATTGGCAGACGCGCGGGACTTAAAATCCCGTTCCCGCAAGGGAGTGCGGGTTCGACCCCCGCTGCCGGCAGTGGAGGAGCTGTTGCATTTATGCAGCAGCTTTTTTATTGTCGTAGTATTTACTTGCAATGTGATAGAATATACAGAAGGCACAATATTTTGATTAACAAAGCTGCCATGATGGCAGAGCTCAAATGATCATACACAGAGGAACAATATGATAGAAAAAAGGAAATCTATCGCAAAAGCCATTCTGGCAGTATTATGTGCAGCGACGGTTATGTCAACCGGCTGCAGCGGAGCGCATGCCTCCAATAAACAAGAGCTTAGCGGAAGTGAAGTCTCCGGAGAAGTGCAAAGTGAAATGGAGACAACTGGTGAGGTCTCCGGAGATGCTGAGAAAGAAGCGGGGGGATCGGAGGAAGCCCCTGAGAATTCTCTGGGAACGACAGCAACAGCTGAGGTGCCTCCTGTAGAAGAGACGGTGACCAACGAGTACATCCAGAGGACGGTGAATGTTATCCGAGAAGAGTCTGCGGGTGAAACAGCGCAGCTCAGATTCTATAAGGACGCACCGAATGTCGCGTATATGGGAATTACGGAATATTTTGACCTTATGCTTGGGGGAGGCCTGAGTGTACAGGACCATGGGGACGGAACCTATACGCTGACTAATGCGGCTGGAGCTCAGGCAAGTGTGGATATCGGGAGGGACACTGTTGTATCGGAGAATTTGCCGGCGTTTGTGAATTATTATGAGGCGGCAAAAGAGGGAACGCCGAGTTCTTTTAAGGACAGCCCGGCGCCTTATCTCAAACTCAGAGAAGTGGTCTATGAGGGAGAACCAGAAAAAGTTGAGTTTAACCTTGGAAAACTGGGAATTGAAATACGCGGTGACGCAAATGATGTGTGGTTCCCGGTTTCTATACTGTCATCCTGGCTGACGGATATTGCGCAGAACAGGGTTTTGTATAATGGTAATAATCTGTATATCTGCTGCAGTAAGTCGCCTTACGAAATGGATAATAATTATTACAATACTAAGTATTACGACGGCATACTTAGCGGAGAGGACAGGGCGCAGGATCTGACGCAGTACAGTTACGGGGATCTGGGATTTATCTTCCAATATATGTACGGATATCCGGGAAGAACACAGTTTGATCCTGTGATCCTGAGAGAGGAAGGGCTGGACGCCGCCCTGGCGGCTTCAGACGATTCGGTTAAAGAAATCCGAAAGCAACTGATGTCGAAAGATTTCAGGGAGTTCTGGTTCGGCATGTACCGGCTCTCTGAAGGGCCTCTTGAAGACGGACACAACAATACATCGCTTTCAATAGGAGTGCTTGATGCCGAACAGGAGAAGTACAATGCTTTTCGGGAGTATACCTGGTCCAAATTCGACAGTTTTGGGGTCTCGGATTTTGTAAATAAGATCAGCATTGCCAACCAGGGCATTTACAGTGTGCGCACTGAGGAGTATATGAGCTCCGGGTATCACAGATATGGGGACACTGCGGTCATCCTTCTGCGCTCGTTCTCTGTTGACGAGGACGGGTGGTACGCGTATTTCAGCGGTCAGGGCGAGATTCCCGATGATACTATGGGAACAGCGGCAATGGGACTTATGAGAGCTTCGAAGGAGGGAGGAGTTAAGAATATCGTCTTTGACCTTTCTACAAATCCCGGCGGGTATTCGGATTCTGTTGCAGGTGTCCTGTCGCTGATGACCGGCAGAGACTATCTTCGCGGATATGATGAGCTCAGTAAACAGTACTTCAATGTATATTTTGACATAGACAGGAATCTGGACGGGGAGATCAATGATGAGGACGACGAGGTCAGTTACGATTTCAACTATGCGGTGATGACCAGCGGCGCATCTTTCTCCTGCGGAAATCTGTTCCCTTTCCTTGTCAGGGAAGAGGGTGGAATGGTGATCGGAGACAGGTCCGGAGGAGGATCCTGCAGCGTACAGAAGGCTGTCCTGAGCGAAGGATTCGAGATCAGCATTTCCGGCAGCAAGTTCAAACTCACGGACAACAGCGGCTCGGATCTTGAGGCGGGAGCCGCGCCGGACTTACAGCTTGAGATCGGGACGAAGAAGGAAGCCAACGAGTTCACGGGAGAAGAGATGGAAGTCCTGGACTATTCGGCCTTCGGTGATCTGGACGGAATATGCGGGACGGTAAGCGAATGGTTTGCCGATAACAAATGAAAGAAAATGAAAAGGAGGAGACAATGAGATTTCCTGAGAACTTTTTGTGGGGAGGAGCTGTGGCGGCCAACCAGTGCGAGGGGGCTTACCTGGAGGATGGCAAGGGACTCAGCGTTCCGGACATGCTGCTTGGAGGAGATGTGAATACTCCCAGGACTTTTCTTCCTCAGACAGATCCGGCGGCGTTTTATCCCAGCCATGAGGCGATCGATTTTTATCATCGCTACAAAGAGGATATCGCGCTGTTCGCGGAGATGGGATTTACCTGCTTCCGTCTGTCCATCAACTGGGGGAGGATCTTCCCGAACGGAGACGACGCGGAGCCCAATGAAGCGGGGCTGGCTTTCTACGACAAGGTATTCGACGAATGCGCAAAGTACGGCATTGAGCCACTGGTGACGCTCTGCCATTACGAGATCCCCTGGAGTATTGTCAAAAAATACAACGGCTTCTATTTCAGAGAGACCATCGGACTCTTTGTTCGATACGCGGAGACTGTTTTCCGCCGTTATAAGGACAAGGTCAAATATTGGCTCACATTTAATGAGATCAATATTCCGTGCATGGGAGAGGGAGGAATCGGCAACCTGTACGGCCTCGGACTGATGGATGAGAGCGATATTAACGCCGACCACAGGATCCCTCTGAATGAACTCAAGAGCGATATGCAAAAGACGTTTACGGCGCTGCACCACGAGTTTATCGCTTCGGCCCTCGCCGTGAAGCTGGGGCATGAGATCAACCCTGATTTCGTGATCGGCAATATGATCGCGCACGTGACAGTCTATCCGCTGACGCCCAATCCCAAGGATGTTCTCGCGGCGCAGTGGGAGGACAATTTTAAGAACAATCTGTGCGGCGATGTGCAGGTGCGCGGCGAGTATCCGGATTTCGCGTTTAAATTTTTCAAAGACAACGGGATCGACCCTTCCTTCATATTAGAAGGAGACGCTGACATCCTGCGGGAGGGAACGGTGGATATGTACACCTTCTCTTATTACCAGTCGGGCTGCATCACAGAGGATCCTGAAGCGGAATTGACAGCAGGAAATATGGTCAAAAACGCGAAGAACCCATATCTGAAGGCCTCAGACTGGGGCTGGCAGATCGATCCGGACGGACTTCGCTATACACTTATCTTTTTACATGACAGATATCCGAAAATGCCGCTGATGGTCGTAGAGAACGGCTTCGGAGCCTTTGACAGAGTGGAAGAAGACGGCTCTGTTCACGACCCGTATAGGATCGCCTATTTCAGGGAGCATATAAGGGCGATGGGAGAAGCTCTGGAGGATGGCGTGCCGCTGATCGGATACACCAGCTGGGGCCCCATTGATCTGGTCTCTGCCGGGACCGGCCAGTATGCGAAGAGATATGGATTTATCTATGTGGACCGGCATGACGACGGTACCGGGGATTTCTCGAGGAGCCGCAAGGATTCTTTCTATTGGTATAAAAAGGTGATCGCCTCCCGCGGAGAAGATCTGGATTGATACTAAAAAAGATGTGCCCGTCAGAAAATGTTCTGACGAGGCACATCTTTTTTGTTCTGTATGATCACTGTTTCCTGATCCAGATGCTCAGGGATCCGTCTGCGCAGCAGAATACGCCGTATCCCTCCTCATCGATCACGACCTCATGCTTCTGATTGCCGAGCGCATCGATCCAGGTTTCACCTGCGTGCTGCTTTCCGACGTACATTGACTTGTCGTCTCCGGTCCTGTTTGTGAGGACGACTGCCAGGCCGTTTCCGCCGTGGACCTCATCGCCTTCCATTGTCCAGCCGACTACGTTCGGATCGTCAAAATAGTCATGCTGCGCGCCGTATACGTGAGTCTGGCGCAGATCCATCATCAGATCGATCTCCCTTTGGAAGGAAGGGCCTTTCTTGGATTTTACGCCGTAGTAATTACCGTAGAACACGCAAGGGTATCCGTGGGGCCGCAGCAGGATCACTGAATAAGCCAGAGGGACGAACCAGGGCTGGATCGCGCTCTCAAGGGCCTGTCCGGTCTGCGTGTCGTGGTTGTCCACGAATGTAACTGCGTGGGTGGGATCGCGCTGCACCAGAGTATCCTTAAGGAGTCCCCGCATGTCATATTCACCGCCGCTGTTGCTGGCTTCGAAGAAGTGAAAGTGGAGCGGCACGTCGAACAGCGACATGCATCCGCCGCAGCTCTTAAGATAGTCCATCAGGATATCGATTTCCGAGTTCCAGTACTCGCCGACGGCAAACAGTTCTTTGTGATTGCTGGTCCGAAGTTTCCCCAGCCATTCGGGGAAGAAGTTCTTCTCAATGTGCTTTACCGCGTCGAGACGGAAGCCGTGCACGCCTGTGGTGTCGAGATACCACTGACCCCACCGTGTCAGTTCTTCGCGAACCTTCGGCACGTTGAAATCGACGTTCGCGCCCATCAGATAGTCGTAGTTTACGTTCTCGTGATCCACCCCGTGGTTCCACTGGACGCCTTTAAACTTGTAGATCGCGGATTTATCCTTGAGTTCGTCGTAATCGACGCCGTTGAAGCAGGTGTGGTCCCAGACAAAGTCGGAATACTTGCCAGCTCTTCCGGGGAATGTGAACTTAGTCCAGGCACTGATCGTCTTGGGATCGGAGACCGTTTCAGTCCGGTTTTCCTCTTTAACTTTCACGGCCTGAATTGTCTCTGTCTCATCCGCGCCCATGCGGTGGTTTAAAACAATGTCCGCATAGACATCAATACCGCAAGCCTGTAATTTATTAACTGCATCTATATACTCATCTTTGGTTCCGTATTTGGTAGGAACCGTTCCTTTCTGATCGAATTCTCCGAGATCGTACAGATCATAGACCCCGTAGCCGGTATCGTTAATTCCTGCCTGTCCCTTGTATGCGGGCGGCAGCCAGACTGAAGTGACGCCTTTATCGGAAAGTTCCTGCGCGTTCGCGGACACAGTCTTCCAGAGCGTAGCATCTGCCGGCAGATACCATTCAAAATATTGAAACATTACACCATTTTCTTTACCCATAGCAGTGAAACCTCCTTTCACTGTCAGGCTTGTGGTTGGAATGTATCATAGTTCTATTAAGTTTTGCGTTCAAGGACTATTTTGACATGTTCTGGGGCTTTTCTGACATTCGGTCGTCCAAAGCCCTGTGGAGATTGCCGCTGATATAGAGATAGCCGGCAAGCATCGGGATATAGGAGATGGACATGGTAAGGAAAAGAGAGATGATCATTCCCAGGATCCTGGGGAGGTGAAGGTAAACGCTGCAGACCATGAGCAGGGCGATGTAACCGAAGAAGATCAGGTAGATCACGCCGCACATACCGGCGGACTGAAGGACATTCTGGACCGCGGCATTGGAAAAAGGCCTCGCAACGGTATAGGCATAGACAAAGACCAGGACCAGCGCGATGACGCCGGAGATCCTGGACGGATAGTAATTGGTGAGCGGCTGCGGCTTTCTGATGGGATAGCGGAGCTTTTTGAGGATCGCGTAGCTGAGATAGTAGACGATCAGACCCTCCATGGCGCCCACAAATCCCGTAGTGATAATGTACATGCGGCGGAGATAGTCAAAGGACAGAATGCCGGTAGAGGTATCGACGCCTGCCTGTGCCAGCATTGTGTTCATAGACTCCTGCATTGCCATAATATCGGCGTTGAGGTCAAAGCCGGCAAAAGTGGCGAGCGCAACGGTACACAGAAGTTCTATTGCCGCAGAGAGGATCATAACCAATATGAGCGTGCGGTTCATGTCCCTGTCGGATTTAATGCAGGAACCGTATACCATGCCGACAAAGGACATGCCCACCGCATAAAACATGCCGGTGAATGTGCCGAACAGAAAAGAGATCAGGATCGTGCAGACAAAGACAGGCAAGCTGTCTTTCCACCCGTATTTGGCGGAGAAGGCCACCATGGGGATGGGAAAAATGAACATAAAGAAACCCTCGAACATTCCGCCTGTCTGCCGGTTGAGCAGAAGCAGAACGCCGAAGACAGCGACGATCATAGCTCCAAAAGTTAATTCCTGTGTTTTCGTATTCATAAATAGGAATATACACCAAATTGAAAGCGTTGTAAATCTGCGCACATAATAAAGAAACTGCCGCATCAGCGGCAGTTTCCGAATATACATATTAACTGATCATTCCTCAGCGGCTGCGTCGGGCTTGATATCGGCGCTTCCGACGTCCTCGCCTGCGTGCTCGGGCTCACCGATGGCTCCGGTCTTGACCTTGCTGATGATAACTCTCAGTTTTCCGTTGGGATCCACGGGGATCTCATCGAGCCACTGATATGTGATCTTGATGGAAGGATCCTTGAACATGGCCATGAGTTTCTCATCGAGGACCTTCTCGATCTCTTCCTGCTTTTCCACGGGAGTTTCAGGATTTCTTACCATCATCAGAGTCAGATCCTCATAAGTCTCCTGCACCATTCTGTAGGAGATGATCTCGGGAATGTAATTGACTACGCCGGAGATATTGCCCCACTCGGTAACACTTCCGTCTCTGTGGTGAATGACGTCGTTCATACGGCCCTGGACGCCTCTGACAAAGCGAAGGCCCTTCTTCATGTAGCTGTCAGCCTGATCATAGGAAGTATAGTTGATCAGAGGGAGCTCAGTCTTATAAAGAGGAGTGATGACCATCATGCCCTTCAGGGCGGGGCCGGTCAGATCCTGGTTATAGACGTTTACGACAAAGAGGTCGCTGTTCACCTGATAGTATTTCTTACCGGGGATCCTGATGACGCAGGAGCCGGTCTCGCCCATTCCGTAGGCGTCGATGAGGCCGGGGCCGAAAACGTCCATCAGAAGCGCTCTGGAAGGATCGTCGAGCATCTCGCCGAAAGGAGTGTAGAAGCTGGGCTGATGGATGTACAGGTCATTTTCCTTGACATATTTGGCAATGCGCATCAGCAGGTTCTTGTGGTTGTAGAGATAGTCGGGCTTGTATGCGTTGATCTCATCCACGAGGGTCTGGGTGTCTACACGCTGCTTGATCGTGTCGGACATATAAGTGCGGCGGAGAATGCCGAGTTTCTGAACGGGGGAGTCATATTCCTTGACCGGTCCGTGCAGGGAATTGGGACGGCACATGGTCTTTCCGGTGAAAGGATTGAATCCGCCGTATCCCATGGTGCGCAGCCAGTTAGCCGTTACGTATGCGTACTCCTTGGGGGAGATCAGGACGCGCAGAGGCCTGCCGGTGGAACCGGATGTAGGAGAGACATGCCAGTATTTGTACTTCTCGGGATCTCTGGCTGCTTCCTCGTCCATCCAGTCGCGGAGCTGATCCTTTGTAAGGAGCGGGAACTTGTAGAGGTCCTCGGCACAGTGATAGTCGTCCGGGGTTGTTCCGCTCTGCTCAAAGCGTGCGCGATAGAAAGGAATCTCGTAAGCGGCTTTCATAAGTTCGTGAACGCCCTTGTTCTGCTTTTCAAGGATTCTCTTGTAGTTCTTGGAATTTACGGGCTTCTTTTCTACTTCCGCGTAGGCGGCCAGAGAATAGATATGTTCCAGTTTGTGATCCAGTTCGTAATTGCTCATAGGCTCCTCCTTATTATTATCTGATCCTGGCAGCAGCTGTTAAGCTGCTGTGAAATGACAAATCCTGCGTCTCTATTCTAGCATATAAAACATGATAATGCGCAGGTATTGAATTATCCACACATGGGGTATTATGATATTTATTGAATATTTTGGCAATTGCCAGTTTGGTTTATATTAGGGAATAATACACATTTTGGCGCAAAGTGGGGAAAAATGAAAGACAGAAGAATTACCAAGACCAGAAAATCAATACAGAACGCGTATCTGAACCTGCTCAGGCAGAAAGGGACTGAGAAGATCACGATCTCGGATATTGCAAGAGAAGCGGATATCGACAGAAAGACTTTCTATCTGCACTATGATTCGACGGAGGATATCATCCGGGAATACGCGGAAGAGAAGACAAGGGAGCTCCTGACCCGCCTCACGATCAGAAGTTTCTTTTCTCTGTCTTTTGACAGGAAGATATTCGCTAAGGAGGTAAACTCGATGCTTGCCGAGCACCTGGAATTCTGCAGGATGGTCGCCGGAAATCCCAGCCTGGGATTTTTCTGGAACGAAGTGCAGAATGTGACGGTAGATATCCTGTCAGAGATTTACGCAAGGCACTCGAGGCTCCCTGAGAGCGACCTGAAGATCCAGGTGAGTTTCTTTGTCGCGGGCGCCATGTATGTCTATCAGCGATGGCTCAGGGATGAGATTCCATGCAGTATGGAAGAACTGGGAGATAAGGTGAGCCAGATCGCTTTCACGGGCGTGCAGAGCATTTTGAGGCAGTCGTGAAAAAAGTCGGCTCAGATGATCGATTTTGTTAATTGTTTCACGCGTATTTCTGATGTGACAAAATATAGAAAAACGCGGATATTTTGATTAAATTTTATTAAATAAATATTTCATAAATATTTTGGTAAAAACATTAAACTTCTGACTTCGTAACAGGAATGGGCGAAACTTTCTAAAAAAATCCTAAATATCGTTAAGAAACTGTAGATTTCTTGACAGTAAAAAATCCTTCTGCTATAGTACCGAAGGCTGATAAACAGTTTATTTACGAGGTTTTTACAGCCTGATACAGACTAATGCCGAGCTGCCGCCCGGCAAAAAACTGGTAATAAAATCAGGAGGAAGCATGTTTTTTACAAGATCTAAGGTACTGACAGGACTGGTCACATTTTCTATGGCGGCAGCCGTAATGAGTGCACCGGTCAAGGCGATGGGATACTCCGCGAGGCTCGACGCCGCTGCGGATCTGAACCCGATCACGGGCAATGTTATCACACCGGAAAATGCACAGGCTGAATTGGTCGCAGATGCGGTTTTATCAATTGTGGGTCCGGGGCAGAAGATCAATGTCAAGAAAGACAGCAGCGAGAAGAAAGCTGTTATTGACGCTGCCACCGAAAAGAGCAGTCTGAAACAGGAAGAGAAGATTGAACTTGCTGTAGCAGCGCCCAATGTATACTTGAACATTCACACGGATGCTTCGCTCGGAAGCGAAGTGATCGGAAAATTATACAGCAACGATGTCGCCAAGATCCTTCAGGACAACGGCGGCGACTGGGTGAAGATCAAATCCGGATCTCTCGTAGGCTATGTTCTCGGTGAATATCTGGTCAAGGGAGATGAAGCGGAACTTCTGTCCGAACTGGTTAAGAAAAATGTCGCAGTGGTCGACAACAGTGAGAACGAGGTTAAGGTTCACAAGAATAAGAGTGAGAAAAACGTCATTATGACCGTCTCCCAGGGCGAGCAGATCGAAGTCAGGGAGAATATGGAAGAGGAAAACGACGGATGGATCGAGGTTGCCACTGAGAACGGCAAGGGTTACGTCAAGATGGAGGACGTGAGTGTTACAGATTCCTATCCTGTCGCGGAGACCGCCGAGGAACAGCAGGAGCGTATCGAGAACGCTACGGTGAAGGATATCGCCGACGACGCGCAGAAGAAGGCTGATAAGGCTTCAGAAGTCGCGCAGGCGGCGGCCCAGAAAGCTGAAGAGGCAGCCAGCCTCATCGAGGACGCCGAACCTACAAAGGCAGAGGAAAAGGCTGCGGTAACCGCGCTTGCAGTCGCGGAAAAGGCTCAGACAGCCGCGGACAATACGAAAGTAACCGCTGAAACAGCAAAGAAAGAGATGCTCAATCACGGAGCGGAGACCGGCCAGGCTGTCGCTGACTTTGCGCTTCAGTTTGTGGGAAATCCGTACGTGTGGGGCGGCTCAAGCCTTACGCACGGCACTGACTGCAGTGGATTTACGATGGCGGTGTATTCGAACTTTGGCGTAAGTCTTCCGCATTACGACGCATCACAGAGAGGATACGGAATCGGCATTGATTCCATCAGCGATGCAAGACCGGGCGACCTGATCTGCTTCTACGGCCATGTCGGCATCTATATCGGGGACGGAATGATGGTGCACGCGTCCAACGCAAGGGACGGCATCAAGATTTCCAAAGCGGACTACCGCCCGATCGCGGCGATCAGAAGAATCTTCTATTAATAATGAAATGTATCATCCTCATAATGAGGAGACAGCAAATCTGAATCAATGATGATAATATTGCTGCAGGCAATGGGATTTCCCGGAGCCTGCAGCAATTTTTTGTTGCGCGCGCGGGCGGAGGAGGGAATTCATAAAATTTGTATTAATTGCGGAGTAAAACCCTATCTATTCTGTTCAAGCATACAAAGATTGTGATATAATTATCTAACCGGACATCCGGCATCGAAAAAACAGCAGTCTGTGGACTGCAGAAAGAGGTGTCTATGAAGTATGTCATCGTTGGAAAGAACATGGAAGTATCTCCTTCACTGGAAAAATCCGTGAAGGACAAGCTCGGCAAACTTGAGAAATTCTTTGCCGAGGACACCACTGCGCATGTCACTCTTGAAGTCAATCACGGGCGGCATATCATGGAGGTGACTATTCCCACCAAGGGAGGCGTGATCCGCTGCGAACAGAGCAGCAATGATATGTACACCACCGTTGATCAGGCAGAGGAAGTGATCGAGAAACAGCTCAAGAAGTATAAGAGCAAGATCGTCAAGAAGCACAAAGCGCAGGCTGCTTTCAAGAGAGAGTATCTCGAGGAGCCGTATGCTTCAGACGAAGAGATCCGCATTGTGAGAAACAAACAGTTCGAGATGAAACCCATGTATCCCGAGGATGCATGCGTGCAGATGGAACTTCTCGGACACGGCTTCTACGTATTCCGCAACGCTGAGTCGGAAGAGATCAACGTAGTATACAAGAGAAAGGACGGAGCTTACGGTCTGATCGAACCCGAAAACTGATGCCGATCATATATAATTAAGAAGCATTTGATAAATCGGTAACACGGCAGCCGCGCCGTACGCGGCTGCCATGATTATAAATATCAAGTTAGATGGGAGGACACTAAAAATGGGATTCATTGATTATGAAGTGGATGGAGCCGTTGGTATTATTACCATCAACCGTCCGAAGGCACTCAACGCTCTCAACGAAGATGTTCTTAACGAGCTGGAGCAGGCTTTTGACGCCGTAGATCTCAGCGTTGTTCGCTGCCTGATCCTTACCGGCGCAGGCGAGAAGTCGTTCGTTGCAGGCGCAGACATCGGTGCTATGAGCACCATGACCAAGGCAGAGGGCACTGCTTTCGGTAAGAAGGGAAATGATATTTTCCTTAAGATCGAGAAGTTCCCTATTCCCGTAATTGCTGCGATCAACGGATTTGCTCTGGGCGGCGGCTGCGAGATCTCCATGTCCTGTGATATCCGCATCTGCTCCGAGAACGCGCTTTTCGGACAGCCCGAGGTGGGCCTTGGAATCACCCCCGGTTTCGGCGGCACACAGAGACTTGCACGTCTTGTAGGCGCAGGAATGGCAAAACAGCTTATCTATACCGCACGTAACATTGATGCCGCTGAGGCTAAGAGAATCGGCCTTGTGAACGAGGTTTATCCTCTTGCGGATCTTATGCCTGCAGCTAAGAAGATGGCTGCCGGAATTGCCGGCAATGCTCCGATAGCTGTACGCGCATGCAAGAAAGCCATCAACGAAGGCCTCCAGGTCAGCATCGACGAAGGCGTTGCAATTGAGGAAGAACTTTTCGGAAACTGCTTCGAGAGCTATGACCAGAGAGAAGGAATGGCGAACTTCCTTCGCAAGAAAGATGACCCGAAGAAGGTCAGAAAGGTCGCTTTTAAGAACGAGTGATCGTCCGCTGTATCATCTAATTAAGGCAAATGCAATAGTTGCAATATTTTTATAGTTATCAAAGGAGGAAACTAAAATGAAAGTTGCTGTTATCGGCGCTGGCGCAATGGGATCCGGAATTGCTCAGACATTCGCACAGTGTGACGATGTTGAGAAAGTCTATCTCTGCGATATCAAGCAGGAATTCGCTGACGGCGGTCTTAACAAGATCAAGAAGGGTCTTGACAGACTGGTCAGCAAGGGCAAGATGGAGCAGGCAGCTGCAGACGCTATTACTGGAAAGATCGTTACCGGACTTAGCGACATCGCTGTAGATCCCGACCTCGTAGTTGAGGCTGCTCTTGAAAGAATGGACGTCAAACAGGACTGCTTCAAGAAGCTCCAGGACGAGATCGTAAAGAACCCCGACTGCATCTATGCGTCCAATACTTCTTCCTTATCCATCACACAGATCGGCGCAAGCCTTTCCAAGCCCATCATCGGCATGCACTTCTTCAATCCCGCTCCCGTTATGAAGCTGGTTGAGGTTATTGCAGGTATCAACACTCCCGCTGAAACTGTTGAGAAGGTCATCGAGATCTCCAAGCAGCTCGGCAAGGTTCCGGTACAGGTCAATGAGGCTGCAGGCTTCGCTGTCAACAGAATCCTTGTTCCCATGATCAATGAAGCGATCAACGTATACTACACCGGCACAGCTGATATCGAAGGCATCGACAACGGCATGAAGCTCGGCTGCAACCACCCCATGGGCCCGCTGGAACTCGGCGACTTCATCGGTCTGGATATCTGCCTGGCGATCATGGATGTCCTCTTTGAGGAAACTCACGACAACAAGTATGCGGCAAGCCCTCTGCTTCGCAAGATGGTCCGCGGCAAGAGACTCGGCGTCAAGACCGGCATCGGTTTCTATGACTATTCCAACGGCCCTCGCAATAAGGTGCCCACAGATAAGAAGTAATTCGTACAGTTTCATATTTTAGAACAGAGTATACCTGTGCTCTCTGCAGGATCGCGCCTGCGGTCCTGCAGGGGACCCGGCTGCATAAACCCTCGATTTTCGAATGAACTAATTCGAAAAAGCGGTAAACATGCTGCTGACATACATGGTATATTTTGAATAGAGTTGTATATCCGGTGAGGTCCGCATCGGAACGCGGAGACCGGGTATACGAAATAACATCCCAGGAGGAGGACAATATGAACATTCTTGTTTGCGTAAAACAGGTTCCGGATACGACTCAGATCAAGATCGATCCGGTCAAGCACACCCTGATCCGTGAGGGTGTCCCGGCTATTCTGAATCCTTTTGACGGCTATGCTCTTGAGGCAGCAGCCCGCATTAAGGACAAAAATCCCGATACCAAGATCGTAGTAGTCACCATGGGACCGCCGCAGGCAGTCGCAGTCCTGAAGGAGTGCGTCGCTATCGCGGCTGACAAGGGCTATCTTGTAACCGGCCGTACATTCGGCGGATCTGATACTCTTGCTACTTCCTACATCATTTCCCACGCCATTAAGAAGATCGAAGAGACCGAAGGTGCTTTCGACGCAATCTTCTGCGGCAAGCAGGCAATCGATGGTGATACCGCGCAGGTTGGTCCTGAGATCGCTGAGTGGCTGGGACTTCCCCAGGTTACCTATGGACTCGAGTGCGAAGCAGTTGAGGGCGGCCTGAAGGTCCAGAAAGAAGCTGAGAACGGCAAGCAGATCATCGGCATCAAGTTCCCTTGCCTTGTTACTTTCACAAAGCCTTCTTTCGATCCTCGTTATCCCACAATCAAGCGTAAACTTGCTGCTAACAGAGCTAAATTCGAGACACTGGGCGATGATTTCGATTCCACCATGGATAAGGCTCACTATGGTCTTGCAGGATCTCCTACACATGTTAAGAAGTCCTTTACTCCTCCCGTAAAGCAGGGCGGAATCAAGATCAAGGAAGAGACCGGCGCAGAGTCCGCGGCTAAGCTGGCTAAGATTCTGACTGATAATGGAATTATCTGACAGGAGGGATAACAATGGAAGCTAAGACAAAAGACCTTTGGGTATTTATTGAAACTAACGAGGATGGTTCCCCGAAGAAAGTCGGTTTGGAGCTCCTGAATCCCGGCCGTACCCTTGCAACCAAGCAGGGCGGAAAGCTGGTAGGCGTTGTTATCGGTAACAACGTTGCAGAAGCTGTCGAGCAGGCCGGCATTTACGGTGCCGATCAGGTTATCGTAGTCGAGGGACCTGAGTACCAGCAGTTCACGACCGATGCATATGTAAACGCTCTTACATATGTCGTCGAGAAGTATGGCCCCACCACAGTCATGATCGGTGCTACACCGAACGGCCGTGACCTTGGCCCCCGCTTCTCCTCCAGACTCAGAACCGGTCTTACAGCAGACTGCACGAGCCTTGACATCGACGAAGAGACTGGCAACGTTGCATGGACACGTCCTGCATTCGGCGGCAACCTGATGGCTACCATCATGTGCCCTGACCACCGCCCTCAGTGCGGTACTGTTCGTCCCGGCGTCTTCAAGAAACCTGAAGCCGGCGAGAACAAGGCAGAAGTCATCAGAGAAGATTATCATGTCGCTCCCGAAGACATCCGCACATGCATTCTTGAGACCATCGAAGATGCAGCAGGCGAGATGGTCGATCTCGAAGGCGCTGACATCATCGTATCCGGCGGACGCGGAATGGGCGGCCCTGAGGGATTCAACACCACTCTTAAGCCCCTCGCTGATCTGCTTGGCGGCGTAGTAGGTGCTTCCCGTGCAGCTGTTGACAGCGGCTGGATCGCACACGCTCACCAGGTTGGCCAGACCGGCAAGACCGTTGGACCTAAGCTTTACATCGCTTGCGGTATCTCCGGCGCTATCCAGCACGTAGCAGGTATGAGCAGCTCTGACTGCATCGTTGCTATCAACAAGGATGAGGATGCCAACATCTTCAACATTGCTGATTACGGCGTAGTCGGCGATCTGTATGAAGTGGTTCCCGCGCTCACCGATGAGATCAAGAAGCTGAAAGAGGCATAATTTCAATATTGCAGACAATATGAGAGGCCGCATGGACCGTTTGGTTCATGCGGCCTTTAGTTAATGAAATTTCAGCACATCAGGCCCCAAATGTTTTTTCGGGGCTCTGAAATAATATAAAAATATTGATATTTTATTCACAATTAGATTTTGCTGTGATATAATAGATAAGGTGATAAAAAAGCCGTGTATGGACGCATATTTCGTGTTTGCGGCTTTCACCGGAGCAAGGAGTGAAACATATTATTTAAGGAAAATTGGAGGAAAGAAATGGCAAAGAAAGTTGTTTTGGCGGGCGCATGCCGTACGGCAATCGGCAAGATGGGCGGACAGCTCAGCACAGTTAAGGCTGCTGATCTTGGCTCAATCGTGATCAAGGAAGCTCTTAAGCGCACCGGCGTTCCTGCAGACCAGGTTGATGAAGTCCTCATGGGCTGTGTTATCCAGGCAGGCCAGGGCCAGAACGTGGCAAGACAGGCTTCCATTGGCGCAGGTCTTCCTGTAGAAGTTCCCGCAGTCACCATCAACGTAGTATGCGGTTCCGGTCTGAACTGCGTCAATATGGCGGCTGAGAAGATCATCGCAGGTACTGCTGATATCGTTATCGCAGGCGGCATGGAGAACATGTCCCTCGCTCCTTATGCAGTTATGCAGGGCCGTTATGGTTACAGAATGAACAACGGCGTTCTGGTTGACACCATGATCAAGGATGCTCTTTGGGATGCATTCAACGACTATCACATGATCAAGACCGCTGACAACGTAGCAGAGCAGTGGGGCCTTACAAGAGAAGAACTCGACGTATTCGCGGCAAACAGCCAGAATAAGGCATGTGCAGCTATGGAAGCCGGCAAGTTCAAGGATGAGATCGTTCCTGTAGAAGTCAAGATGAAGAAGCAGACTGTCATCGTTGACACTGACGAGGGCCCTCGTCCCGGCACAACTCCCGAAGGTCTTGCTAAACTTCGCACAATCAATGCCGGCGGCGTTACAACAGCAGGCAATGCTTCCGGAATTAACGACGGCGCGGCTTGTGTCGTAGTCATGAGCGAAGAGAAGGCGAAAGAACTGGGTGTTACCCCTATGGCAACATGGGTAGCAGGCGCGCTCGGCGGCGTAGATCCCTCCATCATGGGTGTTGGACCTGTTGCAGCTACCAAGAAGGTTCTTGCAAGAACCGGCCTTACGATCGACCAGTTTGATCTGTATGAAGCAAACGAAGCATTCGCGGCTCAGTCCGTAGCAGTAGGAAAAGAACTCGGCTTCGATCTTTCCAAACTCAATGTCAACGGCGGCGCGATCGCTCTCGGACACCCCGTAGGAGCTTCCGGATGCCGTATCCTTGTAACTCTCCTTCACGAGATGGTCAAGAGAGATGCCAAGAGGGGCCTTGCTACTCTGTGCATCGGCGGCGGCATGGGCTGCGCTACCATCGTAGAGAGAGACTGATAACTTTGTAAAGACTGTAAATACCGCCCTTGGACATAAAACCCTGGGGCGGTCTTTGAATAATCACATTTCAGGAGGAAGAAATCCATGAGCAAGAGAAAAGTAGTCCTGGCAGGTGCCTGCAGAACAGCGATCGGAACAATGGGCGGACAGCTCAGCTCCATTCCGGCTCCCGATCTGGGCGCTTTGGCGATCAAGGAAGCTCTTAAGAGAGCAGGCGTTAAGCCCGAGCAGGTCGATGAGGTCTATATGGGCAACGTTATCCAGGCAGGTCTCGGACAGAACCCCGCAAGACAGGCTGCCATCAACGCAGGCATTCCTGTAGAAGTTCCCGCTATCACCATCAACGTTCTCTGCGGATCCGGACTTCACTGCGTAAACCTGGCTGCCAAGCTTATCGAGAACGGCAACGCCGACATCGTAGTAGCAGGCGGTATGGAGAGCATGTCCAGAGCTCCTTATCTTGTACAGCAGGGCCGTTTCGGCTATCGCATGGGTAACGCCGTACTCGAGGATTCCATGATCAGAGACGCCCTTACAGACGCTTTCGGCGGCTATCACATGGGTATCACAGCTGAGAATATCGCTGAGGAGTGGGGACTTACAAGAGAGCAGCTCGATGAGTTTGCCGCATGGTCCCAGCAGAAAGCTTCCAAGGCAATCGCGGAAGGAAAGTTTAAGGATGAGATCTTCCCTGTGGAAGTCAAGGTGAAGAAGAATACAATTGTCGTCGATACAGACGAAGGCCCTCGCCCCGGCACAACAAAGGAGTCCATCGCGAAGCTTCGCCCTGCGTTCAAGAAAGACGGCGTTGTCACAGCAGCTAACTCCTCCGGCATCAACGATGCTGCAGCAGCTATCATCGTTATGAGCGAAGAGAAGGCTAAGGAACTCGGCGTAAAGCCTCAGGCTACATGGATCGCAGGCGAGCTGGCAGGCGTAGAGCCCCGCATCATGGGAATCGGTCCTGTCGCGGCTACCCGCAAGACCATGGAGAAGTGCGGCTACACGATCGGAGATTTCGACCTGATCGAGGCGAACGAGGCGTTTGCGGCACAGTCTGTTGCAGTCGGACATGACCTTGGATTTGATATGGATAAGCTCAATGTCAATGGCGGCGCGATCGCTCTCGGACACCCCGTAGGCTGCTCCGGCACTCGTATTCTCGTAACGCTCATCTATGAGATGGAGAAGAGAGACGCCAAGAAGGGCCTTGCTACGCTTTGCGTAGGCGGCGGTATGGGCTGCGCGGCTATCATTGAGAGAGACTGAGCAAAAATCCATTAAAGTGAGGCCAAAGCCTTAGAAAGGCTATATGATTGACCAAAAGAGCCGGATGACAGTGAAAAGGCTGTCCTCCGGCTCAAATCATGAATATAACAATTTGGACAAAGAAAAAGGCTGTTGCAATCGCAACAGCCTTTCTGCGTGTAAGTGACAAGATTCGAACTCGCGACCTTCTGGTCCGTAGCCAGACGCTCTATCCAGCTGAGCTACACTTACGCAACACAAGTATTCTATAAAAAAAAGCGTGTTTTGTCAACAATGAAATTTAGAAATTTGAGAGGCAGTGGATACTCGCGCTGACTGAAGAAAACTGATTGTCGGAATATCATTTATCATAAGGACCGGCACGGAAAGAAAACAATTTTTTCGCAGTTATTTTCGAAGAGAATTCCGAAATTGTGAAATGAGATAATTATTATATTGATAATTTAGGAAAAATAAGAGAAAAAATTTCGTGTTTTACGATAAACAGCGAAAAACTATATTTTGACAATTACTGGGAGACGGTGCCGGGAAGAAAAAACTTGCGGTTTTTTCTCTGCGATAGATAGGATAAATGCAGGGAGGAAACTAATATGGCATATCAAAAGGATATTTCGGCGGTGCTGGGACTATCTGTTTCGACAGTCAGTAAGGCGTTGAAAGGATATCCCGACATCAGCGAAGAGACAAAAAGGAAGGTGTTGAAGACTGCGGAGGAACTGGATTACAAGTACGGAGAAGGGGAAAGACGCTCGCGGATGATGTCGGGAACTATCGGGATCCTGGCACCTGGATCCGCGGATCTGGTGAAGTCACCATATTACAGGGAAATGCTGTGCGGCATGGCGGGAGAGGCGGCTGAGTGCCGCAGAGATCTTCTCATTATGGGGGAAGACTGCGCGGAACAGCAGATGAGCTGGGTCGGAAGGGTGGCGGCCCGAAGAGTTGACGGGGTCTGCCTTCTGGCGAGCAGAGAGGACCTCTATAAGGGGCGGTTCGCGGAACTTCTCGAGAGCAGTATTCCGCTCATCAGCGTGGAAAATGAAGTTACGGGACATACCAGCATCTGCAGGGATTTCAGAAAGAATGCGGCGGCTATACTGGGGTACCTGAGAAAGAAGGGGCACCGGATCACTGTTTTTCCCGGGGATCAGAGTATCGGATACAGAAAATATGCTTCCATACTCACGGAAGAGGCGGGCAAACTGGATATGGATTGTCTTAAGACGGATCTATCGGTGCTGTCTGCGGAAAATGTACTGAAATTGTCCGCGGAGGCGAAGGTTACATGCGTTGTTTTTACATCCCGCAGGGAAGCTGCCTGCAGGATCAGAGAATGGGAGAAAAGCGGCCTTACGATTCCTGAGGATATGTCCGCAGTCGTCCTGCAGACGGACAGGGAAGAATGGGGGAGTGGAGAGGACGGGATCACATGCCTGTCAAACGCGCCTTCGGAGCTGGGAAGAGAAGCGGTCCGCAAACTGGTCAAAATATTGGATCATCCTGAGACAGACATCGGGGAGAGAGTCTCTCTCGAGGGCAGTATAGCGGTTGGGAAGACAGTGAATGACCTTAACGTAAGGTAAACGCCGGAGGATGACTTCGGCGGAAAATCCGCACGAAAAACATTTCGCAATCACAGAAAAACACGAAAATGCGCAAAAAAAGACCAGCAGGAGAAATCCTGCCGGTCAGCAGTGCGGATAACAGGACTCGAACCTGCACGGGGGGTCCCACCAGAACCTAAATCTGGCGCGTCTGCCAGTTTCGCCATATCCGCAGATCAAAGAGAGGGGAAATGATTCTGATCAAACAAGGAAAGACCGGATCATCATTTCCTCTAATAACAAAAAACAGCCGCAATCAAGAGATCGGCTGAAGAGTTACAGATGAGACATGGGGGGATCGAACCCCCGACAACTTGATTAAAAGTCAAGTGCTCTACCTACTGAGCTAATGTCCCGTAACTGGGCTAGTTGGATTCGAACCAACGCATGCAGCAGTCAAAGTGCTGTGCCTTACCACTTGGCGATAGCCCAATGGCATTAAAAAAAGGTGGGTAATGGGACTCGAACCCACGGTCTCCAGAACCACAATCTGGCGCGTTAGCCAACTACGCCATACCCACCATAAAACCTTATTCCGAATTTCTATCGGAAGTATGCCCGAAGGGACTCGAACCCCCGACACCCGGCTTAGAAGGCCGGTGCTCTATCCAGCTGAGCTACGGACACATAATCCCGGCAGCAGATCGTGTCTGCCGTCAACTGTCTAAAAAAGGCAATTGTTAAAGCGGGTGATGGGAATCGAACCCACGTATCTAGCTTGGAAGGCTAGTGTTCTACCATTGAACTACACCCGCATAAGTAATGAAGGATTATAAATTGTTTCATTTGAATCGGGGTGACAGGATTCGAACCTGCGACCTCCTGGTCCCAAACCAGGCGCTCTACCAAGCTGAGCAACACCCCGGAACCAATCTCAAATGCAAGTGTTATTATAATTTGAAGCACACCGATTGTCAACACAGTTTTTAAACTTTTTTATTCGAGATAGCGGATCCCGAAGGAGAGGACCCGGCCGCCCTCCAGATTGAGCACAATGTAGGAAGGAGTCCTGTTCTCCTGTCTGGGCCATGAAGTGCTCCCGGGATTGAGCATCAGAACGCCCCGACAGTATTCCGCCACCGGCAGATGGGAGTGCCCGAATACCGCAATGGATGCGTTTCTTCTGTGCGCCTCGCGGCAGACGCCCATGTATCCCTTTTCCAGACCGTAGCGGTGCCCGTGGGTCATGAAGATCCGGCACCCTTCCAGTTCTACGACTCTCTCATAGGGAGCGTCCGTAAAAAAATCATTATTTCCCGCAATAGCATAGAGGGGCGCGTCCGAGAGCTCGCGATAGACGAACTCACTTCCCTCGAAGTCCCCTGTGTGCAAAACAGCGTCGTATTCTTTTTCCGCGGCAAGGATCCGTAGGAAAATATCGTCCTGCGCGTGTGTATCTCCGAGAATCAATACTCTCATGAAAGTATACCGTTAGTTTCTCAACTCTTTGCATTGCTGTTTTTTGTGCTGCGCCATTCATCGAGGACTTTGAGCATCGCCCGGAGCGCTTTTCCGCGGTGGCTGATCGCGTTTTTCTCCTCCTCAGTGATCTCGGCGCTGGTCTTTCCATACTCGGGAAGATAGAAGAAAGGATCATATCCGAAGCCATTCTTACCGTAGATTCCGTGCGCGATCACACCTTCCATAGCGCCGCGAACGACATGTTCGCTGCCGTCGGGAAATACTGCTGCTACAGCTGCCACGAATCTGGCGGTCCTTTCCTCATCCGGCACATTCTCCATGCGCTTCATGATCTGTGTCATCTTATAGTTGTAGTCGGTGTCATGACCGAGATAGCGGGCAGAATATATGCCGGGTTCCCCGTTCAGCGCGTCGATCACGAGTCCCGAATCGTCGCTCATCACAGTGATCTGTATATCATCCGTGTCAAAAGAGCGTGTGCCATCCGCACCGTCAAAAAAGAAGGTGCCGTCCTCAATCTTTTGGCGGACCAGCTTTGCTACTGCTCTGGCTTTGATAAGGGCATTTTCCTCAAAAGTGGCGCCGGATTCATCCGGATCTGCAGCGACGCCCGCTTCCTTCATGGAGAGCACTTCTGTGTCGGGATCTGTGATGATGTCGCGGATCTCCCGGATCTTACCTTTGTTGCCTGTGGCGAATATGATCAGTTGTTTCATTTGCTTTTCCTCTGGGGCTTTTAGCCCGGTCATTTACTTCTTCTCTGCGGCTTGGGCCCCGGAAACATGTAGAAATATGTCTTGAGCATGCCGTTGTAGATCTTGCGGTTTTTGGCGGCTTTGAGCCCCAGCGCCTCCTCGCATCCGGCAAAAGATGTGATCAGGTACATAGACCAGGAATCCAGACGTCTGTAGGCGTCACCGAGCTCACCGTATAGTTTTCTTATGGAATCTTCCTCGGCACCTGTCAGGCGCTCGCCGTAGGGCGGGTTAGTGATCAGGAATCCGTATTTGCGGGGGTGGGAGAGCGCGGACACAGGTCTTGTCTGGAAATGGATCAGGTGATCCACGCCGGCAAGTTTGGCGTTAGCTCTTGCTGCGGCGATGGCATCCGGATCGATATCATAGCCCTGCAGATCAGTCTCGACGTTCGGCGTCTCCAGATCCAGCGCTTCGTCGCGGCTGTCCTTCCAGACAGACGCGGGAACAAGATGCTTCCAGGTTTCGGCTGTAAATGTGCGGTTTACTCCTGGAGCGATATTGGCCGAGATCATAGCTGCCTCAATGGGGAAGGTTCCGCTTCCGCAGAAAGGATCCACAAGGATCCTGCCGGGCCTCCACGGCGTGAGAGCAAGGAGCCCTGCGGCGAGGTTCTCGGCGATCGGAGCCGTGACCTTGTACTTGCGGTAGCCGCGCTTATGCAGCGACTCCCCGGTAGTATCAAGGGCGACCGTCACCTCGTCTTTCATGAGAAAAACGCGGACGGGATAGGAGTCCCCGGTCTCGGGAAATTGTTCCATCCTGTATTTGCGCTTCATGCGCTCCACCATCGCCTTTTTCATGATGGACTGGATATCTGAAGGGGAGAAAAGCTTGCTCTTGACGCTGGCCGCTTTGGTCACCCAGAAGCGGGCGTCTGCGGGCAGGAACTCCTCCCAGGGCAGAGCGAGCGTTCCCTGGAACAATTCTTCAAAGGTCTCGGCGTGAAAAGAGCCTACCTTGAGAAGAACTCGCTCTCCGGTGCGGATGCAAATGTTGGCGCGCGCGATGGCCTCCTCGTCTCCGAGCATCGTCACCCGGCCGTCGCTCACCTCCGTGATCTCGTATCCAATGTCATATATTTCATTTTTCAGTACGCTCTCCATGCCGAAGTGGCAGGGAACGATCAGTTCGTATTGGGACATCAGTATTCTCCGTATTTTGGTGATGTTTCTTGCTTTGTCAGTAATCATCATAACTGGGATGACAGCTTTGCGCAAGAGCGCGGGTCACGAAAAGCCGGCAGCTTGCACAAGCTGTGCTATGACTTACCGGTTGCCGCAACCGAGGCCTTAGATAGTACAGTAGGGGCTGGATTAGGGCAGAAGCATTGTGAGAACTTGCCGGTTGCTGTAACCGAGGCCTTAGAGAGTACAGTAAGGGCTTGATTAGGTCAGAAGCCATGTAAGAGCCAGCCGGCTGCCGCAACCGAGGCCTTAGAGGGTACAGTAAGGGCTTGATTAGGTCAGAAGCCATGTAAGAGCCAGCCGGCTGCCGCAACCGAGGCCTTAGAGGGTACAGTAAGGGCTTGATTAGGTCAGAAGCCATGTGAGAGCTTACCTGCTGCTGTAACCGAGGCCTTAGGGGTACAGTAAGGCAACAACTCTTCCCGGATAGGGGACAACCTTCGCCCATGAGCATATACCCTGTCATGAACGACTTTTCAAGGACGGGAAAGTACCTCGACAAAAAAAGAGATGACACTGTCGCGTCATCTCTTTTTTACTAAACTTTACTTTCCCGTCCTTTGAAACCGGAGTGAAAGACAGGGTATATGCTCATGCGCAAAGATTAGTCCCGCAATTATACGATACCCTGAGCCTCCATCGCATTGAGCACCTTCAGGAATCCGGCGATGTTAGCGCCTGCTACGTAGTTGCCTTCCATGCCGTACTTCTTGGAAGCTTCGTCGATGTTGTGGTAGATGTTGACCATGATGGTCTTGAGCTTGGCGTCGACTTCTTCGAAGGTCCAGCTCAGTCTCTCGGAGTTCTGGCTCATTTCCAGAGCGGAGGTTGCTACGCCGCCTGCGTTGGAAGCTTTGCCGGGAACGAAGAGAACGCCGCTGTCCTGCAGGTACTGGGTCGCGTCGAGGGTTGTGGGCATGTTAGCGCCTTCGCAGACTGCTGTGACGCCGTTGGCAACAAGTGCCTTCGCGTCGTCGAGGTGCAGTTCGTTCTGGGTTGCGCAGGGCAGTGCGACATCAACCTTGATGGACCATACGCCGCGGCCTTCGTGATACTCTGCGGAAGGTCTTGCAGCCTTGTACTCGGTCAGTCTTGCGCGCTTGACTTCTTTGACTTCCTTGAGGAGGGCTACGTCGATTCCCTCGGGATCATAGATCCAGCCGGTGGAATCGGAGCAGGTGACAACCTTGGCGCCCAGCTGCTGAGCCTTCTCGATCGCATAGATAGCGACGTTGCCGGCACCGGATACAGCGACGGTCTTGCCTGCGAGATCCATGTCGTGGCACTTAAGAAGTTCCTGAGTCAGATATACGAGGCCGTAGCCGGTAGCCTGGGTTCTTGCCAGGGATCCGCCGTAAGTGAGGCCCTTACCGGTCAGAACGCCTTCATAGATGTTGCGGATTCTCTTGTACTGGCCGTACAGGAAGCCGATCTCACGTCCGCCTACGCCGATGTCGCCTGCGGGTACGTCTGTGTCAGCGCCGATGTGTCTGTAGAGCTCAGTCATGAAGCTCTGGCAGAACGCCATAACTTCTCTGTCGGATTTGCCCTTGGGATCGAAGTCGGAGCCGCCCTTGCCGCCGCCGATGG
>CAMOIJ010000032.1 GCA_946615865.1 uncultured Lachnospiraceae bacterium | reverse complement strand
GACGCGCTCTCAGCCATAATCCTGCACAACAGCCTGTTCAAGTTTTCTATTTCTTATTACAAGGACAAGGAAAAGCGCAAGGGCCCGCTTCATATGGAGGACCACCCGCTGGCGTACATGCTGATGCTCTGCGATGAACTGCAGTGCTGGGACAGAACAGCATATGGCCGCAACTCTCGCACAGAGCTTCACCCGATGGCGGTAGATTTTGACTTCAGCGGCAACGCGATCCACGCGTGCTACTTCTATGACGAGGCAGAGCAGGACAAGATCGACGAGTTCCGCAAAGAATATCAGGCATGGGAGACAGGCGGAGAAAAGGGAGATGCCCCGAGGCTCAAGGCTTACAGCGATATGGCGGAGAAGGAGCAGCGCTTTACTACGGATATTGAAAAGATCGTGGACACGACAGACATTCCGCTGCACATAGTTCCTGATACCAAGCGCAACGAGAGAAAGAATAAGCATATCTTCCTGTCTTCCAGCAATTTCCTGCATTTGTACGATTTTGCCGTAGCCCTGCACGGCAGGAACAAGGAAGAGGACACTCCGACGAAGGAACTGGAGAAGCAGTTCGAGGCTCTTTCTCTTGAATATCAGCTCTCCACTATTAACAGGGCCAAGAATTTCAGCCGTTATCTGAATGCGATCGACTGTTTCTATACCGACAAACCGGTAGATTTTGAAATGGTGACGGAGTTTACGCCTGAACAGGCAGCTATCTTCGCGCCGCTTGAGCATGAGAGATGGATCCGGGAGCACCAGATGATGGGCTGGGTCTACGGAAAGGATTATGAAAACGTTCCTCTTCCGGCCGGGATCGAAGCGGATTCTACGGAGGCGGGCAATTACCGCAAGATGATCCGGGAACAGATGCGCTGCCATAAACTGGCGATGGACGGAACTTTCACCACGGAAGATATTCGCGATCATTATCTCACACTTCCTGTGGAAGATCAGGATAAGGACTGGAAACCGTTCAACAGTATGCTCAAACTCCTCAAGAAGTTTGACGGTCTGCGGATCTATAAACTGGATTGAGATTGCCCTTTCGTGAAGCGGGCAGGAGAGGCGGTCACAGGATGAAACTGCAATATAAAACCAGGGGAATGAGCGATCCGAAAGGAAAGCCGAAGGTGTATTTTTCCAGTCACCCGGAGGATTTTGACGAAGCGCTTCCACTGATCACAGAGGATCTTTTAAACCACGCGAACTGCGCGGTCTTCTATGACGAAGAGATCGGATCCGCAGGACCCGCTGATGAGGAAGTGGAAGATATCCTCAAGGAAATGCAGCTGGTAGTGTTTGCCGTCTCTTCCAAGTTTATTCATGAGAAGAACCGGGCAAAAGATACAGAACTGCCGCTTGCCTTGAAAAACCACATCCCGGTGCTCCCGATCATGCTGGAAAACGGTCTCGGATACGAATTCAGCAACAACTGTGCGAAGATCCAGGTAGTGCCGAAGTATGGGAATGACCCGACAGCTATACCTTATGATGAAGTGCTTCAGACATTCCTCGATTCCGTGCTTGTCGGAGACGGGCTGGCTGAGCAGGTGCGCGACGCCTTCGACGCTTACGTGTTCCTGAGCTACAGGAAAAAGGACAGGAAACATGCGCAGCGGTTGATGAGGCTGATCCATGAGAACAAACAGTTCCGGGATATCGCCATATGGTATGATGAATTTCTTGTGCCGGGAGAGAGCTTTAATGAGGCGATAAAGGACGCGTTCAATAAGAGTTCTTTGTTCGCCATGACCGTCACTCCCCACCTGGAGGAAGAAGGCAACTACGTCATGCGGGTGGAATACCCGATGGCGAGGAACAGAAAGAGCAAAAATGATGATTTTGAGATCATTCCCGTTGAGATGTATGAATCGGAGGACGGAAAGGAAGGGGAAGACTGGCGTATAGACCAGTCCCATCTGAAAGGGCAGAAAGATTTCGAGTATCAGGAGATCTCTGATCTGCAGGATGAGCACAGGCTGCAGGAAATGAACAAATCCTTTCTCGACGCGCTGGAAAGAATCGCAAAGAAAGAAAATGACGGCTCTTCAAGACACAGGTTCTTCATCGGACTGGCATATCTGAACGGGATCGATGTGGAGATCAACCATGAGCAGGCACTGGAGCTGCTGCAGAGCGCGGCGGAGGACCCGGCGCCGTGTATGGAAGCGACAGAAAAACTGGCTGATATGTACCTGAACGGAGAAGGCGTGGAGAGAGACTCTGCGAAGGCAATCTTTTGGCAGAGAAAGCTGGCTTCCCAGTATAAAGCCGCTTATGATGAGAACCATGACCCGGATGAACACAAGGGCTACGGCACGGCGTATTTCAAGGCGCTTGGCAAACTGTCAGATATGTACAGGGACTTCGGCGGGGTGCAGGCAGCTATTGATACCGCGAAAGAGGCTCTGGCTTTCTGCGAGGAACTGGAGCAGGAGGTCGGAATCCGGGAACAGAGAAGAGATAAGGCGCTCATACTAAATCGGCTCGGAAGTCTCTGCCGGGAGAGAGGGGATCTTGATCTCGCCCTGGACTGCTATCAAAAAGCGGGCAAATTATATGAAAAGCTTGCCGCTGAGATCGGAACGCAGAGGGCGCGCCGCGATCTCTCTATCAGTTATGAGAGGATCGGGGATATCTACCGAAAGCAGGGCGATCTGTCTGTCGCGGATTCTTACTATCAAAAGGCAAAAGAGATCCGCGTACAGCTCATGAAGGAGGCAGAATCCGCGGGCAGCAGGAGAGACTATTCGGCTGTCCTGACGAAACTGGGCAATGTCCGGAAATCATGGAAACAATACGCCGAAGCTGTGCAGTACTACGTCGAGGCGCTTGCCATCGACAGGGTACTCATGGATGAAGTGAAGTCTCCGCAGGCAGTTGATGATTACGGTGTAAGCCTTGTGAAGATGGGGGATATCCATAAAGCGGAAGGAAGAATAGACAAAGCAGCGGATTGTTACGAACAGGCGTATCGTCTGTTCGGAAAAAACGCGGAAAAGACCGGTTCCCTTATTTTCTTCGATCACATGGCCGCCGCCTGTGAGAAACTGGCCAGCGCGAAGAAAAAGCGCGGGCAGAAGAGAGAAGCGGAAGTGCTTTATAAAGCGGCGGTCGAGCGCAGAGAGATGCTGTACGCGGCAGGGAAAACGGAAGCTTCGGCCCATGCGCTCGCGGTGAGCTGCTACAATGCGGCGGCATTTCTGGAAGACAAAGAAATGATGAGAAGGGCATATGAAATCTGGAAAAGGCTGAGCGAGAAGCGTCCGGAGTACGGGAAGTACAGGGATAAAGCGGAGAAACTAAGCAGATAAAAGATTTGGCAAACATGAAAAAACGGGCCTGCTGCGATCAAATGCAACAGACCCGTTTTTTAACTGCTCTCATTTTATGCGGCTTTCTTAGCTCCCGGTATCCACTTTCCGTCTTTTCCGACATAATAGGAACCGATCCACGTATTAACGGCCATTTCACCGTTCGATTTCAGGAAATAATCGCCGACCCATTTGTTTGCGACCATTGCGCCGCTGCTATCCAGGTAATACCACTTGCCTGCGGAATAAACCCAGCCGGTCTGCATGGCGCCGCTGCCACTAAAGAAATAAGTCGTACCGCCGGTTTTCTGCCAGCCGGTCTTCATGGCGCCGTCGCTGCCGAGAAGATACCACTTACCGCCATCTTGTCTCCAGCCGGTCTGCATGGCACCGTCGCTGCCAAAAAGATACCATTTGCCGCCGGCGCTGATCCAGCCGGTCTGCATGGCACCGCTGTTATTAAAGAAATAAGTCTTACCACCGGTTTTCTGCCAGCCGGTCTTCATGACGCCGTCCGCGCCGAGAAGATACCACTTACCGCTGTCTTGTCTCCAACCGGTCTGCATGGCACCGTCGCTGCCAAAAAGATACCATTTGCCGCCGGCGCTGATCCAGCCGGTCTGCATGGCACCGCTGTTATTAAAGAAATAAGTCTTACCACCGGTTTTCTGCCAGCCGGTCTTCATGACGCCGTCCGCGCCGAGAAGATACCATTTGCCGCCATCTTGTCTCCATCCGGTCTGCATGGCACCGTCTGCGCCGAGAAGATACCATTTACCGTCAATTTTCTGCCAGCCGGTCTGCATGGCACCACTTTTGTTCAGGTAGTACCATTTACCGCCGGTATAAGCCCAACCGGTCTTCATAGCGCCGTCCGTGCCGAGAAGATACCATTTACCGCCATCTTGTTTCCAGCCGATCTGCAGACCGCCGCTGCTGTTCGCGAAGTACCACTTACCGCCGTAATAAGTCCAGCCGGTCTGCATTACGCCTTGATTATTGAAGCAGTATTTTGTGCTGCCGATCGTCTGGACGCCGGTCTGCATGATACCTTTCTGGTTCAGATAGTACCATTTACCGTTGGAATACACCCAGCCGGTTCTCATGATGCCTTTTTCGTTCAATAAATACCAGTTATTATCGGCCAAAACCCAACCGGTCAGCATGGTTCCGTATTGGTTGCAGTAGTACCATCCTCCGTTCCACAAAACCCAACCGTTAACGGGCTTTTTAGACTGGATATAAATCCAGCTGACGCCTTTTTCCTTCCGCTCATTCCAGCTCTTTTCATTCGGATACCAATCGTGCCAGCCGTCCGTGATGGCTGCAACCCACGGGAAGGCCGTGGAAGTTAAGGCCTTCGCGGTGTTATCCATTTTAAGCATAGAGACGCCGCTGTCACCAAACTCGGCAACGACGGCTTTACCGTTTTGTGAGGTTCGGTAAACCTTGCCGGTTTTCTCCATATAATAGTTGAAATAGGTGTGCTCAAACGGAATCGCGCCTCTGTCGATGGTAGAAATCACATAGTTTTTGGCCTTCATGGCATTGATGGTATCCACAGAGGTACTGGTGTAATATCCGTGATGTCCGACCTGGTAGACATCTACAGGGGTCGTACTGTCCTCACTGAGAATGGCGTTTACGATCTTGGATTCTTTATATTCATCCATTTCCATGTCTGACATGAGGACGGCCCGGGAATTGTCTTTTGTCACTGTGGTGACAATGGCGTTGAGATTTTCATTGAGCAGGGATTCCGTATGCAGGTTGAAGAGCTTGATCAGGAAATCACCCATTGTAAAGTCAATATGTTCGCCTGTCTTATTACTATCCGAGGCAGGTACATTAACAAAAGTCGCTCCCAACTTCGCCAATGCGACAGTATTCGGATCAAAGACATTCAGAAGTGTGGCGCCCTTTGCCTTCATTGCATCTAAGGCTAAGTTGTAATAATAATCGTTATGCCAGGTCGGCTGCGCATACGGGTTCAGATTATAAGTCTTGTAAATATAGACGGTATCCTGATTCACTAAACCCGAGGCGGCTACGTCAGGTATGCCTCCTATATGGTCAGTATGGCTATGAGTAGCTAAAACAAATTGTAAATGCGTTACATTCAGATCGGTCAGATACTTAACAACTGTCATGCCATTAGATTGATCCACCTTGAACCCGTATTTGTCATTGAATAAACCTGAAGGGTTTGAAGCGTCGATCAGCCCATACAGGCCATTGCTCTCTATGAGAATGGAATCACTGTCAACATGCGGATCGTTAAGCGCGATGAAATGAAGTCGATCTGCAGTTTTTCCTGCATTTGTGACAGAGGCGGATTGTGCAGTTAATGCCATCTTAGCATAGGAATTGACTTGAATAACGTCGCTATCCTCAACGATTTGCGCAGTCGCTGCAGACTCCGGGGCCGGTTCATCAGAATTTGTTTCGTCGGCTGCTTCGAGGGCAGACTGATCCGCTGAAGCAGGATCGCCGCTTACGGTTGAGGTATCCTTCTGTTCGGGAGTCTCACTCAATTCGGCGCCATCCTTCCGATCTTGATCCTCAGTCAGTTCAGAACTCTCTATCTGATCAGGATTCTCAGTCAGTCCGGAGCCATCTTTTTGATCTTGATCCTCAGTCAGTTCAGAACTTTCTTTCTGATCGGGATCCTCAGGCGGCAGCGGCTCATCTTTCTGCTCAGGTCCTCCTTCGAGTTCAGATCCATTGACGGGATTCGCAGAAAGCTCAGAATTGTCAGTTTCTTCTTCTGCAATCGTTTCTGCCAAAGGCGTTTCTTCTGCATTGCTTTCTGCGATCGTTTCCCCATCCGCTTCAAGTACCGCTTCAGTGGCCGGGGATACCGTCACTTCTTCAGCAGCCTGAACAGATATCGGTGCAGCAAGAGTCAATGTGCATATTAACAATAATCCCAGTAATTCGGTTCTTCGCATACGTTTGTCTCCGTAGTCGGGCATAATAAAGCCCGGATTTTTTCCAATTTAAATTATTACAAACAAGTTAACATTTTTGTAGCAATTAGTCAACATTAAAAGTTGCCGGTGTATTATCACCTGAGCCCCGCAAATGCAAAAGGATGCGCTATAATGGAATCGGAGGATTTAGTTCCTCAGGGGCGCCGGAAGAGAATGGGAATTGACAAGGAGGGTGCAAGATGGAGAACAGAGTCATCACAATCAGCCGTGAATACGGCAGCGGCGGGCGTATGATAGGAAGAAAGCTCGCGGAGAAACTGGGAATCCATTGTTATGACGCGGACCTGATCCAAAGGATCGTTGACAAGAGCGGATATTCTGCCGATTACGTCAAGGAAGAAGGGGAATCCGCGGCAGGAGGTGTCTTCTCTACGTTTCTGGCGGACCGGACAAGAGGTCTGACGACTCAGGATAATCTTTGGAATGTCCAGTGTCAGGTCATTGCAGAACTTGCGGACAAGGAATCCTGTGTGATCGTAGGACGCTGCGCAGACTATATTCTGCGGGCAAGGGCCGACTGCCTGACTGTATTTATCCACGCGGACAGGGATACGCGTGATGAGAGGATCGCCAAAGAATACGGCGTGCCGGAGGATTCCGTGGTGAGACGCCGGAAAGAAAAGGATAAGCGCAGGGCGGCCTATTATCAGTTCTACACGGACATGAAATGGGGCGATGCGAGAAACTATCATATCTGTCTGGACAGCGGGGAGCTGGGGATCGATAAGTGCGTCGATATTCTGGCACAGTTGTATTGAACTTATTTAATGGCGTTTGCATAAAGTAAAGATCGAGTCATTTGAAGTCTCTCCCGATCCGGGAGAGACTTTTTTTAATGGACAGGATTGACCGGGCTGCAGCGGAAAATGCGTTCCTATGATAAAAATCCTTTAGATTAGTGTGAGAATACGGTATGGTATAACAGTAGTGAATCAAACGAAATATTGGAGAAAAAATGACGATACAAAAGAAGGCAGATCCTGACTATTTTTTATTCCGCTTTAACGTGTTAAAATGGCGGACAGAAATAGTATAATCAGATTAATGCGGCCTCGAAGGCCGTTAATAGAAAAGGAGAAGTGCTCATGTTTCGAAAAATGCTTCGTTTTAAACAGCAGATTCCCGAGACGGAATGTATTAAGATACTGAAAGAAGAACCGCGCGGCGTATTGTCTGTGCTCGGAGACGACGATTATCCTTATGGAATGCCAATCAATCATTTTTATTGCGAGGAAGATGGCAAACTATATTTTCACACCGGGATGAAGGGACACAGGAATGATGCGATCCGGCGCCATGACAAAGTGTCTTTCTGCGTTTATGACAGCGGATACCGCAGGGAAGGCGAGTGGGCGCTGAACATCCGCAGCGTGATCGTCTTCGGGCGCGTCGAGATCATAGAGGACCGGGACAAAATATATGAGATCGCGAGGAAGCTCAGCCATAAATTTCCTTGCGATGAGGAGTACATAGAAAAGGAGATCCGGAGTGCCGGCCCCAGGACATTTATGTTCGCGCTGGTGCCGGAATATATGACCGGGAAACTGGTGAATGAAGCCTGAACAGGGATATAAACGGGATGAGAAAGGTTTTCTTGCGCTTTTCGTAATGGAACCCGGCCATATCCGTTGTTTAGAGCAGAGGCGCACTTTGTTTTACGGTTTTCTGCGTGTATAATAGCAGAGTGACCCCCTGGCGGCAGACGCAAGAGGGAAAAGTGCGTTACAAAGATGAGGACGGAATGAAAAACAGATATATACAGACAGCCATTGTTCTGGCCGCCGCAGCGGGACTTCTGATCCTGCTGTTCTTTGCCGTAAAGACAAAGAAGCTTCAGATCAACAGATGGATCGTCTCTGACAGAGACGTCATAGGCGCGGATATATCCGAGTATCAGGCGGACGTAGATATGTCAGCGCTGATGGAGCAGGGTATCGATTTTATATATATAAAGGCTACAGAAGGCAGCGGGCATGTCGACAGCAGGTTTGACGATAACTGGGAAAACGCGCAGAAATGCGGGCTTCCCGCGGGAGCCTATCACTTTTTCTCTTTTGACAGTCCGGGGGAGATGCAGGCGGACAACTACATACAGGCGGTGGGCAGCCTGGAGGGAAAACTGATCCCTGCGGTCGATGTTGAGTATTACGGTGACAAAAAAGAGAATCCCCCCAAAAGGGAGGACGTGGTACGGGAACTCAGAGCTTTTTTGGATGCGCTTGAGAAGGAATATCATGTAAGACCGCTGATCTATTGTTCAGGGGATGTATATGAGAAATACATCCTGAAGGATTTTCACGAGTATCCCAGATGGGTGAGGAGCATTTACTACCCGGTCACCTTCGAAGCGGGAGGGAACTGGGTTGTCTGGCAGTACTGCGATACGGCGGAACTTGAGGGGTATGTTGGCGGCGAACGCTGCATTGACCTCAATGTATTGAACAGAGGACGGAGTCTTGATGACCTGAAGGCCATACGACAGTAGAGAAAAAAGCATTAGGAGGACCGGGAAAATGGTTTACGACAATATTCTCGAGGCAATCGGGAATACACCTGTGATCAGACTTAACAGAATGCCTGAGGAGGGCAGCGCGCAAGTGCTGGTTAAGATGGAGGCCCTGAACGTGGGCGGTTCCATTAAGACAAGGACAGCGATGAATATGATCGAGCAGGCGGAAAAAGACGGCCTGATCGGAAAGGACACGATCATCGTAGAGCCGACAAGCGGCAATCAGGGCATTGGCCTGGCTCTTGTAGGCGCAGTAAAAGGATACAAGACGATCATTATCATGCCGGACTCCGTCAGCGAGGAGCGGAGGAAACTGGTGCGGCAGTACGGGGCGGAAGTGGTCCTGATCCATGACGCGGGCGATATCGGCGCCTGCATCGACGAGTGTCTTAAGACAGCTCTGCGGATGAGGGACGAGGATCCCAGGGTTTTCGTTCCGCAGCAGTTTGAAAACCCGAACAATACGATGACCCACAAAAAGTATACCGCGCTGGAAATCATGGCCCAGGTGGCGGGCCCGATCGACGGTTTCTGCTCCGGGATCGGCACAGGGGGAACGATCACCGGGATCGGAGAGGTGCTCAGGGCGCAGTATCCCGATATCGAGATCTGGGCAGTTGAGCCCGAGAATGCTGCGATCCTTGCGGGAGGCAACGTGGGAACGCATATGCAGATGGGGATCGGTGACGGGATCATTCCTGATATTCTCAACACGGAGATCTATGACAGTATTTATATAGTGACGGACGAGGAGGCGCTTGAGACCTCAAAACGCCTTGCGAGGGAAGAGGGCCTCATGGTCGGGATCTCTGCGGGAACAAACGTCGCGGCAGCTCTCAAACTGGCGAAGAAGCTGGGAAAAGGAAAGACTGTAGTCACGGTCCTGCCGGACACAGCGGAGCGCTACTTTTCCACACCTCTGTTCGCTGAATAAGCATAATTGCGGGAATATATGATATACTTGTGACGGAATATCATTAATAGTATTCTCAGATTTTGTCGTGAACTGAAAGAGAAATCCTTTCCTTAATAAATGTGTTGACAGGGAGGTAAGAGAAATGGCAGACAACAGACCGCGCGGCAGGAAAAGAAATGTGACCGAAGGGGGCTCCGGCGTTAACCTTCGCGGTGACGGGCTCGGAACAGGTCCCGTTGGATCGGGCACTTCCGGAAGGGGAAGTTCAGGCTCCGGCTCCGGACAGAGAAACGGCAGGGGGATGGGCGGACTTCCGCTGATCGTCCTGATCATCATTGCGCTGCTGGGCGGCGGCGGTTCTCTCGGAGGACTGTTTGGAGGAGGCGGCAGCAGCAGCGGCAGTTATTCCTCCACAGGAAATAACTGGAATGTCGATGATAACTATACCTCCAGTTCCGGGGACAGCAATTTCAATTTCTATAACAGTTCCTACAGCGGCAACGGATCTCTCTCCACCGGCTGGTCCGATGAGAACGCGTCCCAGACTGCGCTTGATACGGAAGTGGCGTCCGGATCGAGAGAGAAATTCACGAAGATCAAGGGCGGCGGAAACGACACTGTGACTATCATGGTCTATCTGTGCGGCACGGATCTGGAATCCAGAAGCGGTATGGGAACCTCGGACCTGCAGGAGATGATAGCCGCTAATCTTGGGAAGAAGGTCAATCTGCTTGTTTACACCGGCGGCTGCAGCAGCTGGCGCAATTCGGTCGTCAGCAGCAGAGTGAATCAGGTCTATCAGGTTATGGAAGGCGGCGTGAAGTGCCTTATTAAGGACGCGGGCACGGCTGCTATGACGAACCCGGACAACCTCGCGAGTTACATCCAGTGGTCCGCGAAGAACTTCCCTGCAGACCGGTACGAGCTGATCCTGTGGGATCACGGCGGCGGTTCTGTAAGCGGCTACGGCTACGACGAGAAGTACAGGAACAGCGGTTCCATGACGCTGTCCGGCATTCAGAGCGCTCTGGAAAAGGGCGGAGTCAAATTCGACTTTGTAGGATTCGACGCATGCCTCATGGCAACGACGGAAACCGCGCTGATGCTGAGCAATTACGCGGACTACATGGTTGCGTCCGAAGAGACGGAACCCGGAGTGGGCTGGTTCTACACAGACTGGCTTAATGCGCTCGGACAGAATACATCGATCCCCACTGTGCAGCTCGGTCAAAAGATCGTCGATTCCTTCGTGGAGACCTGCGGGGTAAAATGCCGCGGCCAGAAGACGACTCTCTCTCTGGTGGATCTTTCGGAACTGTCCAATACAGTGCCTTCACTTCTGGGCAGTTTCTCCAAAGCGATCAGCACGCAGATCTCTGACAAGAACTATCAGCAGATCGCTCAGGCGAGAAACCAGACCAGAGAGTTCGCGGCTAATACAAGGATCGACCAGGTCGACCTGGTGCACCTTGCTCTCAATACAGGACTCAAAGAAGGCCAGGCGCTCTCGAAAGCGATCCGCAGCGCGGTCAAGTACAACCGCACATCCGCAAATATGTCCAACGCGTACGGACTGTCCATTTACTTCCCTTACAGAAGCAGCGCGAAGTATGTGGACAGCATGTCCAAGACCTATAATGAGATCGGAATGGACGCCGACTACACGACCTGCATAAGGCAGTTCGCGAGCCTTCAGGTGAGCGGACAGGCGACCCAGGGCGGATCGGGAAGCCCGTATGACACGCTCTTCGGAGATTACGCCGGCAGTTTCAGCGGAATGGACAGCACCGGATCGAGCGATCTGATCAGCGCATTGCTTACAGGGTTTTTGGGCGGAGATTACAGTTCTGTGTCCGGCATGAGCTCCTCGGGCTCTTCGTTCCTCTCCGACAGGGCGCTTTCCGAAAAGGATACGCTTGAGTATCTGCAGAGCCATCACTTCGACGCGACCCAGCTCGCCTGGGTGACAGAGGACGGCAAGGAGAAGATCAAGCTCTCTCAGGAACAGTGGGGCATGGTCACAGACCTGGAACTCAACACTTTCTATGACACCGGAAAGGGGTATGCGGATCTCGGACTGGATAACGTGTATGAGTTCGATGAGGCGGGAAACCTCATCGCGGATGAAGGAAAGTACTGGATATCGATCAATGGTCAGCCTGTCGCCTATTATCATATGGATACGCTTGATGACGGGACCAATTACACGATCACAGGCAGAGTTCCCTGTATGCTGAACGGGCAGAGAAGCAACCTGATGCTCGTCTTTGACAACGAGCATGAGAAGGGATATGTGGCCGGCGCGTTTTCGGACTACAGCAAGGACGACGAGGTCGATGTCGTGGGTAAAGAGATCACGGAACTCGTTCCCGGAGATGTCATTGAACCGCTTTGCGACCTTTACGATTACAGCGGAAACTATAATGATACTTATTATATCGGCAATCCCCTTGAGATCACCGGTTCCGCCGCGGATCTCACGATCAGTGATACGGCCATTGGCAGCGGAACGGCACTCGTGACATACAGATTCACAGACATGTACGGAGCGAATCACTGGACACAGACTATTCAGAGATAAACCGTTTGAATAATATGGTCCGGAGAGCGGCAGCTCTTCGGACCTGTTTTAAAAGATATGAGCAAAAGAGTATATAAGAGAAAAACCGTGAAAATGCTCCATTGTCCTAATTGCGGAGCGCAATATGAGGCCGGGCTGCTGCATTGTCCGTATTGCAAATCAGTGGATGACTACCAGGACGAGACCGAGTACCTTGAGGATCTGGATGAACTGAAGGACAAACTCGAAGATCTGCCGGAAGACGTCATGCGGGAGCATAAAAAGAAAGAGACAGTCCAGGCCGCGCAGGACCTGAAACGGATCCTGATCGTGGTAGGCGCCGCGGCCGCGGCCCTTTTGATGTTTATCGGGTTTATAACCTTTTATGACAAGGTTATAGAGGGAAACAGCGACCGGAAGATGAAAGAACGGGCACAGGAAGAGTACCTGTGGAAACAGGAGAATTTCCCCAAACTGGACGAGTTTTACAAGAACAAGGACTACGAGGGACTCCTGGAATTTGCAGACAGCCAGGAAAATATCGGCCTTTATGATTGGGATCACTATGCGTTTCTTGACGGGCTCCGGATCCTGAAGTATATTCCGGACGATATTGCGATCCTGGAGGAATTGGAACAGCAGAACAAAAAGGACACGGACCACTATATGAATTCGCTTGCCAGCCTTTTGAGGGAAGAACTGGAGCTTCTGTATTTTGACCACAGACAGGTGCCGGCGGAGGACGCTGAGATCATCAGGGAGATGTCCGGAGAGTACCTGAGGGACCTGGAGACGAGATTCGCGCTGACTGACGAGGAACTGGCGGAGTTTGAGAGGAAAGCGGCGCGCGACATGGGGTCCTTCTACATCCAGGAGTGCAAGGATTTTTTGAAGAATCGGTGAGGATAAGGCTATGAAATGTAAGTACTGCGGCGGAGACGTCACGCTGAATGATCACTTCTGCCCGAGCTGTGGAAGGCCTGTGGACCAGGCGCAGCGGCACCAGAAGGAAATGCGGGAATATGAGACAGAATTTGAGGAGACGAAGCAGCAGGCCATGAATGAACTCGCCGCGAACAGCGGCGGCGGAACGGCAGTGGGAATCCGGCTTTTCATTATCGCCGCGCTCGTAGTCCTTTTATTCTGGATGTTCATAAATCTGGACGGCTACAACATGAACCAAAAGAGAGAGAAGAAGGCCGCGAATAAAAACTATGAGACCTATGTGGAACAGATCGATCAGTACCTGGCTGACAGGGATTACACACAGCTGTCTGTGTTCGTGGACAAGCATGAGCTCGACATGAACGACAAGTATGATGATTTTCGATGGATCTTTTACGGAGCGAGGGATTATAAGAATATATTCGAGGCGCTTCTGGAAACGGCTTATATCGGTAAGGATACGAGAAACCTGTACTACGCGGAACGTCTGAGCGACTATGTGAACGAGTTTTATGAGGACATCCTCTCCGATTCCTACACAAGGCTCTCGGAGGATCCCCAAAAAACTGAAGCGGTCTATAACGAGATGGAAGCAGATGTGGCAGTCCTGCTGCAGAAATACCTGCGCCTCACCAAAGAAGAGACAGATTCCCTGAGGGGGCTGACCAAGAGCCGCAGAACGGTGTTGATAGAGCAGGCGCTGGACGAAAAGATAGTCAGTGTGACCGGGGTCGGCCTGGCCGAGATGAACAAGGTCGAGCTGCCGGAGGTTGAAGCTGCGCAGGAGGCGGATCAGTAATGGCAAGATATATAAGTAAAGCATCCAAAAAGCCCAAAAAGTCTAAGGTGATCATTTTTCTGAACATAGTGATCGGCATGCTCACCGCTTTCGTCATCTTCTTTCTGATCGGTTTTTTTTCTTCGGGAGGAAACGATTATTACTCGCGTAAGTTCGGCGATTCGTTCACGTCTTCCAGTATTGAACGAGGACAGTATGCGCAGCTGATCAACGATTATAATCACGACTACGGGGCGATCGGCAGTGTGAACAGCGGTTACGAGGACGCGGCAGCTGTGGCGGAATACGCCGCGGCAGCTTTCAGGTACAAGGCGTATCTGCAGAGCGGAGACAGTGAGAGAGCGGCGGCTCAGAAGCAGCGGATGGAAAAGGCCGCGGCTGAAGTGGGAATTTATGAACCGGAACTGTCCAAAATCGACAGCGCGCTGGATCGGTGATAAAGAACGTGAAGACAGGAGAGGTCTTTTGTTTGTCATTTGAGAAGGAATAGTCTACAATATAATCTGTATTTTGATTTTTTATTTAAGGAAAACGAACGAGGCGTAGAATATGGATTTAAATGATTTATATGGCGCGGGCAGTGATATCATGGACGCGGTTAACGACGCCGTGAGCCGCAATGATTTCTCAGGCCTTAGTTCGTCCATAAGCAAAACAGTGAAGGAAGTCTCTGACACGATCCAGCGGGATGTCAGAGAGTATAACGAGAAGAACCGGCGGGAAGATATCCGAAGCAGACGGTACAGGAATACAGCGGGGCAGGGCGCCACAAATTACGGCCCCAACCCTTACAGAAGGTATCAGTCACAAGGCGCAGGATACGGCCAGCGCATGAGCAGCCAGGCCCAGCCCAGGAGGACGTATTCCTCCTGGAAGACGCCGTTTGTACAGAAACTGGTAAGTAAGCAGAGCGGCCTCGGCAAGATGATCGGAGGTATCTGCGGACTGTTTATCAGTGTTCCGATGCTGCTGGGAAGTATGTTTGACCTGGTGGCCTACGGGATCGTAGGCGGTTCGCTTTTCGGCTTTCTCGCGACAGCGATCATAACAGCAGCCTTTGCGTACATGTTCATCAAGGGAAAGAAAGACCATGATCTGGTAAAGCGCTATTATGAGTACGCGAAAGCGATCGGGAATGCGGAGTATATTGACATTTCCAAGCTCGCCCAGGCAACGGGAAGGACTAAGGAAGAGGTCCTGGCTGATATCAAAGAGCTGATGGATAAGAAGGTCTTTTCGAACGCGTGGCTCGACGAGCAGCAAACGACGCTTATGCTTACGGAAGAGATCTACAGGCAGTATCAGGAGATCCGCCAGCAGAGCGAGATCCTCCGGCAGCAGGCTGAGGCTGAAGAGGGGGCGGACGCCGATCTTCCCGCCAACGCGAGAAAGATCATCAAAGAGGGCAAGGAGTATATCAGGACGATCCATGACTTCAATGATGAGATCCCTGGCGTAGAGATGTCCGAGAAACTATACCGCTTAGAGAGCACTGTGGACCGGATCATTGAACAGGTGAGACAGAACCCGGACTCCGCTTCCGAACTGAGCAAACTGATAAGTTACTATCTTCCCACGACAGTGAAACTGCTCAAGGCTTATACAGAGCTGGATAAGCAGACTGTAAGCGGTGAAAATATAGTTAAGACCAAGAAAGAGATCGAGGACGCGCTTGACACGATCAATGACGCCTTTGAGAAGCTTTTGGACAGCCTTTTCGAGAACATGGCGTGGGATGTGTCCTCAGATATTTCGGTCATGCAGACCATGTTCGCGCAGGATGGCCTCACAGAGCGGGAGATGACCGCTGAGAAAGGCCAGAGCGTCAGCGATATGGAGAAGCAGGTTTACGGGACGACCCTCACATGGGGAGACGAGACAGTCACAGGCAGCCAGGCTCAGGCCCAGACAGTGCCCAAAGAAGACTGAATCTCGGGACTTCACTTAAGATATTGAAGAAACTGATTAAAGATCAAACATATACCTTGGTACAAAGGAGAAAGCAGGGATTATGGCAGACGAGAAGATGGATCTGACTTTTGGTCAGGATGGAGCGGCACAGTCTACAGGCGCGGCAGCACAGGCTGATCCTTTTGCAGAGTTTACGGAAAGCGCACCGAGTCTTACATTCGGTGAGGAGGCACAGGTTCAGACTGCCCCTAAAAAAGAAGAGGCGGTGCCCGATCCGGAAGAGAACATTCTTACACCGGAAGAACTTCGCATGGTAGAAGAGTTTTCCAAAAAGATCGATGTGACCGATTCGAAAGCTGTACTGACGTATGGCGTAGGCACGCAGAAAAAGATGGCGGACTTCTCCGAAAAGACACTGGAGAGCGTTAAGACCAAGGATATCGGCGAAGTCGGCGATATGGTCTCGGGACTGGTCACACAGCTCAAGAGTTTTGACATCGATGAGGAGGAGAAAGGCATTCTCGGCTTCTTCAAGAAGAAGGGAAATCAGGTAACGGAGCTTAGGACCAGATACGCGTCGGTAGAGAAGAACGTTGAGTCGATCGCGAATGAACTCGAAAAGCATCAGATGGTGCTGCTCAAGGATATCGAACTTCTGGACCGCATGTATGAGCTCAATCTCAATTACTATAAAGAACTCACCATGTATATTCTTGCCGGCAAGAAGAAGCTTAAGGAAGTCAGGGAGAATGAACTCCCCGCGCTTCAGAAGAAGGCTGAGGAATCCGGTCTTCCCGAAGATGCCCAGGCTGCAAGAGATCTTGCGGAGCAGTGCGACCGCTTTGAGAAGAAGCTCTATGACCTGCAGCTTACGAGAACCGTTGCAATGCAGACAGGTCCTCAGATCCGCATGATCCAGGCCTCCGACCAGGTAATGGCAGAGAAGATCCAGTCCACTATCGTCAACACGATTCCCCTTTGGAAGAACCAGATGGTCATCGCGATCGGTATCGAGCACGCTTCAAAGGCGGCTAAGGCCGAGAGAGAAGTCAATGAGATGACCAACGCTCTGCTCAGAAAGAACGCCGAGAAGCTCAAACAGGCGACTGTCGAGAGCGCGAAGGAAGCGGAGAGAGGCGTAGTGGACATCGAGACGCTCAAGCACACAAACGAAATGCTGATCTCTACGATGGACGAAGTGCTGCAGATCCAGACCGATGGCAAACAGAAGAGAGCGGCAGCGCAGAAGGATCTCGCTCAGATCGAAGCACAGCTCCGCCAGAAGCTCCTTCAGGCGTCAAGAAGCTGAGGAATAGCGGACGGAGCAGCCCAAAAGGCCGATATGGTCGAAAACACATCCATATTGAGAAAACAGGAAAGATTTTTCGGGAATACCGAAAAATCTTTCTTTATTCTTGTTTTAATACAAAACGGAATTTAGATTTTTTGTAAATAAAAGTGGATTTATTGTAAAGAATAGTGTAGTATAGTAATGCAGTATTATTAGTGTAACAATTATAATTTTTCTGTAACATTTAAGCAGGAGAGGAGAAGAAGATGAAACGTAGATTGGCATTTTTGCTGGCTTTATCTCTTACATTTGCTTCATTTCCTGTCGCAGGTGCGGGCGCCACTGAGACTACAGCGGCAACCGATACAGAAGTTGTGACAGTAGTTGAACAGGAAGAGAATTCCGGTGAGGGCGTTTCCGTCGAGGAAGAAACTGTTGATTCGACGAATGAGGTCAAGGAAGAGACAGCAGGAACATCCGAATCTGAGAAGAGCCAGGAAACAACACAGACGGAGGAAGAGACCGCCAACAAAGAAGTTGTCTCTGACGAGAACACCACGAATGAAAATACAGACGTGGTTGAAGATGCTACAGCAGGAATTACTGAAGATGCTGCGGCAGGCATGACCGAAACAGAAGTGGCCGCAGTTGTAGAGCCTGAAGAAGTTGTTGCTGCAGAGGAAGTCAAACAGGCTCCGGCTGCTACAGTACAGCCCCACTGGGTGAGCAACGGCGGAAACTGGTATTATGTGACCAGTACAGGAGCATACGCAACCGGTTTTTTTGACATACAGGGCGTCCGTTATTACTTCTTTGGCAACGGGAAGATGGCAACCGGTTGGATCAATCCCAGCGGATGGTATTACTTTGACGAATCCGGCGCGATGAAGAAGGGCTGGCTGAAGCAAGGCGGCAGCTGGTACTATTTAGATCCTTCTACCGGAAGGATGGCGACAGGCTTTAAGACCATTGGCGGAGAAACTTACTATTTCAGAGGAAACGGCGCGATGGCAACCGGCTGGCTGGATCCGTGCGGATGGTATTACTTTGAAGAGTCCGGCGCCATGCATAAGGGCTGGCTGCAAGAAGGCGGCAAGCGGTACTATTTGGATCCTTCTAACGGCAAGCTGGTAACAAGCTTCAAGACCATCGGCGGAAAAACCTATTATTTCAAAGGAAACGGCGCGATGGCAACCGGCTGGCTGAATCCGAGCGGATGGTACTACTTCGACGCCAACGGCGTCATGAAGAAAGGCTGGCTGAAAGACGGCGGCAAGTGGTACTATATGGATACTGCTACCGGCAAGATGAGGACGGGCTGGATCGTCTATAATGGTACGTATTATTACCTGAACCCTTCAGGCGACATGGCGACTGGTTGGAAAAAACTCTATGGCACCACATGGTTTTACTTTAATGGCAACGGTGACATGAGGACCGGCTGGCTGTACTACGGTAAAGAGTGGTACTATTTATCAAAGAACCCTAATAAATTGGGCGCGATGGTAACCCGCTGGCAGAAAATCGACAATGTAAGGTATTACTTTGATCCTTCCAGCGGAGTAATGGCTACAGCACCCAGATACTGCGTACCAGGTGATTACAACAGTAAGAGCGATTACTATTTCTTCCATGAAGATGGAAGTAAGGGTACCGGAAAAGGCTGGAAGAAGAACGGCGGTATCTGGTATTATACAACTGAGGATGGCGTACTCTACAGAAACACCACTGTTGATGGCTACTATCTCGACGAATATGGCAGATATGGCGATCCCATGGATACCAAAGCTCAGGGATATTCCAGTGGTACCAACTATCTGATCCTTTGTGATAAGACCAAATTCAAAGTTCGTGTTTACAAGGGAAGCAAAGGAAGCTGGACACGGATCAAGGATTGGGATTGCACACATGGCGGATCAGATACACCTAACGGCGTATTCACTATCGATGATCATGTTACAAAGCGTGACGCCACTTGGGGCTGGGCAGACTTCGACTTTTCAAGTGCTGCATTTGCCTGCCATATTTCCGCAGGAAACTATTTCCACTCAATCCTGTTCGACAAAGGAACAAGAGGCAATCCTTATAATCAGAGCTACAGGATCCTGGATGATCAGTTGAGAACAACCTATTCTCACGGCTGCATCAGACTTGAGCTTGAGAACGCTGAGTGGGTTTGGGACAATATTCCTTTCGGAACAAAGGTTGTCGTTTACAATTCCTGATCACAGATCAGCAACAGGCTAAATAATCGGATGGCGCTGCCGCACATGGCAGCGCCTTCCTTTTTGCTGTATTGGCTTGACCGCGGTTATCCGCTATAATGAATAAGGCGTTTACATTTAGAATGAGACGGGAGGACAGGTATTGAATATTATCGTGACAGGAGGAGCCGGTTTTATCGGATCCAATTTCGTTTTTTACATGCTGGATAAACATCCTGAGGACAGGATCATATGTGTGGACAGCCTTACCTATGCCGGAAACCTTTCTACATTGGAATCGGTGATGGACAATCTGCAGTTTCGTTTTGTGAAGCTTGATATCCGCGACAGGGAGGGAGTTGACCGCCTGTTCGCGGAGGAAAAGCCGGAAGTCGTGGTAAATTTTGCTGCGGAGTCACATGTCGACCGCTCTATTGAGAATCCCGGTATTTTTCTCGAGACAAATATCATGGGAACAGCTGTGCTGATGGACGCCTGCAGGAAATACGGGATCGGCAGATTCCATCAGGTATCTACCGATGAGGTTTACGGAGACCTGCCGCTGGACAGACCGGACCTTTTCTTCACGGAAGAGACGCCGATCCACACCAGCAGCCCTTACAGCACATCGAAGGCGTCCGCGGATCTGCTTGTGCTGGCGTATCACAGGACCTACGGCCTTCCGGTTACGATCAGCCGCTGCTCCAATAATTATGGCCCCTATCAGTTTCCGGAGAAACTGATTCCTCTGATGATAGCCAACGCGCTTCATGATCAGCCGCTTCCCGTTTACGGAGAGGGGCTCAATGTCAGAGACTGGCTGTATGTTGAGGATCACTGCAAGGCGATCGACCTGATCCTGCGCGGAGGACGCATCGGAGAAGTTTACAATATCGGCGGTCACAACGAGATGAGGAACATCGACATTGTCAAATTGATCTGCGCTGAACTCGGAAAGCCCGAAAGTCTGATCACATATGTGACTGACCGCAAGGGACATGATCAGCGCTACGCCATTGATCCCGCAAAGATCCACGCGGAGCTGGGATGGCTTCCGGAAACAATGTTTAAAGACGGAATTAAGAAGACGATCCACTGGTATCTGGACAATCAGGAATGGTGGGAGACGATCCGCTCCGGGGAGTACCGGAACTACTACGAGAAGATGTATGGCAATCGCTGAAAAACGGTAGATGGGGAAAAAAGAGCCCGCAGAAATCGAATCAGATTTCTGCGGGCTTTGATTTTGTTTCACAGTCTTGAGATGATCACTCCCAGGATAATAATGGCGACGCCGAGAGCTCTGCGCCTGGAGACCTTCTCCCCGAGGATCAGGACGCCCATTACAAAGACCCAGACGAAACTGGTCGCCGTGATACAGGGCATTACGGATACCGGTACGTGGATCAGGGCCACCTGGTTGATCACGAGGGTGGAGAAGAGCAGTCCGTAGGATATGATGACGCGGGGATTCAGAAATTTACTGAAAAAACCGCTCTTGCGGGCCTCCGTGATGTTGGCCTGTTTCTTGAGGATGATCTGGCTCAGGGCCGTTACGAAGGCGGCAAGGATTGCGGCGCCGTAACAGAACGCAGGTGTAAACAATTCAGAATTCATAGTTTCCTCCAATTCGGGTCCGACGTCAGCGATCAGTTCGATCTCTCATCGCTGATGCTGATGACCATTCCGATCGTTATGACGATAATGCCCAGGATCTGCTTCCAGGTGATAGCTTCATGGAAGATCACCGTAGCCCATACGAATATCAGGATGTAACTGAAGCCTCTCCGCAAATACGCGGTGGTCAGCGGCAGTTTTTCCAGGATCAGCTGCCAGCAGACAGCGTAGAAGCCCAGGATCATCACAGCAAGGCAGAACCAGGTGATATAGCCGGCGGACATGAAAGGATATCTGCCGCCGAGTTTGAGACAGGGAGAAGTCAGACTCTCCATGAACACGGCAACGATCGCCAGGAGTATAATATTGCTTCTTTTACTAAGAAATTTATCTAACACGTCTAAACCTCATTCCCAAATCAGGGGTTTAATGCCGTCAGCAGTTTCCGTCTCGACCTGAAGCATTTCCCGTACCTGCGCGGCGCGCTCTGCGAATGTTTCGCGGTCTGGCGCGCTTATGATCAGAGCCAGGCGGGACGTCTTGTCCGTATGTCCCTCTTTGTTCTCGATACCGGCTTTGAGCTTATCAAGCTGATTGCGGTGAACGTAAGGAAGATTCTGCACTTCCGAAACGCCGCTGACGCTTATGACCCTGCCGGTGGGGATATAGAAAGCGAGGTACCCGCAGACGCACTGCTGGGGCTTGATCTCGGGCAGCCCTTTCTGCCTGCCGGTGGCGATATCGAGAAGAAAGCCCTCAGTGTCGAGACCGCAGGAGTAGTGGATCAGGTCAGAGGAGATGAATACTCCGCCGCCCCTTGCCGCTGTCTCGATCAGATAGATATCATCGCCGTCCATGATGAACTCGCTGTGGGTGAGCCCCTGTTTGAGGCCAAAGCCGGTTATGATCTTCGTGTTCAGGTCGAGAACGCGCTGCCGGAGTTCGTCATCTGCCGTTGTGGGGAAAATGCGGCTCTTGGCAGCAAAAGCGTCGGGCAGGTCAAAATAGAGAGTATCGCCGATACATGCGTTTTGAAATTCGTAGTCGACGGCAATGCCTTCTACAACAAATTCACGGCCGGTGGCATAGCGCTCGATCAGGACCTGATGGCCTGAGGACCAGCGGGCGGCCTCAGCATATTTTGACCGGAGCTCGCTCTCGCTGCGGCAGATCTGGACTCCTCTGCTTCCCTGGGTATCCAGGGGCTTTATAATGACGTTTCCGCCAATCTCTCTATAGAAGTTAAGTCCCTCTTCCATGGAGGTAACTGTGCGGTGGGGCAGCAGCTTGATGCCAAGTTCCGCCATGCGATCCCGCATGAGGCTCTTGTCAGTGAATAGGCGGCCGGCCTCAGAGCCGATTCCGGGAAGCCCCAGGTTCTCCGCGACGTAAGCCACTGAACGGACCGCGATGTCAGTCTGGTCGGTTATTACGCCGCAGATGGAATGCTCACGCGCGTAAGCCAGGATCGCTTCCTCGTCCCGGACATCGATGAGCAGGGAATCTGTGATATACGGTTTGAAAGCGTCGGAGATCACCGGCGCGGCGAGCAGGACATTGTAGGAGAGCGATGCTCTCTGTACCAGCGGAAGCTGAAAATCACCTGCTCCGATTATAAGTATGTTTTGCATTTATTTATCCTCTTTCCCGCTGTCAGTCTGCCCGTAGACTTCGCGGATCACGAACTGCGGGGAGTTATTCAGCGAGATGTAGATCCTCCCTATGTATTCTCCGATCAGCCCCAGCATGAACATGATCATTCCGCCAATGAACAGGATAATGGACATAAGGGAACTGTATCCGATCGCTACATTGGGATTGACAAGTTTGTGGACCACGGTGTAGACGACCATCAGCATACCAATGAAGGCAAAAGCGATGCCGCAGGTTGTTGCGAAGCGGAGAGGCTTGACGGAAAAGGCTGTGAAGCTGTTCATCCACAGGGCAAAAGATTTGCTGAAGCTGTAATGCCCGACTCCTATGGTGCGTTCCCTCTCTTCCATTTCCACATTCACCACGTTCTTCGTGGAGCGAAGCATGAGGCCCGAGAGATAGGGATAAGGGTTCTTGTATTTGATCACCTCGTCCTTGACAAAGCGCTTCATGACGGAGAAATTCGAGAACTTCAGATCTTTGTCCTTGCCCAGGAGCCAGGTGGCTACCGCGTCGTTGACTTTGGAACCGAAATTCTTGAAGGCGGACTGTGTCTTGTGAGGGTATTTGGCAATAGCGACATCGGCGTCTCCGTTTAAGAGGGGATCCATAAGATCCCAAAGCCTGTCGGTGGGACACTGCTGGTCATCGTCGATAAAGACGACATAATCGCCGTCCGCAAAATGGCAGCCGCAGATCAGCGCGTTGTGGCGTCCGCCGTTTTTAGCCAGGTCAATAGCGAGGACCTGCGGATCATTTTCCGCCTCTTTTCTGATGACGCTCAGCAGATTGTCCGGTGAGCAGTCGTTGACGGCAATGATTTGATAAGTAAAATCAGGCCGTTCCGAGACGACCTGACGAATTTCATCTATGACGAGTCCTACGGACCCTTCGCTGTGGTAACACGGAATAACGAAACTGATCAGTTTCCTTCCGCTCTTATGGATCATGTCAATATTCACTGATGACTCCTGTTCTCATGCAAAATAGGAAAGAACTGCATCGATCACCCGGCCGCGGTCTTCGGCGCTGAGGCCGTAGTACATCGGCAGTCTGGTCAGGCAGTCGCTCTCGGAGGTAGTATAAACGTCCTCTCCGCAGAAGCGCCCGAAGCGTCTGCCGGCCGGAGAGGAGTGCAGCGGCACGTAATGGAATACACTGCTGATACCGCGGTCCCTGAGATAGTTAATAAAGTCTGTTCGCTGGCGCAGATCCTTGAGCTTTACATAGTACATATGTGCATTGTGCTTACACTCTTCAGGGATCGTGGGAAGTATCAGCTTGCCCTCTGCGGCCAGAGGCGAGAAGGCCTCGTTGTAGGCGTTCCACGTCGCGAGCCTGTTTTCATTGATGCGGTCCGCTTCCTGCAGCTGGGCCCAGAGATAAGCGGCGAGCATGTCGCTGGGGAGATAACTGCTTCCGTATTCGACCCAAGTGTATTTGTCCACCTGCCCTCGGAAGAAGCGGGCTCTGTCCGTTCCTTTTTCTCTCAGGATCTCAGCGGGTTCAAGGTCTTCTCTGTGATTAAGGACCAGCGCACCGCCTTCGCCCATTGAGTAGTTCTTGGTCTCGTGGAAGGAATAGCAGCCGAAATCACCGATCGTGCCGAGAGCTCTCCCTTTGTAAGTGGACATGACACCCTGAGCCGCGTCTTCGATGACTTTGAGCCCGTGCCTGCGGGCGATATCCATGATCGTATCCATCTCACAGGAGACGCCTGCATAGTGGACAGCTACAATCGCCTTGGTCTTGTCTGTGATGGCGGCCTCTATCTTATTCTCGTCGATATTCATTGTATCGGGACGAATATCGATGAATACAGGCGTGGCGCCTGTCAGCACGATGGAAGTAGCGGTGCTTGAAAAGGTGAAACTGGGAAGAATGACTTCATCGCCCTTTTCAAGTCCGCACAGCAGTGCTGCCATCTCGAGAGCGGTGGTGCCGCTGGTGGTCAAAAGAGCGCCGACCGCGCCGAAGCGCTTTTCAATCCATGCGTTGCATTTCTTTGTAAACTGGCCGTCTCCGCAGATCTTGTGCGCATCGACGGCCTCTTGTACATACTGAATTTCCGTGCCAACATAGGGCGGAGTATTGAATGGAATATTTGTCATAAGTTATAATGCCCCTTTCTTATTACATTATCGTCATTATACTATTATAAAACGGATTTTCCTATATGT
>CAMOIJ010000031.1 GCA_946615865.1 uncultured Lachnospiraceae bacterium | reverse complement strand
AATGAGGAGCTCTATACGGTCAATTCAGAATATCAGACCAAGGTCAACGAGCTTGCGACCCTCAACGACGATATGGCCAATTTCCTGTCCACGACGCTTGTCGGTATCATCATGGTCGACAGAAACCTGAATATCCGCAAGTTCACGGAATACATCTCGTCGGAATTCCATATAGAAGACCAGGATGTGGGGCGGTCTCTGCGCTACATCGCTTTCAATTTCGCTACCATCGACCTTATCGCACTGTGCAAACAGGTGCTGGCCACGATGAAGCCCATCGAGAAGAACTGCGCCTCCGTCACGGGCAAGACCTATCTGGTCAGGATCGCCCCCTATAAGGCGGTCGAGCGGGAGAAGGAAAGAGACTACCATATTCCGGACGCCCGGATACTGGAGATCGAGGAGAAAGAGGAAGAAATAGGTCTGCGCGGTCTCGTGATCACTTTCGTGGATACTACGAAGCAGGTCAATGACCAGCAGCAGATCGAGGAGATGGCCAAGGCGCTCCGCGCCGCAGTCCAGTCCGGCAGGGAGAAGGAGACATTCCTGTCCCACATGAGCCATGATATGCGGACTCCCATGACTGCGATCATCGGTCTTGTGCAGCTGGCCCTGCAGTCGAAGGAACTGACTCCGGAGATAAAGGAAAATCTGGAGAAGATCCAGTCATCCGGCAGGTACCTTATGGGGCTTATCGACGAGGTCCTCGAGACCAGCAGGATCAACGCCGGCAAAGCGGTAACAGTGAGTGTTGCCGCCAGGGAGGCCCGGGTGATCGAGGAGGTGAATTCGATCATCAGCCAGAAAGCGGCTGAGGAAGGCCTTCTGTTCAGAGCAAAGATCAAGGGCTGCGAAGACCGGTATGTCATGATGGATACGGAATATGTGGAGAGGATCCTCATAAATCTTCTGAGCAATGCGGTCAAGTTCTCGAAACCGGGAGGCACGGTAGATTTTGTCACCAACGTGACCTATAAAAACGGCAGGGCAAGACACGTCTACACTATCACGGACAATGGAATGGGGATCAGCGAGGAATTCCGCAAGAAGATGTTCATGCCCTTTGAGCAGGAAAACCGCGAGAATATCGCGCTGAGAGACGGACAGGGACTGGGCCTTTACATCTGCAAGAACCTGGTGGACCTGCTGCAGGGCACCATCAACTGCGAGAGCGTGAAGGGAAAAGGGACAACATTTACTGTTGTGCTGGAGTACGAACTGGCGTCGGAGGAGCAGATCCGCCTTCATAGAAAGAAATTCTCCACATACGAGGATAACGTCCTGTATGGGAAAAACGTGCTGGTAGCCGAGGATAACAGTATCAACGCTGAAGTCATCATGAAGATCCTGGAGAACAGGGGCGTTCATTCGGAACTGGCAAGGGACGGAAAGGAAGCCGTGGAGATGTTCTGCAGTAAAGGGTCCTACCACTACCAGGCAGTGCTCATGGATCTGATGATGCCTCTTCTTGACGGACAGGAAGCGGCTAAGGCGATCAGAGAGAGCGGAACTGCGGACGCCCTGACGATTCCGATCATCGCACTCACGGCGGACGCCTATGACGATCTTGAGGGGAAGTGCCTGAATGCAGGCATGGACGGATACCTCAAAAAACCGATCGATACAGAAGAACTGTTCAGGGTACTGGCCAAAGAATTTGATAAATAAAAGCCGGAAGAGGGGAAGTTAGGCGTGTTTATCCTTTTTTAAGATACATTTTCGGAATTGTTTCTACACTTTTTCGGACATGGTGATAATATATCTTATTCGAAAGGAGTTTATATATGAACGAAATAAAACAGCCAAAAAAGCAATTGATCACATATATCATAATGGTGGCAGTGGTGATGATCCTTCTCAACAGCCTGATCATGCCGTCGCTCAAGCAGGCGCAGATCACGGAGACGGATTACAACACATTTATCACTATGACGGAGAATGACCAGATAAAGGAAGTAGAGATCACATCCTCGCAGATCCTCTTTACGGACAACGATGGAAAAGTCTACGCGACGGCGCCGGTGACGGATCTGGATCTGGCAAACCGCCTGCACGCGCACAATGTCAAATTCGGCAGCGATATCGTGCAGCCCATGTCGCCGATCCTGTCCTTTTTGATATCCTGGGTAGTGCCTATCTTTATTTTCTGGGGACTGTGGTCCTTCCTCAGCAAGAAGATGATGAACCAGGCCGGCGGCCCCAATTCCATGATGTTCGGAATGGGAAAGAGCAACGCCAAAATCTATGTCCAGTCCACAGAGGGGATCCGTTTCTCCGATGTGGCCGGTGAGGAGGAAGCCAAAGAGGCTCTGCAGGAGGTCGTAGACTACCTGCACAACCCGTCCAAGTACAAGGAGATCGGCGCGGCGATGCCCAAGGGCATTCTTCTGGTGGGCCCTCCCGGAACCGGCAAAACAATGCTGGCCAAGGCGGTGGCAGGAGAATCCAACGTCCCTTTCTTCTCCATATCCGGATCGGAATTCGTCGAGATGTTCGTAGGTATGGGAGCTTCAAAGGTCCGCGACCTGTTCAGGCAGGCTAAGGAAAAGGCACCCTGTATCGTCTTCATCGACGAGATCGACGCGATCGGCAAAAAGCGTGACGGCTCCCTCGTAGGCGGCAATGATGAGCGCGAGCAGACCCTGAACCAGCTTCTCACGGAGATGGACGGATTTGAAGAGAACACCGGCGTCGTGATCCTCGCCGCGACCAACCGCCCTGAGGCGCTCGATCCCGCGCTGACAAGGCCCGGCCGTTTCGACCGCCGCGTGCCCGTGGAACTACCCGATCTCAAGGGCAGGGAGGATATCCTCAAGGTACACGCCAAGAAGATCAAGTGCAGCCAGGACGTCGATTTTAACAAAATAGCGAGGATGGCAGCAGGCGCTTCCGGCGCGGAACTTGCCAATATCGTCAATGAGGCTGCGCTCCGCGCGGTGCGGGACGGCAGAAAATTTGCCAACCAGGCTGACTTTGAGGAGAGTATTGAAGTCGTCATTGCGGGATACCAGAAGAAGAACGCTATTTTGACAGATAAAGAGAAGCTGATCGTCTCTTATCACGAGATCGGACACGCGCTTGTGGCAGCGATGCAGACTCACAGCGCGCCGGTCCAGAAGATCACCATCATTCCCCGCACATCCGGTGCGCTGGGCTACACCATGCAGGTAGAGGAAGAGGGAAACCATTACCTGATGAGTAAAGAGGAGCTGGAGAACAAGATCGCGACACTGTGCGGCGGACGCGCGGCGGAGGAAGTGGAGTTCGGCAGCGTGACGACCGGCGCTTCCAACGATATCGTGCAGGCGACAAAGCTGGCGCGCGCGATGATCACCCGCTATGGCATGAGCGATGAGTTCGATATGGTGGCTATGGAGACGCTGAACAACCAGTATCTGGGCGGCGACACATCACTTGCCTGTTCGGCGGATACGCAGTCCATGATCGACAAGAAGGTCGTGGAGCTTGTGCGCGGACAGCATCAGAAAGCGCTGGATATCCTCCGGGAGAACAAGCGCAAGATGGACGAGCTGGCGGAGTACCTGTATTTCCGCGAGACCATTACCGGCGAGGAGTTCATGAAGATACTCACAAGGAAGCCTATTCCCAAAGAGATTCCGATGAGCGGTTCTGTCTTCACAGAGGAGGCAGATTATGTGAGCGACACAGAAGATACGGCTTTCACAGCAGAAGCTGAGGCAGGCGTTGAAGAAGAGGGAGCGCCCGAGTCAACTTGATTTAGAAGCCTCTTTTCGGTAAACTGTACATATAGTAAGTGTTTGCGATACTAAGGAGGAAATTTCGAAATGCTTGAATTCAGATATGATACACAGCTTCTGATCGACGGAGATGATCTTGATGAAGACGAGGTCTTCGACTACATCGTCGAGCACTTCAAGGGCGACAGCCTTCTGGCTGTCGGCGGAGACGGGGATCCGATCAAGATCCACTTCCACACTAATGAGCCCTGGCTCATTCTGGAATACGGAGCTTCTCTCGGCGAGATCTATGACATCGTCGTAGAGGACATGGACAGGCAGAGCAGAGGTCTGAAGGGCTGACCGAAGTGGAAACCTGGAAGAACAAGTAAGAATAAAGCCCGGCTGTATGCCCTGAGGAACGACTTAGTCTCGAAGTAGCGCTGGAGTTCCGAGGGGTATACAGCCGGGCTTATTATTATTCTTTAAGGATTCTCGCTTTGTTGTTTTCTATCCACTCATCAAGTGTCAGCGGCGTGTAATCGGAGTACATGCAGAAGCAGTTGATCATCTGACACGGCAGATTGTACTCAGTGCCGTCCCTGCGGCGGCGGACCTGCTGCCTTGCCAGTGTCTGCGCCTGTTCCATCAGTTCCTCATCCCAGGTGTTGTGGACGTGGCCGTAGAGCATATAGGTTCTGGGGTTCCCATCCCCATCGAACAGATATTGGTTGTTGTAACACAGGATCGGGTAATGGCAGAGGATTACCTTTCGGTTATTGTCGTTAAGTTCGGTATAAGGGCGGATCCACTTGAACCTGGCGGCGTTGTAGCCTTTCCGATGTCCGAACTGATCGTGGTTTCCTTCCACAAGGCACAAGATGCCCTTGAGCTGCTCCAGGACCTTGTTGGTCTCTTCGGCCTTTCCGTAAGAAAAATCGCCCAGGATGACCACTTCGTCGTTCCAGCGGACCTTTTTATTCCACTGTTCGATCATATATGCATTCATTTCTTCGGTGTCCGCGAAGCCGCGGCAGTCCATCTGGTAATTGAGACTGTTATGAAAAAAGTGACAGTCGGCGATGTAGTAGCGCAAATCCGGGTCTCCAATTCGAAATCAGTGCAAAAATGTAGTGCAGATGCAGGATGCATTTACAAGAGTGTATCATATTTGAGCGGAGAAGTGGTCGGAAGCCGTTTAAGTATGTGGACGGAAGCTTAAGTATGTGTCCGGAAGGGTCGGTTGGGCACAGATGGAGAATTTTGAGAATTGTACACAAAGAAAAATTAATATGTAAGGTATCCAGCTGGCTTAAATGAAGAGAATAACGTGGAAAAGTTTGCTTTTGACCGCTTTGACGTTGAAATCGGCAAGTTAAACGGAAGAATAGCTTGTCGAGTGTACTGTAATGGCCGGATGAGAAGAACTTTTTGTGTATAAACTTCTGAATGGGCCGTTCTGTGCCCAAAACCTCCTTGAATACCGGGGTGGGGTATGCGAGAAAATACCCCCACCCTGTATATTTGTACTTGCAATATACCCGGTGGGGGTATATGATTAGTAAGGAAAACAGATCACAGCAATTATCAGTGAGGAGAAAACTTGATGTCTGCGAAAAAGGAACCTTCAGACAACACTATAACAAACATGGATAAAGAGAACTGCTGCTGCCGCACCAAAGTGCGCACGGAGAAGGAGCATAAAGACCTGATGAACCGCCTGAGCAGGATCGAAGGACAAATCAGAGGGATCCGCCGCATGGTGGAGGAAGACGCCTACTGCATCGATATCATCAATCAGGTCGCGGCGGCCAACGCGGCGCTGAACAGTTTCACAAAAGTAATACTGGCGGATCATATCCACACCTGCGTGACAGAAGATGTACAGGCGGGCAGCAGTGAGAAAGTGGATGAGCTGGTGAAGACGCTGCAGAAGTTGATGAAGTGAGGAAAAGATGCGCTCAAAAGGAGGAGCCCGTCTTTAGAAGCCTTGCGGCGCACCGGCCGCGGAGTCTGACCCCTTGATCGAAGCCTTGCAGGACAAGAATTCAGGAAGAAAGAGTCAGGGAAGGAATTAAAATGGAACAATATACAGTAACAGGAATGAGCTGCGCGGCCTGTCAGGCCCGTGTAGAGAAAGCGGTATCGAAGGTCCCGGGCGTGGAATCCTGCAATGTCAGCCTTCTGACGAATACGATGGGCGTGGAAGGAACTGCTTCGCCGGCGGACATTATGAAAGCGGTGGAAGACGCAGGATACGGGGCGTCGCCCAAGGGAGCGGGACAGGAAAGCGGAAGACAGGCCGGAAGCCTGACGGCCAAGATCGCGGCGGAGGAAGAGGCGCTCAAAGATCATGAGACGCCGGTCCTCAAAAAGAGACTGATCGCGTCACTCGGATTTTTGCTGGTGCTCATGTATTTCTCGATGGGGCATATGATGTTCGGATGGCCGCTGCCGGCGTTTTTCGACGGCAACCATGTGGCCATGGGAATAGTACAGATGCTGCTGGCGGGAGTTGTCATGGTGATCAACCAGAAGTTCTTCATCAGCGGGTTTAAGAGCCTGTTCCACGGCGCTCCCAATATGGACACACTGATCGCGATGGGTTCCGGCGCAGCCTTTGTGTATTCCACGATCATGCTGCTGGCAATGACAAGGGCGCAGGTGGACGGAAATCATGAAGCCGTCATGAAATACATGATGGAGTTCTATTTTGAATCCGCGGCGATGATCCTGACGCTGATCACGGTCGGCAAGATGCTGGAGGCAAGATCCAAGGGCAGGACGACAGACGCCCTCAAGTCCCTGATGAAACTCGCTCCCAAAACGGCAAATGTCGAGAGAAACGGCGTCGAGGAGACAATCGACATCGATCTCGTGCAGAAGGGAGATATCTTTGTCGTAAGGCCCGGCGAGACGATTCCCGTCGACGGCATTGTCATCGAAGGCGAGAGCGCGGTCAACGAGGCGGCTCTGACCGGGGAATCCATCCCGGTCGACAAGGAGCCCGGATCGCCTGTATCCTCTGCGACTCTCAACCAGTCGGGATTTCTTCGCTGTCAGGCGACCCGCGTCGGCGAAGATACGAGCCTGTCCCAGGTCATCAAGATGGTCAGTGACGCGGCAGCCACGAAAGCCCCTATTGCCAAAATAGCGGATACAATTTCAGGTGTCTTTGTTCCTGCAGTCATCATCATTGCAATAGCGGTAACACTGATCTGGCTCTTAGTCGTGAAAGCGCCGGTCGGAACGGCACTGGCAAGGGGTATTTGCATCCTCGTCGTCAGCTGCCCCTGTGCGCTCGGCCTTGCGACGCCTGTCGCGATCATGGTCGGCAACGGTATGGGCGCGAAGCACGGAATCCTGTTCAAGACTGCGGAAGCACTGCAGGAGACTGGCAATATGCAGATCGTGGCGCTTGATAAGACCGGTACGATCACCAGCGGACATCCGGTCGTGACAGAAGTGATCCCCGCGGAAGGCGTGACAGAGGAAGAACTTCTGTATCTGGCGGGAGCGCTGGAAGCGCAGAGCGAGCACCCTCTGGCAAAGGCGATCGTGGAGTACACCGGCGGAGTGAAAGCGAAAGAGATACAGGATTTCCAGGCACTTCCCGGAAACGGTCTCTGTGCTGTGATCGACGGAGCGCTGATCAGCGGCGGAAATCAGAAATTCATTATGACAAGGCTCTCAGCTCAGCGCGGGAAGTCCGGAGATCTGGTCAAATGGCTGAAGTATCTGGCGGATCTGACTGACCGGCTGGCGGAAGAGGGCAAGACGCCGCTGTATTTTGCCAAAGAGGGGCAGCTTTTGGGAATCATCGCGGTAGCGGACCCGATCAAGGAGGACAGCGCGCAGGCGGTCAGAGAACTGCAGAACATGGGCATTCACGTGGTCATGCTCACAGGCGACAATCAGAAGACGGCAGAGGCTATCGGAGAGCTGGCCGGCGTCAGCGAAGTTGTTGCGGGCGTGCTGCCTGAAGGCAAGGAGGAGATCATCCGCCGCCTGCAGGAAAAGGGCAAAGTGGCGATGGTAGGCGACGGCATCAACGACGCGCCGGCACTGACCAGGGCGGATATCGGAATCGCGATCGGCGCCGGGACGGATGTTGCGATCGACGCAGCGGATGTGGTCCTGATGAACAGCCGCCTGACAGACGTGAGCGCGGCCGTGAGGCTCAGCCGCAAGACCTACAAGACGATCCTGTGGGGCCTTTTCTGGGCTCTTATTTACAACTCGATCCTGATCCCGGTCGCAGCGGGCGCGCTGAGTCCGTTCGGGATCACAATGGACCCGATGCTGGGCGCTCTGGCCATGAGCCTGTCCAGTTTCTGCGTGGTAACCAATGCGCTGCGGCTCAATGCTTTTGATATGAGAAGCGCGGACAAGGATGTAAAGCTTAAGAATCCGGTGCAGACAGATGCGGACGGAAAGCTTTTATCGGAATATACCAAAGAAAGGGAAGCTGCGGAGCGCAGCAGAAAGGAAGCTACTATGACAAAGACAATGAAGATCGAAGGTATGATGTGCGAGCACTGCGAGGCGACCGTGAAGAAGGTCCTGGAGAAGATCGACGGCGTTGCGTCCGCAGACGTAAGCCACAAGGAAGGAACAGCGGTTGTTACTCTGAGCGCCGACGTCGCTGACGAGAAGCTCAAAGAGGCTGTTGAGGACCGCGACTACAAGGTGGTTTCCATCGCATAAGAGAATAAAGAGTAAGGTAAAAAAGAGGGGCGGTGAAGATATGACTCTCACTGTCCCTCTTTTTTTCGTTTTTTGACCGATCAGTCGGCGAAAAATCTGGCCTTCACTTCTTCCACCGGCATATCACAGCCTGTGAACAGCTTGAATGCCGCGACGCCCTGCCACAGCAGCATGCCTTTTCCGCCGAAAGTTATACACCCGGCTTCCTTTGCCAGTCTGAGCATTCTGGTCTCCACCGGGTTGTAGACTGCGTCCGTGACGATGAGGCCGGGACGTAAAACGGAAGGGTCTTCCACGACCATCCGGTCTTCGTAAGGCTTCATGCCGAGATTAGTGCCGTTTGCCAAAATATCGCTTTCCGCGATCTCTTCGGCGAGCAGAACCTGATCTGCCAGGTCACAGACCTTGACCGCGCAATCAGGGCGGACTTTTCTTATCTTTTCAGCCGTCTCAAGGGCTCTGTCCCAGGACCGGGACCTGCGATTAAATATGGACACAGCCTTCGCGCCGTCCAGGGCGCATTGGACAGCAATCGCCGTCCCTGCTCCGCCCGCGCCGCAGACGGTCACTTTTTTGCCCGCGACTTCTGCGCCTTTGTCGCGGAGCATGTTGACATAGCCCTCGCCGTCTGTAATGTGTCCTGTGAGCACGCCGTTATCGTTGATGATGGTGTTGCAGGCGCCGATGATCCCGGCGGCTTCCGAGTGTCTGTCGACATTTTCAAAAGCGGCAATCTTACAGGGCATGGTGACATTGAAGCCCCTGATCCCGAGCGCGCGCATCGCGTCAAAGGCAGCGGGAACGCCGTCCTCTTTGACTGTGTAGGCTACATATACGTAATTCAGGCCCAGAAGTTCACAGGCATAGTTGTGCATCTGAGGGGAGAGGGAGTGGCCCACCGGGTCGCCGATCAGGGCGAGCGTAGTGGTCTTTCCGTTGATTGTTCGTCCCATAGTTTTCTCCTTTTCTTTGACTAAGTCCTATGTTATTGCGCTTAAAACTAATTGACAAGAAGAAAATGCTATTGACAGAGGGAGTGTTTTTACTATAATTAGAATCCTGAAAATAAAAATGAGAATCATTTTCGATTTAGAGCTATACAGGGGGTATTTCGTCAATGGGAGCGAGAACATCCTATAAGTCAAAACACAGAGATGAGATCCTGAAGATCCTTCAGGAAAATGAGAGAGAGCACATGACGGCGGGCCAGATCCTGGACGAACTCAAGGCAAGGGGCGTGTCCATCGGAGTCGCGACGATCTACAGGCAGCTGGACCGCCTGGTTGAAGAGGGCGCCGTCAACAAGTATATGGTGGACGCGGTGACCGGAGCCTGTTATGAGTTCAGGGACGGCCATGAAGAAAAATCCGCTTACGTGCACGGAAAATGCGAGAAGTGCGGGAAGGTGGTCCACATTGAAAGGAAAGCGGTGGAGACCGCGATGCAGGGCTTTTCGGGCGGCGGAGCCGGCGGCTTTGAGCTGGACTGTACGCGCACTCTGTTTTACGGAATCTGCGGGGACTGCAGGAGGAAGAAGTGAGAGAGAAAAGGATCGAAGATAAAGCCCGGGCGAGGCTGTTCTGTGCCCGGCTGATGGCGGTGATCCTGGCAGCAGGCATTGCGGCGGCCGCAGTTACAGGCTGCGGGGTGAAGCAGGAGGAGCCGGATGACGGGAAACTGAAGATCGTTACGACGATCTTCCCGCAATACGATTTTGTCAGAGCGATCGCGGGCGGCACAGGGGCCGTAAATGTCAGGATGCTCCTTTCCCCCGGAGAGGAGGTGCACTCCTACGAACCGACGCCTCTGGATATCAAGGAGATACAGAACTGTGATCTTTTCATCTATGTCGGCGCTGAGAACGATGTGTGGGTGGACCGGATCCTTGAGAACATGGGGGACAAGAGACCGGAGACGCTGCGGCTGGTGGATCTGACTGAGACAGTGGCCGAAGAATCCGTGGAAGGCATGATGGAAGAGAAAGGACATGATCACGAAGAAAGCCGCGAAGAGGAGGCGGATGAGCATGTGTGGACGTCTCCTGTGAAGGCAGCGGAGATCACAGAAGCGATCGCGCAGAAAATGGCGGAGCTGGATCCGGCGAACGCGGATGATTACCTTGCCAATGCGCAGGATTACGAGGCGAAGATCCTGGATCTGGACGCGCAGTTCAGGCAGATCGCTGAGAACGCGGAGCGTAAGATCCTGGTCTTCGGAGACAGGTTCCCGATCCGGTATTTTGCAGAAGGATACGGGCTGGACTATTTTGCTGCGTTTCCGGGCTGTTCGTCGGAATCGGAACCCAGCGCGTCGACACTGGCCTTTTTGATCGACAAAGTCCGGGAGGAACAGATCCCGGTGGTGTTTTCCATCGAGTTTTCCAACGGGAACATTGCGCGGGCGATCTGCGAGAGCACGGGAGCGGTGCAGAGGACTTACAATTCCTGCCATAACGTGACAAAGGAGCAAATGGAAAACGGCGCAACTTATGTGTCGCTGATGAGCGAAAACCTGGAGACGATCCGGGAGGCGCTCGGAGAAGGAGTAAAACAATGAGTCTGATCACTTGTGAAGATCTCGCATTCGCCTATGACGGCGTGACAGTGCTGCGTCATCTCACTTTCAAAATAGAGCAGGGCGATTATCTCTGCATCCTTGGTGAAAACGGAGCGGGTAAGAGTACTCTTATGAAAGGGCTTTTGGGCCTTAAGAAGCCTTCAGCGGGCACCGTAACTTTCGGAGAGGATCTTCGGGCAAGGGAGATCGGATACCTTCCCCAGCAGACGCCGGTTCAGAAGGATTTCCCCGCCAGCGTGCGGGAAGTGGTCCTGTCGGGCTGCCTGTCGGGCATGGGCATGCGACCCTTTTACGGGAAAGAGGAAAAGGAGCGGGCGGACCGCAACATGAAAGCGCTCGAGATCACGGACCTGAAGGACAGATGCTACAGAGATCTCTCCGGAGGGCAGCAGCAAAGGGTTCTTTTGGCGAGAGCGCTGTGCGCCACGGGGAAGGTGATCCTTCTGGATGAGCCTGTGGCGGGACTGGATCCCCTGGTGACGATCAACATGTACAGGCTGATCGAGCGGATCAACAAGGAGATGGGTATTACAGTCATCATGGTTTCCCACGACATGCAGGCGGCGACGAAGTACGCTTCCCATATCCTGCATCTGGGAGAGGACAGGCAGCTCTTCTTCGGTACCTGTGAGGATTACAGGCACACCGCCGCGTATCACAGTTTCATGGATGGGGAGAAAGCCGTCCATATATGGAAGAAGGCGGCAGGCAAGGACAAAAAGCCGCGAGCTGCAAATCCTGAACCGGAGACAAAAGAGGAGGAACAAAAGAAAGAGGTACAGCAGTAATGTTCGGCTTAATACTAGAGATGTTTACATACCCTTTTATGGTGCGGGCTCTCTGCATGGGCGTCCTGGTGGCGGTCTGCTCGGCGCTTTTAGGCGTCACGCTGGTCCTCAAAAGGTATTCCATGATTGGAGACGGCCTCTCCCATGTGGGATTCGGCGCCCTTGCTATTGCGACAGCCATGAACGCCGCGCCCCTGGCGGTGGCCATTCCGGTTGTCATTGCGGCAGCTTTTCTGCTGCTTCGCCTTACTGAGAACAGCAAGATCAAGGGGGACGCCGCCGTCGCGCTGATCTCCACCGGAGCGCTGGCCATCGGCGTCATGGTCGTGTCGATGACCACAGGAATGAATACGGATGTATATAATTATCTGTTCGGCAGTATTTTGAGCATGTCCCATGGGGATGTGGTGCTGACGGGCACGGTGTCCGCGGTGATCCTGGTCCTGTTTGTTTTCTTCTACAACCGGATCTTCGCGGTGACTTTCGACGAGACTTTTGCCCGGGCGACGGGACTGAATGCGAAACTCTACAATACTGTGATCGCTGTTCTCACGGCACTGATCATCGTAGTCGGTATGCGCATGATGGGGTCGCTCCTGATCTCAAGCCTTGTTGTATTTCCGGCAGTGACCAGCATGCGGACTTGCATTACTTTCCGCTCCGTCATGATCTGTTCGGCGGTCGTCTCGACGATCTGCCTGGTGACAGGCCTTGTGATCTCTTATCTGTACGCGGCGCCGACGGGAGCCAGCATTGTGCTTTGCAACATAGCGGCTTTCATTCTTTTCGCAGCTGTGCAGAAGGGGAGGGAATGCTTGCAATGCAGTAAAAAATCCCTATAATTACTAGTATACAGAGTATTTTTAAAGACTATTTTGGAGGACATTTATTATGGGAAATGAAGATAAGACACCTGTTGACGGTGATATGCTGATCGCGGAGATCCTCAGGAAGTATCCCGAGGCGGCATATGTTTTGATGAACTGCGGAATGGGCTGCATCGGCTGCCCCTCTTCTCAGATGGAATCTCTCAGCGAGGCGTGCATGGTTCACGGTATTGACGCTGATGAGGTCATCAAATATCTTAATTATGAACTTGGCCTGACAGCGGCAGAATGATCCGGGCTCAGCGGGAGGCCCCGCGGTGAAGTTCGGCGACAGCTTGGGGAAGCCGCACAATTGAATATATTAGTTCCGGTGTATTGGTAGCCTACAAATGGAGTATTTTTGAGGAGGTTCTGGTATGGCATTGAATCAGAGGAAAGTGGCAATGGTCGGATGCGGTTCTTCAGGCGCGGCATCCTGCTTCGCTCTTATGCAGAGCGGACTGTTCACGGAAATGGTTTTGATCGATTCGTTACCCGATAAGGCAGAGGGCGAGGCCATGGATCTGTCACAGGGTCTTACATTTGCGAGACCTATGAAGATCTACGCGGGTGATTATGACGATCTGTCAGACGCGGGCATTATTATCGTGACCGCTGCTGGAGTGCAGAGAAGCGATGATACGAAGCTGGATCTGGTGAAGAAGAACGTGCAGATCTTCAAGACCGTGATCGCCGAGATCGCGAAGAGAAATGAAGAGGGCGTCATGCTGATCGTCGCCAATCCCGTTGATATTCTCACTTATGCGGCTCTGAAGATCAGCGGCTGGGCAGAGGGCAGGATCCTCGGCCTTGGTACAGTACTTGACACCGCAAGGCTCAGATCTCTCCTCAGTGAGAAACTGAGCGTGGACGCACGCAATGTTCACGCCTATATGGTAGGCGAGCAGGGCAGGGGCGAGGTCCCCATCTGGAGCAGCGCGACCGTATCCGGAATTCCGATCCGCGATTTCTGCGAGATGCGCGGATATCCGGACCCTTCAGACTATTTTGACATGATCGCCAAGGAAGTCAGGACCAGTGCGGATGTGATCACGAGAAAGAAGAAAGCTGCGTACTACGGCGTCGCTATGGGCGTGCGCAGAGTATGCGAGGCGATCGTGCGCGATGAGAAGTCTGTTCTTCCCGTCTCGAGCCTGATGTACGGCGCCTTTGATATCGACGGACTTGCGCTCAGCATGCCCGCCATTGTCGGCAGAAACGGCGTCGAGTGCCTGGTACCGCTTGATATGAGCGAGGAGGAACTGGACGAACTCAGAAAGACGGCAGCTACAGTCAAGGCGATCGTCGACGATGTGTTTGGCGAAGCCAGATAAGAGAATTACCGGAAACAGAAGAAACCCGTGCAGGAAACTGCACGGGTTCTTTTCGTATTGGTCAAAATATTGCGGGTCCGTTCATCTGACCAGTGCGTGGGCTCAGGCTTCCTCTTCGAAGTCTTCCTTGCCTACGCTGCAGAGAGGACACTCCCAATCATCGGGAAGATCCGCAAAAAGGGTGCCGGGCTCGATGCCGTTATCGGGATCGCCGGCTTCTTCGTCGTAGATGTAACCGCATACTGTGCAAACAAATTTTGCCATACTGATACTCTCTTTCTGCTTTCCGTCTTCGGAAAAGCGGTTGTAATTTAATGGTTTTATAAAACCGATACCACTATCATTATATAAGATGGCTAATGCGCTTGCAATAAATATGTACCGCTATTGGCAGTCACAAAACGGTATAAAAACAGGCTTTTTCGGGATTCTTCGGCGGAAATTCCGCCGGGTTTTGACCGTTTTACCAAAGTTTAAAAACTTGCGCGCAGGCACTTGTACCCCCGGCCGAAAAGCATTTATAATCAGATTCACCAGCCGGAGGAAGGAGGTGAAGCCATTGACCGAAGGCGGCCGGACAGTTCTGATATTGTTCGTGACGGCAGCCGCAGCGTCTGATCTGCGGTGGGGAAGGATCTACAATTTCCTGACCCTTCCAACGCTGGCGGCAGGCCTCCTGCTGCTGATGATGAACACGCCTGAAGAGCTTCCTCCGATGCTTGGAGTGATAGCAGCCACGCTGCTTCTTCTCTTTCCTTTCTGGAAGGCGGGAGGCCTCGGGGCGGGAGATATCAAACTCCTCATGGCACTGGCTCCTTTTATGGGGCCGGGATGGTTTCTCTTTGGTACTGTTCTTTCTTTTCTGATCGGCGCGGGAATCTCCGCGTTTCTGCTGATCAGATACCGGGATTTATCCCGAACTGTTCATTTTGCTGTGCCGATAGGCATCAGCGTCGTGCTCTGTCTGCTTCTCGAGCAGCTAGGAATACAGAGCCCATCCCTGGTAACTTTTTAATTTCCGCAGGACATGTGACAGGCAGGCCGGCAGGCTTTATTTTGATGCGCCCGCAGGAGGATTTATTGCTCTTTTGCGCACTGCCTGATGAAAGGAGAGCGTCAAATGACTAACAGCGGAGGCGCGGCCGGTGCGCGCAGAGTCTGCATTTGCGACAGCGAAGTTTCCTACGGGGAACATCTGATGGAATATCTCAGGCAGGAGGGCAGGCTCCCAGGAGACATCTACCTCTACACGGGAAGAGAGACTTTTCTCGAGCGGGAGACGCCGGAGACCACAGGACTTCTTGTGATCGCGCAGTCCCAGTACACGGAGGAGATCGGGAAGGCCGGGTTCAAAGATATCCTGCTTCTGAACGAAAGCAGCACTTATATGGAAAAGCCCGAGAACATGAGCAAATATCAGTCTGTGGAGAACATATGCGACAGGATCCGCGAGATGTGCATGACCCGGGAGGCGGGAATTTCAGAGGGTGTCCGCCACGGCAAACCGATGAAACTGATCGGAATTTATTCGCCGCTCACACGGTGTCTTCAGACAACCTTCGCGCTGTGCATGGGGCAGCTGCTCTCGGCCGCTTCTCCTGCGCTCTACCTGAATTTCGAGGCTTACTCCGGATTTGAGACGATGCTCAGCCGCAGTTTTCGCGGGAGCGTCAGCGATCTTCTCTACTATAACGACTGCGCCAGAGAGAAACTGGCGGGCCAGCTCCGCTATATGACGGAAAAGATAGGCGATCTGGATTTTCTCCCGCCCATGGAATCTTTTCTCCTGCTTCGATCGATCAGGACGGAGCAGTGGCTGGAACTGCTGCGAACCATTGAGAAAGTGACAGATTACGAGTACTGCATCCTGGACCTGAGCGAGCAGGTGGACGGCGTCCTGGAAGTTATGAGACAGTGTGATTTCATCTTCACCATAATCAGGGAGGACGGAATTGCCAGGGCCAAGATGACTCAGTACGAGGCGCTCCTTAAGAGCACGCAGTACGAAGATATCTTCATGAAGACCAGAAGGTGCAGACTTCCTGTCTTTCGGGAGCTTCCGGGAAACATCCTCATGCTCACGCACGGAGAACTGGCTGCCTGTGTAAGGGAGATCCTTGAAGAGGAGGGCCTTTTATGAACCCGTCATATCCGGAGATCCGGGATGAGATCAGGAGCAGCATCATGCAAAGGATCGATTTCTCCAGAGAGGTTCCCGACAGCGAAGTTCTGGACCTCATAGACCGGCAGCTGACAAACGGCGGAGAGGATCCGGTCATTTTAATGCCTCTGGAGGAGAAAAAGCGGCTCCGGCAGGAACTGTTTCACTCGATCCGGCGGATGGATGTTCTGCAGGATCTGCTCGAGGACCCGGAAGTGACGGAGATCATGGTGAACGGGCCGGACAACATCTTCATGGAAAAAGCAGGAAGTCTGGCCAGGTATCCGGGAAAGTTCTCTTCGCCGGAGAAACTTGAAGATGTGATCCAGCAGATCGTAGGGGCCTCAAATCGCGTTGTCAACACCGCGTCTCCGATCGTGGACTGCAGGCTGGAGAACGGAGACCGTGTAAATGTGGTCCTTAATCCGATCGCGGTAAACGGCCCGATCCTGACGATCCGCAGATTTCCTCAGGATCCGATCACAATGAACGACCTGCTGCGCTTTGGCTCCATTACGGAGGAAGTCGCGAAATTTCTGGGTAAATGCGTCAGGGCAGGCCTCAATATTTTTATCAGCGGCGGGACCGGCTCGGGGAAGACGACATTTCTGAATGTATTATCCGACTGTATTGATCCCGGGGAGAGGGTGATCACCATAGAGGACAATGCGGAGCTTCAGATCCGGCATGTGCCCAACCTTGTTCAGATGGAGGCCAGAAACGCAAATGTGGAGGGCTGCCGGCCCATCAGCATCAGGGAACTGATCAGGGCGAGCCTGCGGATGCGCCCGGACAGGATCGTGGTCGGTGAGGTCAGGGGACCGGAGGCGATCGATATGATACAGGCGATGAATACGGGGCATGACGGGAGTATGAGCACGGGCCACGCTAACAGCGCGCGGGATATGCTCTCGAGGCTTGAGACAATGATCTTAATGGGGATGGAACTGCCGGTACCGGCGATCAGAGGGCAGCTGGCCTCGGGGATCGATATCATAGTGCACCTGGGAAGACTCCGTGACAGGAGCCGGAAACTTCTGGAGGTAGCGGAAGTCATGGGAATGGAGGAAAGCGGGCAGATCATACTGTCCACGCTGTACAGGTTTACGGAGACGGGGGAGGAAAATGGGAAGATCGTCGGCGTCTGGAGAAAAGAAAACGAGATCACTCACAGATTTAAGTTTGAAATGGCGGGGATTGATATCTGAACGCGCGCTCCTATATCTGGTGGAGGGATTCATGATGGCGGCGGCTGCCGCGTGGCTGTTTTATCAGTCCCGGATAGCCGTCGTCATCCTCTCCCCTTTTGCGTTTCCCTACTGTTTATACAGGCTGAAGGGGGAACGTGAGAAAAAGAAAAAGATTCTCTCGGAGCAGTTCAGGGAACTGCTGGGCAGTGTGAACAATGCGCTCAGATCGGGGGATTCCCCGGAGAACGCCTTTCGGGAAGGATACAGGGAGATGGTGTATGAATACGGAGAATATGCTCCGATCACAAGGGAACTGACCCGGCTGGTCGGAGGCCTTGATAACCGGATCCCTTTGGAAAAACTGCTGGATGATCTGGCGGAGAGAGCCGGGACAGAGGAGATCAGGGAATTTGCGGAGATTTTCAGGATCGCAAAGCGCGGCGGAGGAAATATGACCGAGATCCTGTCGCGGACTGCTGCGCTGATCGAGGAGAGGCTGGATGTTGAAAATGAGATCAGCATTATGCTGGGTAACCGGAGACTCGAACAGCGGATCATGGACGTCACGCCGTTTATGATCATCTTCTATATAGGGATCACATCACCGGGATTTTTCGATGTACTCTATCACAACCCGGAGGGGATCGCGTTCATGACGCTGTGCCTTGGCGCATACCTGTGCGCGCTGGCTCTGTCGGAGAAGATACTGGCGGTGACACTGTAAAGGAAACGAAAAAGAACGCGGCGCGCCTGCGCCGGAAGGGAGAAGGGATGGAAATCTATATCTACGGGCTGATCCTGGCGGCATATCTGGTGCTGTGGTTTGTTTCAAGAGGCAGTGAAGGGAAAGGGGCAGGCAGAATTGCGGAATATCTCTACGAGAGAGGGCGGGCGTGGGGGCAAAAGATAGGAGGAGGCCTTCTGCGGGAGAGCGGAGTCAGAAGAGACTTATCACTCCTGTATCCCTACGGGAGGCTGCAGGGAGAGGAGAAGAAGTTCTGCGTGGGGAGGATCAGGATCGCGCTCCTGATCATTCTGGCAGGGGATATTCTCGCTGTCGCGGGTTATGCCGCTGCAGAGGGGAACATGCTCCTCCGGGACGGAGAATTGATCAGAGAAGAGATAGGCGGGGAAGACCGAAGCACGGAACTGGAAGCTTATGTTGTACAGGAGGCGGAAGGCGGGGATATCAGCAAGGTCCATCAGGGGGACTACAGGCTGGAGGTCCGTTCGAGAAAGTTCAGTGAAAACGAGGCGCGTTCCATGGCGGATGAAGTATTCGCGCTTTTGCCCGAGAGGATTCTGGGAGAGAATGAGAGCCTCGGGCGGGTGACGAAGCCGTTGGACCTGCCCGGAACTGTCGAGGGCTATCCCTTTGAGATAGCCTGGGAGAGCAGCAGCTATGCTCTTGTCGACGCGGACGGAACGGTGGGAAATTCGGGGATGGGGGAGGGAGAGAGCAGGGAGGTGACGCTGACGGCCATACTCAGCTATGACAACGGCATTGGCGGCGGGCTCAGGTGGAGCAGGGAGTATCCGGTCACAGTGTTTGGACCGGAACTCTCGGCGGAAGACGCACTATCCCTCAGGATCAGGGAAGCAATACAGAGCGCGGATGCGCGGAGTGTATCCGAAACAGCTATGCCGCTTCCCTATGAAATGGAGGAGGAATCTCTTTACTGGGAGGAGAAACCGGCGGGGACAGGTATGGCGATGCTGGTATTTTCGGGGATCGTTGCTTTTCTGGCGGCAGCAGTCATGGGAAGCAGACTTCACGAGAGGGTAGTACAGAGGGAACGGCAGATGATGCTTGATTATCCCCGGATCATCAGCAAATTTGTCCTCTATCTGGGCGCCGGGCTGAGTATCCGGAGCACATTCATCAGGCTTGGAGAGGAGTATACAAAGAGGAGAGCGGAAGGGCTCGGAGAGCAGAGCGCCTATGAAGAGATCCTTCTGGTGTGCAGAGAACTCGCGAGCGGAGTCCCGGAGGCAGACGCATACGCGGATTTCGGCCAGCGCTGCAGATCCAGGCAGTATACCAGGCTGAGCGCTATTTTGGCCCAGAATCTCAAGAAGGGAAATCAGGAACTTCTGTCTGTAATGCAGCAGGAGGCGAAGGCATCTTTTGAAGAAAGGCAGAATACAGCGAGAAAGCTGGGAGAGGAGGCGGAGACGAAACTGCTTCTGCCTATGATCATGATGCTCGCCATCACAATGCTGATCATTATAATTCCTGCCTATTACAGTTTTGCGGCATGAAGAGAATGACACTAAGGAAAGGAGAAAAAATGAGAGAGACAGCCAGAGATTTTATGAGAGACGAAGCGGGTATGGGAACCGTCGAGATCATACTTATCATCGTGGTCCTGATAGGGCTGGTGATCATATTCAAGAAGCAGCTCAACGACCTCGTCAAAAAGGTGTTCCAGAAGATCAGCAGCGACAGCAATTCGATCATTTCCGCAGCCGGAAGCAGAAAATGTTAGAGGGATCAGGCCGGGAAACCGATGGCTATATGACAGTGTACCTTGTCCTGACCCTTGCGGCGTTTCTCACTCTTTACCTTGTGCTGATCAGCGGTGCCAGGCTCGGCGCCGCGCGCATGCAGATGGAGAGTGTAAGCCGCATTGCGCAGAACGCGGCGCTGGCGGAATTCCACAGGGAGTTGCACAGCAGATACGACCTTTTCTTTACGGACACGTCTTACGGCGGACCGGGGGGAGGGAATGATGAGTTCGCACAGCATCTCAGGAATTATATGGACAGCAACTGCGCCAGGAAGACTGCGCCCATATTCGGAAGGCTCAGGGACTGGACATCAATGGAGATCTCGGATGTCCGGGTGCCTGAGGCGAGATACGCCTGTGATAACGGAGGGAAGGCAGTCAGAGAGCAGGTATACGCATATATGTCGGCGGATCCGGCCGGAGCGGTGATCTCCGAAATGCTGGTGACGGCGGATCAGTGGAGAGGCCTTGAGATCAGCGGGAGAGAGTGGACGGCCGAGACTGAGAAGAGCCGGGAGGACCTGAAGCAGGCGCTGAGGGATCGAAGAGAGGATCAGAAGCAGGAAAACGAGGAAAAAGAAGAGAGAGAAGAGGAGGTTACTGCTAAGGAGTATGAAGCGGCGTCGGACGAGCCCTCGGAAGCGGAGAACATGGTCGATCGAATGGGATCTTTTCAGCTGCTTCCTGTTCTTCGTCAGGTCTTCGGGGATATTGGCGGATTATCCGACAGACAAGTCGAGACAGAAAACGTACTCAGCGCACGGAAGGTTCATCTGGGGACAGGAATGACAGCGGTCAACTCCCACAAATATCCGCCTGCAGATGAGATCCTGTTCGACAGGTATATTTACGAGAAGACAGGCAGTTGTGTGAATCCTTCGGAGGATGGGCAGCTCCGCTATCAGACTGAGTATATTTTGTGCGGGAAAGGATCCGACCGGGAGAATCTTGAAGGAACGGCCGCACGGCTGATCCTGATCAGAGAGGCGTCCAACTGCGCGTATCTGTTCACGGATGAGAGCCGCATGGGGCAGGTCCGCGCAGTGGCGGCGGCAGCATCGCTGCTTTTGCTCAGTCCGGAGCTGGAGGAGCCCGCCTCGTACGCGATTGCCCTGGCCTGGAGTTATCTGGAAAGCGTTCAGGATGTGAGGACTCTTATGAAAGGCGGGAAAGTTCCGGTCTTCAAGACAGGAGATTCCTGGAAGACCCGCCTGTATGAACTGCTGACTCCCTTGACTGCGGTCAGAGACAGAGACAGCGGCGAGGGGCTGGATTACCGCGCTTATCTTCAGGGGCTTCTGCTCCTTTCAGGAAGCTCGGTCAAAACACAGAGGACAATGGATGTGATGGAAATGGACCTGCGCAGGATCACAGGTAACAGCGGTTTTCGAATGGATCTATGCCTGGATGAGTTCAATATGAATGCAGGTGCTAAGGCCTGCGGCACAGAGTTTCTGTTCAGCGGAAGCAGCGGTTACAATTGAGCGGTTTAAGGAAAGAAAAGAGATGTCAGAAAGGAGGCGGGAGCGATGTTTCTGCCGTTCGGCAATATTTTGACAGATGTAGACAAAAAAGAGCCTCTCCGGGCGTCTGAACGGACGGCAGGGACATCTCTCCCGCCTTCTTTTGCCGGAAGCATGACGCTCGAAGCCGCGCTGGCAGTGCCGCTGTTTGTGTTTTTTGTGATGAATCTGCTGTTTATCTTTGAGGCGGTCCGACTTCAGAGCGGTCTGCAGGCAGCGCTTCAACAGGCCGGAGAACAAGTCTGCGAAGCGGCATACTATACGAGATTCGCGCCGGGAGCCGGGGAAGGCAGCGGCGGCGGATCGGAAGAAGCAAACAGCGGAACCGCTATGTCGCTGCTCGTCTCAGAGACCTATGTGAGAAACAAAGTAACTTCCTACCTGGGAGAATCCTTTTGGAAGCATTCCTGTGTGGTTGGAGGAAAGGCCGGACTGTCTTTTGCCCAGTCGAAGATCATGACAGAGGCAGACCGGGTCGAGATCATCGTAAACTGCAGGATCAGGCCCTTTGTGCGCATTGTGGCGTTTCCGGATTTCGCGATGCAGGCGAGATACTGCGGTCACGCCTGGGTGGGATGGACACCCGGGAGCGGCATGGCCGGGGGCAGCGGCGGCGGAAATAAGGAGGAGGTCTATGTCACAACTTATGGGGAGGTCTACCACACGGATACCGGCTGTATATACCTAAACCCTCAGGTAAGGGCAGTTTCCGCGGCGGAGGTTGATAATTACAGGAGCGGCAATGGGGCGAAGTACTATCCCTGTGAATGCTGCAGACCGGGCGGAAAAGGGATTGTATATATTACAAAGGAAGGAAACCGGTATCATTCCGACCGCAACTGCAGCGGGATCGTCAGGCACCTGACAACGATGGAGAGTGATGAGGCAAAAGAGCGTTACAGGCCTTGCCCTGTCTGCGGCGGAAAACACGCTGGCATCCACTAAGCAGGGAGCTGATAAAAAAAATGAAGGGGTATATGACAAGACTTCTGTGCGCCTGTATTTTTTTGTGGATGGCTGCGCTGCCGGATCAAAGATCGAAGAGAATCCCTGTGTGGATACCGGGGGTTTTCTTCGCGGCAGCGGCAGGAGCAAATCTGTTTGACCACAGCTTCATTTCAAAATGGGAACTCTGGGCAGGCGCAGTGCCGGGCGCGCTCCTGCTGCTCCTTTCTATTGTGCTGAAAGGGAAGATCGGAGAGGGAGATGGAATCTGTCTGGCGGTCTGCGGACTGTTCACGGGGATCACAGCTGCAGTTATGATCGCGGAAACGGCGCTGCTCATGGCTGCGCTGGTCTGCTCAATAGGCGTGTGGACCGGGAGAAGAAAAGCGGGAGACAGGATCGCGTTCATCCCCTTTCTTGCGTCCTCCGCAAGTCTGCTTTTGATCGCGGCAGCGTTGTCATAAGTGTAAGACGGGAGACACAGATTATGAAAAGAGAACTTGAGGGATATATGACGCTGGAAGCCGCAATGATCTTTCCGGCAATATTCGCGCTGGTGATCATGGTTCTATATGCGACGTTTTTTCTATATGATAAGTGCCGGATGACACAGGACCTGTATACGGCCGCATATAGGCAAAGCATAGCAAGAGGGGACAGTGCGCCGGATGTAAAGATCGACACCTCAAACTTTTTTATGCTGAGCAACTGCTCGGCTGAAACGGGAGGAGGAAGCGACATCACAGCGTCAGTGACGGGAGAGATGGCGCCGGCGCTGCTGACCGGAACGGGAGATGAGGGGGCAGTCTGGGAACTGAAGGTGACGATGAAGGCACGAAAAACAGACCCGCCGCGATCTTTTCGCAGATTCAGGAGAATTGCGGCAATAGCACAGCAGGTTGTGGGCGACTAGAAGAAGGACCATATGTATGAAGGTTACTTATTATAAAGATACAATGCGCAGCTATATGATCATTCCATGCCCGCCGGAAGCAGGGACAACGGGGTACCAGTACAGGATGCTGGAGATGAACAGGATCGAGGGAATACTGCCGTGCGGGCTGAGGCATATAGACGGAGAAAGCTTTCTATATTATGAGACCACCGGCAAACAGAGTCTGAGCGCACTGTATGAAGGCCGCGGGATTCCCGGAGCGGAACTGTTCAGGCTCCTGGAGGCATTGAGCGATATGTCCGGAACGCTTTCGGAGTATTTATTAGACGAGCAGCATCTGGTGCTGACAGCAGATCAGATCTTTTATGATCTCTCCTCGGGAAAGTACAGTTTTACTTATTATCCGGGGGAAGTGATCAGCCCGGATGTTTTCCGGTTTCTGGCAGATGGAATCGACGGGGCAGATAAGAGCGCTGCTGCTGCGGTTTATCGGCTGTGCGCCGCAGCCGGGGGAGACAGACAGGCTCTGCGGGAATCGGTCAGAGAAGCGGTTTCACAAAAAAATACGCCAAAGCCCTGGGAGATCGAAACAGAGCCGTCGTCCGGGAGACACACACAGGAAACTAAGCATGAGGATTTCGACAGACCGGATCGGTATACAACGAAAACAGGTACAGAAGCGGACACAGAGCCTTCGAAAAGCCGGGAGCCCGATCGGAGCACAGGGAGCTTCGGTAAAAAGCAACTCGTGTTCAGAATACTTCTTATCCTGCTTCTTCTTTCAGGTGCAGGGGGATTGATCGCCGTGCAGCTTCTGGTCTATATTTCACAGAGGGAAAGAAGACTGTGTATTGCAGGGTCGATCCTCTTATTGGTAAGCGCATGTCTGATCATTGCGGAGACAGTCCTTCGTGTCCGCGAGTCGCGCAGAATGCGGAGAGAGGAAGAGTGGAGCAGGAATCCCGCCTATTTGGAAAGCGATGAGAAGGACCTGCCTGTATTTGGCTCGGGAAAAGTGGAGGAGTACAGGCTGAGCGATGAAGAGGCCGGAAATACGGTGCGCTTCAGCGAACAGGAGACGATAGGAAGACTATACGGCCGGGACAGAGGCAGCAGGATCGATCTCAGAACACTTCCGACCACTGTCGGAAAGGCGCAGGCCTATGTCGACGTGGTCCTGCCTGATCCTTCTGTCAGCAGGGTTCACGCGAGAATTTACAAGGGCGAAGAGGGGTGCATTGAGATTCGGGACCTTGACAGCACAAACGGCACCTTTATCAACGGCACAAGGCTGGAGCCGAATGAAAAGAGACGGGTGCATCGGGGAGATGAGGTCAGATTCGGAAATATGGAATATGAATACAGATGAAATCATGCGGGAGTCCTGTTATAATCAAATCGCATGATACTTGCTATGAAGGAGGTAGAAAGTTGAAAGATAATAACTGTATTTTCTGCAAAATAGCGAACGGCGATATCCCCAGCAGGACCATTTACGAGAATGAGAAATTCAGGGTGATCCTGGATAACGGACCCGCCACAGACGGACACGCCCTGGTACTTCCCAAGGAGCACTTTGCAAACCTCTTTGAGATCCCGCAGGACTGGGCGGCGGAGGCGATGGAAACTGCAAAGACCGTTGCGGAGATGCTCAGGGATAAACTTGGTGCGGACGGGCTCAATGTTGTACAGAACAATGGTGAGGCTGCAGGACAGACTGTAAACCATTTCCATATGCACATTATTCCCAGATACAAGGGTGACGGACAGACGATCCTTTGGAAACCCGGACATCCCTCCGACGCGGAACTCGACGAGGTCTGCAGAAGGATCCTTGACTGAATACGAAAACGGTGATGCCGGTCTCCGGTCAAAAAGCAGGAGACCGGCATATATTGTATCTGAAAGCTTGAAAATACCTGTATCTTGTAATTGACAAACTGAAAACAAATCTATATAATCATTAGTACGTTCTTAAAAAGAACGTAACAAATACCATATTTAATGCTTAAATCAGGCGAGGAGAAATACTCAAGAGGCTGAAGAGGCGCCCCTGCTAAGGGTGTAGGTCGGGAAACCGGCGCGAGGGTTCAAATCCCTCTTTCTCCGCTCTGGAGATCCACAAAGTGGAGCTCTGAAAGGTTAATTTCCGGGATTCCGTGAAATTAACTTTTTCTTTCTAAAGAAAAAAGTATTCTTAATATTTTATTAAAAAGTGCTTGCATCTGAGAAAGAGAAGTGATATCATAGCATTCGCCGCTGTAAGAGAGGCGGGCACAAACGAGTTTTCGAGCCTGACGG
>CAMOIJ010000030.1 GCA_946615865.1 uncultured Lachnospiraceae bacterium | reverse complement strand
AGCGGCACGAAGCCCCCGCCTCTTAGCGATTATGCGTAGGCGGTGGGTAGTTCACATTATACTACGGGTTGAATGACAAAGCTTTTTCTCCTTGTTATAGTTGGCACAGAAAGAAACAGGACCACAGGTCCGGAAAGGAGGAAACGGCAATGAATTTCGCTGAAGCAGCAAAGCTGGCTGCAATATTTACAAGAACTGAAAATGGTGCTGTGGCACTCAATACCACAGGCGATGCGAGACTGGATTTCTTCGGAACTGCAGGTTCCCTTCGCGGCGCGGATAAGGAGCGGATCACCCGCCTTTTCTCCGAGGCCTACAAGGAAGATCCGCTTTTCGCGACAAAGATCGCGTTTTACGCAAGAGATGTCAGAGGCGGACTGGGTGAAAGACAGACCTTCCGTACGATCCTGCAGTTTATGGCAAAATATCATCCGGAAGCACTTCGTCTGAATCTGGATCTGATCGGTGTATACGGCCGTTACGACGACCTGTACTGCCTGATCGGCACTCCTTTGGAGGATGAGATGTGGGAATCCATGAAGAAGCAGTTTGAGGAGGACCGCGTGAACCTGCAGGCCGGAAATGCGATTTCCCTGCTTGCGAAGTGGATCAAGACCGCGGATGCTTCTTCCGAGAGAACCAGAAAGCTTGGTATCCTGACCGCACAGAAGCTCGGCTACTCTGTATATGAGTTCAAGCGTCTGGTGCGCGCGATGCGTAAGCACATCGGCGTTGTGGAAACGCTCATGTCCGCGGGACGCTGGGATGAGATCCGTTACAGCGCGGTACCTTCCAGAGCTATGATGATCTACAGAAATGCTTTTATGAAGCACGATAGAGAGCGCTACAGCGCTTTCGTTCAGAAGGCAGTGAGCGGTGCGGAGAAGATTCATTCCGCGACACTGTTTCCATACGACATCGTAGAAAAGATCATGAATATGAGCTGGGCGGGATTCCATATCGTGGACAACGACGTGCTGGAAGCTCAGTGGCGTCAGCTGCCTGATTACGTGGAGGCGGGAACCAACGCGCTGGTAATTGCGGACACTTCCGGCTCTATGTACGGTAGACCAATGGCGACATCTGTTGGTCTGGCGGTATATTTTGCCGAGAGAAACACCGGACCTTACCACAACATGTTCATGTCCTTCTCCGGAACATCCAGAATCCAGGTGCTCAAGGGCGAGACCCTGGCGCAGAAGATCCGCAGCATCAACATGAGCGACTGGGCAGGCAACACGAATCTGCAGGCGGCTTTCGAGCATGTGCTGGAGATCGCGGTGAAGAACCATGTTGCGCAGAAGGATATGCCAAAGTCACTCGTTGTCATCTCCGATATGGAGATCGATTACTGCGGCAACAAGGACTGGACCTTCTATGAAAAGATGGCAAAGAGATTCAGAAAGTTCGGCTGCCAGATCCCTAACATTATCTTCTGGAATGTGGCAAGCCGCCACGATGTTTTCCACGCCGACAAGACCCGCACAGGCGTGCAGCTGGCAAGCGGCCAGTCCGCGGCGGTGTTCCGCCAGGTCATGAAGTGCGTCGGCATGAATCCTGTTGAAGCGATGGAGAAGATCATTAACTCCGAGAGATATGAGGCGATCGCGATTGCCTGAGACAAAAAGATACCGCTTTCCTGAAAAGGGAAGCGGTTTTTTATGCGGAGAAACAGCATACGTATGGTATTATATCCATAAAGAGACGAAAAAAGCGCAAAAAAAAGAGGTATCCGACTTTCTCGTCATCGGATACCTCTATTCTGAAAATACCTGCAATTTCATTTACGTGACCTCCTTTTGTTTATTCAGTCGGCTTTTAGTTCTATAATTAAGTAGAAGGCTTGTCAGCCGATATGCCTTTTCTTTTGTTAAGTCTATTATAACAAAGTTCTGATAATAAGCAAGAAGAAAAATAAATTATCTGAAAATACAGACTTTCCAATACAATTATCTGTTTAGTGTATAGGAATATTATAATGAAAGAGGAGTTTTATATGTACGATGTGATCATTGTCGGAGCCGGGCCCGGCGGTATCTTTACAGCCTACGAGCTGGCGGAGAAAAAACCGGGACTTAAGATAGCGGTGTTTGAGATGGGGCACGAGCTGAAAAAGCGCAAATGTCCGATCGACGGGGACAAGGTCAAATCCTGTATTCACTGCAAGAGCTGTTCCATAATGAGCGGCTTCGGAGGGGCGGGAGCTTTTTCCGACGGAAAATATAATATCACCAACGATTTCGGCGGGACGCTGCACGAATATATAGGAAAGAAAACGGCGATCGAACTGATGCAGTACGTGGACAAGATCAATCTGCGCTTTGGCGGAGAAGGGACCAGACTCTATTCCACTGCAGGCACCTCGATCAAGAAGAAGTGCCTCCAGAATGATCTGCACCTTCTGGACGCTTCCGTCCGTCACCTTGGAACGGACATCAACTACATTGTCCTGGAGCACCTGTATGATTATTTAAAGGACAGGGTGGATTTCTATTTTGACAAAGCCGTGAAAGATGTTGAAAAGACAGAAAACGGATTTGCGGTCCACTGCGGGGATAAGGTGTATGAGAGCCGCAAGTGTGTGATCTCCGCCGGCCGCAGCGGCAGTAAATGGATGGAATCGGTTTGCCGTTCGCTCGACATCGGGACCAAGTCCAACAGGGTCGATATCGGAGTGCGCGTGGAACTGCCGGCGGAAGTATTCTCCCATCTGACAGACGAGCTGTATGAGAGCAAGATCGTCTACCGCACGAAGGAGTACGGAGACCTTGTCCGCACGTTCTGCATGAATCCCAAAGGCGTAGTGGTCAATGAAAACACCAACGGTATTGTAACCGTGAACGGACACAGCTATGAGGATCCGGAGCGCCAGACAGGAAACACCAATTTCGCGCTGCTTGTGGCCAAGCATTTTTCAGAGCCTTTTAAGGATTCTAACGGATACGGCGAGAGCATTGCCAGGCTGAGCAATATGCTCGGAGGCGGCGTGATCGTTCAGCGCTTCGGAGATTTGATCCGCGGGCGCAGAAGTACAAAGAGCCGTATAGAGGAATCGTTCACCGTGCCGACCCTGAATGCGGCAGCGGGCGATCTCAGTCTCGTTCTCCCCAAGCGGATTCTCGACGGAATAATCGAGATGATCTATGCCCTGGATAAGATCGCTCCCGGAACGGCCAATGAGGACACGCTGCTCTATGGCGTGGAAGTCAAGTTCTACAATATGGAAGTAAAGGTAGACGAGAATCTGATGACCAAGTACGAGGGCCTTTACGTGATCGGAGACGGCAGCGGCATCACACACTCACTTTCACACGCTTCAGCGAGCGGGATCTACGTCGCAAGACAGATCGCTAAATGACCGGATAGGGGGAAAGGGGATCGATTATGATATATAATGGAAATGCGGAAGCTTTTAAGAAGTTCAGGGAGATCAGCGTTCTCGATATTCAGCCGCTGAGGATCGGACAGGTGGAGGACACAGAGGCGGCGACAGGCATGACGGTCCTGATCAGCGATGAGGGGATGCGGGCCGGGCTGGATGTGCGCGGCGGCGGACCGGCTTCCAGAGACAGCCAGATGCTCAACCCGCTGATGTCCATGCAGAAGATCCACGCGGTTGTCCTCTCGGGCGGCAGCGCTTTCGGACTCGGCGCGGGGAACGGCGTCATGCAGTATCTCGAAGAGCACGATATAGGTTTTGACACCGGCGTTGCCAAGGTTCCGCTGGTAGTACAGTCGGACATCTATGATCTCACAGTGGGTTCGGCAGCAGTGAGGCCGGACAGTAAAATGGGCTATGCCGCGGCAAAAGCAGCTTTTGAGACGCCCAACTATAAAGACGGCAATTATGGCGCAGGCTGCGGCGCTTCCGTCGGAAAGATCGGCGGAATGGAGACCGCTATGAAGACGGGCGTGGGCAGTTACGCGATCCAGATCGGGGAACTGCAGATCGGCGCGATCGTGGTGCTCAACGCACTGGGCGACATCTATGACTGGAAGAGCGGAGCGCAGGTCGCGGGTCTGTTAAGTGAGGATAAAACAGAGCTGCGGAGCACTTTGGCGAAGATGAGCGGCTCTATCGAAGCCGTGGAGAACAAGTTTACAGGCAATACGACGATCGCCGCGGTCATAACAAACGGACATTTTGACAAGGCCCAGCTGTGCAAGATCGCAGGAGTTGCGCACAACGGATACGCCCGCGCGATCAACCCTGTGCACACTTCTGCGGACGGAGACAGCATCTATGCGTTATCTGTGGGAGAAGTAAACGCGGACCAGGATCTGGTCGCCGCTCTCGGCGCAGAGGTTCTGAGCGAGGCGATCCTGAGAGCAGTCACTTCAGCAGACAGCGCATACGGTCTCCCCAGCGCTTCGGAACTGGGTTTTGTGGAAAAAAGCAATTAATATATGGAAGGAGTTTTACAATGAAAGTGATCAGCACAACAAACGCGCCCGGCGCGATCGGCCCCTATTCCCAGGGATTTGTGGCAAACGGAATGGTCTTTACTTCCGGCCAGATACCGATCAATCCCGCCACGGGCGAGATGCCGGAGGGAATTGAGGCACAGGCAGAGCAGAGCTGCAGGAATGTGATCGCTATTTTGGAAGCGGCCGGATCCGGAGCGGAGAAAGTGATCAAGACAACATGTTTTCTGGCTGAAATGTCAGACTTTGCTGCTTTCAACGAAGTCTACGCGAAGTATTTCACATCCAAGCCCGCCAGAAGCTGCGTCGCTGTGAAGCAGATCCCCAAGGGCGCGCTCTGCGAGATCGAATGCATTGCTGAGGCGTAAGAGTCAGAGAAATAATAGAAGTTGAAATCGGACGAGAGTCCGGAGTGTTCGGACAGGGAGCAGGGATTTTGAGTAAGAAGAACGATGACAAAAGAGGACTTGACGAATTCAGAGAGACGGCTTTTTACGCAGTGCTGCCTCTTTTGTGCGTTGCGTCTCTTCTCAGAGGCTGTTCGGCCATGAGTGCGGAGATTCCCGAAGCGATGCAGAAATCGGCAGCCGGGCAGCAGATCGTATCAGAAGAGGCGGAAGAGACGAGAGCAGCGGATCATAAAGTGGAGCCGGAAGAGACGGCCGGGAACGCGAAGGGGCAGGAATCGGTAACTGTCCGCTCGAATCCTTACAATCCCGCGAATTTCTCCTATTTGGACGAGATTTCTGAGAATATCGCATATTTTGACGAGAACTATGAATCTCTTCAAGGAATCGATGTATCGGATCACCAGGGCGAGATCGACTGGCAGGCTGTTGCGGACGCGGGCTACGAGTTCGTGTTTGTCCGCGTGGGATTCCGCGGCTACGGAGCGGAGGGAACCCTCAACGAGGACTCTATGGCTATTGAGTATATGCAAGGCGCGGAAGCGGCCGGCCTTGAAGTCGGCGCCTATTTCTTTTCCCAGGCGGTCAATGAAGAGGAAGCCGCGGAAGAAGCGCTGTTCGCCGCGGACGTGATCCAGAGGTCCGGCGTCAGGATAACCCTTCCCCTGGTATATGATCCCGAGTTTATCGAGGGGACGCAGGGAAGGGCAGATAACCTGAGCCGCGAGCAGATCTCCGCCAACGCGCAGGCCTTTAAAAAGGCGGCAGAGTCAGCCATAAAATGTAAAACAGCGCTCTACACCAACCTCTACTGGGAAAAGAACTATTTTGACAACGAAACGCTCAATGACTTCGAGATCTGGTACGCGGACTACGAGGAGACGCCTCAGACGCCTTACCATTTCACCTGGTGGCAGTATTCGGAGACCGGTTCGGTTCCCGGGATCAAGGGCGAGATGGACCTGAACCTGTGGATCAAAAGAGTAGACTGATTCGAAAACAGATACGCAACTGCAATAGTACACGACAGCGAAGGAGGGCAAGTTATGGCATTTTCAAAAGACTTTCTGTGGGGCGGAGCCGTAGCGGCGCATCAGCTTGAAGGCGCCTGGGACGTGGACGGAAGAGGACCAAGTGTCAGCGACGTGATGACCGGCGGATCCAACAAGGTGGCGAGGCGCATTACGGACGGCGTGGTGCCCGGAGAGAATTATCCCAACCACAAGGGAATAGATTTTTATCACACCTATAAAGGTGATGTGAAGCTGTTTGCGGAACTTGGCTTTAAGTGCTTCCGCACCTCGATCTCCTGGAGCCGTATCTTTCCCAAGGGAGATGAGACGGAGCCCAATGAGGCGGGACTTCAGTTTTATGACGATCTGTTCGACGAGCTCTTAAAGTACGGCATAGAGCCCGTGATCACGCTGAGCCATTTCGAAATGCCTTATTACCTGACACAGGAATACGGCGGATGGGTCAACCGCAAGCTTGTGGACTTCTTCGTGCGCTACGCGCTGTGTGTCATGGAGCGCTACAAGAATAAGGTCAAATATTGGATGACCTTTAACGAGATCAACAATCAGTCCAATACGGCTGTCGATATTTTCGGCTGGACCAATTCCGGCATCCGCTTCTCGCAGTTTGAAAACCCTAAGAAGGCGCTTTATCAGGCGGCTCACAATGAGATGGTGGCTTCCGCGATCGTTGTGAAGAAGGGCCATGAGATCAATCCCGATTTCAAGATCGGCTGCATGCTCGGCTTTGTGCCTTTCTATCCTTATTCCTGTGACCCGGATGACATCATGCAGGCTGTGGAGGCCATGCACGAGAGATATGTATTCTCCGACGTCATGTGCAGGGGACACTACGGCGCCTATGCTTATAAGGAGTGGGAGAGAGAGGGAACCGCGCCTGTTATGGAAGAAGGCGACGCGGAGATCCTGGCACAGGGAACCGTGGACTACATCGGCTTCAGTTACTACATGACCAACACTGTTAAGGCCAAAGTAGAGAAAGCCGGCGCGATGATCGTAGGCGGCAATGCCCATTCCGTGCCCAATCCCTATGTGAAGGTATCCGACTGGGGCTGGGCTATCGACCCTGTAGGCCTTAGATATGCCCTGAACGCTCTGTACGAGCGCTATGAAAAGCCTATGTTCATCGTGGAGAACGGTCTCGGTGCCTATGATCAGCTGATGGACGACAAGAGCTGCGACGACAGCTACAGGATCGATTATCTGCGCGCGCACATCGAGCAGATGAAGAAAGCTGTGGAATACGACGGCGTTGAACTTATGGGCTACACGCCCTGGGGCTGCATCGATGTGGTATCCTTCACCACCGGCGAGCTGGCCAAGCGCTACGGGTTTATCTATGTGGATCTCAATGACGACGGCACAGGGACCGGAGCGAGATACCGCAAGAAATCTTTTGACTGGTACAAAAATGTGATCGCGACAAACGGGGAAGAGCTGTAAGAGATAAGATCAGGCAGGCGGCCATCGCGGGTGCGGTGGCCGTTATGTGTAAGAAGGGAGTAGAATGATCGCCAAAAATCAGATCTGGAAACTTTATGGAACTGAATACAAGGAGATGACCAAAGAACTGCTCTCCAAAACAGACCTCGCGAGTCTGATCGGAGACAAAAAAAAGAGAATCGGTATCAAACCCAACCTGGTAGTTGCCTCCCCTGCGGAGTTCGGCGCAACCACGCACCCCGAGGTGACAGCGGGAATCGTCGAATACCTGCAGGAAAATCAGGTTGAGAATATTGTTATTGTGGAGAGCTCCTGGGTCGGAGACCGCACTTCTGAGGCGTTTATATACTGCGGCTACAAAGAACTGTGCGAAAAATACGATGTGCCCTTTATAGACGGACAAAAAGACAAATGGCACGAAGCCGACTGCGCCGGTATGAAGCTCAATATCATTAACGCGGTGAACAACATCGATTTCCTGATCAATGTGCCGGTACTCAAGGGACATTGCCAGACAAAAGTGACCTGCGCGCTCAAAAACCTCAAGGGGCTTATTCCAAACACGGAGAAATCCCGCTTTCACCGCATGGGCCTTCACAAACCGATCGCGCATCTGCAGGCCGGGATCCGGCAGGACTTCATTGTTGTGGACCACATCTGCGGAGATCTGGACTTTGAGGAGGGCGGAAACCCGGTAGTGCGCAACTGCGTGATGGCAGCGGTTGATCCGGTGCTGGTGGACAGCTATGCCTGCAGTCTTCTGCATTACACACCGGACGATGTTCCCTATGTGCGGATGGCGGAACAGCTGGGAATCGGATCAGCGGATCTTGACTCCGCGCACATCATCGACCTCGGCGGTTTCCATGGCTATGCCGGCAAGGAGATGAAGGAGGACCTTCCCCGGGAGCACAAGATCCTGGAAGTGTCCTACGCTGTCAACGAAGTCGATTCCTGCAGCGCTTGTTACGCGAGCCTTTCCGGAGCGCTGTGGAGACTCAAGGAGGAAGGTCTTCTCGATAAGCTGGATACACCGATCGGCATCGGTCAGGGCATGCAGGGCAAGACCGGAAAGCTGGGCGTAGGAAAGTGCACGAAAGACTTTGACGTGTGCATCATGGGATGTCCTCCGGACGAGGATAAGATCTATAACGAACTAAAGGCGTATATACTGCGCTGAGCCTTTCAGACAGACGGGCGACAGATAAAAAAATCTCCTGTAGAGCCGGGGTGATCCCGGATTTACAGGAGATTTTTCTATTATTTAATTACAACGAAGGACTGGGCACCAACGGTGAGAACACCGTTATCGAGGAAAGTCCTGCCCAGCTCGAACAGCACGCTGCCTTCAAGTTTCCCGGCCGCGGAAGCGGGGAGTGTGACGGACTGCTCGCTGCCTGCGGGATTCACTGCGCAGAGAAGATCACCGCGCCTGTAGACGAAAGGTTTTCCGGCTTCACTGCACACGACCTTAAAGTCCGCGTCTGCCTGCAGGTCTTCCTCCTGATGCCGAAGCGCAAGGATCGCGCGCACGGTGTTCAGAAGGGAGGCGGGATCTTTTTCCTGCGCCGCAACGGTGGGAGCGTCCGCGCTGCTGTCTACCGGGAGATAGAGATCGGAGGCCTTGCCTTCGGAGAAGCCCAGGTTTGCGCTGCCGTCCCACTGCATGGGGGTTCTTGCGCCGGTGCGGAAGTAGCCGCCTTCCTTGGTGGGCACATCGAGATACTTCATGCCGATCTCGTCGCCGTAATACAGGAAGGGTACGCCGGGAAGTGTGAAGAGGAAGGAGTAAGCGAGCTTAAGCTCGGTCGTATCCAGGTTATAGCTGGGACGGATCGTGTCATGGTTGCAGGTCAGAACAGAGATGTATCCATGATCTTTGGTGTCCTCATACCACTCCAGATACTGGTCAAGGAAACGGGCTATGCTGCCGCCTGCATCTTTCTTGAAATAACTGTGATCTTCCGCATTCCTGTCTCCATGAATGCTGCCGCCGTGGTTGTAATAATCGCGCATCAGCGTGGAGTAACCACCGCCACGCTCATTGAGCACGAAGTCCATATCGTATCCGCAGCGCAGTGACAGGGAAGGATTGCTCCATTCTGCCACCATCGCGGCATCCGGGAACTCGAGGTCCAGCATGCGGCGAACATCCTTCCAGATCGCGCTGGTACCGCTCTTCTTCTCATCGTCGTTTTTGACCAGGGAGGAAGCCATGTCTACGCGGAAGCCGTCGCAGCCGTGGGAGAGCCAGAACCGCATAATGTCCTTAAGAGCCTCGCGGGTAGCGATGGCCGCAGGATCGCGGAAGCTCTTCTGCCAGGGTTCGGTCACCTTGTAGAAACCGTAATTGAGGGCGGGCTGGCACTTGAAGAAGTTCAAAATATAGCAGCCGCTTCTCTCGCTCTCACCGCCGACATAGGGAAGTCCGCCGGCGCCCTGGAAGCAGAAATCCGTCCAGATGAAGCGGTCGGAGTATTCGTTTTTCTCCACCTTCTGACTTTCGACAAACCAGGGGTGCTCCTCGGAAGTGTGGCCGGGGACCAGGTCCAGAAGAACCCGGATACCCTTCTCATGGGCCTTGTCAAAGAGACGGTAAAGGTCTTCGTTGGTGCCGTAGCGGGGTGCCACTTTTTTGTAATCGCGAACATCGTAACCTGCGTCTTTAAAAGGGGAGTCGTAGCAGGGATTGATCCAGAGAGCGTTGCAGCCAAGGCTCTTAATATAATCCAGCTTTTCGATGATCCCGTTAAAATCTCCGATGCCGTCTGAGTTTGTATCCTTGAAAGACTGAGGATAGATCTCATAGAATACAGTGTCTTTTAACCATTTTGCTGCCATTCGTAATTCCTCCATATAAAATAAGAGAATAATTGAGTTTTATATGCTGCGGCGGGTTTCTTGCTGTGCCCTGCCTGTGATAGTATAATACGATAAACGAAACATATAATTCTTGCGATATTGCAGGAATTTCTAACAGGATTCTATGATTTTGAGAGGTGGGCATGCCGGGTATAACGAATCAGGCCGCGGTGAAAGAAAAGGCAAGGCACGGCGATATTTTCCTGCCGGTCAACAGCTACCATTGTCTGGTGCCTGTGACATACAGAGAACTCGCGCTGCATTGGCACGAAGAGATGGAGATCACGCTGATCCGCGAGGGGATGTCGGATTACCGCGTCGGGCAGGACCCGTTTCGGGCGCAGAAGGGGGATATTATTCTGATCCCGCCTTACTGCACGCACTCCGCATATGAGATTCCCGGCAGGACAATGGTCTCAGACAGTCTGGTCTTTCATCTGGATCTGCTCGGGGCACAGGGACAGGACCTGTCGGCCTCCAAATACCTCAGGCCGCTGGCGGAGGGACAGCTTCAGATGCCGGAGGTGATCCGCGCTTCCGACAAGGGCTACGGGGAGATCAAAGAAGCTTTCCTTGGAGCGCTGGACTGCTTTCAGAGCCGGCCGCCCTTCTATGAGATGCGGCTGAGGGAGAACCTGCTCCATGTAATTATTCTCCTGTTTGAATATGGCTATATCCGGGAACCGCAGGAGAGCCGCAACACATTCGAGAACCGGCTGCAGCTGAGGATTGTCTTGCAGTATATCGCAGAGCATTACCGCGAGAAGATCAAGGTATCTGACCTGGCAGGCCTGAGCGGCTTCAGCGAGAGCTATTTCATGAGCTTTTTCAAGCAGTATGTGGGCATGAGCTGTATTCAATATATTAATCATTACCGGATCCAGAAAGCGGCGCACATGCTCGAGGAGACGTCGCGGCCGGTAATGGAGATTGCGATGGACCACGGATTTGACAATATTTCCTATTTCAACCTGCAGTTCCGGAAAGAGTTCGGCATGACGCCGCGCGAATTCAGAAGTCAGCACAGAAGGGGGGCGTGAGCATATGGCAAAAGTTAATAATCACAAAATGGCGCTTTTATATATGATGCGGGAGCTTCTCCTTAAGACGGATGAGGAGCATGTGCTGAACGCGACAGATCTGATCAAGGCGCTGGAGAACATGGATCTGGAGGCGGACCGCCGCACTATTTACAGCAACGTGGAGATCCTGCAGGATTTTGGCCTTGATGTGATCAAAAAAGAGAACGGGCAGGGCTATTATATCGGTTCGCGGGACTTTGAGCTGCCGGAACTCAAACTCCTTGTGGACGCCGTACAGTCCTCGAAATTCATCACGGAGAAGAAATCGAGGGAACTGATCGGGAAACTCATGGAACTGACGAACGAGCAGAAGGCTAAGCAGCTCAACCGATCGGTCTTTATCCGAAACCGTATGAAGACCGGCAACGAGAGCGTCTATTACAATGTGGACGCGCTGCACGAGGCGATGAACCGGAACCGGCAGATCGAGTTCAAATACGGCGAGTGGAATACAGGCAGGAAGCTGGTGGAGAAAAAGGGCGGCATGAAATATCTGGTCAGCCCCTGGGCGCTCACATGGGACGATGAAAATTATTACCTGATCGCTTTCGACGAGGCTGCAGGCATCATCAAACACTATAGGGTGGATAAGATGATGAAGATCGAGCTCACGCAAGAGGAGAGAGTCGGGCAGGAGGCCTTTCAGGATTTTGACCTGGCGGCATTCTCCAAAAAGACATTCGGCATGTTCGGAGGGCCGGACGCGGATGTGGTGCTGCGATGCAGGAACGAACTGGTCGGCGTCATCATCGATCGTTTCGGAACAGAAACCATGCTCGTGCCGGAAGACGACGGGTACTTTCACGTGCATGTCACAGTCGCTGTGAGTCCGCAGTTTTACGGATGGGTGACGGGCATCGGTTCGGGGATCGAGATCAGTTCGCCTGGGGAGGTGCGAAGCGGCTACAGGGAATACCTGCAGGGGATCCTGTCAAAATACTGATTTTCAGATTTTAGCGAACTTGTCCATCTATTGTTCGAACTTGTCTATGTACAACTAAAACAGGAAAGGATAAAATAGTATTAGTTTCAGGCACATCAGCTGCAAGTGAAAAGGAGATGTATAGCAAAATGAAAGATTTTAAGGCTGAATTCAGAAAAATTGGTATTGTTCCCGTAGTTGTATTGGATGATGCGAAGGACGCAGCGCCTCTTGCTAAGGCACTCGTAGAGGGCGGTCTTCCCTGCGCAGAGGTTACATTCCGTACCGCAGCAGCGGCAGATGTGATTAAGAATATGGTTGATGAATTTCCTGAGATCCTTGTCGGCGCAGGAACAGTTCTGACCACAGAGCAGGTCGACCGCGCAGTGGAATGCGGCGCTAAGTTTATCGTAAGCCCCGGTCTCAATCCGGAAGTTGTAAAATATTGCCTGGACAAGGGTATTCCGGTAACTCCCGGCACACAGACTCCCAGCGAGATGGAGCAGGCTATTGCTCTCGGCCTTGACTTTGTCAAGTTCTTCCCCGCAGAGCCCGCAGGCGGCCTCAAGATGATCAAGGCTGTCGCAGCTCCTTATGTTAACTTGAGCTTCATGCCCACCGGCGGCATCAACGCCAACAACGTAAGAGATTATCTTGCATATGACAGGATCGTAGCTTGCGGCGGCAGCTGGATGGTTCCGAACAAGCTTGTCAAGGAAGGCAAGTTCGACGAGATCAAGGCTCTTGTAGCAGAGGCAGCAGCAATCGTTAAGGAAATCCGCGGCTGATCAGTCGCTAATATTTAGGAGGGAAACAGAATGAAATTTGACCTTAAACCCGAGGGAACCTACAAATATGACGCTGTCAGCCTTGGCGAAGTAATGCTCCGCCTTGATCCCGGTGAGGGACGTATCCGCACAGCCCGCTCTTTCCGCGCATGGGAAGGCGGCGGCGAGTACAACGTTGTCCGCGGCCTGCACAAATGCTTCGGCATGAACACAGCTGTTATCACAGCTTTCGCTGACAACGAAGTCGGCAAGCTGATGAAAGATTTCATCGAGCAGGGCGGCGTAAGCACAGACCTGATCTACTGGAAGAAGACCGACGGTATCGGCAGAATCTGCAGAAACGGCCTTAACTTCACAGAGAGAGGCTTCGGCATCCGCGGAGCTACGGGCTGCTCCGACAGAGCAAACACAGCTATTTCCCAGGCTACACCTGAAGATTTCGACTTCGAGTACATTTTTGGCACACTCGGCGTTCGCTGGATGCACACCGGCGGTATCTATGCAGCTCTTTCCGAGCAGGCATGCGAGACCGTTATCGCGGCATGCAAGACTGCTAAGAAGTACGGCACATTCATTTCCTACGACCTGAACTATCGTCCTTCCATGTGGAGCGCGATCGGCGGCCTTAAAAAGGCACAGGAAGTGAACAGGGAAGTCGCCAAGTACGTCGACGTCATGATCGGCAACGAGGAAGACTTCACTGCATGCCTCGGCTTCAAGATCGAAGGCAACGACGAGAACCTCAAGGAACTCAACATCGAAGGCTACAAGAAGATGATCGGCGAAGCAGCTAAGACATATCCCAACTTCAAGGCTGTTGCTACGACTCTTCGTACAGTTAAGACCGCTACCGTAAATGACTGGAAGGCAATGTGCTGGGCAGACGGCGAGATCTACATGTCCAAGGAATACAACGGACTTGAGATCATGGACCGCGTAGGCGGCGGCGATTCTTTCGCTTCCGGCTTTGTATATGGCCTGATGACAACCGGCGATCCCGAGAAGGCTGTCAACTACGGTGCAGCTCATGGCGCACTCGCTATGACAACTCCCGGCGATACCTCCATGGCTACCGTCGATGAAGTCGAAGGCATCATGGGCGGCGCAGGCGCAAGAGTTAAGAGATAATCCGGCTTTGTTGCGGAGTGCTAATTTTTTCTAAAAATAGTGTATAATAGAAAGAAGCAGCACATACTGTTGCGGCGGCAGCCCGGCAAACGGGTGTTAAAGAATCCGGTTATGTGGGACATCAGCAGAGAGGGGGATTCTCTGCAAGGTGGACCTATACATAATATGTGACTCCTTGATAGCGGAAAAGGGGGCGTTTTCACGACACACCGCGGTGTGGCTTGGGAGCGCCTCTTTTTCTTGCGCGAAGCAATGAGCCATGCGTGGACAAGACTGGGACCAGACGATGGGAGCTTGCTCACAATCGGATGGTAACAGGATTGGACACATACGGCGAATGCCGCGACATGTGCCCAACCGATAAGACGGAGGACCAACCGACCGGAAGCAGCAGCCCTGAAAGGATTAAAAAGGAAGAAACCAAGAAGAATTTGTGTCCTGCACGTTAATGTGGTAAAGTGTATCTGTTATGCGAGATAATGAATCTAAAGAGATGACGCAATAAAGAGGTAATAGCAATGCATAAAGAGTTTCTGATGGGAAATGAAGCCATCGCCCTCGGCGCTCTGGCGGCCGGAGTGAATCTGGTCGCGGGTTATCCGGGAACGCCGTCTACGGAGGTGCTGGAGACGATCGCGAAGAGGAATCCCGGCAATGTATACGTGGAGTGGTCGATCAATGAGAAGGCGGGCATGGAAGTGGCTGCGGGCGCGGCCTATGCGGGTGCGCGGGCGCTGGTGACCATGAAGCAGGTAGGACTGAACGTGGCTTCCGATCCCCTTATGAGCCTGGAATACATTGGCGTTAAGGGCGGAATGGTCGTGCTTGTGGCGGACGACCCCGGTCCGATCTCGTCCCAGACAGAGCAGGATACCCGCACGTTTGCAATGTTTTCCAAAGTGCCGGTCTTTGATCCGTCCTCTGTGAGCGAAGCCTATGAGATGATCCAGGAGGCCTTTGACTTCTCGGAAAAATATGGAACGCCCGTATTCTTCCGCGCGACCACAAGGGTGGATCACGGCTATGAGGCGCTGGAAGTCAAGGATCCTGAGGAATACTATGTCAATAAGCCGGAAGGGTTTGTGAAGGATCCTTCCAGATGGGTCATCTTCCCGAGGCTGTCTGTGAAGAACCATGCGCTGATCGAGAAGAGAAATGCGCAGCTGAAGGATGTCTTCTCAGAGTATCCCCGCAATAAGATCCTGTGGGAGGAGGAGACAGCAAAGTGCCGCAAAGGTATTGCGACCCAGGGCGTCAATTTTATGTATACATTGGATTCCCTGCATGACGAAAATGCACGCGTTATGAGAGTGGCGACGCCGTTCCCGTTCCCGGAGAAACTGGCGCTGGACTTCCTTGCAGGGCTCGATGAGGTCCTCTGCATTGAGGAGCTCGATCCTGTGATCGAACGCGCGCTCACTTATATCTGCGGCAAGTACTGTCTTGATGTAAGGATCCGCGGCAAACTGACCGGAGATATCCCGCCTTCGGGAGAAAACTCCATGGAGATCGTCAGCAAGGCTCTGAAAGAGTTTTTGACAAGTGACAAAGAAGATGCGGCAGAGGAAACAACGGATTTAGCAGCGGCAGAACTTCCGCAGCCTCCGGCGCTGCCTGTCAGGCCTCCGGTGCTGTGCGCGGGATGTCCCCACAGGGCGTCCTTCTACGCGGTCAAGGCCGCGATGCGCGGGAAGAAGACCATTTACTGCGGAGATATCGGCTGCTATACGCTCGGAAACGCTGCGCCTCTGGACATGTGCGACACCTGCCTGTGCATGGGCGCGGGTATCGGTATTGCGCAGGGCGTCGGACATATTGAACCGGATACTAAGTGTTTCGCCTTTGTGGGAGACTCCACATTCTTCGCGTCCGGGATCACGGGCACTGTGAACGCGTTTTACAATCAGGCGGATATGACGCTGATCGTACTGGACAATTCGACGACGGCCATGACAGGCCATCAGCCGCATCCGGGCACCGGGCGCACAGTCATGGGGCAGGTCGTGGAGAAGGTCAGCATTGAGAGAGTTCTCAGAGCGATCGGCCTGACAGTGGTGGAAACTGTGGATCCTTTGGACTATGCGCTTAGTGTGGAGACAGTAAAACGCGTGGCGGATGAACCCGGCGTAAAAGCTATCATATTCAGATCTCCCTGCATAGCGATAACAAAGCCAAAGGGCAGGTCCCATGTGGATCCCGACAAGTGTGTCGGATGCGGGAAATGCATCCGTGAACTCGGATGTCCTGCGATCATCCTCGACAGCGACGGCAAAAAAGCGAAGATCGACACTTCCGTCTGCACCGGCTGCACGCTCTGCGAGCAGCTCTGCCCGGTAAAAGCGATCTCCGGCGGCACGAAAAATGACACGGCAGGAATGAAGCCGGAAGGAGGCTGTCATGAGTAAGAATATAATTTTGTGCGGCGTAGGCGGACAGGGCACTATTTTGGCGTCGAGGCTGATCGCGACGGCGGCGATGGACAAAAATATTCCGATCAAGACTGCGGAGACCATCGGTATGGCACAGCGCGGCGGCAGTGTTTTCAGCCACCTTAGACTGGGAGAGGGGACAAATTCACCGCTCATTGGAAAGGGCGAGGTCGACCTGATCATCGGATTTGAGCCCGGCGAGACAGTGAGGCAGCTTCCTTTTCTGAAAAAGGGCGGAGCTGTGGTGGTCAGCAGCAGACCGGTAATGCCGGTGAGCGCTATGATTGGGCAGTCTAAGTACGATGCGGAAGCTATGATCAAATATCTTAAGGAAAATGTGGAGCACCTGACCATTGTGGACGCGGACAAGGCCGCTGAGGAGCTCGGCTCGGCCAAAGTATTGAATGTCGTACTTCTCGGCGCGGCGCTAAAGAGCGGAGAGCTGGGCCTGGACGAGCAGGACCTTGAAAACGCGATCCGGGAGAAGGTTCCGGTAAAATTCCTTGAACTGAATATGAAAGCACTGGCTTTTAGCCGTGAATAAGGAGGAAGAAATAAATGCAGATCAATGAGAAACAGCTGGCACAGGTAAACCATCAGATCCAGCGTCTGATCGCGGCGGACAATTTCTACGGAAAACGCCTCAAAGAGGCGGGCGTAGACCATGTCAGCAGCGTTGAGGACTTCCTGAATCTGCCTTTTTCCGAGAAGCAGGATCTTCGCGAAGCATATCCTCTCGGACTTATGACCTGTAAAGAAGAGGAGGTTGTCAGGATCCATTCTTCATCCGGTACAACAGGAATGCCCGTCATCATTCCCTATACCGCCAAGGACGTCGACGACTGGGGCGAGATGTTCAAGCGCTGCTATGAGTTTGCCGGAATCACCAAAAAGGACCGCATTCATATCACGCCCGGATACGGCCTGTGGACCGCAGGTATCGGCTTCCAGAACGGCTGTGAGAAACTCGGCGCGATGGCTATACCCATGGGACCCGGCAACACCAACAAGCAGCTGCAGATGATGATGGACCTTAAGTCCACAGTTCTGTGCGCGACGTCTTCCTACGCTCTTCTTCTGGCGGAAGAGATCGAGAAGCGCGGCATCGCGGACAAGATCCACCTCAAAAAGGGCGTTATCGGATCCGAGCGCTGGGGTGAGAAGATGCGCAAGCGCATTTCCACAGAGCTGGGCATTGAGCTGTATGATATTTACGGACTGACTGAAATCTACGGACCCGGCATCGGCATCAACTGCAAGTATGACACCGGAATGCACTACTGGGACGACTATATTTATCTGGAGATCATCGATCCGGCAACGGGTAAGAACGTCCCCGACGGCGAGTGGGGCGAGATCGTCATCACGACGCTTGTCAAGGAGGGCGCGCCGCTCATCCGTTTCCGCACTCACGACCTTTCCAGGATCATTCCGGGCGAGTGCCCTTGCGGAAGCAAGTTCCCCCGCATCGATGTGATCACAGGCCGAAGCGACGACATGATGAAGATCAAGGGCGTCAATGTATTCCCCAAGCAGATCGAAGAGATCCTGGGAACCTTCCCCGAACTCTCCAGCGAGTACCAGATCCGCATCTCTCATCTGGACGGCAAGGACAGTATGCGAATTTATGTCGAAGCCAGCGGAAGCAACGACTTCAAGGCTCTGCAGCAGCAGGTCGCGGCTGCGGTCAAGAGCAAGATCGGCTTCACGCCTATCGTATATGTGGTGGAACTCGGTTTCCTGCCCAGAAGCGAGAAGAAGTCCAAGAGAGTCATCGACGAACGCTTCCAATAATAAAAAACAGCGGTCAAAACAGTATTTTAAAGTGGAAAAGACAGGCGCGGCCGCCTGTCTTTTTTGCTATACTAAAAGGCGAGACATTAGCAAACCATACAGGAGGCAAACTGATGAAAGTATGTCTGTTAAACGAGTCTTTTCCGCCGGTCATTGACGGCGTCGTAAATGTAATGATGAATTACGCCGACTATATGATGCGCGATTACGGCGCGGAGATCGAAGTCGGAACCCCCAAGTATCCTGACGGGAAATATGATGACTATCCGTATCAGGTTGTGGCTTATCCGAGTTTTGACACTGCGGCGCAGACAAACGGATACAGAGCCGGCAACCCTCTGGTGGGGAAAGCTGTATCGAAACTGGCCGATTTTGAGCCGGATATCATTCATGCGCACGGCCCCGCGTCTGCATTGGTGGTGGGGCGGCTTGTCCGCGAGATGACCGGCGCGCCGATCGTCTTTACCTATCATACGAAGTATGACATCGACATCCGCAGAGCGGCCAAAATAAACCTGATCGCCGATGAGACGATCAAAGCTATGGTCGGCAATATCGAAGCCTGCGATGAAGTCTGGACGGTCAGCGACGGCGCGGGACAGTCTTTGAAGGCACTGGGCTTTCAGGGCGATTACCGGGTGATGAACAACGGCGTGGACTTCGCTAAGGGCAGGGTCGATAAAGAGACCGTTGACAAGGTCACAGCCGGTTATGATCTGCCGGAAGGAGTCCCGATGTTTTTGTATGTCGGGAGGATCATCAACTATAAGAACCTGCCTCTGATCATGGACGCGCTCAAGATCCTTGCGGACAGCGGCCAGGATTTCAGGATGGTATTCGTTGGCAAAGGCCCCGACAAGGAGATTTTGGAGCAGAAAGCAGTGGAATTGGGACTGATGGGAGGAAACGCTCCCAAGGTCTTCTTTACCGGTCCGATCTATGACAGGGACGCGCTGCGCGCGTGGAACACCAGAGCCGACCTCTTCCTGTTCCCGTCGACCTTCGACACAAACGGCCTTGTGGTGCGCGAGGCGGCAGCCTGCGGTCTTGCAAGCATTCTGATCAAGGATTCGTGCGCGGCAGAGGGAATCACGGATGACCGCAACGGATTTATCATCGAGGAATCCGCGGAGGCTATGGCGGAGATATTAAAGAGGCTCTGCGGCGACCTGGACCACGTGCATGACGTCGGACAGCACGCGATGGACGAGATCTATCTCTCCTGGGAGGAGTGCGTGGCGAAAGCGTACGAGCGCTATCAGTATATTTTGGCCAGGAACAGGATCGGAGCCATGCCGCACCGCAAGGAGCAGATGACGGACAACATGGTGAAGATCGTCGCAAAGGCTATGGAAGAAGAGAACAAAGTGCGCAAAAATGTCAGAGAAGGACTCACGGATATGCGGAGCAAGGCTCTGACAATGATGGAGTACACGAAAGCAGGGATCAAAGCCCTGGATTCACAGAAACTTCGCTGGGAGGATATCGCCGAGGATCTTTGGACCGAGACAGAGGAGCTCTTTAAGAAGTGAAAAAGCAATATGATTTCCGGAAGATGTCTTTCTACCAGATCTGGGTCCGCAGCTTCTGCGACGGAAACGGAGACGGGATCGGCGATCTGTACGGCGTCTATGACAAGCTGGAATACATCAAAAGCCTGGGCGTGGACGGCATCTGGTTCAGTCCGATCTACCCTTCGCCCAATGCGGACTACGGGTACGACATTTCTGACTATAAAAATATTCATCCCGACTACGGAACGCTAGACCAGTTCAAAAAAGTGCTGGACCGGGCTCATGAGCTGGGATTGAAGGTGCTGCTCGATCTGGTGATCAATCACACTTCCGACGAGCATCCCTGGTTTATCGAGAGCTGCAAAGGGAAAGACAATCCCTACAGCGATTACTATATCTGGCGGGATCCGCGCTTTAAGGGCGAAGAAAAGCTTCCGCCCAACAACTGGTACAGCCAGTTCGAGGGCATAGCGTGGGAGTACAACGAGCAGAGAAAGCAGTATTATCTCCACGTTTTTGCCAAAAAACAGCCCGATCTCAACATGGACAACCCCAAAGTCCGGGAAGAGGTAAAGAGCATCATGCGCTTCTGGCTGGATCTGGGCGTGGACGGATTCCGGGAAGATGTCATCAATTTCATCTCCAAGAATCCGGATATGCCGGACGGATGGTCCTTCGTGCCCGCGATCAACGGGCTGCCCTTTTACAAGGACGGTCCCAACCTGCACAGTTATCTGAAGGAATTCCGTGAGGTGGCGAAGGAATACGGCGCTGTACAGATCGGAGAGGCGCCGTTTACATCAGTGAAGACAGCGCTCACGTATATCGGCGGGCGAGACCGGGTCCTGGATATGCTGATCCAGTTTGATACCATGTTTGCCGACTGCTTCATGACAGAGTATGTATATCATGGTTTCAGGCTTCGCAAGCTCAAGAGAGCTTTCCGCCGGTGGCAGTACGGGCTGCAGGGAAAGGCGTGGTTCGCGCTGTATTTTGAAAATCACGATCATCCCCGCGTTGTGAGCCGCTACGGAAATCGCCGCTATTGGAAAGCGTCCGGCTCCATGCTGGCGGCCTGCTACATTCTGCAGCGGGGAACACCCTTTTTGTATCAGGGACAGGAACTGGGCATGACCAATATCGCGCTCAACTCCATAGACAAATACATAGATGTGGCGGCGAAAAACGCCTATAATACATTTTTCCTGAAGGATTCGGTGGAGCGCAGACTAGAGCGGATCCACGTCTCGACACGGGATTCCGCAAGGACGCCGGTACAGTGGACAGACGGCCCGAATGCGGGATTTACCACAGGCAGGCCCTGGTTTTATGTTAACCCCAATTACACTTACATAAATGCGGAGACGGAAGACAGGGATCCACTGAGTATCCTGAATTTCTACAGAAGGTGTCTGGCGCTGAGGAAGCGGAGCAAAACATTGCTGTGGGGCACTTACAGAGAATACTTCCGCGGCAGCAGCCGGATCTTTATGTACGAGAGGAAGTATGAGGACAAAGACCGCAGCCGCGAGGAAAGGATTCTTGTGATCTGCTCTTTTTCCACACAGGAGCTGCGCTATCCTGCGCCGAGAGGATATAACATGGCTAAGGGAAAGCTGATACTGGACAATTATATCTCCGAGGAGGAGATGAAGACTGCTCCGACAGAGAATACCGGCGCCGGGATCCCGGGCAAACTGCATCCCTATGAGGTTCAGGTCTGGAAATTCCGGAAGAGGCTGCGAACAAAGACAAAAAATGAAAAAACAGACAGTAATAAAAGGAACATGACATGAGTGGAACACAAATTTTCGAACTGATCACAGGAATGCTGAGCGGACTTGCGCTGTTCATATTCGGCATGAATGTGATGAGTGATACATTAACGCTGATGGCAGGCGGAAGCCTGAGCGGGGCGATCGACAAACTCACCGGCAAACGTATTGCGGGATGGGCCTTCGGGACACTTCTGGCAGTTTTTGTCCAGTCATCGGTGACTACGGTCATGACAGTAGGTCTTGTTAATTCTGAGATCATAACCGTCGCGCAGTCAGTCGGGGTTATGATCGGCGCAAACCTTGGAACTACTGCTACTGCATGGCTGCTCAGCCTTAACTCCCTGGGAGGATCTTTCCTGCTGACGCTTCTCAAACCCTCTTCGTTTACGCCGTTCCTTGCGATCGGCGGAGTGGTTTACCTTATGTTTGCCAAAAGCGCCAAGAAGAGGTCGATCGGGACAATTATCGTAGGATTTTCCGTCATGATGATAGGAATGGACACGATGAGCAATGCGGTGGAGCCTCTCCAGAACGTTCCGGCTTTTAATCAGATGATGTTCAGCTTTTCGAATCCGTTCCTGGGCGTTCTTGTTGGTATTGCGTGTACGCTCCTTATCCAGAGTTCGGCTGCGGCGATCGGTATTCTGCAGGCTTTGGCGATGTCGGTCGGCGTGACCTATTCCATGGCAATCCCGATCGTCTGCGGCGCGCAGCTCGGAACCTGCCTTACTGCCATTCTGGCGTCCCTCAGCTTCAACAACAGGGGCAAAAGAGCGGCGCTGATCCATCTTTCTTACAATGTGATAAGAAATGCTTTGTTCCTGGTGATCTTCTACCTGATCAATGCGATAGTGGGCATTCCTTTTCTCAAGGCAGAGACAGGCGCAGTCGGGATCGCGGCGTTCCACACACTGATCAATCTGGCCGGAAGTGCTGTTTTCCTGCCGCTGGGAGATTTCCTGGTCAAACTGGTGCATCGGATTCTCCCTTTCAACGCGAAGGAAAAAGAAGAGGAAGCAGATACTCTTACCATGCTCAACCCGCTGTTCCTGTCCAACCCCTCATTTGCGCTGGATCAGGTCTGGACTGCTTCGTCTATGCTGGGAGATGCGGTCCAGGAATATTTTGACGCCTATCTGGATATGATCGGACAAAACCTTTCGGAGCAGCCCGACAAAGTACGGGAACTGGGAGAGAAGACGGAAAGATATGTTTCGCAGCTCAGGAAATACTGCCTGCGCCTGTCTCAGCAGAAGATGCAGGATAAGGCTGCCGGGACCCTGTCGCTTTTGACCGGATCCATCAATAACTACGCGGAAATGGCAGAGAAGATCACCGCTATGAAGGAGGACTTCCTCGTGTTCAGAAAAGAGGGAACCGGCTTTTCCGAGGAGGCGGCAAAGGACCTGAAGATGTTCGGCAGCGCGGTTCAGGAGATCCTGGAGGTAACAGTTCACAATTATACATCCCGGAACACCAGGCTTGCGGGAACGATCCAGGTGTACAGAGAAGTCATCACAGACATGTTGGGGAAGATCAACAGAAGAAGTGTCAGGAGGCTTCACAACGGTATCTGCAGTCCGGAAGGAAGCAGGACTTTCTCGGAGATCTGCACGGGATATGAGAGGATCATCGACCGGTGCGACAGTATCGCAAGGCACATTCTGCGGATTTCCCAGGAGCCGGAGGTACCGCCTACGCAGGAACAGTACGATGCGATCAAGGCTCTCTTTGAAGACAAGTTCGAAGAACTCGAGTGATCGTCAGAAAAGAAAGAACTAATAAAGAAAAACCCTGCGGGCCTTCTTAAAAGGCCTGCAGGGCTGTTTTATGTTATGTAGAAGTTATATCGGAACTTAGATCTGCGATCAGATCTTCTGCGTGTAGTCCTTGTAGATGAATGCATAGCAGGTGCCGCCGCGAGGGTCGTTGATCAGCAGTCTGTACCACTTGCCGTCTGCGGTGATACCGTCGACCTTCAGCTTGTGGCCATACTCATAAGTCTTGGCGATCGGGCCGTTCGGGGTATATCTGCAGTTCAGGCTGGAAGCTGTAACCTTTACCCAGATGGGAGTGATGCTTATTACGTCGATCTCCTGTCTTCCTACGCCGCCGGTTACTCCTTCGAGTTCTTCTGAATTCAGTTTGTTTTCCATCATGTCGCTCATTTTCCATTCTCCTTTCATGAATGTTGAATAATCAAAATATAAATCTGCGGGCCGTTGACCGTCCGCATTATTTCAGAGATCTGACCGGCTGCGCCGGCCGTTTTTGTTGTTTCTATCATTATATACTTGACCGGATCAGTATTTCCACGAAAAAAGTTAAAAGGAAATTTCAGGGCATTTTTAAAAATCAGAGAACCGCTCCCTGTACAAACATATGTACACCCCCTCAGTTACAATTAAGACCATAGAAGGAAGCAAACAGATTTACACAAGGAGGTCTGCTATGAAGGGATATCTGAACGGAGACGGTTATATGGGATTTGTCAACGGCCGCTATATTTTGTTCGCGAGCGAGGCCGAGTATGAAGAGTACATGATGGAGGACTGATCACATGGTGAAGGCAATCAGCTGGCTTCTCGGGATCGCTGCATTTTTGTGTATGGGGATGCAGGCGATCGCCTGAGATTTACGAAATTTCAAAGAGATAGAAAAAGGCTGCCGCTTGCGCGACAGCCTTTTTTCAGGTCCGCCTGCGGAAGATGGGACTTGAACCCACACGGTGTACCCACCACAAGATCCTTAGTCTTGCTCGTCTGCCAGTTCCGACACTTCCGCATATTATCTCTGGAATTATCAGAGATGCAGGAGATGGGACTTGAACCCACACTATGTTGCCATAACAGGCACCTGAAGCCTGCGCGTCTGCCATTCCGCCACTCCTGCGAACAGATGCTATTTTACATAAAACCTGCGAGCTTGTCAAATATAAAAGGATATTATTTTTGTGATATAGTAAAATAGATCAGTCGAATATTTGCTCCCGCAGGAGCGTTACCATGGAAGGAGAATATATTATGTACGCACTTGTGACAGGCGCCAGCGCCGGGATCGGACTTGAGATCGCAAGATATCTCGCGATAAAGGGATATGACCTGATTCTTACAGCGCGGCGCGAAGACCGGCTGCAGAAGGCGCGCAGGCAGATCCTGGACAAGTTTCCCGACAGAAATGTGCTGGTGATCCCGGCAGACCTCTCCAAGCGCGAAGAGTGCATGCGGCTCTTTGAGGAGTCCTGCGCCGGAGCCGGCAGTGAAAATATTGATTTTGTTGTCAATAACGCCGGCATGGGCGTTTACGGACGCTTCCTCGAGACGGACCTTGAGAAGGAACTGACGCTGATCGACCTGAACGTGACCTCAGTACATATTTTGTCCAAGCTGTTTCTGAGGCTGATGGTGAAGAACGGGCACGGGATCCTTCTCAATGTCGGTTCCTGCGCGGGATTTACATCCGGCCCTACTTTCTCGAGTTACTACGCGTCTAAGAATTATGTGGTGAGGCTGACAGAGGCGATCCACGAGGAACTGCGGCAGGCGAAGAGCCCGGTGAAAGTGTGCTGCCTGTGTCCCGGCCCGGTGGATACTGCCTTCAACGATAATTCGGGAGTGACAGTATCGGGTAAGCAGATCACGGCGAAGCAGGCAGCCCGGGAAGGCGTTGACGGCGCCCTGAAGGGAAAGATGCTGGTCATCCCCGGAACGAAGATGAAGCTGGTCACCGTGGGATCTCACATTCTCGGGGAACATCTCTCTACAATGATCAACTATCACGTCCAGAAAAAGAAAGCGGGAGAGTGACCGGACAGATGCTTATGTAAATTTTATGTAATAAACGATATAATACGAGGTAGGGGATATAGAAAGCAGAATCAGGTGCTCAGATAGTTATTGGAGGTACAGCATGACTAATATCCGCAACAAGCAGCGACCTTTTCGGATGCTCAAGTATTTGTATGAGAATACGGATGAGAACCATCCGGTTTCCACACCTGAGCTTGTAAAGATCTTTCAGGCGGAAGACGCGCATGCTTCCAGGAAAACGGTAAAGGACGATATAGACGTCCTGATCGGAGAAGGATTCGATATCGTTACGGTCAGAAGCACGCAGAATTCGTTTTTCCTGGCTAATCGCAAGTTTGAGATCCCGGAGATCAAGCTTCTGATCGACGCGGTCTCTTCTTCGAGGTTTATCAACAAGGAGAAGAGCGCAGCCTTGATCGAAAAACTGACCGGTATGGTGAGCAAGGCGCAGGCGGAGAAGATCCGGCGGCATCTTTACACGGCGGACCGGGTCAAGGCGGACAATCGCCAGATTTACTATACGGTAGATGCGATCACAGACGCCATCAATGAGGGAAAGAAGATCAGCTTTCAATATTTTGAATACAATGGAGCCAAGGAGAGGATCCTGCGCCGCGAAGGGGCAAAGTATTATGTGAGTCCTCACGCGCTTGTCTGGGACGACAACCATTATTATATGCTGGGATTTTCGGATGACAGACAGAGAATGGTGAATTATCGTGTTGACCGCATGTGCAATACGGAAATGACGGAGGAAGCCGCTGTACCTATGCCTGCGGGATTTGACATGGAGGAATACGTACAGCACCAGTTCCGCATGTTTGCGGGAGAGGAGGTGGAAGTTGTCCTGGAGTGCCGAAATGATATGATGAAATACATTGTCGATCAGTTCGGCGAGGATGTAGAGACCCGGAAAGCGTCTGATGAAACATTCTTTGCTAAGGTCAGCGTCGCGGACAGCCCGACATTTTACGGATGGGTATTTCCTTTCGAAGGAAAGGTGAAGATCGCGAAGCCGCAGGAGATCCGGGACAAATACATGGCTATGGTGAGGGCAGCCGCAGAGCAGATTAAGGAGTAAAACGAAATGATCCGGGCCGGAGGCAGAGGAGAACCGGAAGATGTATCAGATCGCAATTGTTGAGGACGAAGATATCTATGCGAAACTGCTGGAGGAATATATTCATCGCTATGAGAAGGATTCTTTCCATCAGTTTAAGATCAGACATTACAGAGACGGAGCAGAGATCGCGGAGAATTATCGGGGCGGATTCGATATCATCCTGATGGACATCCAGATGAAATTCATGGATGGTATGACCGCAGCTGAAATGATCCGCAGGAGGGATCCTGAGGTCCTGATCATTTTTATTACGAACAGATCCGATTACGCGGTACGCGGGTATGAGGTCGACGCGCTTGACTATGTCGTCAAGCCCGTTGAATATTTTGCGTTTTCACAGAAACTTGACAGGGCTGTCTCCCGGCGAGGCAGAAGCAGGGACTATCACATCATGGTTCATGCCGACTGCGGACTGTACAAACTGTCGGCATCCCAGATCCTGTTTGTGGAGAGCGAAAGACATAACGTGCACTTTTATACGACGACAGGGAAAGTCACTTCCCGCATGAATATGCACGAAGTTGAAGAACTCCTCAGAGGATTCGGATTTTACCGCTGTGGAAAGGGATACATCATCAATCTCGATAAGATCGATTCTTTTTCGGACGGAATCTGCCGCATCGGCAGCTACAATGTCCCGGTCAGCCGTTCCAAAAAGAAGGAATTTATGAATGTATTGACCGATTATATGGGCAGCACACTGTTATGACGAAAAGGCGGAGGAGAAATGGAGCAGATCAACGATATCCCGCGATTATACACCGGCCTGGCTGAATGGGCAGCCTGCCTCGTTGTATTGCTGAACTGCCGCAGGAAGGTTCAGACCGCGCCGTTTATTGCGATCAGTGCAGCCGCTGTTGTCCTGCAGTGCGGTTTTTTGACGATGACCGACGATATCGAAGCCGGGATCGTATGGATCCTGGTTATGGCCGCGGCATTCTTCTTTATGTGTATCTATATCTTTCTGTGCGCCGATATTTCGGCCAAGGGAGCGGTCTACGGGGCGGCAGCTGCATTTCTGCACGCTGAATTTGCGGCGTCGCTTGAATGGCAGCTGCATTTCTGGCTGCTGAAACGCATCCCGATCAGCGCGGCATTCTCCGCGTTGCTGCTGGTGACCGTTTACGCGATCGTCTTTTTTCTTTTTTATTGCCTTTCCAAGCGGCATATCACAGAGGAATATGTAAAGAGCCTGACCTGGAAAGAAGTCACATCAATATCTATTCTCATGTTATTTATGTTCGCGTTCAGCAACCTGTCGTTTTTTCTGTCAGGATCCCCGTTTTCGGGGCGGCTTGCAGAAGATATCTTCGTGATCCGGACGCTGGCAGACGGATTTGGAGTCGCTGTCTACTGGGGGTTTCAGATCAATATATCCGAGATTCTTACCCAGAAAGAACTGTATGCCATGCGCCATGTCCTCAGCAGCCAGTATGAGCAGTTCCGCAATTATCAGGAAAGTGAAGAAATGCTCCATATGATGCAGCACGACCTGAAGCACCAGATCGACGGCCTGCGCGGCGAGACCAATGAACAGAAAAAAGAGGCATGGCTGGACAGAATCGAGAATGAGCTCGACAAATGGTGGCTTCCCCAGCGGACGGGCAACGCGGTATTTGACACCATACTCTCTGCAAAACTCAGAAGAGCGAGGCAGCTGGACGTCAGGATCACATGCGTGGCGGACGGCGCTCTTTTGAACAAGCTCCATGTGGCGGATATTTGCACGATCTTCGGAAACGCTCTCGACAACGCGCTGGAAAGTGTGGTGATGATCCCGGATCCGCAGAAAAGGCTGATCCATGTCTCGGTCTCAGCACAGAAGAATTTCATTTTCATCAACATTGCCAATACGCTCGGGACGGCTCTGATCGAATCGGAGGACTCGCTCCTGACGACAAAGAAGGACAAAAAGAATCACGGCTACGGGCTCAAGGGAATCAAGTACGCAGCCGGAAAATATGGCGGCTATGTCGCCTATAAAGCAGAAGACGGGTGGTTCAGGCTCAACATCCTGATCCCTATGTAAGCAGTCCAAAAGGGGCTGTCGCATTAAGTGAAGTTCAAAACCTACGCTTTTGCGGCACGCCCCTTTATCGTTACGTTGAGTTCGCGGGGATTCACTCAGATCTTTTCTTCGCTTCGGAGGGAACCGCCTCTCCAAAACTCGCCGTCCGCTCTGATGACCGGACGTCTCAGACAGGTGGGCTTTCGGGCTGCAGGAGCTGCAGCCCTCATTCCCTCCTCCGCTCGGAAAAGATCTGGTTCATCCAGCCGCTCATTCAAAGCAACTCTAAAGGGACATGCCGCAACCGCTCAGGCTGGTCCTGACGCTGGATGCACAGACCCATTTAATATTCAGAGAACACAAAAACCGGGCTCCAAAGAGTCCGGTTTTTGCTGTAAAATTAAGTTATGCGACTAACAAAAATCTTACAGGGTGATTATACCCAATCCAGATCTTA
>CAMOIJ010000029.1 GCA_946615865.1 uncultured Lachnospiraceae bacterium | reverse complement strand
TGTACCTGTACATTGACAGGGCGTGCCTGTGTGCCAATAACATGTACAATGTCGCTAACTTCCATATCAGGAATCTGATGACCGGGCTGAAGAAAGAAGTTTCCCTCCGTACGGAGAATGAGAGGTCAGTCATAAGGACTTTTGCCGTATCCATCCCCGTGATCAACTTTTCCCTAAGGATGAAGCACTTCGTAAAGATCTTCAGGGTCTTCCTGGACAGGAGTCTTTCTGCAGCCTTACGCAAGACTAAGCTTTCGAGAGTGAAATACATTCAGTTTTCCATGCCGACGGCGGAAAAGTGGTTCGCTTCCTACGGGCTCCTCGATGCCGTGTTCCGGCATACGGAGAATACGGATTACCGGTCCTGCCATTCCCATGTCATCCAGAACGCCATAAGCGACTGCTGTGAGGCGTGGAAAGGATACTTTGAGAGCAGGAAAGCTTATACTGATGCGTCCGGCCATACAGGGAAGCCGAGGATCCCGGGATACAGGAAGTCCGGGGGAAAGAGCACCGCTGTCTTTTCAAACCTGGCCTGCAGCATTAAGGACGGGAGACTTTTCTTCCCTTACGCCGTTGTTGAAGAAGGGAAGAAAAGGGTGCGCCCCGGCCTTGATGTTTCAAGGCTCCCGCATGCTTCAAGGGCAGGACGCAGGTCAGGAGAGAAACTCATCGAGGTGCGGGCAGTCCCGTACTTCGGTGCATACCAGGTCCAGATCGTCACGGATGACGGAATCCGGGAAGAAGACCTGCTCCCGAGGGAAGGAGATATCATCGGCGCTGACGGGAACCCTTCCGGGGTCATGATGCTGGACCCGGGCCTTGATAACTTCGCAGCCATGGCAGACAACAAGGGGAACACACCCATTGTTGTCAAGGGCGGAGCGATAAAGGCCTGCAACCAGTGGTTCAACAAGCAGATGGCGTTCCTGCGGTCCGAACAGATGAAGGGGCATGACCCGAAGACATACCACCCGCCCGTGACAAGGCAGATGGAGCGGATCTCCAGGAAGCGTGACGCATTCCTGCGGGATACATTCTACAAGTATGCCCACTATATCTGCCGGACGATGAAGGAGAGGGGTCTTTTCTACCTGATCATCGGTTACAACAAAGGCCAGAAACAGGACATAAACCTTGGAAGGAAGACCAACCAGTCCTTCGTGCAGGTCCCCTTCGCGAGGTTCCGCCGTATCCTGCAGGCAGTCTGTGTGCGGTACGGGATCCGGGTCATCCTCCAGGAAGAGAGCTATACTTCAAAAGCCTGCTTCGGGAACAGGGACTGTATCCCGACATACGGAAAAGGAGATGCGGAAAACATATCCTTCACAGGAAAGAGGATAAAGCGGGGCCTGTACCTTCAGGATGATGGAAAGGTCATGAACGCTGATATCAACGGAGCCGCCAATACAGGAAGAAAATATGACAGGCGGATCTTCCCGGAAGGAATGGACTGCGGGTATCTGTATGGAACAGTGAAGGCTGTGACCTATAAGGATATCCTGTGTGCCAGCCGCAGAAGAAAGAAAAGTAATCCCGGTCAAACGGGACAGCGGGCAGGTGTCTGCCCTGTGACCGCGTAAGCGGCACGAAGCCCCCGCCTCTTAGCGATTATGCGTAGGCGGTGGGTAGTTCACTCCCGCATCAGCAAAGTGTTGGCGCAGCAGTGTGGAAAATCTCACGACGTAATGGTATCATAGGCAGAGGATCACAAAAAAACCGCGCCTTTGAAGGGAGGATGAGGATATGGACAGCATCGTGATCGGCATTGCCGGAGGAACCGGGTCCGGGAAGTCTACTTTTACAAACAGGATCAAGGAGGCGTTCGGAGACCGTGTATCTGTTGTCTACTACGACAATTACTACAAGGCGCACGACGATATTCCTCTTGAAGAGAGGGCGCTGATCAATTATGATCATCCGGATTCTTTTGAGACGGATCTTCTTGTAGAGCATTTAAAGAAGCTCAAGAGGGGTGATGCTATTGAGTGCCCGGTATATGACTATACTATCCACAACAGGACGGATAAGACTATCCTGATCAAGCCCGCCGAGGTCATTCTTGTAGAGGGAATCCTGGTCCTTTATGACGAGCGGCTCAAGGAACTGATGAACATCAAGATCTATGTGGACGCCGACGCCGACGAGAGGATCCTTCGAAGGGTCATCCGCGACGTGAAGGAGCGCGGCAGAGACGTGGAGGGTATTGCCAAGCAGTATCTGACGACAGTCAAGCCGATGCACTATATTTTCGTGGAACCGACCAAATACAGCGCGGATCTCGTTATCAACAGCGGTCTCAACGACGTTGCTTTCGACGTGATCAAGGTCAAGATCGATACGCTTTTAAAAGAACAGCATCAAAATTAAGGAAATCGCGGATCAGAGATCAAAAAAGCGCACGGGGACAGTGCAAGCTGTTCCGCTGTGCGCTTTTTATCAGCAAGTCAGTTTTATAAGTACAACAAGCAGGAGCGGTGCGAGTATGATTACAACTTTTACAGGCCCGATGCACAGCAGTAAGAGCGAGACGATGATCAAATACTATAATAAGATCTACAACAAGGACAGTATTCTCGTCTTCAAGCCCAAGGTGGACACGAGGGACGAGGGGATCATCAGGAGCAAAGGAAGCAGTAAGTACATCGACGCGATCTGCATCAAAGAGCTGGAGGAGATAGAGAAATTTGTCAACGAGGATATCACGAATATTTTTATCGATGAGATCCAGTTCCTGAAAGGAAACGTCAAGACATTACTCAAATTATCGATCATGGACGACATCGATATCTACTGCGCAGGCCTCAATATGACTTCAGAGCAGGAGCCTTTCGGCCTTATGCCGCAGATCCTGGCGATCAGCGACAAGATCATTAACACCTATTCCTCCTGCAATGTCTGCGGACGCAAAGCGATCTACACCTACTATGACGGCAACAAAGAGTCGGAAGTCCTGGTGGGGGACGAGGGCTACATGTCCCTGTGCAGGAGGTGCCTTCGCAGGATCCTGATCAGGAAGGGCGACGACAGACTGTCAAAATAGCAAATGAGGCGGTTTTTCTTGTAAACGATTTACGAATCGTTTAACATGTTTTTGTTGAGCAAATATAAGACAGATTTAAGAATAGAAAACATAAACAGAAAGGAACATATACTGATGAACGAAACACAGAAACAGATTATCCTTACAGGTGACCGCCCCACAGGACGCCTTCACCTCGGCCATTATGTCGGCTCCCTGAAGCGCCGCGTTGAACTTCAGAACTCCGGTAAATATGATGAGATCAACATTCTGATCGCCGATGACCAGGCGCTGACCGACAACGCCGACAACCCCGGCAAGATCAGGGACAATATCATCAATGTGGTTCTGGATTATCTGTCTGTGGGAATTGACCCTGAAAAGACAACGATCTGCGTTCAGTCCGCGCTGCCGGCTCTTCACGCGCTGACTTTCTATTACATGAACCTTGTTACGACAGCCCGTCTTTCCCGCAACCCCACCGTTAAGGCGGAGATGCAGATGCGCGGATTCGCGGACGAGGGACTCCCGGCCGGCTTCTTTACTTATCCCGTCTCCCAGGCGGCGGATATCACAGCATTTGACGCGACGGTCGTTCCTGTAGGAGAGGACCAGCTGCCGATGCTCGAACAGACCAGGGAGATCGTGCAGAAGTTCAATTACACATATGGCGAGACCCTTGTCATGCCCAGAGCCATGATCCCCGAGAATGAGACCCAGCGCAGACTTCCCGGCGTAGACGGCAAAGCCAAAATGAGCAAATCTCTCGGAAACTGCATTTATCTCAGCGACACTGCCAAAACTGTCAAAAAACAGATCAACGGCAAGATGTTCACGGATCCCACGCACCTTCGCATCGAGGATCCCGGACACACAGAAGGAAATGTCGTCTTCACATATCTGGACGCTTTCTGCACGGACGATCACTTCGCGGAATATCTGCCCCAGTACGCTAATCTTGAGGAGATGAAGGAGCATTACCGCCGCGGCGGACTCGGAGACGGCGTCTGCAAGAAGTTCCTGATCAATGTCCTTGAGGAGGAACTTAGTCCTATCCGCGCGGAGAGAGAAAAATGGGAGGCTGATATTGACAGCGTTTACGATATTTTAAGAGAGGGAACTCTCAAGGCGCAGGAGAGGACGAACCGCACTCTTGAGCGCGTCCGCAAAGCGATGAGAATCAACTATTTTGACGACCGCTCGATCGTAAAAGAGTGGGAGGCCCTTCTGAAAGAGGCGGCGCAGCCAAGAAGAAGATAACTGCTGCGGACAGGCTGCCAAATTGCGATAAATAAAGGCATTTTGATTGTTTTAAGCGATATACCGCTTTAAAAGATGTTCCTATGTCGTGTATAATGATAGAGAACAGAATAGCACTTTTTTACAGAGTGTATTTCATATTAACTATTCACAAACGCGTTTTTAAAGGAGAGGATAGGACATGGCCGAGAAAAAAGAAACTGCGAAAGCAGCGGAAGAAAAAGTGACAAAGTCAGTCGAAGAGATCAAGGAAGCTGTTCCTGCCGCAGAGGCAGTTAAGGAAGAAGCTCCCAAGGCGGAAGCGCCGAAGGAGGAGGCTCCCAAGGCGGCGAAGAAGCCTGCAGCCAGGAAGACTACGACAAAGAAAGCTGCAGCTAAGACGACCAAGGCTGCAAAGAAAGAGGATTCCGAGAAGAAGGAAGAGGCTCCTAAGGCGGCTAAGAAGACCACTACCCGCAAGACCACAGCAAAGAAGGCAGCGGCTAAGGCAGATCCTGAGAAAGCTCCTGCAAAGAAGACTACTAAGAAGGAGGCGGCTAAGAAGGAAGAGGCTCCTGCAGCTGAGGAAAAGGTAGCGGCAGTGAATCCTGTTGCCGAGAAGATCAAGGCAGGCGCAGGCCCTGTTATTGAAGAAGTCAAGGCAGAGGCCCCTAAGGACGAAGCTCCCGCAGAGGAGATCAAGGCAGAGGCTCCCGCAGTGGAAAAAGTTCCCGAGGCGGCACCTCTTCCCGAGCCCAGAAGAAGCATCGCGTTTATCGGTTCCGAGTGCTATCCTTTCGTAAAGACCGGCGGTCTTGGCGATGTTATGTATGCGCTTCCCAAGGCTCTGGTAGCCCAGAACTGCGATGTCAAGGTCATCCTTCCCAGATATAAATGCATCCCTCAGAAGTATCAGGAGAAGATGGTCTATCGCGGAGCATTCCACATGGATCTGTGCGCTGACGGACGCACCTACTATGTAGGCATTATGGAATACGTATGGGACGGCGTTGTCTATGACTTCATCGACAACGAGGAATTCTTCAGCGTAGGCAAGCCTTACACAAACCTTATTGACGATATTCCGAAGTATTGCTATTTTGGCAAAGCTGCTCTTGCGGCCCTCAATTATATGGACTGGATCCCGGATGTGATCCACTGCCACGACTGGCAGGCAGGCCTTGTGCCGGTCTATCTGCGCACTATGTTCGACAACACGCCGATCGCGCGCGCCAAGGTTATGATCACGATCCACAACCTGAAGTTCCAGGGTATCTACAATATTCCTACCATCAAGTACTGGTCGGGACTTCCGGATTATGTGTTCAACAAGGACGCTCTCAAGCAGGGCTATGACGACGCCAATATGTTCAAGGGCGGCCTGGCTTACTCCAACGTGATCACCACTGTCAGCGGAACTTATGCACAGGAGATCCAGACTCCGTTCTACGGCGAGAATCTGGACGCGCACCTGCGCTATCACTCCGCGAAACTGCACGGTATCGTCAACGGTATCGACTACGGCATGTGGGATCCTTCTACGGACAAACTGCTGGCAGCTCCCTATGACGTAACCGACGTCATCGAGAAGAAGAAAAAGAACAAACTGGCTATGCAGGAATCTCTGGGACTTGAGCAGGACGAGAACAAGTTCGTGATCGGACTGATCTCCCGTCTGACTGACCAGAAGGGCCTTGATCTTGTCAATGCGATCGTTCCTCAGCTGATGGATGGAAATACACAGGTCGTGGTTCTGGGAACCGGCGACGCCGTTTACGAGGATTCCTTCCGGTATTATGAGAACGCGTACAAGGGAAGTTTCTGCGCGTACATCGCTTATGACGAGAGCCTGGCACACGGCATCTATGCCGGCTCAGACGCATTCTTCGTTCCGTCCAGGTTCGAGCCTTGCGGACTTACACAGCTGATCGCTATGCACTACGGCACAGTGCCGATCGTTCGTGAGACCGGCGGCCTCAAGGATACGGTCGAGCCTTTCAACCAGTACACGGGCGAAGGCAACGGATTCACATTCGACAGATATGAGTCCGGACTCCTTCTGGATGCGACCAACAGAGCCAAGACCATCTACTTCGAACACCGCGAAGCATGGGACGAGATCGTTAAGCGCAACATGAACAAGGATGTTTCCTGGGAAGTTTCCGCGAAGCAGTATCGTCAGCTGTATGTTGAAATGACACAGTAATCAGTACATAAAAAGAGACCGGAACCGATAAAGGTTCCGGTCTTTTTCATTGTCGGCGAATACTGTTTTACTCCCAGAACTCTTTGTTCCCGGTCTTGGGGCCAAGGGCTGTACGCAGCTCCATCATGGCTGTGTAGTTGGGGAGAAGGAAGGTCGTGCAGTTTTCCTGTTCAAGTTCGTCAACCAGTTTCGTGTAGTCAGTGACGAGTTCCATTCGGCTCTCGTCCGCGCCTGCTCTTTTAAGACGGTCGTAGAGATCCTGAGCGCGGTCACCGCACACGTAAAGTTTCTGAAGATAAGGATCTGAACATAACTTCTCATAGTCTGTATTCTCAATCCAGGAGAAGTCATGGCCGTCTCCTGTTCTGTTGTTGAGGCAGAGGACCGCGTTGAAAGGATCCTTGAAACTGGTCACATATGTGAATGCCTGATTGCAGCCGGCAGGGTTCTTTACAAGGATCATCTGCAGGACATTGCCGCCAAGTTCAAAGGTTTCCATGCGGCCGAAAGCGGAGCGGACGTTGGAAAGAGACTGGATCGCTTCCTGTGCGGGGAAACCGAGCGCCTCTATCGCGGCAACGCATGCGGCGGCATTGTAGACATTGTATACGGCGGGGAGAGATACGAAGACCTCTTCTTCGCTTCCATCCGTGCGCATGTGGACCATACTGCCGTTTGTGTCCATCTTGTCGATAGAAGTGACAGCGACATCCGGCGTATGGCGGCAGTAACCGCATTTCGGACAGCGGAAACCTCCAAGATGCGCGTAAATATGATAGTCATATTCGTATTCGCTGCCGCACTTAGGGCATTTGCCCGCGTCGGAGAGGTCTGTTTTGCCCTGTTCGCCTACGGTCTCATCAAGGCCGTACCAGATCACTTTGTTAGGGACATCCAGTGCCAGTGAAGCGGACTGAGTATCCTCTGCGTTAAGAACAAGAACGGATCCGGGACTTCGCTTTACGCCTTTGCGGATCTCAGCGAGAGTATTTTCTACGCTGCCGAAGCGGTCCGCCTGATCAGTGAAAAGGTTTGTGACCACGATCACTTTGGGGCGGATATAAGGGACGACCTGTTTGAGGGCAGCCTCGTCAACTTCAAGAACCGCATAGCGGTTCCGGGGCCTGCCGAGCCAGTTTGTATCGCAGACCAGATCGGAAGCAATACCGTGAAGTAAGTTGGCGCCGGATTTGTCGCGATGGCAGTCGTGTCCGTTTTCAGAAAGCGCGTGTTCGATCATATTGCAGGTCGTGGTCTTTCCGTTCGTGCCGGTGACAACGACAATATCCATTTCAGAGGCGGGAACAGCCAGAATATTCTTCGCGACCTTCATGGCGACTATGCCGGGAAGCGCCGTGCCGCCGCGGCCTGTCTTTCTAAGGATCCCGCGGGTCAGTTTACATGATGCGACAGACAATACAGTCTGAATTTTGTTGGGTTTTTTCATAAGATCACCGTTAATGGCCGCTTAAAGCGGCAAAATGTTAATTGTTGTCAGCTAGTCACTTACTAATGTGCATTTTAGCACTTGTCATGAGAGTTTAAAACTGAAGTTTTTCTCAACTTTCTTCGAATGAATGAAAAAAGCCGGCAAAGATAGTATAATAGAATAGCGTTAATCTACACACACGGGATCTGAAAGGAGAGTTGCCGATGGCACTGCTCGATCAAATACAAGGACCTAATGACATAAAGAAAATTGCACCGGAGGAACTGAACGATCTCGCCGAGGAGATCAGGAGGTTTCTTGTTCGGAAAGTCAGCATGACAGGAGGGCATCTCGCCAGCAATTTAGGCGCAGTTGAGCTCACAATGGCGCTGCATCTTACGCTTGACCTGCCGCAGGACAAGATCGTATGGGACGTAGGGCATCAATCTTACACGCACAAAATACTGACGGGACGCAAGGACGGCTTCGATAAGCTTCGCCAGTATGGCGGAATCAGCGGATTCCCCAAAAGGTCGGAGAGTGATACAGACGTATTTGATTCCGGACACAGCTCAACGTCGATAAGCGCTGCTCTGGGAATGGCGAGGGCAAGAGATATTCTCGGAGAGAAGCGGACGATCGTCGCCGTGATCGGCGACGGGGCGATGACCGGAGGTCTTGCTTATGAAGGTCTCAACGACGCTTCAAGACTTAATTCGAATCTGATCATCATACTGAACGACAACAAGATGTCCATCTCCCCGAATGTTGGAGGAATGTCAAGTTATCTCAGCGAGATCCGAACCTCCGACGGATATATCCAGTTAAGGGACAAGATCCACGATTCGCTAAGCGACACTGTTCCGGGCGTTGTAAAGGGGATCAGCCGCGCTAAGCAGTCGCTCAAATCGCTGATGGTTCCCGGAATGTACTTTGAGGAGATGGGGATCACTTATCTGGGACCGATCGACGGCCACAATATTAAGAGCATTGTGAAATCGATCGAGGATGCCAAGCGCGTCAATAAAGCGGTTCTGATCCATGTTTGTACAAAGAAAGGCAAAGGATACCTGCCTGCGGAGAGAAAGCCTTCACGCTTCCACGGGACGCCGCCTTTTATTGTCAAAACAGGCATGCCTGTAAAGTCTGAGAAAACAGAGACTTATACAGATGTGTTCTCCACAGAGATCCTCAAGATCGCGGAAGCGGATCCGTCTATGGTGGCGATCACGGCTGCCATGGAGGATGGCGTAGGACTGCATTCTTTCCATGTCATGAATCCAAAGAGATTTTTTGACGTGGGTATTGCCGAGCAGCATGCGGTGACGTTTGCGGCCGGTCTCGCTGCCGGGGGACTCAAGCCGATCTTTGCTGTATACTCCACCTTCCTGCAGCGCGCGTACGACCAGATCGTGGAGGACGTATGTCTTCAGCAGCTTCCGGTCGTGTTTGCTGTAGACAGGGCGGGACTTGTTGGAGCGGACGGAGAGACGCACCAGGGGATCTTTGACCTTTCTTATTTTTCATCGGTTCCGGGACTTACGGTCATGGCGCCAAAGAATGGGCAGGAGCTGAGAGATATGCTCAGATTCGCAATTAATCTGGGACGTCCGGCGGCGATCCGCTATCCCCGCGGAGCAGCTTTCAAAGGGCTCGAGGAATATCGCGCGCCTATTGAAGAGGGAAAGGCGGAATTTCTGTACGATGAAGGCGGGATCCTTCTTCTTGCAGTCGGCAGCATGGTAAAGACTGCACTGAAAGTCAGGGAGATGCTTAAGGAGCAGGGACTTGCCTGTTCAATCGCAAACGCCCGTTTTGTGCAGCCTATGGACACAGATCTTCTGCGTAAGGCGGCAGGAGAATACTCTCTGATCGTGACGATGGAAGAGAATGTGCATAGCGGCGGTTTCGGAGAGCACGTAGCCGCGTGGTACGCGGAACAGGATCTGGACGCGGAACTTCTGCAGATCGCTATTCCTGATACCTTTGTCACACACGGCTCTCCTCAGGAATTATGCAGGCTGACCGGGATTGACGAGGATTCGATCGTATCTAAGATCATGAAAAGGACAGGAAAATGAAGGCATGGAGGAAAGAATGAAAAAGATAGCGATATTGGGCTCTACCGGTTCTATCGGACGGCAGACACTGGACGTTGCGAGAGAGCAGAAAGACATCGAAGTTACGGCGCTGTGCGCCAGAAAGAGCGTGGATCTGATCGAAGCCCAGATCCGGGAGTTCAGACCGAAAACGGCCGTGATGTGGGATGAAGAGGCTGCCAAAGATCTCAGGATCCGCGTTAAAGACATGGATGTCAGAGTTCTTGCGGGAATGGACGGCATTCTGGAAGTGGCGTCGATGGAAGGCTATGACTATTTTGTCACTGCTATTATGGGTATGGTCGGCGTGCGCCCCACAGTTGCCGCGATCGAGTCCGGCAAAAAGATCGCGCTCGCGAACAAGGAGACGCTGGTTACAGCGGGACACATTATCATGCCGTTGGCCGCGAGCAAGGGCGTTCCGATCCTTCCTGTAGACAGCGAACACAGCGCGATCTTCCAGTCCCTCAACGGAGAGAACGGCAATAAGATCGCCAAGATCTGGCTCACCGCTTCGGGCGGCCCCTTCAGAGGCAAAAAAGCGGAGGAGCTTGAAAATGTGACCGCGCAGGACGCGCTTCGGCATCCCACCTGGGCAATGGGTCCCAAGATCACGATCGACTCCTCCACCCTCGTTAATAAGGGACTTGAAGTGATCGAGGCCAAATGGCTCTTTGATGTTGATCCTTCCCAGATCCAGGTTCTCGTTCACCCGCAGAGTGTGATCCACTCCATGGTGGAATATGAGGACGGCGCGATCATCGCGGAACTGGGCCTTCCGGACATGCGTCTTCCTATCCAGTACGCGCTGTATTATCCCGAGCGCAGACCCATGGGCGGAGAGAAAATGGATTTCTATAAACTAGGCCGGATGACCTTTGAAAAGCCTGACATGGAGACTTTCCCCGCGCTGAAACTCGCATATGAAGCTATCGGCAAGGGCGGAAACCTGCCGACTGTTTTCAACGCCGCAGACGAGCTGGCTGTACAGGCGTTTTTGAGCGGCAAAGTCAGGTATCCCGAGATCACGGAGATGATCCTTTACAGTATGGAGAAATGCCGGTTCATCGACAATCCCACCATCGATGAAGTGTTTGAGACGGAGAAGGAAGTACAGGAGCTTCTTGCCGGCTGGAAAGCCTGACCGATCAGGACGCATATAAAAATCCCCGGAGATCTTTAAGAACTCCGGGGATTTTTTTGCTCTGAAAAGGGGACTGTTACGCCTAAGTGCCGGCGTCTCATCCGGCGTCCGAGGGCGCCTCTTCTTCGGGGTTGTCTTTCCAGACATCAGTATTTGTGAGTCCGATATTTGACTCGTGGAAGACAGGGTCGAGACCCCTGGCCATCTGTGCCTCATAGTCGTCAAGCGCCTTGAACGCAATATTTCCGAGCAGAACGATCGCGATAATGTTGACGACGGCTTCAAGGCCCATGGTGATGTCGGCAAGACTCCACGCCACGTCGAGACTGTTGCCCGCGCCGATGAAGACCATAAGGGCGGCCGCTGCCCGGAAGATGTTCATCACAACCTTGTTCTTGGTTATGAATAGAATATTCGCTTCCGCGTAGAAATAATTTCCGATAATGGAAGTAAAGGCAAACAGGCAGACGATGACAGTCACAAAGTGTATGCCGACGGGTCCGATGACTCTTGCAACGCACTGCTGCAGGAGCGGGATTCCCGAATAGCCGCTTTCCGACCAGTCTCCGGTCAGAAGGATCAGGAAAACAGTCGTGGAGCAGATCAAAAGAGTGTCGATATATACGGAAATGATCTGCGCCAGTCCCTGCTTGGCCGGGTGGGAGACAGTCGCTGACGCACTTGCGTTGGGAGCGGAACCCATACCGGCTTCATTGGAGAAGAGGCCGCGCTTGATGCCCAGCACCATGCAGGAGCCTGTAAAACCGCCGAAGATCGACTTAAAGTTAAATGCGTCTGCCATAATGATAGCGAGGACAGAAGGCAGTTTAGTGATATTTGTGACGATAACAAAGATACCGATGGCGATGTAAAGGCCCGCCATCGTGGGAACGAGGACGGAAGAGATCTTTCCGATGACGTCTCCTGCGAAGAAAATATAGAACGCCGCGATAGCCAGGATAATGCCGATCGCCGTCGGAAGGATGCTGGTCTCTATGTTGGGCGTATAGACCGCGAACGCCGAGACGATATTGTAGGCTTGCAGTCCGTTGAAACCAAACGCGAAGGTAGCGATCAGCGAGATCGCGAATACGATGCCGAGAGGCCTGGAGCCGAGAGCCCTCTCTATGTAGTAAGCGGGACCTCCCTTAAAGGAGTCGCCCTCTTTTTTCTTGTAGATCTGGGCCAGCGTACTCTCGATGAAAGCAGAGGCGGATCCCAGGACCGCCATGAGCCACATCCAGAACGCGGCACCGGGGCCGCCCAGAATGATCGCGGTCGCGACGCCTGCCATATTGCCGGTTCCGACACGGGAAGCAGTGGCGATCATCAGCGCCTGGAAAGAGGAGACGCCCTTATCGCCCTCTTTTTTCTCCATCATGCAGTGGAGAGCGTCCTTAAAGCGGCGGATCTGAACGAAACGGGTGCGCACCGAGAAGTAGATGCCGCTGCCCGCCAGCAGATAGATCAGAAGCCAGGTGTACAGAACATCGTCGATCTGAGTGAGAATACTTGCCAAATCCATAGAAATTCCCCTTAATAACATACAAGTTTCTGTATTTTTTGACTTTCTAATACTATCATAAGAATATGGAAATGAAAATAAACGTTTGTTTTTCCACAGAGGACAGGCGGCAATGAGAACGGGTGAAAAAGAGACAGAACAGAGTAAGACAGCGGTTTCGGTTGTCTGTATCGGACAGGCGGTGGTAGATTGCATAACAAGGGGCGTTGAAGGAGATCCCCTGGGAATGGGGAAGACGCGCGCGCAGAGCATTACGCTCAACCTTGGCGGGGACGCAGTCAACGAGTCCTTCGTGCTCTCATCCATGGGACGAGGAGCCGCAGCTCAGTCACAAGCGCCGCTTCGCTCCTGCCGGGATATACGCCGGATTCGGAATGCGTGCGCTCCTTCGTGAAGAACGGAGCCAAAATAGTGTCATTTGCCAGCTTGTTCCGTGCACCGCTGGATCAGCCGGAGGTTGTCTGCGGCCTGGTGAGGGCTGCTCCGCGGAGCGGACTTCAGGGGATGCTGTGAGGCGGGACTTGAGGCGGCAGCCCTCAGCATTCAGCACCTGGGCGCGACAATATGAAATTACAATCGGATGAATAAAGCCGCGCCCGGACAGGTGCGGCTGTTTCTTCAGATTCCCAGCTCAAATGTCAGCTGAGGCTTCATAGGATTGTAATCCTGCATTTCAAAGTCATCGATCGTGATATCCTCAAAACGGCAGCCCTTTTCCTTGTTAAGAACGAGGAAAGGATGCTGTGTGTCATCTGCCATGACTTCTGCGCGGCGCAGCATTTCCTGCGCGTTGTCCATGTGGCGGTCATAGATCTGCTCGTTAGCTACGAAATGTGTGAAGACGCCGGGCTCATAGCCGGTCACTTTCGCGATCATCATAAGAAGCGCAGCGTACTGGATTTCATTGATACCGCCCGCGCCGGAAGCTGTGAGCATATCGCCGCTGCGCTGGATCATGCTCATATCCAGGTATTCTCCCCGGACATTCCACATGGTCAGAAAAGCGCAGGGAGCGAGGCCTTTGGTCTCGTGAAGATCAGTCTCCTGCCAGAGAGAGACCACTTTTCTTCTGCCGTAAGGATCCTTTTTGATATCCTCGATCAGATTATGGATCAGGTCATAGCGCTTGACAGTGGCGCCGTAGCGCTGGCCGATCGTGCCGTCGCCGATATCCCAGGGATCCCACCAGGTGACACCCAGTTCTCTCATCTCGGAGAGGACATTTGTCGGGTGCTGGTAAATGGTGAAGATCTCACGGATGCCGGTTTTCCAGGCCTGACGGCGCAGCGTACAGATGGGGAACTCGCCTTTACTGAGGTCGTATTTGCGCACGACATGGTTGACGCTGATGGTGTAGGCGGGAATTCCGTCCTCATATCTGGGGCGGGGATTTACGTCTTTGTAGCCGTTGTCGAGAATATTATGGATGTCCTGTACAAGGAGTTTGTCTGCTTTGGTCATATTAGTAGTTTCCTTTCGCGGAAAATGAGAATAAAATACAATTTGAACTATTATAGCACAAACAAGACGGAGGAAAACCGATGAAAGTTGTAATCATGGAATCTCTCGGAATTTCCGAGAAAGAACTCAAAGAGTGCCAGAAGCCTTTTGAGGAAAAAGGCGTGGTATTTGAATCTTATGCCAAAACATCGGATAAGGACACGCTGATCGCAGAAGCCGGAGACGCGGACGCGATGATCCTGGCCAATATGCCCATGAGTGCGGATGTGCTGCGTGCCTGCCCGAACCTGAAGTTCATTGATATCGCTTTTACGGGCGTCGACCATGTGGGACTTGAGGCAGCAAAAGAGAGATGGATCGCGGTGAGCAACGCCTCCGGCTACTCCAATGAGGCGGTTTCAGAGCTGGTACTCGGCATGGTTCTGTCCCTGGCACGCAATATGCGCGAAGTAGAAGGCAGGTGCCGCGATGGTAAGACCAAGGACGGACTGGTCGGCTGGGAGCTCAAGGGCAAGACAGTCGGTATTATAGGTCTGGGTAAGATTGGAAGCCGCACGGCAGAATTGTTCCACGCTTTTGGGTGCGATATTTTGGCACAGAGCAGGACGATCCACAAGGAAGTACCTCCCTATGTGAAACAGGTGCCGCAGGAAGAACTGCTGGCGAAGTCAGACATCGTTGTGCTGCACTGCCCGCTGAACGATTCCACGAGAGGAATGATCGACGCGAATAAACTTGCCATGATGAAGACATCTGCGATGCTGATCAACGTGGCGCGCGGACCGGTCGTGGTCGAGAAGGACCTCGCGGAGGCGCTGGAGAATGGCGTGATCGCCTGTGCCGGTATCGATGTTTTCGACAAAGAACCGCCTTTGGACGTCGAGTCGCCAATCCTGCATGCGCCGAACGTGCTTGTGACACCGCATGTAGCATTTGCGACTAAGGAGTCCATGAGCCTTCGGGCTAAGATTGTATTTGAGAACCTGCAGAGCTGGATGGAGGGGAAGCAGATCAACGTCGTGATGTAATGCGGCGAACATTTTGCTGATTGTGAATGAAATTCACTTGTCAGCGGACACTTCATCATGTTATAGTCTTTTAGTATTATTGTATACAAAATATATGGAGGACAATGACATGGCTATAAGAGTAGGAATCTTCGGTTACGGAAACCTTGGCAGAGGCGTTGAGCAGGCGATCCGCCGCAACCCCGACATGGAACTCGTCGGTGTATTTACCCGCCGCGATCCCGCGGGGCTTAAGATCAAGACCCCCGGCGTTAAAGTTTACGGAGAAGACGCCCTTGTGAAGCAGGAAGTTCCTATGGACGTGCTGATCCTCTGCGGCGGCAGCGCAACAGACCTGCCTGTCCAGGGTCCCAAATACGCAGCTCTTTACAATATAATCGACAGTTTTGATACACACGCACACATTCCGGAGCACTTCGCGGATGTGGACGCGGCTGCGAAAAAGGCCGGCAAGATCGGCATCATTTCCTGCGGCTGGGATCCCGGCATGTTCTCTCTGAACAGAGTATATGCGAGCGCTGTGCTTCCCGGAGGGACACCTTACACATTCTGGGGCAAAGGCGTCAGCCAGGGCCATTCCGACGCAGTGCGCAGGATTGACGGCGTGCTTGACGCAAGACAGTACACTATTCCGGTTCCCGCAGCCCTGGAGGCTGTGCGCGCAGGCAAGGCTCCTGAACTCACCACAAGGCAGAAGCACACAAGAGAGTGCTTTGTCGTGGCAGCAGAGGGCGCTGATCTGGCAAGGATCGAGAATGAGATCAAGACCATGCCTAACTATTTTGATGAGTACGATACCACTGTACATTTCATTTCCGCAGAAGAGATGGCCAGGGACCATGCCGGACTTCCTCACGGCGGAAGCGTCCTGTATTCCGGCGTGACGGGAGCAAATGATGAGAATACCCATGTTATCGAGTATTCTCTCAAACTGGATTCCAACCCTGAGTTCACAGGAAGCGTTCTGGTCGCGTTCGCGAGAGCGGCATACAGACTCAATCAGGAAGGTCAGTGCGGCTGTAAGACAGTTCTTGATATTGCTCCGGCATACCTCAGCGCGATGAGCGGAGAGGAACTGAGAGCTCACATGCTGTAAAAAGATAGAAAAGCAGAAATTAAAGAAGCTGTGAAAAATGGGACGCCCATTTTTCACAGCTTTTTATTTGCGCATATTTCTTATTTTTGAGTACATATTCAGGTATGCCAGAAGCAGTTCCTGTTCCTCACTTTCGTCCTGCTTCAGGATCTCCAATATGGGAGTGGGAAGAGAGGAGGAAACGTCTGAAGGTGATGAACCTTTTAGCAGGTAGTCGAGGCTGCAGCCGAAATAGTCGCTGAGAAAGAGATATTTTTCAAGGGACAAAAGGGCGATTCCCCGCTCCGAGTGACTGATGTGCTTGACAGAACAGTCCAGTAACTCGGCAAGATTCTCCTGTGTCATTCCATTCATTTTTCTCAGAGTCGAAACTCTTTTTCCAATCGCTGCTTTATAATCACTCATTGCAAGTACTCCATGAGAGAATTATAGGGACTTAGCTACTATTATTTAATAACTTAAAAGGTTTTGAAAAATGAACATTATAGGTTTATAATAACAGTGTTAAAAAAGGCTCGCGTCCACAGATATGCCTACTCCCTAAACAGCAGTCGGACGCCGGGTCTTTTTTAACAGATAATATAAATGAAAATACATTTAAATATTAACATAATAAGGATAATACGCAAGTGCGGACTGCCCGTAACCCACGCTGGAGCGGCATATCCTTTTGCGTACGATGATAAAAACTGCCGCACAAGAAATTGTTTTCTAAGTGCGGCAGTTCTTTTTCAAAGTGTGTTTTCAAAGTGTGATGAGACGGTCCAGCAGTTTCATGGCAACGCTTTCCTTGCTCATGATCTCCAACTGCTGTGTGCTCTCAGGGGTAATAAATGTTACCACATTGGTATCTGTGCCGAAACCTGCTCCGGCGACCTTGACATTGTTGGCCACGATCATGTCCAGATTTTTTTTCGCAAGCTTCCCTCTCGCTTTGTTCTCCAGATCTGAAGTCTCCATGGCAAATCCGCAAAGGATCTGGCCCGCACGCTTGTGCTGTCCCAGATACTGCAGGGTATCCTCTGTGCGCTCCAGGTTCAGGCTCAGGTCGTCGTCAGCCTTTTTGATCTTCTCATCGCTGACTGCGGCCGGCCGGTAATCGGCGACGGCAGCGGCCTTGATGATGATATCCTGCTGATCGGATACCGCGGTGACTGCATTAAACAGATCGCGCGCGGATGTGATCGGGACCAGCTTTACTCCTGCGGGAGGAGTGAGGGAGACAGGCCCTGACACCAGTGTTACCTCGGCGCCTCGAAGGGCGGCTGCATGGGCGATGGCATAGCCCATCTTGCCGCTGGAGTGATTTGTGATGAAACGGACCGGGTCAACGGCTTCCTGCGTAGGACCCGCAGTTACCAGGACTTTCTTCCCCGCGAGATCTTTTTCACAGGCGATCTCCAGCAGGACGCTGTCGACCAGGACTGCAGGATCCGGAAGTTTGCCTTTGCCCTCGTCTCCGCATGCGAGATGTCCGCTGGAGGGCTCAATGATCTTCACGCCCCGATCCTTGAGGACAGCGAGATTAGCCTGAGTTGCCGGATGCTCATACATTCTCGTGTTCATGGCGGGAGAGACGAGGACCGGGCAGGTGCAGGCGAGGAGCGTGGTAGAGAGCATATCGTCCGCTATTCCGTAAGCCATCTTGGCTATGATGTTGGCTGTTGCGGGGGCGACAATGACGAGATCCGCTTTTTTGGCAAGTGCTATGTGCTCTACCTCGACGGGATGATCCGTGGGATAATTCCGGTCAAAGGTGTCGGTGATGCATTTGCGGTTCGTAAGAGTCTCGAATGTGATGGGCGAGATGAACTTCGCGGCATTTTCCGTCATGATCACATGGACCTGCGCGTGCTGCTTCATAAGGCGGCTTGCGAGATCCGCGGCCTTATAGGCTGCGATGCTCCCGGTGACACCGATCAGGATCGTCTTTCCTTTCAGCATAGTAGTTTCTCCTTCCTTAAAAAGAGATGCGGTCAGCTGTTTCTCTCATAAATGTAGCGGAGACCTCGAAGAAGAAGATCATCATCCGGAATGATCTCGTGCTTGCACAAAGGGACAATGGCGTTGGCAAGCCCTCCGGTAGCGACAACGGTCGTCTTCATACCGATTTCTTCTTCGATGCGTTCGATCATTCCGTCGAGCATGGAGGCGCTTCCATAGAGGATGCCGCTCTTCATGCAGTCATTCGTGTTGGTGCCTATGAGGCGTTTGGGCGGATCGAGGCTGATCCGGGGGAGCTGTGAGGTCCTTGAAGTGAGGGAATCCAGGGAGACCCTCAGTCCCGGAAGGATCATGCCGCCGCGGTAATTCTTATCTTTGTCGACAACGGTAATAGTCGTCGCTGTTCCCATATCGATCAGGATCAGGGGACAGGGATAATCCCGGACGCCTGCTACCGCGGCGACGATCAGGTCAGCGCCGACCTGTGCCGGATTGTCCATGCAGATCTTGAGACCGTTCTTGAGACCGGGCCCCACTATTTTGACATTGCAGGACATGATCTTGCCCAGTGCCTCGGTCATGATAGCTGTGATCGGAGGAACTACAGAGGCAATGATTGCTCCCGTGATCCGGGTACGGTCGATGTCGTGAAGATCCAGGACATTCTTGAATGCGAGGGAGTATTCAAGAGCGGTCTTGCTATGGTCAGTGGAGAGCCGCTCGGAGAAGAGTATCTTATCCCCGTCTATACACCCTATCACCATATTTGTGTTGCCGATATCAATAGCGAAAAGCATGCTGTACCTCCGTGATTTTATAAATGCTTAATGGGAACCGGCCAGGACAGTGTTCTGCCGAAGCACGCCGGACTTCATCAAGCCTCCTGTAATGGCTGTGACGAGGATCGCGGCCGCGATCGCTTCAGGGACGCCGGAAGCTGCAACTGTTCCCATAACAAGGCCGAAAACCGCTTCCATTCCCACATTCTTGACTTCAGCGTACTGCTGGGCGAAGAGCAGATAAATACTGCCCATGACAAAAACAGTGTTAGTCATGGAGCCGATAAAACCGGTGACCGCAAGGCGCACCGCCGCGGGGACCCTGAGCTTTTTAAGGGCGACAGAGACCCAGCCGGATACTACGCCGATCATGATGCGGCAGCCGATGCTGACCCAAAGAGCCTTTATTACGCCGATGAGGCCGGTTGTACTAAGGAAGGGGGAAAAGGCAAAAGAGAGAAGAGTGGGAGCTTGCGTATTACTGATCATAGAGCAGATCCCGAAAACCGCGCCCAGAAAAGCTCCGGCCGCGGGACCCAGAACAATGGATCCGATGATAACGGGGATGTGGACTGTGGTCGCCTTGATGATAGGAAGCTGGATCATACCGAGCGGTGTGTTCGCCAGCAGGATCACGATCGCTGCCATCAAGGCAAGGGTTACCATGTAACGTGTGTCTTTCTTGTTGTTCATTTGTTGTACTCCTTGTTATTATTCCGCCTTGCGCGGATACAATACAATGGAACAATACTGTTCCTAGTGCCAGTGGAAGTATACCATCAATGGGGGATGTATAGCAAATGAAATCACAGAAAGAACACATTTACTGCCGCGCGAGAAAGCGGCTGTCGCATTCGGTTAAGAGAGGGATCCCGAGTCCCCTTGCGTACATGCTGCGGAGCTTGAAACTCATGAGCCCGGGCGCCGCGCCAAGAGAAAGGCACAGGCTTCCGAGATCCGCTTCCGGCCTTCCTGCCGCCTCCACTACGTCGTCGTCCCGCAGAAGGAGATCCGCCGCGAACAGATTGGCCTCATACTCCGTGCCGCTGCGCTTGTCGTAGACAGCCGTATCAAAGAGCGGAGAATTCCTGAGAGCCTCCGCGTGTAGCACAATATGGCCCAACTCGTGGGCAGCGACGATCCTCTGTTCCTCTTTGGGGAGATTTCCGTTGATCCCGACGAAATACTGCCTCAGGAAATAGCGCGAAAATCCCTTGGTGCTGTGCAGGTCAAAATAGAAACGGACCTGTACGTGCATGGCATCCAGCAGCTCAAAGGGATCCCGGGTCCCGTACTTACGGACCAGCTTCTCTGTTTTCTGATAGACATAAAGCCTGCTCATTCGAAAACACCTCCTCAGACAGCACCGCCGTCCGGGCCGTCACCACTCCGAACAGCACTGCCGTCCGCGGCATCCCTGTATTTCAAAGGTGTATATTTCTTCGCGTTTTCCTTAGCTTCCCAGAACATCTCCATAAAGTGTTTCCCGATCATGTCGATATCCTCGGGCGAGAGATCACCGCCGGCGAACATGGCGCGCGTACTGTCCAGAAACGCCTGTGCCTGCTGCTGTCCTCTGGTCCCGTACTGCTCCGCGGCGCGGGTCAGGAAGAGCTCCTGTTCACCTCTGAGGTACTCTTCATTGCAGCCGAGAGCAGAGGCGAGCCTTGCATAAAGTGCCTGGCTGCGGGGATATTTCCCCTCTGTTTCCCAGTTGCGCACGGTGCGTTTGGTCACGCCGGTCATTTCAGCCAGCCGCTCCTGGGAATATCCGTTTCTGATCCTCAGCTCTCTTACCTTTTCTCCGAAAGTCATGATCTCTTTCTCCTTCATCCCGGCCGCAGACTTGCCGCGACGCGCAAATTATATGCAAGAGGAAATTTAATTTCCTTAATTGTATCTGCCGTTTCCGGGAATGTCAACACAAAAAGCCCCTTGACACGAATATACGTTCGAAATATACTGTTTGCAAGAGGAAATTAAAATGCTTAAAAGGAAATTGAGATGCATTCGGAAGTGACTTTGCAATCTGCTTCCGAAACAAGGGCAGAGACTATGGACAGAGTGATACTGCACTCGGACTGCAACTGCTTCTACGCCAGCGTGGAGATGCTCCACCACCCTGAACTGGACGGAAAGCCGCTGGCAGTCGGAGGGGATCCGGAGCAGAGACACGGGATCATCCTGACAGCCAATTACATAGCGAAGAGAGCCGGAGTGAAGACAGGGGAGGCCCTGTGGCAGGCGAGGCAGGCATGTCCCGGGCTGATCATTCTTCCCCCCAGAATGGATCTGTATATGCGCTTTTCGGAGCAGGCGAGGGAGATCTACAGAGAGTATTCGGATCTTGTGGAACCCTATGGCCTGGACGAGTGCTGGATAGACTGCACGCAGAGCGGGGAATGCTTTGGAAGCGGACTCGAGCTGGCGGAGCGGATCTCGGACCGGATCCGGCGGGAGCTTGGGATCACGGTGAGTATAGGCGTCAGCTGGAACAAGGTCTTTGCCAAGTTCGGATCGGACTACAGAAAGCCGGACGCCATTACAGTGATCGACAGGGACAACTACAGGCATATTGTCTGGGAGAGCCCGGTATCGGATCTTCTCTTCGTAGGAAGAGCGACACAGCGCAAGCTTTACCGGTACGGGATCCTGACGATCGGAGATCTTGCCGGGACAGATCCGTTCTTTCTGCAGAGCGTTTTCGGGAAGATCGGACTGGTCCTCTCGGCTTTTGCCAGAGGAGAGGACCGGACCCCGGTGGCAGCCGACGGCAGTGAAATCCCGGTGAAGAGCATCGGGAACAGCACTACTACGCCGAGGGACCTGACGACGGAACAGGATGTGAAGATGGTTGTATATATGCTGGCGGAGAGCGTGGCTTCCCGGCTGCGCAGGCACGGCTTTGCGGGAGATGTGGTGGAGATCTATGTCAGAGACGGCGAACTGCGCGGATTTTCGAGACAGCACAAGGTGGATATGCCCACCAATATCTCTGAAGAGATCGCCCGGGAGGCGATGAGGCTCTTCAGGGAGAACTACAGCTGGGAGTGGCCGGTCCGCAGTATCGGAGTCAGGGTCACCCATCTGAAGATGGAGGACCATCCGTACCAGATCAGCCTCTTTACAAGCCCGGAGTGGAGAGAGAAGCAGCTGAAAGCGGATCTTGCGGTGGACGAGATCAGGGACAGATTCGGGTTTCAGGCGGTGCGCAGGGGACTCATGCACATAGATACGAAGTTATCGGCGGATGACGCCGAAACTCATGTCGTTCACCCGCACGGATACTTTGAAAGAGGGAACAGGAGCGGGGTATGACGTCGGAGAGGGGAGCCGGGATATAACAGTATATATAAATCTGAGACGGGAGGGATAAGGAGATGCCTCACACAGATACGAATATTAGCAGGGATGCCCTGCGCAGCTATGGAATGCAGCCGGCCAGGAGACTGAGCGGAGAACGCGGGAATAAGGATCAGGAAAGAGGAGGGACGATCAGAATCTACAGCGATGGGGAAGCCGACGGCTTTGAGATCAATCCGGCGAAGGTTTACGTGGATGTGCTCGCGGAGTTCAGCCGTGAAGGATTCTTAAGGCCCTGCAGGATCACATGGGAAGACGGGAGAAAGTATACGATAGACCGGGTAAAGAAGTGCGAGCGCCGGGCCAGCCGCAAGGCGGGCGGGATGGGACTCATGTATACCTGTATGGTGGAGGGACAGGAAGTGAATCTTTTCTATGAGGAAAATCAGAGGTGGTTTGTGACAAGAAAATAAAATATTTCTTTTTAATTACAAAATGTTTCTAAAATTGTTACGAATGTGTTATACTCTTTGTAAATGATTAATCAAACAGTCCATATACGGACAATACGGAGAGTATATTATGAAGATCAGATTTGCAGCAATTATAGGAATGATCCTGATCCTGGCGTCGGCAGCAGTGCCCGCGCAGGCGGCTGCGGCGGGAACAATTCCGGCGTCGGATTCCGCCAAGGCAGGCAGCGTTGCGCGGGAGGGTGTATCTTACGCTGATCTCGCGAGTGAATTCCGAAGTCTCGGTAACGGATGGCATTATAGAAACGGAGCCTGGTACTACGTGCGCGGCGGAAAGGCTGTCACAGGCTGGCTGAAAACCGGCGGCACATGGTATTATCTGGGATCAAACGGGAAGATGAAGACCGGCTGGCTGAAGTACAACGGTGAATGGTATTATCTGGACAGCAGCGGAGCTATGAGGACCGGCTGGGTGAAGGATAGAAATACATGGTATTACCTGGCGTCTTACGGCGGCATGAGGACCGGCTGGGTCAAGGACAAAGGCAAATGGTACTTTTTGGACAGCAGCGGAGCTATGAGGACCGGATGGGTGCTGAGCAAGGGCCTGTGGTATTATATGGACGGCAGCGGAGCTATGAAGACCGGCTGGGTGAAGGACAGAGGCAAGCTGTACTACCTGACGGCGGCCGGCGCCATGAAGACCGGCTGGCTGAAGACAGGCGGCAAGACATATTATCTGACAGGCAGCGGAGCCGCGCAGACCGGCTGGCTCACGATAAGCGGGAAGAAGTACTATTTTGACCAGAACGGCGTGCTCGACGCAAGTAAGACGCAGGATGTCAGCGCCGCAGCGTCGGAGAGCGATAAGGCGAAGACAGTGAAGACTAAGGGCGAGATGGTAGCGGAGTACGCGCTGCAGTTTGTGGGAAACCCCTATGTGTACGGCGGCTGCAGTCTCACTAAGGGAACAGACTGCTCCGGATTTGTAATGCTGATCTATCGCAATTTCGGAGTGAGCCTTCCGCATTATGACGCGGCGATCCGGACGAAGGGAAAGAGCGTCGCATCTCTCGCAGAGGCAAAGGCAGGAGATATTATCTGCTATTACGGACATGTAGCTATTTATCTGGGTGACGGAAGGATCGTTCACGCATCCAACAGCAGAGACGGCATCAAGATCAGTGAGAGGGCCGATTACAGGACGATCGCGGGGATCCGCAGGATCTTTGATTAACGGAGGGCTGTCATGAAGAAGAGGAATAGGAGCCTGTGGCTGGTCCTGCTGCTGACAGCGGTGCTTGCGCTCGGACTTCTGACGGGCTGCCGGAAAGGCAGCGCGCAGGGACAGGATAATTCCGCCGCGCTGCACAGTACCGCTTCCGAAGCGCAGGCGCTGCAGAGCGGCGAAGAAGACAATGACCGGGACCAGGAACTGATCCTCTACGATGACGATGACTTTCAGGACAGCGTGTATGCCGAGGATGAAGAGCAGCCGGAGGAAGAAGGGGAATCAGTTCAGACGGCGGCTGTCGACGAAAACGGCAGTTACACGACGAAAGATGACGTGGCGCTGTATATCCACACATACGGAAAGCTTCCGCCCAATTTCATCACCAAAAAAGAGGCGCAGAAGCTGGGCTGGTCAGGGGGATCCCTGGAGCCGTATGCACCGGGAAAGTGCATCGGCGGCAATTACTTCGGCAATTACGAAGGAGTCCTGCCGGACGGAAACTACAGAGAATGCGACATAGATACACTGGGGAAGAAGAGCCGGGGCGCGAAGCGGATCATATATTCCGACGACGGAAGGATATACTATACGGATGACCACTATAAGTCATTTACGCAGCTGTATTAAAAGAGGATCCGGGAGAAGGAGCGGCCGATCATGAGCAATTGTTATTATATAGACCTGACGGGAGTGGAGAACCGCACAGAACTCCATGACCGCATCGAACAGGGGCTTCCGGTTCCGGAATGGTACGGGAGAAATCTGGATGCGCTTTATGATGTGCTGACAGAGCCTGAATTCGGCGGGGACTGCCTGATATGCTTCACCGGATGCGAGGAATTCAGGGAAAGGATGCCGAGGTACCTGGAAGCTATGAGACAGGTGTGTAAGGCGGCAAGTGAAGAGAATCCGGGGCTTTATGTTGAATTTTTGGATTGAGAGGTGGTTTTCGTGCAGAGTGAACGCGTGGTGGTCATCACGGATATCCATGGCTGCTTTGATGAGTGCAGAAGACTGTTGGAAAAACTGGATTTCGACAGTACCCGCGACAGACTGATCAACCTTGGAGATACGATCGACCGTGGCCCGAAGATCTACGAGGTGTTTAAATTCCTTCGCGATCTTAAGGAGGAGATGGGAGACAGTTGTGTCCTTATCCGGGGAAACCATGAACAGATGATGCTGGATGCCACGAAAGATTCTCCAAACAGGAGAAACTATAAAGACCTGTGGTACTTGAACAGCGGTGAAAAGACTGTGTTCGCATTCATAAATCACAAGCACAAGATCTCTGAGTATCGGGACTGGTACGAGCAGATGCCTTATTATTACGCGGATGACAGATTTCAGTGTGCACACGCGTGTATGAAGGATGAGGATCCGGAGAAGAACACGATAGAGACTCTTATCTGGGGACGAGATACAGACTATGAGGGAAAACTCCTGCTGACAGGACATACTCCTTACAAGGTGCCGCTCTATTTCTTCGGAGACTCTCCGGTAGGGGAGATCACGGAGGGAATGTGGGGCAGGCTTCCTGCAAAGGGAATGATCGCTTTGGACACAGGGTGCGTGTTCGGCAACAGGCTGACGGGCATGGTGATCGAGGGAGACAGATTTAAAGTTGAGTCTGTCGAATCGACGATTAGTTCAAACAGATTTCGCTGGTGATAAGGGAGAGATCACCGGTCGTTACGGGAGAGATTACGTAAGATAAAGGAACTGCCGCACCAGGAAATGATTTTCCGGTGCGGCAGCCTTTTTAGTGATCTGTGAATGCCAGGAAGCCCGGGGGTCAGGCCAGTGCCTGCTCAATATCGGCAATGATATCATTGACATTCTCAATGCCGACGGAAAGACGGATCAGGTCCGGTCCCACGCCGCCTGCGATCAGCTCTTCGTCGGTGAGCTGGCGGTGTGTGGAATTGGCGGGGTGAAGAATGCAGGTGTGAGCGTCGGCAACGTGTGTCGCGATCATTGCGACCTTGAGTTTCTTCATAAACGCCTCCGCGGCAGATCTTCCGCCCTTGAGACCGAAGGAGATGACGCCGCAGGTTCCGTTCGGCATATACTTCTTAGCTCTCTCGTAATATTTGTCGCCGGGGAGACCGGGATAAGTCACCCATGCCACTTTGTCATGGCCGCTGAGATATTCTGCGACCTTCTGCGCGTTCTCGCAGTGCCTGGGTACGCGCACAGCCAGAGACTCGATGCCGAGGTTTAAAAGAAAAGCGTTCATGGGAGCCTGAATGGATCCGAAATCTCTCATGAGCTGTGCGGTGCACTTCGTGATGAAAGCGCCGCCAAGACCGAATTTCTCGGCGTATGTGATGCCATGATAGGACGCATCGGGAGTAGTGAGGCCGGGGAACTTGTCAGCGTGTGCCATCCAGTCGAATTTGCCGCCGTCAATAATGGCGCCGCCTACGGTTGCGTCGTGTCCGTCCAGATACTTGGTCGTGGAGTGGGTGACGATGTCAGCGCCCCATTCGATCGGCCTGCAGTTAATGGGAGTGGCAAAGGTGTTGTCTACGATGAGCGGTACGCCGTGCGCGTGCGCTGCCTTTGCGAAGCGCTCGATATCAAAGACGACGAGGGCGGGGTTAGCGATGGTCTCGCCGAAAACAGCCTTGGTGTTGGGGCGGAAAGCCTTTTCGAGCTCTTCGTCGCTGCAGTCAGGATCGACGAAAGTGAATTCGATGCCCATCTTGCGCATTGTGACATTGAAAAGGTTGAAAGTACCCCCGTAGATGGTAGACGCGCTCACAATGTGATCGCCGCAGGTCGCGATATTAAAAACGCTGAAGAAGTTGGCCGCCTGGCCTGAAGAGGTCAGCATACCGGCAGTACCGCCTTCGAGCGCGGCGAGCTTGGCTGCCACCATATCATTGGTGGGATTCTGAAGACGGGTATAGAAATAACCGGAAGCTTCCAGATCGAACAGCTTGCCCATATCCTCGCTGGTATCGTATTTAAAGGTTGTGCTCTGAATGATCGGGATCATTCTGGATTCGCCGTTTTTAGGTGAATAACCGGCTTGAATGCACATTGTTTCTCTTTCCATTTTTGTTACCTCCGCTGTGAATGGTATTCTCCGTATTCCGGATCTGTTCTTTATACATCTTAAAAGAAGTCGGGGAGTATGGCAAATACTAATTTCTTCATTTTACATCTGTCAAAAGAGAACCGGAATGTGCTTCGCTCTTACAAGGATGAGATTTTCGAAAAGGGAATTCATTGTCTGGATAAATCGAACATGATATCATTAAGTTATAAACAGCAGCAGCTCTTAACCGAATTGCCGGGAGGGGATATATGGCACAGGACAATAGAATCTATGTAACAGGTCATAAGAATCCGCACGCGGATTCAGTAGCAGCGGCGATCGCCTACGCGGAATACAAGAAAGCGCAGGGATATGATGCGATTCCCTGCGTTTTAGGGAAGATCAACAAGGAGTCCCAGTATCTGCTGGACAGATTCGGATTTGAAAAGCCTCTTTTTCTCGAAACGGCGCAGGTGCGTCTGGACGAAGTGGATCTGGCCGATCCTTACGCGATCACACCGGAAACTACCATCTTCGAGACGGTAGGTCTTATGAAGAAGGAGGACAGAGAGGGATTCGCGGTAGTTGATGACAACAATATGGTGATCGGATGGGTCTCCAAGTCGGACCTGGCGAATATAGCGCTCAATGATACGAAGAATTCCCATTCAATGCTCAAGGATACTCCGACAGAGTATATATCCAAGACTATTGCAGGGAAGGTTCATTACGATGATGATCAGCGGCACCTCAACGGAAAGGTGAGTATTCTCACAATGACGAACAAAGAAAATCTCGAAGATTACGAGGTGACGGACAGGATCGTGATCACGGGCGGCAATAAGAAAGCCCAGAAGATCCTGATCGAAAAAGGGGCCGGCATGCTGATCATTATCTGGGAGACTTCCGTGGATGACAGCGTGCTCAAACTCGCGAAGGAGCATCACTGCACGATCATAACGTCAGGTTACGGCGCGATGAATACTTCCAGGTTTCTGTTTTTTGCCCCGCCTGTGAGAATGATGATGACGCTTAAGCCCATGAAGTTCTACGGACATGAACTGGCGGAGGACGCCGGAAGGAAGATGGCGCGCACGCAGTTCAGGGCGTTTCCGGTCGTAGATGACGACGATCACCTGGTGGGATATGCGATGAGATCCCATATCCTTAACTACAATGACAAGCAGCTGATCCTGGTAGATCACAATGAGTTCTCCCAGTCAGTCAAGGGAATTGAAAAGGCAAGAGTCCTGGAAGTGATCGACCACCACAGGGTCACCGATTTCTCCACATCCAGGCCTGTGAGTTTCAGAAATGAGATCGTAGGCAGTACCTGTACGATCATCGCGACGATCTTCAGAGAGAACCAGGTCCCTATCGAGGAGAACCTGGCGGGTCTTATGCTCGGCGGGCTTTTGTCGGATACGATGAATCTTCAGACTCCTACGACGACGGACAAGGACAGACAGACAGCCAATATTCTGGCTGCTCTGGCGGGTCTTGACCTTGATCAGTTCTCTGAGGAACTCTTCTCCCTGACAGAGGATGAGGGAGGATCTTTGGAAGAACTGATGAGCCGCGATATAATCTTCGAAGACGTCATGGGCGTCAGGCTTATGATTACGAAGGTAAATGTTCCCCAGGTTGAGCCTTACAGGGACAGGGCGGAAGATATGCAGCAGGCGCTGGATATTCTGACAAAGAACAAGAACGCGGATATCGGAATCCTTTCCATTACCTCAGCGCTGGAGAACAGCTCGATCCTGTTCGCGTCTGGGGAGAAAGGAAACTGGCTCTTTGAGGCCTATCCGGATCATGAGGGAGAGCCTCACAGTGTTCAGGAAGGTCTTGTATCCAGAAAGATGCAGATCCTGCCCAAACTCTCAAAGGTGGTCAGTAAGTATGCGTAACGTATAGATATGGCAAAACACTGATAAACTGCAGATATGAAAATGCCCCGGCTTTGCGCCGGGGCATTTTGCTTAAGGAGGATTATGAAAACGATTTATCTGCCAGTGATCCTTATCCCATGATCACTTCTACGCTGTATTCTTTCTGTCCCTTATTGTAAGGGATCACGTGTCCGGCAACTTCCTTGCCGTCAACGATCATTTTCTTTACGCCTTTTTCCACATGGCCGGGGTTCTTGACGCTGATGTGATATACGCCTTCTCTATAGGCGCGGGTCAGTTCAAAATCACCGAAATCATCGGGGATGCAGGGATCAATGCTCAAGCCGTTCAAGGTGGGATAGACGCCCAGAATATACTGGGAAATATCCGTGAAGGTCCATGCGGCGGTGCCTGTCAGCCAGCTGTTCTTTCCTTCGCCGAAGTTCGGCGCTTCGGGACCGGCTACCATCTGGGAATAGACATAGGGCTCTGTTCTGTGGATCTCACTGAACTCTTCCACACAGGAAGGGCATGTCTTCCAATAGATCTCAAAGGCTCTGTTTCCGCGTCCAATGACGGTTTCCGCGATAGATACCCAGGGATTGTTGTGACAGAAGATACCGCCGTTTTCCTTGTATCCCGGAGGGTAGGAGGAAACTTCGCCCAGTTCCACATGATATCTGGTATAAGCGGGTTTCAAAAGAGCAATGCCGTATTTGGAGTCCAGAATATCCTCAACACTATTGAGCGCCTGGAGTGCCTCACCGGTCTCTTTGCCGACGCCTGCCAGGACGCAGAAGCCCTGGGGCTCGATGTAGATCTGACCCTCTTCGCACTCGTGGGATCCGACTTTATTACTGTATGCGTCATAGGCGCGGACGAACCACTTTCCGTCCCAGCCGTCAGTGAGAAGTGTCTTCTCCATGATATCGCGCTCTTTGCGCATCGCTGCAGCTTCGTCCTTAAGTCCGATGAGATCGCACAGATCCGCGTACTCGCCGGCATATTTGACGAACATTCCGCCGATGAATACAGACTCGGCAACCGGTCCTTCACTGGGACCGGAGGTCTGGAAGGATTCACCGGAATGCTCTGAGAAGCAGTTGAGGTTGAGGCAGTCGTTCCAGTCAGCGCGGCCAATGAGCGGGATGCCGTGAGGACCTTTGTGAGTGATCGTGTAGTTCACGCTCCTGCGCAGATGCTCCATGAGGGGCTGCGCGAGAGATTCATCATTATCAAAAGGCACAGATTCGTCCAAAATAGAGACGTCGCCGGTCTCTCGGATATAAGCGCTGACAGCTGCGATGAGCCAGAGCGGGTCATCGTTAAATCCGCTGCCGATATCCGCGTTGCCCTTCTTGGTGAGGGGCTGGTACTGGTGATACGCGCTGCCGTCAGGGAACTGAGTGGAAGCAATATCGATGATCCTCTGTCTGGCGCGCTCAGGTACAAGGTGAACGAAACCGAGCAGATCCTGACAGGAATCTCTAAAGCCCATGCCTCTTCCGATACCGGACTCATAATAGGAGGCACTGCGGGACATATTGAATGTGATCATGCACTGATACTGATTCCAGATGTTGACCATTCTGTCCACTTCAGGACGGGAACTGGTGACATGGAATTTGCTGAGCAGTTCGCCCCAGTAGCTGTGAAGCGTCTCATAAGCTGCGATGACCGCGCCGCGATCATGATATTTGCGTATCATGGCGTGGGCTTTGGTCTTATTGATGACGCCGTAGGACTCCCATTTTTCTTCTACGGGATTTTCCACATAGGTCAGTTGGAAGACCACACTGGTGCTTTCGCCCGGAGCAAGTTTGATATCGAGTTCAAAGACTGCGCAGGGAGACCATCCGCTTGCTACAGTATTCTTGCAGGAACCACTTTGGACCACTTCGGGGAGGGCGGGGCTTCTGTAATCGCCTATGAAAGAGCGCCTGTCGGTATCAAAGCCGCTGATCGGACGGTTTACGGAGAAGACAGCATACATGTTTCTGCGCTCTCTGTACTCTGTGCGGTGATAGATGGCAGCGTAATCGAGTTCGTTGTAATTATCAATGGAAGTCTTGGCGGGTTTCTTGAGTCCGCTGATCTCGTAACCGAGATTGGACTCTATTTCGACTTCGCCGGTCGAAAGGTTTCGCTGGAAATTCTTCTGGTCGTCGTCAGCATCCCAAAGACACCACTCTACGTAAGGAAATACCTTGAGATTCTTTTCCTGACCGGATTCGTTCTTAATGTCAAGAAGGATTACCTCGCAGGTGTCTCCCATGGGGACAAAGTTGAGCTGGCTGACAGACACTCCGTTCTTCGAAGAACTAAAGCGGGAGTAGCCCATGCCGTGTCTGCACTCATAACTGTCCAGTTCGGTCTTGGAAGGCTGCCATCCGGTATTCCAGACGGTGTTTTCATCCTTAATATATATGTACTTTCCGTTTCCGTCGTAAGGAACGTCGTTATAGCGATAGCGTGTGATCCTCAGAAGCCTTGCATCCTTATAAAAGGAATATCCTCCGCATGTATTGGAGATCAGCGTAAAGAAGTCCTGGTTCCCGAGATAGTTGATCCAGGGGAGAGGAGTTCTGGGAGTTGTGATCACATACTCTCGATTAGCGTCGTCGAAATGTCCGAATTTCATAGTTCCCTCCATATTTTCGATTTTTAAGTAACGATAAACTTATATGAATACATTATAGTTTTAGTAAAAATCAAGCACAATCGTAACTATGCCAAAAAAAACGAAAACGTTTTAGAATAAAATAACCAAAAGAGATGTTTCGGCTTGTAATTTCGAACAAAAATGATATATTCGCTTTGTCACAATCTGACAATTTTGTGATAATACATCAAAAAAAAGCAAAATCGGGCTTGAAAAATATGAGAAACCGATATACAGTAGAACTACAAAAACGTTTAAGGTGATTAAACGAATTCGCTACGAAACAATATTGAGCGTTTTATAGTAACAGGAGGCAGATATGGTTTCGATGAAAGATTTGGCCGCCGCCTGCAATGTCTCAATAGCAACTGTGAGCAAGGCGCTGAATGACCAACATGATGTAAGTGCCAAGACAAAGGAAATGGTCAGAAGGAAGGCTAAAGAATTAGGATACTTCCCGAATTCGGCAGCCAAGGCTCTTAAGACCAACAGGTCCCATAATATAGGAGTTCTGTTTGTAGATGAGGCCCAGAGCGGTCTGACGCATGATTTCTTTGCAAACGTACTGGACAGTTTCAAGCGAACCATAGAACTCAGTGATTATGACCTGACGCTGGTCAATTGCAGTAAAGTGCATCACGGTTCAATGACTTATCTGGAGAGAGCGAGATACAGGGGGTTTGACGGAGTAGCAATAGCCTGTATAGACTTTCGGGATTCAGAAGTGATCGACCTTGTCGACAGCAACATACCGGTCGTGACGATCGATTACATTTTTAACAACCGGATCGCGGTGATCTCGGATAATGTTAAGGGAATGAGAGATCTGGTCACATATGTGTATGAGATGGGGCACAGAAAGATCGCTTACATTCACGGAAAGGACTCTTCAGTAACACAGGCAAGGGTTTCCTCTTTCTTTACAACCTGTACTCAGCTGGGCATCGAAGTGCCGGACGAATATCTGAAGACAGCTGACTACAGAAACACGGAGGAAACTTACCAAAGGACGAAGGAACTTCTGGATCTGAGCGATCCGCCGACCTGCATCCTGTATCCGGATGATTTCGCGGGGTTTGGCGGAATCAATGCGATAAGGGAGAGAGGGCTTCAGATCCCGGATGACATCTCTGTAGCGGGTTACGACGGGATTCGGATCGGAAGGCACATCGAGCCGAAACTCACGACGATCCGCCAGGACACGGAGCAGATCGGAAAGCTTGCAGCGGAAAACCTGATCCGGCTGATCGAACATCCGAGGTCCACGATCATCCGTCCGATCGTTGTAGAAGGCGAACTTTACAAAGGCAGCACAGTCAAGGATATCAACAGAGTCGCCGAGTAATGACAAGGCGGCAGCAACGCAGCAGTCACATTGGCAGTAACCGCGAAAGCGGAATGCAAATATAAACAAAAAAAATACCGTACATAATAGTGTGTGCGGCAAATAAAAGGGAGGTTTATCTAATGAAAAAAAGAACACTTAGTCTGATTCTCGCAACGGCTATGGTGGCCGGATCCCTCGTAGGATGCGGCGGAAGCAGCTCCGCAAGCAGCTCCAGCGCACCCGCTGAAGAGCCTGCAAAAGAGGCTGAGGCAGAGGCTCCTGCGGCAGAAGCAGAAGCTGCACCTGCAGCTGACGGCGCTTCTGTCGTCAACATCTACTGCTGGAACAACGAGTTCCCCAACAGAATGATGGATCACTATCCCGGATTCACCGCAAATGATCCCGCTGACTCCACAAAGGGCGGCAAGATCGGTGATACAGTCATCAACTTCGTAGTCACCGACAACAAGGACAACATGTATCAGAACAAGCTGGACGAAGCTCTCGCAGCACAGGCTACCGCAGCTGACAACGATAAGGTTGATATCTTCCTGGTCGAAGCTGACTATGCTATGAAGTACACAGATCCCGCTGTCAACGTAGCAATGCCTCTGGATGAGCTGGGAATCACAGACGCTGATCTTTCCAAGCAGTTCCAGTACACCAAGGACGTAGTTACAGACGCAGACGGCAAGATCCGCGGCTCCTCCTGGCAGGCATGCTCCGGCGGCCTGATCTTCAACAGAGAGATCGCCAAGCAGGTTCTCGGTTCTGATGATCTTGAGACCGTTCAGGCTGCAGTTGCTGACTGGGATGCATTCAATGCTACAGCTCAGAAGATGAAAGACGCCGGCTACAAGATCGTTGCTACCGTTAACGATACCTTCCGCGTATATTCCAACAACGTATCCGGCAAGTGGGTACAGGACGGCAAGATCGTCGTGGATGACAATGTAAAGAAATGGGCAGATGATTCCAAGGCTCTCGTAGACGCAGGCATGACCACAACCAATGATATGTGGAGTGATGACTGGAGCAAGGGCTTCCAGGCACCCGGCGATGTATTCTGCTACTTTGGACCTGCATGGCTGATCAACTTCTCCATGGGCGCTGATCCTTCCAAGGAAGATGACGGCT
>CAMOIJ010000028.1 GCA_946615865.1 uncultured Lachnospiraceae bacterium | reverse complement strand
AAGACGCCGCCCTCTCACGGCGGAATCATGGGTTCGATTCCCGTACGAGCTACTGGCTGTCAGAGTAGTGGTCTGACAGCTTTTTTTGTGGAAAATCCCGTAGATATACGTTTTTTTAGAAATTACTTGCATTTTTGTGAAAAGTGTGATAATTTTCATATGTTGAATATGGTACGGTTTGAAAGTGGGCTTGCAAGTCCACTTTTTTGATGCCCTGAAGAATTATGGTGACCGGAGCACGGTCAAGGAGGATTATGGCCAACAGGATATCTGGCAGAGCCAGGATTGAAAACGAAGCCGAGAAGTTGACTGAGCCGATCGCTCTGAAGCACGGCGTTCGTATCTATGATGTGGAGTATGTTAAGGAAGGCCCCGAGTATTATCTCAATATTTATATCGATAAGGACGGGGGAGTCTCCATACTGGATTGTGAAGCTGTGAGCAGAGAACTATCCGACAAACTGGATGAAGCTGACCTGATCAGCGATGCCTATACGCTTGTTGTTTCAAGCCCGGGGCTGGGGAGAACTCTCACGAAGGACAGACATCTTCAGAACAGTCTGGGAGAGAAAGTGGAAGGAAAACTTTTCAAAGCTGATCCGGATATCGGCGGAAAGGAATTTGAAGGCGTGCTCACCGCATGGGACGCCGGAACGATCACTGTCTCGATCGAAACTGTGCCAAACTCCGCAGGGAGAAAGAAAAAAAGCAAAGAGGGACAAAACGGACCGGAGAACAGTTCCCGCTCCGTTGTGATCCCGAGAAAAGATATCGCTGTACTCAGATTATATCTGGATATCTGAATGAAAGCCGCAGACCGGGATGGCTGCGCACTCAGGAAAAATAGTAAGACTGGTTCCGGAAAAGGAGACAAGATGAACACAGAACTTAAAGAGGCAATTGAGGCGCTTGAAAAAGAAAAAAATATTATGCGCGAGACTTTGTTCGAGGCTATTGAAAACGCGCTCTTAACTGCCTGCAAGAGCAATTTCGGCAGAGTGGACAACATAAAGGCGTGGGTAGACCGCGACACATTTGAGTATTACTGCACAGCAGAAAAAGAGGTCGTGGAAACGAAGGATGATGTCGAGGACAAGCTCACACAGATCGCGCTGGAGGATGCGGTAAAGATCAACCCCGCGGTAAGAACCGGCGACAAAGTGGAAGTGAAGATCAACAGCCAGTCCTTTGGCAGGATCGCAACACAGATCGCCAAGAACGTGATCCTTCAGAAGATCCGGGAAGAAGAGCGCAGCGCTATCTACGATTATTATATCAAGATGCAGAAGAATATTGTGACAGGTATTGTACAGCGCATTAACGGCGGCAATATCAGCGTGAATCTCGGAAGAGCGGAAGGACTTCTCAATGAAAAAGAGACAGTCCCCGGCGAACACTTAAAGCCCACAGACAGGATCAAGGTCTATATCATTGACGTCCGCACTACAAACCGCGGCCCCAGGATCCTTGTCAGCCGCACTCATCCCGAACTTGTCAAAAAACTGTTTGAGCAGGAAGTTGCCGAGATTCAGGACAAAGTCGTTGAGATCAAGAGCATTGCGAGGGAGGCGGGAAGCCGCACCAAGATCGCCGTATACTCCAATGATCCCAAGGTTGACGCCGTCGGCGCCTGCGTTGGCGTAAACGGTATCCGCGTCAACAATATCGTCGATGAACTTCGCGGTGAAAAGATCGACATCATTAACTGGGACGAGAACCCCGGCAATCTGATCCAGAACGCCCTCTCTCCTGCCAAGATCGTCGCTGTATTCGCGGATCCCGAGGAGAAGACAGCAAAGGTAGTTGTTCCTGATTACCAGCTGTCCCTGGCTATCGGACGCGAAGGACAGAACGCTCGTCTTGCAGCCAAACTTACAGGCTATAAGATTGATATCAAGAGCGAGACGCAGGCCAAGGATGCTCCCGGATTCCGCTACGAGGATTACGAGGACGAATACTACGAAGACGACGAATACGATGAAGAGTATCAGGATGACGGGGAGTACTCCGAGGATGCTGAGTATTCTGAAGAAGAGTATTCGGACGAAGAAGAGATGGCTTATGAGTCTGACGGCGCAGATAAGACCGCCGAGGAAAAAGAGACTGAAGAGTGATCGCTGATCCGGGGCAGGAGGTAAAATGCAGGGAAAGATTCCTATGCGCAGATGTACAGGCTGCGGTGAGATGAAGGAGAAGAAAAGTCTGATCCGGATCGTGCGCACGCCTGAGGGAGAGATCAAACTGGACAGGACCGGAAAGATAAACGGCAGAGGCGCTTATCTCTGTGATGATCCCGGCTGCCTGCGCATGGCGCAGAAAAAGCGGTCTCTTCAAAGGTCACTTGGGACTGCGATCCCGGATGAGATCTTTGACGAACTGGCCGGCAGATGGGAGGTGTCTTCAGATGGATAGACTGCTGTCACTTCTCGGGATCGCCCAGAAAGCGGGAAAAGTCGTCAGCGGCGGTTTCCTGTGTGAAAAGTCGATCAAGGCTAAGCAGGCCAGACTGGTGATCCTGGCTAAAGACGCACAGAAGAATACTGTGAGTACGATCAGTAATAAATGTACTTTTTATAATATACCGTTTGGCTTTTACGGAAGCAAAGAGACGCTTGGCCGCGCCATTGGCAAAGAGGAACGCTCCTGCGTTGCTGTGACGGACCAGGGGCTTGCAGATAGCATTAATAAGCTGCTCAGCAGCGGGAAGAAAGAGGAGTAAATGGCGACAGAGAATACAGGTGCAAATGAGAACAAAAAAGCAGGGGAGGCGGCCAGAAAGCCCAGACCGGCTGACGGCAAGACTCCTGTAAAAAAGAAAAAGATCATTATCGTGACGGGAAACAGCAGTAAGAGCCGTCAGAGTTCCGGACAGCGGAGCGCCTATTCGAGCGGATCTTACTCCAGTGGAGGAACAGGTTCCTATACTTCCGGAAGCGGAAGAAAGCCCAGACCGGCCGGACAGACCGGCGCCCGCAGAGATCAGACTGCAGGAAGGCCCAGAACTGAAGCGAAGCCTGTGCCTCACAAGATCATACGCCCGAGCGTGAAGCCCACACAGATGGAAGTGGATTATCACAAACCCGAACAGGTCACAAGGCAGCCCAGGAGAACGGAAGAGCCCGCTCCCGCAGTGAGCGAGGTAAAGGCGGCGTTAGAACCGGTCCAGGCGGTTCCGGAAGCGGAGCCTGTAAAGACCGCGGCTGTGATCGAACCTGAACAGAAGCCTGTTGAAACAGTGGCGGAAGAGGTTAAGCAGCCCGTGGCGGAGCATGTGGAAACGCCTGTTCAGCCCGCAGAACCGGTCGAAACCGAGAAAGAACAGCCCGCAAGCAAGGCTGTTTCTGAAAGTGCGCCGAAAGAAGCTCCTAAGGCTGCGAAGACAGAAGAAATTCCGGCCCGGAGCGCACAGGGCAAAATCGCTGAAGAGACGGATAACAGACAAAGATCAGGTCAGCGCGACCGCGACAACAGAGGAACTCCCGCGAGAGACAGAAATGCCCAGGGACAGGGCGGCGCCCGCAGAGATAATCGCGGCGGCGACCAGAGCGGCGCAAGAAGAGATAATCGCAGCGGCGATCAGGGCGGTTTCCGCAGAGACAATCGCATTGGCGATCAGGGCGGCTTCCGCAGAGATAATCGCAGCGGCGACCAGAGCGGCGCAAGAAGAGATAATCGCAGCGGCGATCAGGGCGGTTTCCGCAGAGACAATCGAAGCGGCGACCAGAGCGGCTTCGGCGGACGCAGCGCAAGACCCGGACAGGGTCCCCGCGGCACAGGAGCTCCCGCAGCGGGACGCCAGGGCATAAGACCCGGCATGGCGGAAGGCGGACGCCGCAGAACAGCCGGACGAGCCGGTGAAGGAGAGGCTTTCGGCAGAGAAGCTGAGAAGCACAGAGACGATAATAAGAGAAAGATGAACCAGGAGCGCGACAAGCGGTCCAAGAAGGATTTCATCTATAATGAGGATGAAAACCACAGAAGAAGCGGCAACAAGGCCGGTAAGTTTATCCGCCCCGAGAAAAAGGTGGAAACTGCTGTCGAGGAGCAGATCAAGACGATCACTATTCCTGAGAAGCTCACGATCAGAGAACTGGCTGAAGCTATGCATATGAATCCTTCCGAGATCATCAAGAAGCTCTTCCTGGCAGGTCAGATCATGACTCCCAACAGTGAGGTGGAGTATGATGAGGCGGAGAAGATCGCGCTTGATTATGACATTCTCTGCGAGAAAGAACAGAAAGTCGATGTCATCGAAGAACTGCTTCGCGAAGAAGAGGACTCCGAGGAAGATATGGTGACAAGGCCTCCGGTAATCTGCGTCATGGGTCACGTAGATCACGGCAAGACTTCCCTGCTCGACGCGATCAGGGAGACAAACGTGACAAGAGGCGAAGCCGGCGGAATCACTCAGGCGATCGGCGCATATACGATCTCCCTGAACGGAAGAAGCATCACATTCCTCGATACGCCCGGACACGAGGCATTTACGGCAATGCGTATGCGCGGCGCGAATTCCACTGACATTGCAGTACTTGTAGTAGCAGCGGACGACGGCGTCATGCCGCAGACAATTGAGGCGATCAACCACGCCAAAGCTGCCGGCGTAGAGATCATTGTCGCAGTCAATAAGATCGACAAGCCCGGCGCGAATGTTGAGCGTGTAAAACAGGAAATGACTGAGTATGAACTGGTTCCCACAGACTGGGGCGGAAGCACGGAATTCGTTCCCGTATCCGCCAAGACAGGCGAGGGCATCGAAGACCTGCTTGAGACGATCCTTCTCACAGCAGACATCCTTGAACTCAAGGCTAATCCCAACAGAAAGGCAAGAGGTCTCGTACTTGAGGCCAAGCTTGATAAGGGAAGAGGCCCGGTGGCGAATGTGCTCGTTCAGAAAGGAACACTGCATATCGGCGATTTCATTTCCGCAGGAGCGAGCTCAGGTAAGGTTCGCGCGATGATCGACGACAAGGGAAGAAGGATCAAGGAAGCTACACCTTCACAGCCTGTAGAGATCCTGGGTCTCTCAGACGTTCCCGGCGCCGGCGAAGTCATCATTGCCCATGAGACCAACGATGAAGCAAGGGCTTACGCGGAGACATACAAGAACCAGCATAAGGAAGAACTCATCGAGGATACCAAGATGCGTATGAATCTGGATGATCTCTTCAACCAGATGAAGGAAGGAAATCTCAAGGAGTTCAACCTGATCATCAAGGCAGATGTACAGGGATCTGTGGAAGCGCTCAAGCAGAGCCTTCTCAAGCTCTCCAACGAGGAAGTCGTTGTCAAGGTCATCCACGGCGGCGTAGGCGCGATCACCGAATCCGACGTGACGCTTGCATCCGCTTCCAACGCAGTTATCATCGGATTTAACGTCCGTCCTGACGCGACAGCCAAAGCGATGGCCGAGCACGAAGGCGTTGATATCAGACTTTACAAAGTCATTTATCAGGCGATCGACGCAGTGGAAGCGGCCCTCAAGGGCATGCTCGCGCCGATCTATGAGGAGCGCGTTATCGGACATGTGGAAGTCAGACAGATATTCAAGGCTTCCGCAGTCGGAAATATCGCAGGTTCCTATGTGCTTGACGGCGTGATCCGCAGAGGCTGCAAGTGCAGGATCACGAGAGCCGGAGAGCAGATCTTCGAAGGCGATCTCGCATCCCTTAAGAGATTTAAAGACGACGTCAAGGAAGTCAAGGCCGGTTACGAGTGCGGACTGGTATTCGACGGATTTGATAAGATGCAGGTATTTGACATTGTCGAAGCCTACGATTTGGTAGAGGTACCCAGAACATGAGAAAAAACAGCGTAAAGAACCGCAGGATCAATGACGAAGTGCAAAGAGCGCTGGCGGGCATCGTCCGTGAAGTCAAAGATCCGCGGATCAGTCCGCTGACCAGCGTCACAGGTACGGAAGTGGCCCCGGACCTCAAGACCTGCAGAGTGTATGTGAGTGTGTACGGCGATGACAAAGCCGGTGAGAAGACTATGGAAGGCCTTAGAAGCGCCGCGGGATTCATACGCAGTGAGCTGGCCAGAAAAGTCAATCTCCGAAATACTCCGCAGCTCACGTTCGTACTGGACGATTCAATTGCTTACGGCGTAGCCATGTCACACCGCATTGACGAAGTGACCGCTGCGGACCGCGAAGCAGAGCTGGCCAGAGGCGAAGAGACAGACGAAAGTACACAGGAATAATGAATTTAACGGATTTAGTAAAGAACTGCAAGAGGATCGGGATCAGCGGACATGAGAATCCCGACGGAGACTGCGCCGGATCCTGCTGCGGAACTGCCCTGTATTTGAGAAAGGTATTTCCGGATGCGCAGGTAGATATTTACCTGGAGCCGATGCAGGAATGTCTGAGCAGGAATATTCCCGGCTCCGACACGATCATCCATGATGTGAACGGAAATGAAGAGAAATATGATGCGTTCATTGTACTTGACAGCATACCTGAGAGAATCGGCGAGCCGGAAAAACTCTACAGAGAAGCAGCTGTAAAGATCAATATTGACCACCATATGACAAATCCGGGATCTTTGGAAGCGCAGTGCTATATAGACGGTCATTCGTCCAGCGCTTGCGAACTGGTATATGACCTGATTAAAAAGGAGCAAATTGACGCCGACATCGCCAAAGCGCTCTATGTAGGAATGGTCACTGATACGGGAGTCTTCCAGTATTCAAATACAGCGGAGTCCACGATGCGCGCGGCAGGTCATCTGATGAGTTACGGATTTGATCACTCCGCGGTGATCAGGGAGGTGTTCTTCGAGAGGACTTTCCTGCAGGCAAGGATCCTTGGAGCAGCTCTTTCAGGAGCAGAAACGGCTCTGAGCGGAAAATACATCTTTTGCTGTTTTGACAGAGAAATGATGGAGAAACTCGGAGCGGAGAGAAAGGATCTCGATGGCATCAGCGCGCAGCTTCTGCTCACAGAAGGGGTGGACTGCTCAGTGTTCTTTCACGAATCCGAGCCCGGTATCTGGCGGGCGAGCATGAGGTCTGTTCTGGTCACTGATGTGTCCAGGGCGGCGTCCCTTTTCGGAGGGGGCGGACATGTACACGCGGCCGGATGCACGATCAGTTCAGGGATCGGAGAGGCTATGAAAGCCATCAGGGATGAGTTTGAAGGACAGCTCAGGAACGCCGGAGTTATATGATCCCGGCGGGAAAGGAACAGATCCTCCATGTTTCATGGAATGATGACAATTTATAAAGAAGCGGGGTATACCTCCAGCGACGTGGTCGCGCGGCTGCGGGGGATCCTGCATATGAAAAAGATCGGTCATACAGGAACACTCGATCCGGACGCGGAGGGAGTGCTTCCTGTATGTTTGGGTAATGGGACCAAACTATGCGAACTGATCGCGGACCGGGATAAGGAATACAACGCTGTCATGAGGCTGGGCGTCACGACAGACACCCAGGATATGAGCGGCAAAATATTGAGGCAGGTCTCCGATGAGGAGGTGGCGCGGACTGTGACCGGCGAAATGATCAGGGAGGCAGCCGCCGCGTTTACAGGCGAGATCAGCCAGATCCCTCCTATGTACTCCGCTGTCAAAGTCGGAGGCAAGAGGCTGTATCAGTACGCAAGGCAGGGACAGACCGTGGAGAGAGCCGCCAGAAAGGTGTGGATCCACGAACTGGAGATCACTTCAATAGAGCTTCCTCTCGTGACCATGAGGGTGCGCTGTTCCAAAGGTACCTATATACGAACCCTGTGCCAGGATATTGGTGATAAACTTGGAACAGGCGCGGCTATGGAGCATCTTCTCAGGACCAGAGTCGGACAGTTCAGACTTGAAGACTCCATAAAACTTGACGAAGCAGAAGCGATCATGAAGTCCGAAGATCCGGAGAGAATAAACGGCTATATTCTTCCGGTGGACAGTTTCTTTGAACAGGCGCTGTGCGCGCAAGTGCGGGAAGAGGGAATGAGGTATCTTCTAAACGGTAATACACTCAGGAGAGAGTTTACGGATCTTCCCCGCAGCGCGGAAGCGAAAGATGTCAGGATGTACGACAGGAGCGGGAAATTCTATGCGCTCTACAGATATGATCCGGTGAAGGATGAACTCAGAAACGTCAGGATGTTTCTGTCATGACCGGTTAATGGAAAGGATCATTAAATGCGGATAATCAGCGGTACAACTAAGTTCATGATCCCTGAGGGAACTGCGGTGGCTATCGGGAAGTTCGACGGACTTCACCTTGGACACAGGAAACTTCTGTCTGAGGTCCTTCGCCAGAAAGAAGACGGACTTAAGGCGGCGGTATTTACATTTGATCCCTCTCCGGAGGTGTTCTTCGGCATGAATCCTTCGAGAGAGCTCTCTACGAATCAGGAAAAAAGGGAACTCTTCAGGGAGATCGGGATCGATATACTGGTGGAATTTCCGTTTAATAAAGATACTGCGGCGATCTCTCCGGAGGACTTTGTCATAGATATCCTCGTAAAGAGAATGAACGCTAAATTTGTGGCAGCCGGAACGGATCTGTCTTTTGGCGCGATGGGAAAAGGGAACTTTACACTTCTGTCCTCCCTTGCCAGGCACCTGGGATTTGAAGCGTGCAAGATCGACAAAATAGAGAGAAACGGCAAAGTCATCAGTTCGACTCTGATCAGAAGCCTCGTGGAAGAGGGCAATATGGAAGAAGCCGCTGCCTGTCTGGGGGCCCCTTATAAGATCACGGGCAAAATAGTGCACGGCAAGGCGCTTGGCAGAAGGATCGGTATACCGACCCTTAATCAGACGCCTCCGTCAGACAAACTGCTTCCTCCCTTCGGAGTCTATTATTCGGAAGTAAAGACCGACGGCAAGGTGTTTAAGGGGATCACGAACATTGGGATCAAGCCTACGGTCACAAACGAAAACAAGGTGACGGTGGAGACTTCCCTCTATGATTTTTCCGGGGATCTGTATGGCGAGACCGCCGAGGTCAGCCTCCTGACCTTCAGAAGACCCGAGATGCGCTTTTCCGGCGTCGCGGAACTCAAAAAGACGATGGAGAAGGATATCAGGGCGGGAGAGATCTACCACGGACTAAGAACGATCGATTAAAACTTCTTTAAGTTTATATGACAATGAAAATTGTGTTTACATAAAGAGAAGTTTGTGGTAAAATGCCATTTGTTTAACGACTACCGACACTTAGGCCGAAGCTTCTCCGGCGCGGTCCCGGTGTACGGCGGATCACATTAAGAAAAGGAGAAATACTATGATTACCAAAGAGAAAAAGACAGCTGTTATCCAGGAGTACGCAAGATTCGAAGGCGATACAGGTTCACCGGAAGTTCAGATCGCTATCCTGACCGCAAGGATCAAGGAGCTCACTGAGCACATGAAGGCGAACAAGAAGGATTTCCACAGCGCAAGAGGCCTTCAGAAGATGGTAGGTAAGCGCAGAGCTCTTCTTGACTATCTCAAGAGAACTGATCTTGAAGGTTATCGTGAACTGATCAAGAAGCTCGGCATCAGAAAGTAATTCATAGGGAATTGAGAGACGGCTCAGACCGAGGATCGGTTGCTGCCGTCTCTTTCTCGTCATGGTAAATGATGAGAGAAGGACGAAGAGAAGAAAGAGACGTAAAGAAGAAAAAGGAGAGAGTATGTACAAAACTTATTCCATGGAACTCGCCGGAAGGACACTCAGCGTCGATATCGGCAGAGTCGGCAAGCAGGCTGGCGGATGCGCATTTATTCACTACGGAGATACTACACTTTTATGTACCGCGACTGCATCTGCGGCGCCCAGAGATGGAATTGACTTCTTCCCGCTCAGCGTTGAGTACAGCGAGAAGTATTACGCGGTCGGCAAGATGCCCGGCGGATTCAACAAGAGAGAAGGCAAGCCCAGCGAGAACGCGATCCTCACAAGCCGCGTTATCGATAGACCCATGCGCCCTCTTTTCCCTAAGGATATGAGAAACGACGTCACTCTTGAGTGTATGGTCATGAGTGTGGACCCTCAGTGCAGACCCGAAATGGTCGCTATGATCGGCGCGTCTTTGGCAACTACAATTTCCGATATTCCTTTCGACGGCCCCTGCGCAGCGACCCAGATCGGCCTTGTGGACGGCGAAGTGATCATCAACCCCAGCCAGGAGCAGTGGGACTTCGGCGATCTGTGCCTGACCGTCGCTTCTACTGCTGATAAGGTGATCATGATCGAAGCCGGCGCCAATGAGATCCCTGAAGAGGATATGATCCGCTATATTTACATGGCTGACGAGCAGAACAAGAAGATCATTGAGTGGATCAATCAGATCGCTGCAGAGTGCGGAAAGACAAAGAGAGAATATGTCAGCTGCGCGATCCCGGAAGAGATGTTCGCTGCAATCCGCGAGATCGTTCCTCCGGCAGAGATGGAAGTGGCTGTATTTACGGATGACAAGCAGACCCGCGAGGGCAACGTCGCCGCTGTTACTGAGAAGCTCAGAGAAGCTTTCGCGGACAAAGAGGAGTGGCTCGCGATCCTGGACGAGGCTGTATATCAGTATGAGAAGAAGACAGTCCGCAAGATGATCCTTAAGGACCACAAGCGCCCTGACGGCCGTGAACTGAACCAGATCCGTCCTCTCGCCGCAGAAGTCGACCTGATCCCCAGAGTGCACGGTTCCGCTATGTTTACCCGCGGACAGACACAGATCTGCAACGTTGTAACTCTTGCGCCTCTCTCCGAGGCACAGAGAGTTGAGGGCCTTGACCCCAACATCACTGAGAAGAGATACGTTCACCAGTACAATTTCCCGGCTTACTCCGTAGGCGAGACCAGAGTTTCCAGAGGACCCGGACGCAGAGAGATCGGACACGGCGCTCTTGCAGAGAGAGCTCTGATCCCGGTACTCCCCACAGTTGACAAGTTCCCTTACTCTATCCGTTCTGTATCTGAGACCTTTGAATCCAATGGATCTACATCTATGGCTTCAACATGCGCTTCCTGCATGGCTCTTATGGCTGCAGGCGTGCCTATCAAGTCCCAGGTGGCCGGTATCAGCTGCGGTCTTGTGACAGGTGACAAGGACGAGGATTTCGTACTTCTTACAGACATCCAGGGGCTTGAGGACTTCTTCGGCGATATGGACTTCAAGGTGACAGGTACTCACAAGGGTATCACAGCGATCCAGATGGACATCAAGATCCACGGTCTCACAAGGGCGATCGTCGAAGGCGCTATTGCAAGATGTAAAGAGGCGCGCGAGTTCATCATGAACGGTGTAATGAAGGAAGCTATCGCAGAGCCCCGCGAGACAGTTAACGAGTATGCTCCCAAGATCGACTACATGCAGATCGATCCTGAGAAGATCGGCGAAGTTGTCGGTCAGCGCGGAAAGACCATCAACGAGATCATCAAGCGCACCGGCGTACAGATCGATATCGAGGATGACGGCAGTGTTTCCATCTGCGGCAACGACGCTAAGGGCATGGAAATGGCGAAGAAGTACATCAACACTATCGTCTCTGAGTTCGAAGAGGGCCAGGTCCTTGACGGCACAGTCGTCAGCATCAAGGAATTCGGTGCCTTTGTCGAGTTCGCGCCCGGCAAGGAAGGTATGGTTCACATCTCCAAGATCGCGAACCGCCGCATCGAGCATGTCGAGGATGTTCTGACACTGGGCGACAAGGTCACAGTTGTCTGCCTCGGAAAGGACAGAATGGGAAGACTGAGCTTCTCCATGAAGGACGTCAACAAGCAGAAGAAGAATAAGTAATAGGACTCATTACAACCCGGCGGGCCAGGGCATTTAAATAATGCGCTGGCTTTGCCGGGTTCATTATGCAGTCACGCGAAACAGTTATTTGGAGCAGGAGAATAGATTATGTCAACAACAGCGCAGGAAATCGCACGCAGACGGACATTCGCGATCATTTCCCATCCCGACGCGGGCAAGACAACCCTGACGGAGAAGTTCCTTCTGTACGGGGGAGCGATCAATCTCGCGGGAAGCGTTAAGGGAAAGGCCACGGCCAGACACGCGGTCTCGGACTGGATGGAGATTGAGAAACAAAGAGGTATCTCGGTTACCAGTTCGGTGCTGCAGTTCGAATATGGCGGATGCTGCATCAACATTCTGGATACACCGGGTCACCAGGACTTCTCAGAGGATACATACCGCACGCTAATGGCGGCGGATTCCGCGGTGATGGTCATCGACGGCGCAAAGGGCGTAGAGCCGCAGACTAAGAAACTGTTTAAGGTCTGTACGATGCGTCATATTCCGATCTTTACATTTATAAACAAGATGGACCGCGACGCCCTTGACACATTTGACCTTCTTGACGATATCGAGAAGAACCTTGGGATCGACACATGTCCCATGAACTGGCCGATTGGTTCCGGCAAGGCTTTCAAGGGCGTTTTCGACAGGGAGAAAGACGAAGTCATCACTTACGCTGATACCCAGAAAGGTACAAGAGAGGGAACACAGACAAGGATCCCGATGTCGGATGACGACAGGATCATCAGTGAACTGGGAGAAGACGCCGCGGAGCAGCTTCGCGAGGAAGTGGAACTTCTTGACGGCGCAAGTGTCGGATTTGACCTGGATGAAGTCAGGGCAGGAAACCTGACTCCTGTATTTTTTGGCTCAGCGCTCAACAATTTCGGCGTAGAGATCTTCCTGCAGCATTTCCTTGAGATGGCTCCGGCACCTTCGGCGAGAATGACGGATCAGGGGCCGGTGGATCCTGTGGAGGACGCTTTCTCCGCGTTTGTTTTCAAGATCCAGGCAAATATGAATAAGGCTCACAGGGACAGGATCGCTTTTATCCGTATATGTTCGGGAAAATACGACATCGGCATGGACGTCAGGCATGTACAGAGCGGAAGAGTTCAGAGGCTTTCCCAGCCGCAGCAGCTCATGGCCGATGACAGGAAGATCCTCAGCGAGGCCTACGCGGGGGACATCATAGGTGTCTTTGATCCCGGCCTGTATTCCATCGGCGATACTTTCTGCATGCCTAAAGCAGGATTCAGATATGAGGGAATCCCCACATTCGCTCCGGAGCACTTCGCGAGGGTGCGTCAGGTGGACACCATGAAGAGGGACCAGTTTGTCAAGGGCATCAAGCAGATCGCTCAGGAAGGCGCGATCCAGATCTTCAGGGAACTTCACACAGGTATGGAGGAGATCATCTGCGGCGTTGTGGGAATGCTGCAGTTCGACGTTCTTCAGTTCAGACTAAAGAGCGAATACAATGTGGATATCATCCTCGAGCAGCTGCCGTATGAGCATATCCGCTGGGTCACAAAATGCGACACGGATATTATGCGGATCACCGGCACGACGGACATGAAGAGAGTAGAAGACCTCAAGGGAAATCCTTTGCTTCTCTTTATCAATCCCTGGTCGGTTCAGATGGTCCTGGACAGAAACGAGGGACTGGAGCTGTCAGAATTTTCCCGGGGCTGACTATAGGCAAAGATTGCATAATCTGATAAAATATTATGATGTATATGCAAAATATACAGGTAAGGTTTAGATATTAAACGGGAGGCTCTTATGGCACAGGAAAAGAATACGGGTGAGAGATATAATGACGCATTGGATATCGGCACCGTAAAGATCGCTGACGACGTGGTCGCTCTTATAGCTGCATTTGCGGCTATGGAAGTAGAGGGCGTCTCCGGAATGGCCGGAGGTCTGGACATGGATACGGTTAGCAAAGGCGGTATGAAGAGACTCGGCAAGACCGTCAGGGTGGAAGTAAGCAAGGAAGGCGTGCAGGCAGATCTGGCTGTAGATCTTGTCTACGGATACAGCATTCCCGAGACATGCAGCAAGGTACAGGACAGAGTAAAGACCTCCATCGAGAATATGACCGGCCTCGAGGTCAAGGACGTCAATATTCGTGTATCCGGTATCAAGATGAACGACTAATGATTGAAAGACGGGTTATATGAACAGGAAGAGTTTGAGAGAGCAGATCTTTAAGCTGCTTTTCAGAACAGAATTTAATGATCCTGCAGAGATGGAGGAACAGGCGGAGTTCTTCTTTGACAGCGGGGATATGACTGTCACCGAAAAGGACAGGGAGTATATTACCGGCAAGTGCAGCAGGATCCTCGAGAATATCGAGGAGATTGACAGAACGCTGGACGATAAGCTGGAGGGGTGGACGGTGAGCCGTCTTCCCAAGGTCGAACTTGCGATCCTTCGTCTCGGCACATACGAGATCCTTTACGACGACTCGGTTCCTACAGGCGTCGCCATTAACGAAGCCGTGGAACTCGGGAAGAAATTCGGAGAAGATGGGTCGGGCGCGTTCATCAACGGCGTTCTGGCCGGTATTTCCGGCAAGGAGAGAAGTAAAAGATCTTCCTCAGACCGAGAGGAGAAGGCTTCCCGCCCCGGATCCGCTTCCGGCGGCAGCGTCTCGGAGCGCAAGGGCGAGACTTATATCACAAGGAGAATATGAGAAAGATATTTTCTGTATCGGAGATCAACCGGTATGTAAAGAGGATGTTTGAGCAGGATGACCTTCTCCACGGCGTTCTTGTCCGCGGAGAAGTGAGCAACTGCAAGTATCATTCGTCCGGTCATATTTATTTCACTTTGAAAGATGCCTCGGGCACGCTTTCCTGCGTAATGTTCGCGGGGCGGAGACGAGGCCTTTCTTTTCGCATGCAGGAAGGCGATCAGGTCATTGTTTCAGGCGAAGTGGACGTTTACGAGCGCAGTGGCAGCTATCAGCTCTATGCAAACAGGATCATTCAGGACGGCGCGGGAATACTGAACGCGAAGTACGAAGAACTCAAGCGAAGACTTGAGGAATCGGGAATGTTTGACGAGATGTACAAAAAGCCTGTGCCCCGCTATATCAAGACGCTCGGGGTTGTCACGGCACCGACAGGAGCCGCGGTACAGGACATCATCAATATCTCGCTGCGGCGCGATCCATATCTTCAGATCATATTGTATCCGGCCATTGTACAGGGACAGGAAGCTGCGGCGAGTATTTGCGAAGGAATCCGCAGGCTCGATGAATACGGTGTAGATGTGATCATAATCGGCAGAGGCGGAGGCTCACTGGAGGACTTGTGGGCTTTCAACGAAGAGCCTGTAGCAGAAGCTGTTTTTGCCTGCAGTACACCGATCATATCCGCTGTGGGTCACGAGACTGATACTGTGATCACTGACTATGTGGCGGACCTCAGGGCTCCTACCCCATCGGCCGCAGCAGAACTGGCTGTGTTTTCCTATGAACAGTTCGTCATAGACCTGAGCCACTATTCGGACAGGCTTACCGCGGCAATGGAAGATCAGATCAGGGCGCTTCGGAGAAATACGGAGAGTCTCAGGAGAGAACTCACGCATCTGTCTCCTTCGTCCAGGATCCGCGACAGAAGGATGTATACGGCGCAGTGCGAAGAGAAACTGGCGCTGGCTATGGAGAGAAAAATCCGGGACTGCAGACAGAAAGCGGACCGCAGGGAGCGCCTTCAGAGCAGGATGGACAGGAAACTTTCGGAAGCAGCGAACAGCATGCGGGTCTATGCCGCCAAACTGGAGCAGCGCTCGCCGCTTGCGAGACTGTCCGCAGGCTATGGTTATATCAGCACCCGGGAAGGAAAAGCGGTGCTGAGTGCGGAATCGGTAAAGCGCGGCGATCTTTTGAACATACAGCTTAAAGACGGTAAGATCGAGGCGGAGGCACTGCGGGTGCTGACGGATCATAAGTGACGGGAGGCAGAGTATGGATAATCAAAATGGCAGTATAACTGTGAACGGATCCCCCGCGGGGGAAGTAAACAGTATTGAGGAAGCCTTCGAAATGCTCGGAAAGATCCTGGCGAAGATGGATGAGCCGGGCGTAACCCTGGAGGAGTCCTTTAACTGTTATGAGCAGGGGATGAAACTGATCCGTTACTGCAATGAGACGATCGACACAGTGGAGAAAAAAGTACAGGTGCTGAGCGCAGAGGGGGATACCGATGAGTTTTGAACAGATTCTGGAAGAAAAAACCGAACATTGCGAGAGAGTTCTCTGTGAGATGCTCCCCGACGCAGACAGACTTGAGGGAAGCGACCGCTTCGCTGAGGAAGTAGTCAGGGCGATGCAATACAGTGTTATGGCGGGAGGAAAGAGACTTCGCCCGCTGTTTTTGTATGAGACCTGCAGGATGTACGGCGGCAGGGAAGAACTGGCTGCTCCCTTTATGGCTGCGCTGGAGATGATCCACAACTATTCACTTGTTCACGATGACATGCCCGCAATGGACAATGATGAATACAGGCGCGGGCGTAAGACCACGTGGCTTGTTTACGGCGAGGGCATGGCGATCCTGACCGGAGACGCGCTTCTCAACTATGCCTATGAAACTGCTCTGAAGGCGTTTGACCACTGTGAGAACGCTTCTGAGATAACTAACTGTGTGAGCGCTATGAAACTTCTGGCGCGCAATGCAGGCGTATATGGAATGGTCGGCGGACAGTGCGCGGACCTTGAAGCTGAGAAGAATCCGGCACAGACCAGTGAAGAAGCGCTTACTTATATCCACAAACATAAGACTGCCTGCATGATAGAGAGCGGATTCCAGATCGGGGCGATTCTTGCCGGCGCGCCCGGGAGCGATGTGGATAAACTGGGAAAGATCGCGGAGAACATCGGGATCGCGTTTCAGATCCAGGACGATATCCTCGACGTGATCGGAGACAGCGAGGAACTCGGAAAGCTGACAGGCAGCGATGAAAAGGATGGCAAAGTTACCTATGTGACTATGCACGGACTGGAGAAATCCGCTGAGGACGTGCGGAGAATGTCTGAGGAAGCGCTTGAACTGTACGATTCTCTGACAGTATCTAATGATTTTCTGCGTGAACTGATTGTGGGCCTGATCACCAGGACGAAGTGATATGAAGAAAGAAAAAAAGAGACTGGACGTGCTGCTTGTTGAAAAGGGACTCGCTTCTTCGAGAGAGAAGGCTAAGGCCCTTATCATGGCGGGCATTGTTTACGTCAATCAAAACAAAGAAGATAAGGCCGGTGCGTCTTTTGACCCGGAAGAGGTACAGATCGAGGTGAGAGGGGCGGCGCTTCCTTATGTGAGCAGAGGCGGACTCAAACTTGAGAAGGCCCTGAAAGTGTTTCCCATTGATCTGACAGACCGCGTGTGCATGGACATCGGAGCTTCCACAGGGGGATTTACGGACTGCATGCTGCAGAATGGCGCGGCGAAAGTCTATTCAATCGACGTTGGATACGGCCAGCTGGACTGGAAACTCAGAAGCGACCCGCGGGTAGTGTGCATGGAAAAGACGAACTTCCGCTATGTTAAGCCGGAGGATCTCGGAGAGGGCCCGATGCCGTCTTTTGCCTCAGTAGATGTGTCTTTCATAGGCCTTGACAAAATACTGCCGGCCGCGCTTCAGATCCTTACGCCCGGAGCTGAGATGGTATGCCTGATCAAGCCGCAGTTCGAGGCTGGAAGAGATAAGGTCGGAAAGAAAGGGGTCGTAAGAGACCGCAAGGTCCATGAGGATGTGGTAAGAGATGTCACCGCCATGGCAGCAGGGCTCGGCTTTGAGGTACTGGGCCTCGATTATTCCCCGATCAGGGGTCCCGAGGGCAACATTGAGTATCTCATGCATCTGAGAAAGCCTTCTGAAAGCGGAGAGCGTTCTGAAAGCATTGTAACGGAAGAGAAGATAAAGGAATTGGTCGAGGCTTCACACAGCCGGCTGGATACAAATTAAGCTATGGAGAAATTGCTGAAACATAAAATGGGAAGCGGGAGTTTTGATATGAACCGCTTTTATATCATCACAAATACAAAAAAAGACCCTGAATACCGGTTTACCAACATGCTCAAGGGATTTCTTCTTCTCAATGGGAAAAAGTGCATTCAGATCCCTCCCGAAGCCTATGAGAACAGAAAGAGACTGGATATCGACCTCGATCCGGAAACGGACTGCGTTATCGTGATCGGAGGAGACGGATCTGTGATCAGGGCGGCGCACCTTGTGCTGGGAAGCGGCGTTCCGATCCTCGGGATCAATCTCGGAACCTTGGGGTATCTGGCTGAAGTCGAGAAAGGCAACTGGCAGGAAATGGTCAGTCTTCTTCTGGACGGCGCTTATGAGATCGAGCCCAGGATGATGCTGGAAGGGCGCATGACAGAGAGAAACGGCGTCACTGTGGAAGGCGGTAAAGTCCTGCACGCGCTCAATGAAGCGGTTATCGTCAGAAACAGCGCGTTCCGCGCCCTGAATTTCAACGTGTATGTGGACGGTCATCTGCTGAACAATCTCAACGCGGACGGTATAATCGTCGCGACGGCAACCGGTTCTACGGCTTATAATCTGTCAGCCGGCGGACCCTTGGTGGAACCCAAAGCGCAGCTGATGCTGCTCACGCCCGTCTGCGCGCACACGCTCAACACAAGAAGCGTAGTTCTGTCGGCTGAAGACGCCATTGTGATCGAAATGGTGAAGACCACCAGGAACGAAGCGATCAAGGCAGAAGCTGTATTTGACGGAGGGAGCAGTTTCCCGCTTCAGTACGGGGACCGCATTGAGATCAGGCGGTCGGAAGAAGTGACCAATCTTGTAAAACTAAGCAGAAGAAGCTTTTTAAGTACGCTTCATAAGAAATTGTCATCATAAAAATGAACGGAATCGATTGAGGGAACCATGAAGAAAAAACGCCTTGACAAGATCCTGGAGATCATAAGAAATAATGAGATCGAGACGCAGGCTGAGCTTGCGGAAAGACTCAGGAACAGCGGATATAATGTGACACAGGCAACGGTTTCACGAGACATTAAGGAACTTGGACTCATAAAGACCCCCGCGTCAAAAGGGGGCCAGAAGTATGAGGCCGGCAGTCCCGTCAATGAAGAGCAGCTCCGCTATATCCGAGTGCTCAGGGACAGTATTCAGAGCGTGGATACGGCGCAGAACATTCTGGTGATCAAGACAGGATCCGGAATGGCAATGGCCGCTGCTGCTGCTCTTGACAACTTAAAGCTTCCTGAGGTCGTCGGTTCCATCGCCGGTGACGATACGATCATGGCCGCGGTAAGGACTGCGGACGAAACTGTTTATCTGATGGAAAAGATAAGACGAATGCTTGAAGAAGAATGAGGATCCTTTGAAGGGGGAAGGTGGATGCTTCTTAGTTTACATGTTAAGAATCTGGCTCTTATTGAGGAGGAAGAGGTCACCTTTACGGATGGCCTCAATATTTTGACCGGGGAGACGGGGGCAGGAAAATCGATCATAATCGGCTCCGTAAACCTGGCTCTGGGAGGCAAAGCGGATAAGGCGATCATCAGGACCGGAGCTGAGTACGCCCTGATCGAGATGGTCTTTCAGACGGACAATGACCTGCAGCTGAGAAAGCTTGAAGAGATGGATCTTCCTGCCCCGGAGGACGGTACAATTCTGATCAAACGCAAAATACTGCCTGGAAGAAGTGTGTGCAGTGTTTGCGGCGAGTCGGTGACGCTCCGGCAGCTTCGGGAGATCGCGGAACTGATGATCGATATATACGGACAGCGGGAGAACCAGAAACTTCTGCGGAGAGAAGCGCAGCTTCAGACTGTCGACGAATTTGCCGGAGATAAGGCTCTGAGGCTCAAAGAAAAAACGGCGGACAGTTACAGCAAGTGGAAATCTCTGAAAGCGGAATGGGACAAGGATGACCTGGACGACGCAGCGAGAAAGCGCGAGGCGGATCTTCTTGCATATGAGTGCAGGGAGATTGAGGAAGCTGCTGTTCGGGAAGGCGAAGATGAGGAGCTGGAGAACCGCTACAGATTGATGGAGAATTTTCGCAGGATCAGCGAGGCGGCGGGGCAGACCGGCATGTGGACAGGAGGATCTGAACACAGCGCTGAGGAAGCTGTGGACCGAGCCGCCAGAGAACTCGCTTCAGTCGGCGGGATAGATCCTGAACTCGACAGGCTGGCGGATGAGCTTTCCGAGATCGAAAATCTTCTGTCGGATTTCAACAGATCTCTCAACGACTATGTCAGGAATCTGACTTTTGATCCCTCTGAATTTGAAGAGATCCGGGACAGGCTCAACCTGATCAACCATCTCAAGGACAAATACGGAAGGAACATAGAGGATATACAAAATGCCCTGAATGAGAGGCAGAAGAGACTTGCTTTTCTTGAGGACTATGAGAACGGAAGGGAAAGACTCCGCAGAGAGATCGATGCAGAGTACAAAAAACTTCTGGAGTTCTGTAAAGAGCTAAGCAAAGTGCGCAGGGAAGCCGCGGATATTTTCGGCGAAAAACTCAGCGCGGCCCTGATGGATCTCAATTTTCCACAAGTGGAATTTGAGAGCAGGATCGAATCCGGAGAAGAGTACGTGTCGGCCGGAGGTTATGACAGACTTGTGTTCTACATCTCCATGAATCCGGGTGAGAGCATGAGGCCTCTGGATCAGATCGCGAGCGGCGGAGAACTCTCGAGGATCATGCTCGGCATGAAAACAGTGTTCGCAGGCAAGGATGAGATCCATACTTTTATCTTCGATGAGATCGACACCGGGATCAGCGGCAAGACCGCATGGAAAGTCGCTGAGAAAATGGGGCGCTTAGCGGAGGATCATCAGATCCTGTGCATCACGCATCTGCCTCAGATCGCTTCAATGCAGGACAGCCATTACTGTATTGCCAAACAGAGTACGGACGGACGCACCATGACTCATATAAACAGGCTCAGCGACGAAGAGAGCGATCGTGAGATCGCGAGGCTTCTCGGCGCGGACCATTTAACGGAAGCAGCGCTTTTGAACGCGCGGGAAATGAAAAAAATGGCACATGGCGGGAAAGGGAAGTAATGATGAGTACCCGAAGCGACGTGGAGTTTATTGTCAATAAGATCCTGGCGGGGTTTAAGGTCACGCGCGTGGATGAGATCCCCGCGATCGACCTCTATATGGATCAGGTGCTGACATTTCTCGGAGAGCGCCTGAGAAGGACTGCCCGCAAATCGGACGCAGATAAACTTCTGACGAAAACGATGGTCAATAATTACGTCAAGAATAAGGTTATGATCCCTCCGGTGAAAAAGAAATACGGCAGGGACCACATCCTCCTTCTGATGGTCATTTACTACATGAAGAGCTTTCTCTCCATCGATGATATCCGCAGCATTGTGGGACCTGTATCTGACAAATACGCACAGCCTACGACTAAATCGGCGGAACAGCAGGCGGCCAAAAGGCACCGCTATTCAATGTCTGACGTCTATACGGAATTGTTCGGATATGTCAGCAGGAATGTGGAGCGCTTTCCGGAGGAAGTTGAAAAGATCCTTGATGAGACGGACAACGCGTTTATGAGCGCGCCGGAGGAAGACCGCGAAATGCTCCGAAGATTCAATGTGATCTGCCAGCTCAGCGCGGATATATACCTGAGAAAGCTCCTGATCGAAAAACTTCTGGATGAGACGCCGGGAGTTACCGATTCCGGAAGGAATAGCAGAACAAAGACATGAAACTGTTTACGATCAAATAGACTGATAAGGATTACTGTTTATGTCCATTTATGAGAATTTAAATAAAGAGCAGGCGGAGGCCGTAAAAAGGACTGAGGGACCGGTCCTGATCCTGGCCGGCGCCGGCAGCGGAAAGACCAGGGTGATCACCCACAGGATCGCTTATCTTATGGATGAGTGCGGCGTGAACCCCTGGAATATTCTTGCGATTACTTTTACCAACAAGGCCGCGGGAGAGATGCGCGAGAGAGTTGATAACCTGATCGGCTTTGGTGCCGAGAGCGTCTGGATCTCCACGTTCCATTCCATGTGTGTCCGGATCCTGCGCCGTCACATCGACCTTCTGGGATACGAGTCTTCGTTTACGATCTACGACACCGATGACCAGAAGACCCTGATGAAGGAAGTCTGCAAATATCTTAAGATCGATACCAAGGATCTCAGGGAGAGGGAGATACTCTCGGAGATCTCCTCAGCCAAGAATGAGCTGATCACGCCCCTTCAGTACAGAGAAGAAAATACCGGCGTGAGCTTTCGCAGCAAGAGGATCGCGGACGCGTATGACGAATATCAGAAGAGGCTCCGCAAAAACAACGCAGTTGACTTTGACGATCTTCTCATGCTGACTGTTGAACTGTTCCACTCCCATGATGAAGTTTTGGGAATCTATCAGAACCGTTTCCGCTATATCATGGTGGACGAGTATCAGGACACCAATAACGCGCAGTTTGAACTTGTAAGGCTCCTTGCCGGCAAATACAGAAATCTGTGCGTCGTCGGCGACGACGATCAGTCCATCTACAGATTCCGGGGAGCTAATATCCGCAACATTCTGGATTTTGAAAAGGTCTATCCCGACGCTTTTGTTGTAAAGCTGGAACAGAATTACAGGTCCACACAGAATGTTCTTGACGCCGCGAACGCCGTGATCCGCAACAATACCGGCCGCAAAGACAAATCTCTGTGGACGGACAAGGGCGCGGGAGAAAAGATACATGTGCGTGTATTTGATACCGCGAGAGACGAGGCGGCTTTCGTGGCGGAGGATATTGAAGAAAAATGCAGAAGAGAAAGAGACCTGCATTACGGAGATTTCGCGGTACTGTACAGGACTAACGCGCAGGCAAGAGCGCTGGAGGAGAGGTTCGTACTCGCTTCTGTTCCCTACAATGTGGTCGGCGGCACGAATTTCTACGACCGCAGAGAGATCCGTGACATGATCGCCTATTTAAAGACTGTGGAGAACGGTCAGGACGAGATCGCGGTGCGCCGGATCCTCAATGTCCCCAGACGTGGTATCGGTCAGACAACGATCAGCCGGATCGCCGATTACGCCGTGAGCCGTGACATCACTTTTTTCGAAGCGATGGAGAGATGCAGGAACATCACTTCAATCGGAAGGAGCACAGGCAAAATAGAGAGTTTTGTCAGCCTCATCCGGGAATTTAGGGAATTTGCCGGAAATAACAGACTCTCGGAACTTCTGCGCCATATCATCGTTAAGACAGAGTATGACGCATATCTGAGGGATTCGGACGACGAGGACGGAGAGGACAGGATTTCCAATGTAGATGAACTTGTAAGTAAGATCACGGACTATGAGGAAAACGCAGAGGAACCTACCCTTGCCGGTTTTCTGGAGGAGGTCGCTCTGGTGTCAGCCATCGACGAGACGGGGGATGATAAGGACCGCGTCCTTCTGATGACTCTGCACAGCGCCAAGGGACTTGAGTTCCCTCATGTCTATCTCACCGGTATGGAGGACGGCGTTTTTCCCAGTTCCATGGCACTCAACAGTATTGATGACGAAGCCGAAGAAGAGGAGAGGCGTCTTGCCTATGTCGGGATCACAAGAGCCAGGGATGACCTCACGCTGACTTACTGCAGAACGCGCATGCTGCGCGGCGAAGTACACTACAATCCTGCCAGCAGGTTTTTGGCAGAGATCCCGGAGAATCTGATCGACGAGCCGGAGGCATTAAGTCCATTCGGGGCGGGTTTGTCGTCGGGAAATCCGTTCAGAGATGACCCGTTCGGTGAGAGCCTTTACAGAGAAAGAACGTTTGGCGGCAGTCAATACGGAGAAAAGGCGTTTGGCGGCAGTCAGTTCGGAGAAAGGGATCGCGGCGGCGCGAATACCGCTGCGAGGAGTTCGCGTCCGAGACTGAAGGCGGTTTACAAAAAGCCGTCCACAGATGAGTCGAAGAAACCGTACATTGCCAAGATGTCGGGCTCCGGGAGCGGACTGTCATCCCTGCAGAAAGGGATGCCTGGCAAGCCTTCCAAACCGGATTACATCGAAGGAGACAGGGTCCGCCATGTCAAATACGGCGAGGGAACTGTAAAGGCGATCGAAGAGGGACCGAAGGATTACAAGGTAACGGTCGTATTTGATGATTACGGTCAGAAAGTCATGCTGGCTGCCTTTGCAAAGCTCGTGAAGTGCTGATTTCGTTTACGTTTGATTCTTAAACTTCTGTGAACGCAGCGGAAACGGTGGAAATGAGCGGGTGTTAGTGTTATATTATTGATAGAAGCAAAAACTATACGTATTGTTTTTATAAAGCATTGGGAGGAACACTACAAATGATAGGAGATATGTTACAGGGACTGATTGAAGCGGTAAGAGCTGAGGAGAGAAAGAACTATGTCTTAAGGATTCTTGCAGTGATCGGCGCTATTGCGGCTATTGCTGCCATTGCTTACGGCATTTATCGTTTTCTTACGCCGGACTATTTTGACGACTATGACGACGATGATGATTTCGATGATGAAGACTTTGACGATGATTTCGACGACGACTTCGAGGAAGAGGAAGCGGCTGCCGCTGAGGCGTAAGGCCCGGCAGATAAAAATCGACCGTTAGTCTTAAAGAGGCTGATATTAAGGGCAGCCCGGCACTTAGCCGGACTGCCGTTTATATTTTGTCCCGGTAGTGGTAACCGGTTCTGCAGGAAGGAGTTCTGATTTGAAAAAAGGAGACCTGATCGAAGGCGTTGTACGGGAAGTGAAATTTCCCAATAAAGGGATCGTTGAGACTGAGGAGGGTATATGCGTTGTAAAAAACGCCATCACCGGCCAGAAAGTCCGGGCCCGGGTCAATAAGAAGAGAAAGGGAAAAGCGGAAGCGGCCCTGATCTCTGTTATCGAGAGATCTTCCCTTGAACGCGAGACACCCTGCCCGGTATTCGGTGTCTGCGGAGGGTGCACTTATTTATGCCTGCCTTATGAAGAGCAGTGCAGGATCAAGGAAAAACAGGTCCGGGAACTCCTTGAGGAGGCTATGCCTGAAGACGGTTCCATGGACTGGTTTCACGGGATTCTGAGAAGCCCGCAAGTATACGGCTACCGCAACAAGATGGAATTCTCTTTCGGAGATTCTTTTAAGGACGGTCCTCTTGCGCTGGGAATGCACAGACGCGGAAGTTTTTACGATATCGTAAATGCGGATTCATGCGTGATCGTTGACGGAGACTACAGAATAATACTGACAGCGGTCAGAGATTACTGGGAAGAAAAGGGAGCTCCTTTCTTTCACAGGCTTCGCCACACGGGATATTTGAGGCATCTTCTGGTGCGCAAGGCCGTCAACACCGGAGAGATCCTGATCGACCTTGTGACGACTTCACAGGAAAAGTACGACCTTCAGGATTTTGTCTCTATGCTGACAGAACTGAAGACTGAAGGCACCATTACAGGAATACTGCATACAGTTAACGACGCAGTGGCGGACGTGATCAAAGACGACGGAACGGAAATCCTGTATGGAAAGGACTATTTCACCGAGACGCTTTTGGGACTGCAGTTCAAGGTCACGCCTTTCTCCTTCTTCCAAACGAACAGCCGCGGCGCGGAAGTTCTCTATGACACTGCCCGGAAATTCCTGACAGAAGCAGGCATGAAGAAAGGCGTGGTATACGATCTTTACTGCGGGACCGGGACGATCTCCCAGCTCATGGCGCCTGTATCTGAAAAGGTGATCGGCGTGGAGATCGTAAAGGAAGCGGTGGAAGCTGCCGCGGAGAATGCCGGAAGAAACGGCATTGACAACTGCGAGTTTATTGCGGGAGATGTGCTGAAAGTTCTGGATGAGATCGAAGAAAAACCTGATCTGATCATTCTTGACCCGCCGAGGGACGGTGTGCATCCGAAGGCGCTTCCCAAGATCCTGGGATACGGCGTGGAACAGATCCTCTATATATCCTGCAAGCCAACAAGTCTCGCGAGGGATATTCCGGCCTTTACCGAAGCCGGTTACAGGCCTGTGCGCGGGATAAGCGTCGATCAGTTCCCCTGGACTGCGAACGTCGAGACTATAGTACTTTTTAGTAAGACTTGACATAACATTTTTGGCTTGTGATAATTATTTTGTATAGTTACGCTAATACCCCCGCATATCAGCAGCTGCCCGGAATCATGGGTGACGGCATTGTCATGGCTCAGTCGAATGCGGCCTGATTGATCCATATTGACGGGGTCTTAAGCAGACACCACGGTAACCCTGATGTGGAAGCATATGGTATATGCTGAATCTTCAAAAGGAAAGAAATGAAAACAGGGGGGAACAGATCCCCCCTGTTTTTTACGACAATTTGAGGCTATTCAATGATTGCATCTTTACGAAAAGCGGACATCCTGCTATTTTTCTTTTTTTTGGCGCTGGCGGCCCTGATCGCGGCGCTTCCGCTTGTGCGCGTATCCGGAGGAAGTGATGAGAAGGTGAGGATCATAAGCGGAGGAGAGCTGGTAGGAATATATCCTCTTGAGAATGATATCGAGGTCGAGGTAAAGCATGACGGGCACCTCAACATCGTTTCCATTAAAGATAAAAAAGTCTATATGGAGTATTCCGACTGCAGAAATCAGATATGTGTTCATACCGGAGAGATCACAAGGCCTGGAGATACCATAGTATGCCTGCCCAATTATTTGATCGTAGAGATCACCGGAAACGAGGGAGGAGGTGATGAGGATGACTCCGTCGATGTCATCGCCAAATGATGGCTCTCCCGCGCGCAGAATTGCCCTTACAGGGCTTCTTGCCGCCCTCGCCCTAATATTTTCCTATGTGGAAGTTTTATTTCCTTTAAACGCGGGAATACCCGGTATCAAGCTCGGATTGGCCAATCTGGTCCCGCTGGTCATTATGTACCGTATGGACGCACGATATGCCTTTGCGGCGAACCTGATCCGCGTACTGCTGGCAGGACTCCTTTTCAGCGGACTGTTTGCCGCACTCTATTCACTCGCAGGAAGCTGTGTAAGCTTTCTTATCATGTACCTGCTAAAGAAGACGGATCGATTCTCTATAATCGGCGTGAGCATGGCCGGGGGAGTCTTCCATAACCTGGGGCAGCTTGCAGTGGCGATACTGCTTGTATCCGGGCCTCAGCTTATCCACTATATGCCGGTCCTCATCCTCTCGGGGATGACTGCCGGGATCATCGTCGGGATCGGAGCGTTTATTCTGGTCGAAAGGCTTCCTGCCAAATTGTTCCTATAAAGCAAAAGAGCGGCTGACGCTTTTTTATGCCCCGGATCGAAGAGATTGTAAATATCTTGTACATTTTGTGTATTATTTAACGCATCTTTCGGCATAGTGACAAAATCTAATTGTCACAGGGTACGAAAAAGTGTATCATTAAACTGGAAATCAGGGAGGAAAGTAATGAAGGACTGGGTAAACATTTCACAGAGACTGATCATGCTTGGACAGCTCGGACTATCTCTTGTGATGCCTGTGCTGATCTGTATGGGCGCCTGTTACCTTCTTACTTCAAGAGTTGGGCTCGGACTTTGGATCTATTTTCCGGGCTTAATTTTTGGCCTTGGCGCCTCTTTTATGACGGCTTACAAACTATGGATCAAAGTCATCGAGAGAGAGCGGAAGAAAGGCGAGGAGGAACCTCCTGCCTTTAACAGCCACAACTGATCTTCCATAGGCGGCTTATGAATCCGGAGCCGCCCTGGCAATGGTCGGCGAATAGTAAGAGGAACTGAGATTGAAACTGCAGAAAGCGGTAAAAGAAGAGACGATATTCGTTGCGCTGGGATCACTGATCCTCAGCGTATTAATGGTGTGTATATTTTTTGGCCTGAACAGAGTATTCCCCGAGCAGGTCCCTATGGGGCTTCCGGTCATTCTGGGAGCGGCCGGAGGCTGCGCGGTCGCAGTCGGGAATTTCTTCCTGATGGCGCTGACTGTGCAGAAAGTAGCCGGAATTGAGAACTATGACCAGGCATATCGATCAATGCAAGTGAGTTACAGATACAGGACATTTCTGCAGCTCATCTGGTGCGTCCTCTGTATGGTTCTTAAATTCATAAATCCTGTGGCCGGGATCCTGCCCCTTCTCTGGCCGAGCCTTCTGATCAAAGGCAAAGGGATCATAAGCGGGGTTAAGAACTAAAGGAAGGAGGTGGACGTGTAGAAATGGAATTTGATATTTCCGGAGCTAGGATATTCTTTCGAATTCCAACGGGAATCCCTGTACTCGGTGACATTCTGATCACGGAGACATGGGTGGTCAGCTGGATTGTAATGGCGATCATCACCGGACTATGTATTTACCTGACGAGAGACCTTAAGGTTGAAAAGATCTCAAAGCGTCAGGCAATCGCGGAGATGCTCGTGGATTCGGCGAATAATCTTGTCAGAAACAACACTGGCGGAACGAAATTTGACAGGCTTATCCCTTTTGTGTCAGCCTTGTTTGCCACAAGTGTCGTGTCTAACCTGATCAGCCTGACCGGAATTCTCAGAAGTCCGACAGCGGATCTTTCAACGGAAGCGGCCTGGGCGGTAGTCGTTTTCATCATGATCACGATGGAAAAGATAAAGGCCGGCGGCATTTTAGGTTACATGAAGGGATTTACGGAGCCGATCGCGGTCATGACTCCCTTCAACATCCTTTCAGAACTCGCTACGCCTGTGAGTATGGCGTGCCGTCATTTCGGCAACATTCTGTCCGGCGTGGTCATCAACGGACTCATTTACGCGGCGCTTGCTGTGGCGTCTGCCGCACTGCTGGGCCTGATCCCCGGCGCTGTGGGCGATTTTTTGAGTCACATACCGATTCTCAGCGTAGGTATTCCCGCGATCCTGTCATTCTATTTTGACTGGTTCTCAGGAGTGATGCAGGCATTTATCTTTACAATGCTGACGATCATGTATATCGCGAACGCTGCGGAAGGATAATGGCACACAAAGGGATGTCAGTGTTCTGATCTTCCCGGATCTTTATTTACGAACTCAGCGCGCGGAAGGGCGCGTTTGAGAATATACCAACCATTTACAGGAGGGAAATCATGGATTATACAATTCTCGCTAAAGGTATTGCACTTGCAGGATGCGCAATCGGTGCAGGATGCGCGCTGATCGCCGGTATCGGCCCTGGTATCGGTGAAGGTAACGCTGTTGCAAAGGCTCTTGAAGCTATCGGACGCCAGCCTGAGTGCAAAGGCGATGTAACCAGTACAATGCTGCTTGGCTGCGCGATCGCTGAGACGACGGGTATTTACGGTTTCGTCACAGGCCTTCTTTTGATCTTTGTCGCGCCCGGCATGTTCATGGGCTATCTGGGTTAAATCCTGGCTGTTACTGAAGTAACTACAGTCCCCGGCGGGACTGCACAGCCACAAGGAGGCATAAATGAGTAATGGTACACAGGAACTTGTGACGATCATCCCGTGGACCTTCATCGCACAGATCCTCAACCTGTTCATTCAGGTGTACCTGATCAAGCGTTTCCTTTTCAAACCTATTAACGAGGTGCTTGAAAAGAGAAGACAGCTGGCTGATCAGGAGATCAAAGAGGCAAGAGAGGCCAAGGAAGCCGCTGACAGCCTCAAGGTACAGTACGAAGAGGGACTTGCCGGTGCCAAAGCGGAAGCTGCGCAGATCGTGCAGAGCGCCCAGAAGGAAGCTCAGATCAAAGCGGACGAGACCCTGAAGCAGGCACAGGAGCTTGCTGCAGGCATCCGCAGAAAAGCTGAGGCGGATATCGCACAGGAGAAGAAGAAAGCGATCAATGAAGTCAAGGATGAGATCGGCGGACTCGCGATGGATATCGCGGGTAAAGTCGTTGAAAAAGAGATCAACGAAGCCGATCACAAGAAGCTTATTGATGAGTTCATTAAAAATGTAGGAGAGGCATCATGACGACAGCGACGAGTCTGTACGGGCAGAGCCTGTACGACCTTGCTGCGGAGGAAGGTCTCTCCGAAGAGATTTTGAAGCAGATGGAAGCTGTGAATGTGATATTTAAGGAGAACCCCGATTATATCACGCTTCTCCTTGAACCCTCGATCCCCAGAAGAGAACGTCTGGGTCTTCTCGAAGAAGCATTCAGGGATCAGCTGCATCCGTATCTGCAGAATTTCTTGATGATCCTGCTTGAGAACAATCTGCTCAGAGGATTCGGCTCATGCTGCCGCACATTCCGGGAATCTTACAACAAGGATCACGGTATTGAAGAGGCGACAGTGACCAGCGCGGTAGAACTGACAGACGCGCAGGTCGATTCACTAAGAGCCAAATTGGAACAGATCAGCGGAAAGACAGTTATTCTCAGGCAGAAAGTCGACGGCAGTGTCCTCGGCGGTCTCAAAGTTGAGATCGGGGGCAGATTGCTGGACGGCACCGTCATGGGCAGGCTTGCCGACCTTCGCAAAAAGGTCAGTGAAACAGTATTGTAAAGGAATAAACTAATGGAATTAAAACCAGAGAAGATATCCCAGGTGATCCGCAGTCAGATCAAGAATTATCAGAATGCGATCATACAGAATGAGACCGGAACGGTCCTTACCGTCGGTGACGGTATCTCCAGGGTAAGCGGCCTGGTGAACTGCATGGCGGGTGAGCTTCTTGAGTTCGAGAACGGTACCTTCGGCATGGCGCAGAACCTTGAGGAAACAAGTGTATCTGTCGTCCTTTTCGGCGAAGATAAGGGAATTAACGAGGGCCAGACAGTAAAGAGAACCGGCCGCGTCGTTTCCGTTCCCGTAGGAGAAGCAATGATCGGCCGCGTTGTAAACGCGATCGGACAGCCGATCGATGGTGCAGGCCCCATTGATACCACAGAGTTTCGTCCCGTGGAATCCCCTGCACACGGAATTATTGAAAGACAGCCCGTTAAAGAGCCCCTTCAGACAGGAATTAAGGCTATTGATTCCATGATCCCGATCGGAAGAGGCCAGCGTGAGCTGATCATCGGTGACCGCCAGACCGGTAAGACCACGATCGCGATCGATACGATCCTGAACCAGAAGGGAAAGGACGTCATCTGTATTTATGTCGCGATCGGCCAGAAACGTTCTACGGTCACAGGCATTGTGAACGAGCTGCAGGAAGGCGGCGCTATGGAATACTCCATCGTCGTTGCGGCTACTGCTTCAGAGCCCTCACCGCTTCAGTACATTGCTCCCTATTCCGGCTGTGCGATGGGTGAGTATTTCATGAATAAGGGCAAACATGTGCTGATCATTTACGATGATCTTTCCAAGCACGCGGTAGCATACCGCGCCCTGTCTCTGCTGATCCGCCGTCCTCCGGGACGTGAGGCGTATCCCGGAGACGTATTCTATCTACACTCCAGACTTCTCGAGAGAGCGGCGAAACTCTCCGATGAGCTGGGCGGCGGTTCCCTCACTGCGCTCCCGATCATTGAGACGCAGGCAGGCGACGTATCCGCTTATATTCCTACAAATGTGATCTCCATCACAGATGGCCAGATCTTCCTTGAAACGGAGCTTTTCCACTCCGGCATTATGCCCGCCGTCAACCCCGGTATCTCTGTATCGCGAGTCGGCGGCAACGCGCAGATCAAGGCTATGAAAAAGGTCGCCGGTACATTGAAACTGATCTATTCCCAGTACCGTGAACTGCAGAGTTTCGCCCAGTTCGGATCAGACCTTGACGCCGATACCAAGGCGCGTCTTGCACAGGGTGAACGAATCGTGGAAGTCCTCAAACAGGATAAATCTCAGCCTGTTCCCGTAGAGAAGCAGGTCGCGATCCTTTACGCGGTCGTAAGAGGAATCCTCACGGATGTAGAGGTCGATGAGATCGCGGAATATGAGAAAGGCATGTACAGACGCCTGGATGAAGATCCGGACGGAGTGACAGCTATGAGAAGGATCCGTGAGACCGGAGCCCTGGATGAAGAAGCTGAAACAGCACTGAAGGCAGCCCTGACTGCTTACACGCAGGAGTTCATAAAGAAGAGAAACAGATAAGAAGAGAAACAGATAACGGAGGGATCAAAATATGGCAGCTACCAATATGAAAGCTGTAAAACTCCGGATCAAAAGCGTTCAGAACACCATGCAGATCACCAAGGCCATGCAGCTGGTGGCGGCATCCAAACTTCGTAAAGCCAAGGAGAAGGCAGATCAGAGCAAACCTTATTTTACTATCATGAAGGAAACTCTCATTGAAATTGCCCGTGGAAATACAGATTTCCAGTCTCCGTATACGAAGCAGGTGGCCAACAATAAATGGCTGTATATCGTGATCGCCGGCGACAGAGGACTTGCGGGCGGCTACAACTCCAACCTGTTCAAGTTTATGGAGAGTGAGACGAAGGGCCGCGACTATATGGTCCTGCCGATAGGTAAGAAATCTGTCGAGTATTTCCGCCATCGCGGGGTGGAACTTTTCACTGAAGCGTACGCGGAAGTAGCAAGGATCAGCGTTTCCGACTGCTTCGGCATCGCCAAACTGATCTGTGACGCTTATTCCAAAGGAAAATTCGGACACGTTCTTCTGTGCTATACGGACTTCGTTTCCATGATGACGCAGACTCCCCGTTCGACGTCGCTGCTTCCTCTCTCTGATTTCGAAGAAGAGGATGCTGACGAGCAGAAGACAAAGGAGCCTGTGCGCGATCTGATTCTTTATGAACCGGACAGTGAAACTGTCTTTAACGCGATCGTACCTGAATATCTTGCGGGTCTCTTGTACACCAGCATCAACGTATCGGTGGCAAGTGAGCTGGCTGCGAGACGTACCGCTATGGAAGCGGCCACAGACAATGCCAGTGAGATGATCGAGAAACTCAGCCTGTACTACAACAGAGCGAGACAGGCGAGCATCACGCAGGAGATCACGGAGATCGTTGCTGGCGCAGAAGGGAATTGATACTAAAGGAGTAGATATACATGAGTGAGAAACATACGGGAAAGATCATACAGGTCACAGGCCCGGTTCTTGATATCCGGTTCGGGGAGGGCGAACTGCCTGAACTGCTCAACGCGATCGAGATATCAGTGGATGGTCGCAAACTGATCGCCGAAGTTGCTCAGCAGATCGGTGACGACGTCGTCAGATGCGTTGCCATGAGTTCCACTGACGGACTTGTTCGCGGAACAGACGCTGTTGATCTTGGCGGCCCCATCACTGTTCCTGTAGGCGAGGAGTGCCTCGGTCGAATCTTCAATCTGCTTGGCGAGCCGGTAGACAATCAGCCCGCTCCCACAACCGCAGAGCGCTGGCCGATCCACCGTCCCGCGCCCACCTTTGAAGAACAGACACCCGCAACGGAGATCTTTGAGACCGGTATTAAAGTAGTAGATCTGATCTGTCCCTACGCAAAGGGCGGTAAGATCGGTCTTTTCGGCGGCGCGGGCGTAGGCAAGACAGTACTGATCATGGAACTGATCAACAACGTAGCGAAAGCCCACGGCGGTATCTCCGTCTTTACGGGCGTCGGAGAGAGAACCCGTGAAGGAAATGACCTTTACGGAGAAATGAAAGAGAGTGGAGTTCTTGGAAAGACCGCGCTGGTCTACGGCCAGATGAACGAGCCTCCGGGAGCGAGAATGAGAGTAGGACTTTCCGGTCTGACCATGGCGGAATACTTCCGCGATGTCAAAAATCAGGACGTGCTGCTGTTCATCGACAATATTTTCCGTTTTACACAGGCCGGTTCCGAGGTTTCGGCGCTGCTTGGACGTATGCCTTCAGCGGTTGGTTACCAGCCTACCCTGGCGACAGAAATGGGCGCTCTGCAGGAGAGGATCACTTCCACAAAGCGCGGTTCCATTACATCCGTTCAGGCTGTCTACGTCCCTGCGGACGACCTGACAGACCCCGCGCCTGCGACAACCTTCACGCACCTGGATGCCACCACGGTCCTTTCCCGTGATATTGCATCCCAGGGTATTTATCCCGCGGTGGATCCGCTGGATTCCACCAGCCGTATCCTTTCTCCCGAAGTAGTAGGGCAGGAGCACTATGAAGTCGCGAGAGGCGTACAGCAGGTTCTTCAGCGCTACAAGGAACTGCAGGATATCATCGCGATCATGGGTATGGACGAACTGTCCGACCAGGATAAGCTCAGCGTTTACAGAGCAAGAAAGATCCAGAACTTCCTGTCTCAGAGCTTTTCCGTCGCGGAACAGTTTACCGGTATGCCCGGTAAATACGTACCGCTCAAGGAGACACTTCGCGGCTTCCGCATGATCCTTAACGGCGAATGCGACGATCTGCCTGAGAGTGCATTCCTGTTCGCAGGAACCATCGACGATGTATTTGAGAAGGCCAAATAAAGATTACAATCGCAAATGAAGGGAGGAAGACGCTATGGCAACCTTCCGGTTACAGGTCGTCTCTATGGATGGCCTTGAATATGACGGAGAGGTGCAGCGGGTCAAACTGCGCACCATACACGGTGATCTTGCCATTCTCGCCAGGCATATGAATTATGTGACTGCCATCGGAATGGGCACTGCAACGGTAGTGATGGAAGATGGAACTGAGCGAAAAGCCGCTTGTATCGGCGGAATGCTTTCGATGATGAACAATCATTGCCGTCTCATCCCCACGACCTGGGAATGGGGCGAAGATATTGATGTCGCGAGAGCAATGGAAGCTAAGAAGAGAGCGGAAGAGAAACTTTCGCATGATAACCTGGATGAGATTTCCAGAGTCAAAGCGGAAGCCAGGCTGTACAGAGCGCTGGTCAGGATCAACAGTGCAAAGCATTAACCGGTGTATAAAATGAAAAGAGATCGGACGGATGTCCGATCTCTTTTTTTGCTTATATGCGATCATTTGATCAGGGAGTGCCACTCCTGCAGTGAACGGATCTCGCTGTCGCCGTGCTTCTTGACATAGCGGATTCCTTCAGCTGCCGCACGGGCCGCATCGATCGTGGTGATGTAAGGAACGCGGGCCTTAATGGCGTTCTTTCTAAGATAGCTGTCGTCGTGAATGCTGTCTTTGCCGACAGGAGAGTTGACGATGAGCTGGATCTTTCCGTTAGTGATCAGGTCAAGGATATTGGGACGTCCCTCGTAGAGCTTCTTGACGCGCTCAGCGGGGATACCGGCTTCCTGGATCAGATCACAGGTGCCTCCTGTAGCCAGGATCTTGAAGCCGCATTCACTGAAGATCGAAGCAACTTCCGCCACCTCAGGCTTATCCTTTTTATTGACGGAGATCAGGACAGTCCCTTCTGTGGGAAGTGTCGCATTGGCAGCCTCCTGTGCTTTGAAGTAAGCTTCACCTGTCTTGGAAGCGATGCCGAGAACTTCGCCTGTAGAGCGCATTTCGGGTCCGAGTACCGGGTCAACTTCCTGGAACATATTGAAGGGGAAGACTGCTTCTTTAACGCCGTAGTAAGGGATTGTACGTTCTCCGAGCGCGCGCACGGGAGAGGTTCTGCCGGTGATCTCGGAAGTAATGATCTCGGTTGCAAGAGGGACCATTCGGATTCCGCAGACCTTGGATACCAGCGGGACGGTTCGGGATGCTCTGGGATTGGCTTCCAGAACGTATACCTTTCCGTTCTCGATAGCATACTGCATGTTCATGAGGCCGACGACGTGCATTTCCTCCGCGATCTTGCGGGTGTACTCCTTAATGGTCTCCAGATTGTCCTGCGGGATATGTCTGGAAGGAATGATGCAGGCGGAGTCGCCGGAGTGAATGCCTGCGAGCTCAATGTGCTCCATGACAGCGGGAACATAGGCGTGCTCACCGTCGCTGATCGCGTCTGCCTCACACTCCATAGCGTGATTGAGGAATCTGTCGATCAGGATCGGGCGGTCCGGTGTAACGCCGACTGCCGCGAGCATGTAATCTTTCATGGAATCATCATCATAGACGACTTCCATGCCGCGTCCGCCGAGGACGTAGGAAGGACGGACCATGACGGGATAGCCGATCGAATTGGCAATTTCCGTTGCTTCTTCAACTGTTGTGGCCATTCCTGACTCGGGCATGGGAATGCCGAGTTTGTCCATCATGGCGCGGAAATGGTCGCGGTCCTCCGCGAGGTCGATAACTTCGGGCTGAGTGCCGAGAATACGGACGCCGTTGGCCTTAAGATCTGCCGCAAGGTTCAGGGGTGTCTGGCCGCCGAACTGGGCGATGACGCCGACAGGCTTCTCCTTGTTGTAGATCGAGAGAACGTCTTCAAGGGTCAGGGGCTCAAAATAGAGCTTGTCCGACGTATCATAATCCGTCGAGACGGTCTCGGGATTGCAGTTGACGATGATCGTCTCAAATCCGAGGCTGTGAAGCGATTTGGCCGCATGTACGCAGCAGTAATCGAATTCGATACCCTGGCCGATCCTGTTGGGACCTC
>CAMOIJ010000027.1 GCA_946615865.1 uncultured Lachnospiraceae bacterium | reverse complement strand
ATAATCTCGGTTCCAATTACTTCTTCGGTGAAGTATCATATATAACAAAAGCGCTCGCAGCAGTACTGCAGCTTGGCGTCACAATGGATTACTCGATCTTTTTGTGGCACAGTTTCAAGGAAAACGAGCAGATCTACGATGATTCCAAGGAAGCAATGGCTGTGGCGATCAATGAGACGCTCAAGTCCGTAGTTGGATCTTCGATCACGACTATAGCCGGTTTCGCGGCGCTGTGCTTTATGAGATTCCGTTTCGGCCTGGACGTCGGTCTGGTCATGATGAAGGGCGTCGCCCTGGGCGTGATATGCTGCGTGACGGTACTGCCTTCGCTGATCCTGCTTTTTGAAAAACCTATTGAGAAGACAAGGCACAGACCTCTGCTTCCTACATTTTCAAAGATCGCGGATTTCGTGCAGAAGCATAGTAAAGTTGTTCTACTGGTCTTTCTTCTGTCCTGGATCCCCGCGATCTACGGATATACACACTACGATATCTATTACGATATAATCCAGACGCTGCCCAAGGATCTTCCTTCCATGGTAGCGAACCAGAAGATGGAAGACACCTTCAGCATGAACAACACGCTGATGATCCTGGCGGATGAGAATCTGGACATAAAGTCCGGAGACGCCATGTCCAAAGAGATCAAAGATGTGGAGGGCGTCAGCAGCGTAATCTCAGTGGACAGTTTCATGGGAGAGGACATCCCCAGAGAAATGCTTCCGGAAGAAGCAAGAGACGTGCTGTACGGCGGCGGCTATCAGCTGATGCTGGTGGCCAGCGAATACGTAACGGCAACAGATGAGATGAATCAGCAGATCGATCAGATCAACGAGATCATCCACCGCTATGACAGCAAAGCCATGCTGATCGGCGATGCGCCTTGTACCAAGGACCTGATCACGATCTCCAATCACGACTTCAATGTCGTCAACTGGACTTCCATTGGTATCATCGCGGCGATCATCATGTTTGTCTTCACGTCGCTGAGCCTTCCTGTTCTGCTGGTACTGGTCATAGAGTGCGCGATCTTCATCAATATGGGACTTGCGTACTATACAGGCACTTCGCTTCCCTTCATCGCTTCAATCGTCATCGGAACGATCCAGCTGGGATCCACCGTTGACTACGCGATCCTGATGACTAGCAGGTATCAGGTTGAGAGAAGAAGCGGAAAGAGCAAACAAGAGGCGGTTCTGATCGCCCATAAAACATCTATACAGAGTATATTCGTCAGTGCGATGTCCTTCTTCGCGGCAACCTTCGGCGTGGGAATGTATTCGGGCATATCCGTAATTTCCTCCCTGTGCATGCTGATGGCCAGAGGCGCCCTGATCAGTATGGTGACGGTAATATTCGCACTTCCGGCGATCCTGCTGCTGTTTGATCCCCTCATCATCAGGACAAGCCGCGGATTTACGAAAAGAGAAAATAAGCTGGGGAATACGGGCAGCGAGCTGTCCCATTCCATGTAATAAAGGAGAGTGACGATCATGAAGAGAAAACAGGTTCTGGCCCTGCTTCTGGCAGTGGCAATGACAGCAAATATGACCATGCCGGCCTATGCGGCGGCTCCGGTTTCCGGAAGCATTTTCTGGGATTCACAGGAAACGGCAGCGATCACGGAAGAGGATCTTGCGGCAGCGATGGCAGCGGCTGTAAAAGGTACAGACGAGGTTTCGGGAGGCGCTGAGAAGGAAGAGACCGTATATGTCTTCACAGATGCATACGGCAAGCAGAAGAGCATGACCGTCTCCAACTGGCTCAAGAATAAAGAAGGCTCAGACAAGCTCTATGACAATTCGATCCTGCAGAATATTGAGAATGTAAAGGGTGACGAGCCCTTTACACAGAACGGCGATATTTTGACATGGAACGCCGGCGGCAATGACATCTACTATCAGGGAACAACGGATAAGGCGGCTCCGGTTTCCCAGAAGATCACCTACTATCTGGACGGGAAAGAAATCGCGCCGCAGGAGCTGGCCGGCAAGAGCGGCAAGGTCAAAATACACATCGACTACGATAATTCCGAGAAATACAGCGATGTATTCGTGCCTTTCACCACGATGACAGGCATAATTTTCTCCAACGACAACGTAAAGAATGTCGAGGTGGACAACGGTTCCGTCATCTCCGAGGGCAAGAATACAGTCGTTGTCGGTATGGCATTCCCCGGCCTTTCAGACAGCCTGCAGAGCGCCAAGGACGACGCGGAGCATCTGCTGGACGAGACAGAGGCCAGCCAGAAGTCAAAAGACAGAGTCCGCGACCTGGAGATCCCTGATTCCGTAGAGATCACGATGGACGCGACAGACTTCAAGATGAGCACCTGCATGACGATGGTCTTCTCGGGCCTCTTCGATGACGATGAGGAGCTGGAAGAGGACCACGACAGCATGCTTAAGGATATGGACGAGAAGATCGCCGACCTCGAGAAGGACGGGGCTGACCTGGCGGATGGCGCCGGTAAGCTCTCTGACGGTATTAATGAGGCGACTGACGGCTCGAAGGAACTCTCAGATGGTGCCGGAGAGCTTGCTTCCGGTATTAAGGAATATACGGATGGTGTCTCTCAGGTCAACGACGGCGCTCAGCAGATTGACGCAGGAGTGGGGACTTTGGTGGACAGACTCCCAGACCTGACAAAGGGTGCGTCTGCGCTCAGCAGCGGACTTACTGAGTTTGGCGGGGGAGTAAGCGAACTCACAGGCGGACTTGGTACTCTGAAGGCAGGCACACAGCAGCTTGCAGACCAGTCACAGACACTCAATGACGGCGTGGCTAAACTTTCTGAGGGCGCTGTAAAGCTTCAGGAGGGAATCAAAAACTATACAGGCGGCGTCGAAAATCTTAAAGCCGGAACAAGCGAAATGCTGGCGAAGGATAAGCTGCCCAGTCTTTCCGCAGGAGCTAAAAGCGTAAGTGAGGGTTTGGAACACTATGCAGGGGGCGTATCAGACGCCGCCGGACAGATTTATAAAGGAGCAGACGCAATCGCAAAAAGTGCCGGGAACGTGCCGGATGCAGTCGATGCTGTAAACAATGCCAGGACAGGCATCTTAGGTCTCAAAACAATTGCAGAAGAAGGTGTTGTAGGGAATATCAAAACAGTAAAGAGCAATGTAGAAGATGCTGAAAAGGAGATCAACGGAATAACAGAGGTTGCTGAGATCAGTGACGTTGATGTTACAAATGCAGCATCAGCTGCTGCCTCAGAGACATCGGAGAAACACAAAATAAATAAGGATGATGTCGATGTTGATATCAATGCCAATGTAAGCGATGCGGTTCGCAGCAAGGTGATGGAAACTCTTGATGGATATGACCTGACCGATGAGCAGATAGAGGATATAGCTGATGAAGCGGCAAATGCGGCACAGGAGGCTGCGAATGATTCTGTAACTTACAGTATCGATGTTAAGCCTGCTAACGAAAAACTCGAGGAAGCGATAAATTATGCCGCAGATGCGGGAGCAAGGAAGATGGCGGATGACGCCGGAGGCAGAATCTCGGACGCCAAAACTAAAGCAAATGCAGCAAAGGGGTCGCTGTCTTCTCTCACCGGAGAAGAAGGTACGATTGGGTTGCTGGAAGGAAACGCAAAAACTGTTAACGAAGGAATCGGTGATGTTGGAAGCGCGGTTGGAAGTCTCTACGGGGAACTTACAGCACTGGCAAATGGTATGAGCCAGCTCTCAACAGGTGCAACTCAGCTTCAAGGTGCTGCTCAAGCTGTCCAAACTAATTCTGATGATCTGAAGGCAGGCGCCAAAGCGGTATATGAAGGTATCGGCGCAGACAACACAAGTGGAATCTGGGAAGGCGTGGCTACCCTTCAGGGAGGTCTTGTTCAGTTGACCGGAAATAACACAGAGCTCAATACGGGAGCAGCCATGATATCCGCAGGTCTCTCACATGTGCCTGCAAATGAAAATGAAACACCTGGACTGGTACAGGGACTGGCCGCCTATACAGCCGGCGTTTCCGATGTCAACAGTGGAGTACAACGGCTTTATGATGGCGCGAAGATTCTCAACGGAAGTATGCAGACGATCCTTGACGGAACCAAGAAACTGGATGCCGGCGCGAAGACTCTTTCTGCCGGCGCGTCCAAACTCAGCGGCGGTGTCAGCGATCTGGCCGACGGCACAGAGAAACTGGATGAAAACAGCGGGAAACTGAGGAGCGGCGCAACTCAGCTCAGCGAAGGCGCAGCGAAGCTCGCAGACGGTATGTCTGAGATCTCTTCCGGAGCACTGGAACTGAAAGACGGCTGTATCAAACTCAACGAGGAAGGCGTGCAGAAACTCGCGAACCTCTACAAGACAGACGTCAAGTCTATCGAAAAACGGATCGACACTCTTAAGGACGCCGCCAAGTCCTACAAGACCTTCAGCGGAACCGCAAATCCGGACAAGACAAGGGTGAAGTTCATCTACAAGACGGACAGTATTGAGAAGAAGGACTGAACTGCCGGAACACAGTATCAGGAATAAGAATATGGGAAGCATAATTATAATTTCACTCGCTCTGGCGCTGGGAACCTACGGGATCGCGGCGCAGAGAGGAGCCAACCTGGTAAAACTGGACAGATATACACTGCTGATGTCAGCACTGTGGGGTGTCTTGGAACTCGGATCCGCATTTATCGGCTATGGAACCGGCAGGTGGATCCTGACCAGAGAGGTGGTCACAGAGCACAACCTCTACTGGGTTCATGTACTGGCCGGTGTCCTTATGGCAGCGGTCGGACTGCGGATGCTCCTGCAGGCCTTCAGGAAGAAATCATTTTTCGAGCACCGAATGGAGCGTGTCGATATCAGGGCAGATGTTCTGTTATCACTGCGGCTCTGTCTGCAGGCTCTGTTTCTTGGAATCGCCTGCGGACTGCTCATGCTTCCGATGAGAGGATTTCTACTGAGTGTATTCGGACTCAGCGCAATCTTTGCGGGAATCGGATATGTCAGTGGAAGAGCTAACGGCGCAGTTCTGACGGACCAGGCGGTGGGCCTGGCCGGAAGCCTTCTGTGTATTCTGGGAATTTGTTTGCAGATCGCATAAGAGAAATTGTTAACAGTTCGCCGCGGCCTGAGGGCTGCGGCGTATTGCGTGATTTGGGAATTAATAAATCACCCTGATAGCCGGTTGGGCATAAAAAGGCTTTTTTGCAGGTTATACACAACAAGAAGATGTAAAAGTGATTATATTTTGACGTCAAAATAGAGATAACAATAAATCAAACAAATAATAACTAATAATCATTTTCGGTTGGGTATATTCAAGAAAAAAACGTTATTTATGCCTAAAAAGAAATGTATCTGAATAAGCCTCGCAAAATGATTTGTGTACAGATTCGATAATCAGATGATTTGTACCCAACATGCCTGCCATAAGACTAAAACCAGTCCTTGAACCCGGCAAAAATCAGGGGCCGCACCAAAATGGTGCGGCCCCTTTAATGCTGTGGGTTCAACTATTTGCTTTCAACCAATCTGATCAGCTGAAGATAGGCTTAATAGCTGCGGACAGCTCGTCCTTCTCAGCCTGTGCCGCGTCAAGATCCTTGCCGAGGGTGGTGTAGTAAGCCTTGATCTTGGGCTCTGTGCCGGAAGGTCTGACCATGACCTTGGCGCCGTCCTCGAGAACGAAGGACAGAACGTTTGCCTTCGGAAGACCTGTTGTCTCGGGCTTCGCATAGTCTGTTACGCTTGCAACAGCCTTGCTGCCGAACGCCTTCGGAGGATTCTCGCGGAGATCCTTCATGATGCCTGCCATCTTGTCCATGCCGGAGAGGCCGGGGAACTCGACGGTGTCGATCTTGTTGAGGTAACGGCCGTACTGAGCATAGAGCTCTTCCAGACGCTGCTTGATGCTGGAGCCGATGCTGCGATAGTAAGCAGCCATCTCGCAGATGAGCATGGAGCCGATGATAGCATCCTTGTCACGTACATAAGGGCCTGCCAGATAGCCGTAGCTCTCTTCGAAACCGAAGATGAAGCGGTCGACTTCGCCTGCTGCCTCGAGCTGCGCGATCTGATCGCCGATCCACTTGAATCCGGTCAGGGTCTGACGGAGCTCTACGCCGTAGTGCTCAGCAACCTTCGCTGCCAGAGGAGTGGAGACGATGGACATAACAGCAACGGGGTTCTTGGGCATTGTGCCCTTCTCGATGCGGCCTGCGCAGATGTAGTCCAGAAGCAGGACGCCCATTTCGTTGCCGGAAACCAGCTCATAGGAGCCGTCCGGGCACTTCATAGCGATACCGACACGGTCAGCGTCGGGGTCGGTAGCGAGCATCAGGTCAGCGCCGACTTCCTTGGCCAGCTCAAGACCCTTGCGGAGAGCCTCAAAGATCTCGGGGTTCGGATAAGGGCAGGTGGTGAAGTAGCCGTTAGGATACTCCTGCTCCTTGACGATGGTGATATCGGTGATGCCCATATCCTTCAGGACGCGGGTAACGGGAACGAGGCCTGTGCCGTTCAGAGGAGAGTAGACCAGCTTGAGGCCTGCGGTCTTGCACAGACCCGGACGTACCTGACGGGCTTCGATCGCTTCATAGAGAGCTTCCTTGCAGTCATCGCCGACGAACTTGATAAGGCCCTTCTCAACGCCTTCCGCGAAGGACATGTATTTAGCGCCTGTCAGAACGTCTGTCTTCTGGATCGCGTCATAAACGATTGCAGCCGCATCGTCTGTCATCTGGCATCCGTCAGGGCCATATGCCTTGAAACCATTATACTTCGCCGGGTTGTGGGATGCTGTGATCATGATGCCGGCGTTGCAGTTGTAGTAACGGGTAGCGAAACTCAGCGCCGGAACAGGCATGAGTTCGTCATAGATGCGGACATTGATGCCGTTTGCAGCCAGAACGCCTGCGGCGTCACGAGCGAAATTCCAGCCCTTGAGACGGCTGTCATAGCTGATCGCTACGGTCTGTGTGCCGCCCTGTGTGAGTACCCAGCTGGCCACGCCCTGTGTAGCCTGGCGGACTACCCAGATGTTCATGCGGTTTGTGCCTGCACCGAGGGTTCCGCGCAGTCCTGCGGTACCAAATGCAAGCGCAATTGCGAAGCGGTCTTTAATGGCTTCGTCATCGCCTTCGATGCTTTTAAGTTCGGTATTCAGGTCGGGATCCTGAAGGTCAAATTCGGACCAGCGTTTGTAATCATCCAGATACATAGTTTCTCTCCATTCCGGAGCGCGTCTGATCAGTCCTGCCTGCGGCGCTCCATCGCAAGCGGTTGTGTGCACCTGCTGTCTCCCTGCGCAGAGAGTACACACTGTTACTGCATGTTGCCGGAATCTTTGCAGAATCTCCACTTGCGACAAACGATTATTTGCGGAAATCTGCCAAATCATCCTCTAATAATAAACCTGTTTTAGGCATTTCTACCTAATATTAATATTACGAAGTTTGGGGTTGGTTGTCAATCTATCCTATACTTTCAGATGGATGAATGTCTTCGGTGTAGAGGATGTACAACCGCCTCTTTTCGAAAACATTGTTTTCATATGCAAAAAATGCTAAAGTTATTTTGTATAAGACTGCTGGATTATTTAGAGTGCCGTAAATACGGTGAAGAGAGGAGTGCGCTGCACATGGCAATCAGAACATACAACGACTGGTATCTTGCCCATAAAGAGGCCCTTGCCGAGAAGATCAGAAGGGACGACCATACAGAAGGGGAGAAACTCACGGCGGAAATAGTGCGCTATTCTCATCTTAAGAATCATCTGCTCGCAGAGGAACACGAGGCAGCGGATATCATTATTGCCTGTGACGACGACGGAGAGCCCGATGAATTCGCAGAGGTGCTGGTGAAGGACTATTTTGCCGCGCATCCGGAGATCAACCTGCTCTATGGAGACGAAGACAGGGTCGCGGAGGACGGAGTCCATCTGGATCCCTGGTTTAAGTCGGAATGGGCGCCGGACACTTTCCTGTCGACCTTTTATTTCGGCAATGTGATCGCGTTCCGCTCGTCGGCTTTTGCTATGATCAATCCCGGACAGAGAAAGACCTCGGCCTTCGAGAGCGCAGCTTCGCTGCGGGAGGACAGTCTGGACGAGGAGAGAGCGCGCAATAATGAGGACGACGGTCCTGTCAGGTCCTGGATATACGGAACCCTCTGCCTTAAACTTGCGCAGGCAGACGGCGGATACACGAAGAGACCTGAGAGCAAATGGAATGAGTTCCCGATCGGCCATGTGCCGGAGGTACTCTACCACGGACATCACAGGGTGGAGCTGTGGAACGGAAATCTGATCAAGGACTCCCTGACCGGCAGGTACAGCGCGGACTCCGCCTACACAAGACTGATCAGCATTATCATCCCCAGCAAGGACAATCCCGAGATGCTGGCGCGCTGCATCCGCTCCATAGAGAAGCACACATCGATCCCTCACGAGATCATAATCGTGGATAATGGTTCCAACGAAGTGAATCGCAGGAAAGTGAGAGAACTGGTCGAAGAGATCAATGAAGAGGGAAGATGCCTTTATATCTTTAAGAGAATGGGCTTTAACATGCCCGCTTTCTATAATCTCGGCGCTCAGTACGCCAACGGCGAGATGCTTCTGTTTGTACATGACGATATCGTAGTGCAGAAGACGGGATGGCTGTCTCATCTCTCCGAGAAGGCCAAGCTCCCCTATGTGGGCGCGGTCAGCATGAAGCTGCTGTATCCGAGCTCGAATATCATTCAGCATGCGGGCATTACTTCTGTGGAGAGCGGCATTGTCTATAAGCTGCAGTACTGCAGAAATGACGAATCTTACTATTTTGACTTCAACAAGGGCGTGCGCAACATGCTTGCGATGAGCGGCGCGTGCATCATGGTCAAAAGAGAGCTGTTCGCGGAAGTGGGCGGCTTTGACGAGAAGAATTTCCCGGCCTACGGCGGAGACATTGATTTCTGCTGGAGGATCTTTGAGAAGGGCTACTACAACGTGGTCCGCAACAACATGTACCTGTTCTACTATGAGTCTTACTCGCCGGAGAACAGCAAGACCAAGGAGGAGAGGCAGCTACAGAAGCCGGCCGAGATGAAGAGGCTGTTCGAACTGCATCCCGAGATCTCCCGGAACGACCCGTATTATCACAGGTACCTGACCCAGGACGTAAGAGAGCCGAAATTTAAGATCAACCTCGACAGCACTGCTGTCAAATAATGAGGGAACACAACGTGTCAGTTTGGAGCGAATTCGGGAAAAAAATAAATAGTGCCCGGTCAAAAATCCGACTGCCCAAGGGGAGCGAGGACTCCCCTAAAAGGTTTGCCCTGCGCGCAAATGACAAGAAGCAGGAGAAGACTCCCCGGCAGAAATATGTGTATCAGGAGCCCGAAGCGTCGGTTCTTCTGAACCAGAGAGCAGTCTGGGACCGCATTAAGGGCGGCGAGAAGCCTGAAGACGCGCTTGGCGCATCCGCCTCTGTCCTGAAAGTGCACCATGTGCCGCTCATCAGCGTGATCGTCACGACTTATGAGCCGGTGATCCGGTATTTTGAGCAGACCCTGATCTCTATTCTGTCCCAGACTTACGGCGGATATGAGCTGATCATAGCGGACACGAGCCTGAGTTCCGGAGTCAGAGACACGCTGGACCATTACAGGGATGAGAGGATCCGCTACTACAGCGTGCCCGGAAACAGGGGAGAAGCGTCACTGATCAATGACGCGGCTCATCTGGCTGCAGGAAACTATCTGTGCACTGTAGATGTGGGAGACCTGCTTACAAAGGACGCTCTCTATGAGGTATTCCTTTGCATCATGAGGACTGGCGCCGAGATACTCTACACAGACGAGGATCACTGCGACGCGGCGGGGAAAAGATTTGACCGGCCCAACAGGAAACCGGACTTTAATAAGGACTATCTTTTGTCCAACAATTATATGCAGAGGCTCCTGGTGATCAGGAGGGAACTGTTTCTGGCGCTTCGCTTAAGGGACTCCTTTGACGGCGCGCTGACCTATGACCTGGTGCTCCGGGCGCCCAAATCTGCGGTGCGCCATGTGCCCATGATCCTCTATCACAGAAGCAGCGCTTCAGAGGATGCGAAAATGGCCTCCAGGGAGCCGGACGCGGATATCGCGGCGGAGAAAGCGGCGCTGGAGGACTACTTCAGGGTGCGCTCGATCAGGGCAGTTGTGAACTATACGGGCCGGAAAGGAATCTACAGGATCAGATATAACCCCAATATTTTCGCCTGCCGCAGCGATGTGGGCATCCTCGGAGGGAGAGTCCTGAGCCGAACGCACAAGGTTGTCGGGGGAATGTTCGACTCCCAGGGCAGAGTTATGTATGAAGGCTGGGACGAGGCGGAAGGCGGTCCTATGAGCCGGGCGCTCACAGTGCAGAACGCGTTCGCTGTGGACGCCAGATGCATGCAGGTGAGACCGGATCTGCGGGGGCTTTACGAGGAAATCGTGGAGAAACCGGAGAGCGAACCGTACACTGACTGGAGGAAGGACCCGCAGGAACTGCGCAGAAGGAGCATCCTCTTTTGCGCGAGAGTCAGAGAACTGGGTTATCTGATCGTGTGGGACCCTTCGTATATCACAGTGGTTTGAGGCAGTATTGTTATAATGAGCGATAAAGTTACACTTATCATCCCTGTGCGCAGGGACGCCGACAAGCTGGAGAGGTGCCTGAGAGCAGTACAGTCGGGCACTGTAGTCCCGCGGATCGTCGTGATGGACTGCACGGCAGATCCGGAGAAGCTTGAAAAGACAAGGGAAAAGTTTCCGGGCGTGCGCTTTTTTGACCTGGGAATGAATTCAGGGCGGGCACACGCGGTGAATACCGGAATTCACATTACACAGACGCCGTATGTGATGACGCTCTCCCCGGGGCTGCTTGCGGGGAAGCACTGCGTCGAGCGATTATGCGCAGCCCTTGACGGCAATTCGAATCTTCTTAGCGCGCAGGCCAAAATATTGTCGGCGGAGGAGCCTCCCCGCATAAGCGGCGCGGGATGGCTTCTGGATCCGTCCGCTGAACCCGTTATCCGCGGCGCGGGAAGGAGCGCGGCGAGCTGCTCCCGGAAAGCAGGGATCACAGCCGCTCAGATGGACGCCGCGATCTACAGAATGGAATATCTCGAGGTGACCGGAATCCTCGATGAGCGCTTTTATACAAGGCTGGAGGACCTGGATCTCGGCTACAGAGGCCTGATCGCGGGCTTTAAGAATATCTGTGAGCCGTCTGCTAAATGCAGGGAGATGGAAAAGGTTCAGACGAGCAGTTTCTACGAGCAGCTTGAGACGGGCAATATGGAGTATTTCCGCTACAAATACGGGCTGAAAGGCCTAAGGCTCCCCGAAGGGAGAGCGAAGAAAGAAGACCCGCAGCGGGCAGCCGCCCTCGAGAGGGGCAGAATGCTCTGCTTCCAGGCGGAGATAGAGCGTATGGAGAGAGAGGAACTCGGGATGAGCGTCAGCAAACTGACACTTCCGGAGGAATTCTATATGGAGATTCAGGAGGACGGACCAAAAGGCGTGTTTCCTCTCTATGTGGGATCCAAGGCCGAGGAGTCTCCTCTGCAGATCCCGGATCTTCTCAGGGCGCGGGCAGGGATGCTCGCGGGAGCCGCAGAAAGGGTCGGAAGACTGATCAGACGGCGCTCCTGACTTTTGATCCGCCGCCGGCATATGTTCAGTTTATTTGGAAAAATCAGAAAATTGCGCGAATTTTAGCCGAAGTCTCACAATATCCGCAGCGGGCTCAGGGCGCTCCGAAACGATTGTAAATGAATTCGGATGATGATATTATTGGTAGGACGAGTTTCTTACAAAATATAAAGAAATTTCACACAGATCGGGCAGCCTATGCCCGGAAATGAGGGAGAGAATGAAAGATTCAGCCTCCGTATGGAATTACAGCAATACGGTGCCGAAGGTCGACCTGACTAATCCCGATGAGATGATCAGGGCAAACGGCGCGGCCGAAGCGGCCCAGACAGACCGCCTCAAGGCCGAGGTGGAGGACTACACACAGGTCCTCGCCGAACTTCGGGAGTTATATGAGAAGAATAATGAACTGGTCCAGAAGCTCCAGTTCATGAACAGAAATACAACGGAAGGCATCAGGACACTGATCGAGGACAACAACCGTCAGATCTCGGACAAGCTGGCGGAGCTCGAGGAGTGGGACCACAAAGCTTTCCGGGCCGAGATGCAGGCGTCCATCAACGACGCGAGGGAGCAGATCATCGGTTCCATCCGGGAATCCTCCGGAGAGACGCGCGATCTCTTCCAGGAGGCTAACGATTTTAACCACAGAGATAACGTTCGCGTCTACAGAAATGTACAGGCGTCCATGATCGCAGAGCTCACGGATCAGACAAAAGAGCTGAACGAGAAGCTCGAAATCATCCAGAAGCAGTCCGAGCCGGACAGAGCCCAGACTACCATGCAGAAGGTTTCTGTCGGCCTTCTCATAGCGGTAATGGTGATCCAGGTTCTCGAGGGAGCTGGGCTGATCGCGCTTCTGACAGGCATACTGCATTGAGGCGCGAGGCAGGAAAGGCCGTCCCAGCAAGGAAGAGTACGGCAGAGCCCGGGAGCAGGCAGAACTGGAGAGCTTCGAACATGCTCTATCCGGTGCCGGCTGTGCTGATCGGGTGCAGGGACAAGGACGGAAAGGACAACCTTATGACGGCTGCATGGGCCGGAACGGTCTGCAGCGACCCCGTCATGGTGTCCGTGTCGATCCGTAAGGAGCGCTTTTCCCACCATATCATTGAAGAAACAGGCGAATTTACGATCAGTCTGACGACCCGGGCGCTTGCGGAAGCAACTGATTTCTGCGGAGTAAGATCGGGAAGAAATACTGATAAGTTCAGAGAAATGAAACTGACGCCTTTGGAATCTGAAAAGATCGGAGCGCCCGGAGTGGCCCAGAGCCCTGTGGTCCTCGAGTGCTCGGTGAAGCAGATCTTAAGGCTCGGCAGCCACGATATGTTCATTGCGGAAGTTGTGAATGTAAGCGTGGAAGAACGATATCTCGACGATAAAGGAAGGCTGGAACTGGAGAAGGCGGACCTGATAGCGTATTCCCACGGTGATTATTTTGCCCTGGGTGACAAGATCGGGAAATTCGGCTATTCAGTCCGCAAAAAGACGGCGTCGGCGGGATCCGGGGCTGCAGGCGGGAGAGGAAGGAACCGCTCCCACAGCAGGAAAAACCTTGGGAAAACATAACAGAGATCGACTTTCAGAAGCGGTAATTTGCCGTCAAACTGACAATTGACAGCGGCAGACGGCGGGAGTATCATCCTGATACTGCGAAAAAGCGATTACAACGAGGGACGGTATGGAACATTATATAGTAAAAGGCGGAAATTCTCTGTCCGGAGAAGTAGAGATTGCCGGAGCCAAGAACGCGGCTCTCGCGATTCTCGCGGCATCGATCATGACGAATGAGACTGTGACAGTGGAAAACGTGCCGGATGTCAGCGATATCAGGGCAATCCTCAAGACGATCGAAGTGATCGGAGGATACGTGGAGAAGGTGGACCGCCATACATTCCGGATCAACGGGTCAGGCATCAGTAAGGACACGCCGGTCGACAATGAGTATGTCAGAAAGATCAGGGGATCCTATTATCTGATCGGTTCCCTTCTCGGCAAGTATAGGAAAGCGGACGTGGCTCTTCCCGGCGGCTGCAACATCGGACTTCGTCCCATTGACCAGCACATCAAGGGCTTCCGCGCGCTCGGAGCATCTGTCAGACTGGCTTCCGGACGGGTTGCGGCGAGGGCGGACAGGCTTGTCGGATCTCACATTTATATGGACGTCGTCTCCGTAGGCGCAACCATCAACATTATCATGGCTGCAGTCATGGCGGAAGGCAACACAACGATCGAGAATGCCGCTAAAGAGCCCCATGTCGTCGATCTCGCGAACTTCCTCAACAGTATGGGCGCGAGGATCAAGGGCGCCGGAACGGACGTGATCCGCATCAAGGGCGTCAGCGCTCTTCATGGAACCAACTATTCCATTATCCCGGACCAGATCGAGGCGGGAACCTTTATGTTTGCCGCTGCGGCCACAAGAGGGGATGTTACGATCAAGAATGTCATTCCCAAGCACCTGGAGTCTATTACAGCCAAGCTCCTTGAGATCGGCTGTCAGATCGAGGAGTCGGATGATATGGTGCGCGTGGTAGCCACCAGAAGGCTCGGCCGCACAAATGTCAAAACATTGCCGTATCCCGGTTTCCCCACAGATATGCAGCCGCAGATCACGTGTGTTCTGGGATTGTGCAGAGGAATCAGCATTGTCACCGAGAGTATCTTCGAGAACCGGTTCAAATATGTGGATGAGCTGACCAAGATGGGCGCGAACATCACTGTGGAAGGAAACACAGCGATCATCGACGGCGTAGAGCAGTATACCGGCGCACACCTGAGCTCACCTGACCTGAGAGCAGGAGCAGCTCTTGTGATCGCAGCCCTGGCTGCCGACGATTACAGCGAGATCTTTGATATCAAGTTTATTGAAAGAGGTTACGAGGACTTCCCGGAGAAGCTCCGCAAGATCGGCGCTCATATTGAGAAGATCGATACTGATGAGGACAAGCGGAAATTTATGTTCCGCGTCGGATGATTTTGATTTACATGTTCCCGATAGGGATATATAATGTAAATGCTTTGAAGGGCAGCATAAGACCTTCAGTAACTGAATAACCACGATGTTTTTCGGGGCAGGGTGAAATTCCCTACTGGCGGTATAGTCCGCGACCCGCTTCGGCGGCTGACTCGGTGAAACTCCGGGACCAACAGTATAGTCTGGATGGAAGAACAAACTTCTGGTTTTGCGCAGATAATGGACTGTGTCTGTTTTCTGCTGTTGTCGGATGTATTGGCCCCGAGCGCGTATGCGCCCGGGGCTTTTTGCAGCCATACACATTGCCGAAGAAGTTTGAAAAAGAATTACAGTCATTTAAGGAGGAAAAGAAAATGAACGGATTCTTTACTGCAGTCAAGGAAAATGCAAGCTTTGTAGGCGTGTGCCTGGTCACAGTGCTTGCGATCACGCTGATCGCTTATGGAATTGAGAAAGCGGCCAAGCGCAAAAACGGTGACAAGGACAGAGTCCTGGCCACCAGAAAGATCGTCATGATCGGTATGTTCGGAGCGATCTCCGGAATCCTTTACTGCTTTGACTTCGCGCTTCCGATCGCGCCCAATTTCTACAAGCTGGACTTCAGCGAACTTCCAGCGCTGATCGCCGGCTTTGCTTTCGGCCCTGTGGCGGGCGTTCTGGTTGAATTTGTCAAGCAGGTTGTCAAACTGATGATCAAGTCCACCTCCACTGCTTTTGTCGGAGACCTCGCCAACTACCTGATCGGATGCATGCTGGTACTTCCCGCATCTGTGATCTACCGGTTTAATAAATCCAAGCGCAGCGCCCTGATCGGCTGCGCGGTCGGCACGATCGTCATGACCATCTTCGGCACATGGTTCAACGCGGTTTACCTGCTTCCTACATTTGCAAGATTGTTCGGCATGCCTTTAGATGTCATTCTGGGCATGGGCGCGGCGATCAACCCCGCAGTCACCAACATCACCACATTTGTGATCATGATGGTGGCTCCGATCAACCTCATCAAGGGCATCGGCATTTCAGCGCTGACAATGCTGATCTACAAGAAGATCAGCCCGATCATCAAGTACGGCGCAAGCGCGCAGGAGAGTGTGAGAGCTTCTCAGTAATAGCCGGTCTTTCGGGAACATAAAAGGATTTTGATGAAAAGGGCGCCGCATCCTTGCTGTATTTGCTCAGCAAGGGCGGCGCCCTTTTTATGTCAAAAACTTTATCGATATATTCAATAAACGTAAGGATTGAATCCATTCGCCGCCATGACAAACCACGCGGTCGGCGCAATATGCGCATCAGTGGAGTACTCCCAAGGGGACCCGTCGAAAAGATCCATCCCCGTAGACAGATCATCCACGGTTGCCGCCGGGAACAGCCCGTTTTCAAGCTGGATAGAAGCGAGGGCATCCATTGCCTGCCTGTATTCCTCTGATTTATCAATCCCCCTATACATTAAGGCTGTGTAGGCAGTACCTTCCGCCCACCATCCTCCGTTTTTATTCTCAAGACAGAAGGGATATGCGCCTTCCGGGCTCTTCATCTTATCTACCACATCCAGCGCGCTCTTATAGGGCTCAAAAGCATCTCCAAGAGCCATCTGGCACCATACCTGCGCATCCAGCACTACCACGCTCTCGTTCGGCGTAACACCGTCGTCGAGCGTTCCTGTCATGAACAGCCCCTGCTCCTCATCATACATAGATTCTATGAATCGAAGAGCACTGTCGGCGGCTTCTCTGTATTTTGACTTGCCGGTGACTTTGTAGAGTGCGCTGAATACCGCATAAGCGTCGATGTTGTGTTCAATGGATTTGTAGGTGAATGGATAGACAACCGGGGGATCTCCCTCCTGCCAGCCGTCAAAGCCGCCGACGAAGCCGTCGCCTCCGTCAGAACAGTCCTCGATCACCCAGTCCATCAGAGAACGGGCGGTCTGAAGGTATTGCTCTCCGCCGTAAGCCTTGTAATACTGCATGAGCGCCATTGCTGCGTAGGAAGTGTTTCCCACGTTGCTGCCGACCTGGTAGCGGTCTTCGTACCACTCGCCGGTCTCGTTGTCATACCAGCCCGGGAGTTTCGCACCGCTCTCCCAACCGGGAAAAGCGGAGATGTCTCCGGATGCGTATGCGTTTCGCACGCGCATGGGATTTACCTCTTCGGACCGCTCACCGGTGCCTGGAAGCGCTCTGTCGTTCTGCACCGCATAGACAAACGCGTCCATGACCTGCTGCGCCTCCGGCTGCATTCCTTCAGAGATGAAAGCCATTCCGGCCAGCGCATTGTCATATGTAAACGCGGCATTTTGGATGTATACATTCTCTGTGTCATAGGAGCGGAGCATCACAGGCGCCGACTGCGCAGACTCCATGTCCCCGCAGAACCGGATCTCGTCGAGGTAGAACACATTGTCCGCAACTCCATCTTTCTGATCGTTCAAAACATAGCCGAACCCACAGACAATATAGCTCATGTCAGCGCTATCGAGCGGGATCACATATTCCTCCCACTGATCTGTCAGCTCAATCCAGCCGGCAGACTGTTTCTTGGCGCTGTCGGGGTACTCGACGTTTTTCCTGTCGCTGCTCCCGTCGTAGCCAAAACCCGCAGTGAAGAATTCAACTTTCTCGCCGCCCCTGTCGCCTTTTGCCATGAAGCGGAGCTCCGTCGCACCGGTCAGGTCCAGACCCTGCCCGTCTGTGCTCCCGTCATTTAAGAGGGGCACTGTCTCGCCTTTAGGAAGGTAACCGTTCAAAAACAGCCAGCCGCCCCAGTCCTCGATCCGGGTCGACACTTCGCAGCGGATACAGGATGTGCCCGAATAGGGATCCTCCTGCCAGTTCTCATCCATGTCTTTGACGAGGCTGTCGTCCTTTCCGGCCATTTTGGCTTTCTGAGTGAAGTGATTGGACGTCATGCTGAAATCTTTGTAGACATAGACCGTATCCCGCTCACTCATTTGCCGATTTGTGAGGGCGGAGATTGCTGATGCTTTTTCCTTGGCGTAGGCGGCGGAATCACTTGTTTCATTCGAAGAATCGTTAACTTCTTCTTTGCCCGGAGAGGGAGAGGGCTCCTCGATGGGAGTTTCTGAGGAGGTCACGCTGCCGGCGCCATTTGGTGTTGTGCTGCCGGCGTTATTTGCCGTTGTACCGCTGTCAGCTGGTGCATTCGTGCCGGCGTCTGCGGCTTTTCCACAGCCTGTTGCTGCTGCCATCAGGACTGAAGCGGCAAGCCCCATTGCTATCAGTCGTTTTATGGACATCTTTTTTTACCTCTTTACGTTTATTTGCCTGTATTGGAAGTATATCAAATCGAAGGACAAACGGACAACCGGCTTGGGCTTACGCAGTCCAACCAATACGGGCGAATAAGCAAGATAGATGGAGCGTTTAAGGGCATTAATAATGAGGAGAACCATCGGATACGGTGCATTCCCGAGATGGATGGGGTGGATTTGGACACTTTTTAGCAGTGACACCATCGGAATCGGCTGAGACCGATAAGCGATGTAGAGTTTGTGCCAAGGAAGCTATTCGCACACCATCGGAATCGGCTGAGACCGATAAGCGATGTAGAGTTTGTGCCAAGGAAGCTATTCGCACACCATCGGAATCGGCTGAGACCGATAAGCGATGTAGAGTTTGTGCCAAACAAGCTATTTTCGCACCATCGGATTTAGCTGAAGCCGATAAGCGATGGAGGATTTGTGCCAGGTATGCCAAACAAGCTTTCTCACACCATCCGATTTGACAACGAGCCGTAAAAGGATGGAGAGTAAGTGCCGGACAAGCCGTGGAGATGTCCGCCGTAACTCCTTAAGCACTCCATTGTTGTTTTCATGAGACAATTGTGGAATAATGTGTACTATGGATACGACTATGAATAAAAAGATAATGGAAACCTCCTGTATGGAGGACACAGCAAAATTTGCATATGAGATGGCTCAGAACGCTGAACCGGGGCAGGTCTATGCTCTGATCGGCGATCTTGGTGTGGGCAAGACTGTCTTCACGAAGGGATTCGCGGAGGGACTGGGAATAGAGGAGCCCGTGAGTTCGCCCACCTTTACGATCCTGCAGATCTATGAGGAGGGAAGGCTTCCTCTGTATCATTTTGACGTCTACAGGATCGAGGAGCCCGAGGAGATGGAAGAGGTCGGCTTCGATGACTATATCTATGGGGATGGAGTCTGCCTTATTGAGTGGGCTAACAGGATCGAGGAGATCCTGCCGGAGGAGACGATCTATATAGTGATTGAGAAGAATCTGGAGAAAGGCATGGACTATCGCAAGATCACAGTAGTCAGGCCTGAATAATTCGCAAGATCACAGTAGTCAGGCCTGAATAATTCGCAAGATCGCAGTAGTCAGACCTGAATAATCTGACAGATTAACAGCGGTCAGACCTGTATGATAACAGATCACTGCGGTCAGAACATAATTATTAACAGCACAAGGAAGAAGTATTAATGAGAATTCTAGCAATAGAAGCTTCCGGCCCTGTAGCCGGATGTGCGCTGTGGGAGGATGGAACTCTCACGGCGGAGTATAGTGTTCAGTATAAGAAAAAGCATTCCCAGAGCCTGGTCCCCATGCTCAGCGAGATGAGCGGGATGGTGGATCTGGAACTGTCGTCGATCGATTTTATCGCCGTAACGAAAGGCCCCGGGTCTTTTACGGGACTCAGGATCGGGGCGGCAACGGTGAAGGGACTGGGTCTTGCACTCAATAAGCCCGTACTTCCGGTACCGACAGTGGATTCGCTGGCGTGCAACCTGTACGGGACGGACCGTCTGATCTGCCCTTTGATGGATGCGAGAAGGCAGCAGGTCTATACGGGAATTTATGAAAACAGAGATGGCCTTAAGGTGCTGCGCCCGCAATGTGTTGTGGCGCTGGCTGAAATTGTGAAGGAACTTAACACGCTCGGCAGGGAAGTGATCTTTGTAGGGGATGGTGTGCCGGTGAGCGAGAAGGCACTGGCGGAGACAATGGAGGTGCCCTATCTTTTGGCACCCGCGCATTTGAACAGGCAGAGAGCAGCTTCTACAGCTGTGAGAGCGGCTCAGCTCTATGAGGAGTGCGGAGAGGCGGCGCTGGTTTCCGCGGACGATTTCAGACCGGAATATCTCAGGGTCCCGCAGGCAGAGCGGGAGCGCGGCGACAAGCGCAACTACAAGGTGTTCGTGTAACGCGGAAGATCGCTTGGACTAAAAGGTGTTCGTGTAATGCGGAAGATTGAAGAAATTGTGATCCGCCGGATGACGCGGGAGGATATCAGCCGGGTGCTGGAGGTGGAGCGCGCGTGCTTTTCGGAGCCGTGGTCAGCGGAGGTCTTTTCGGCGACACTGCTGCTGCCATACGCGCACTATTATGTGGCGGAGATCACAGAGGAAAACGGCACGGCCAGGATCATCGGAGAGTGCGGCGTAAGAGATATTGTCGGGGAGGGTGAGATCACGAACGTGGCGGTTCACCCCGACTGGCAGGGGATGGGCGTTGCCGGAAAGATGCTCGGAACAGCGCTGGAGAGGTCCCTGCAGGAAGGAATGACGGCGTTTACTTTGGAAGTCAGGGCGGGGAACCGTCCGGCGATCGCGCTGTATAAGAAATTCGGATTTCACACAGAGGGGATCAGGGCCGACTTTTATGATAAGCCGGTGGAGGACGCCCTCATAATGTGGCGAAGAAAATAAATGAGGTATATATGATTGATGTTTGTCTTCTTGGATCGGGCGGGATGATGCCCCTTCCTTACCGCTATCTGACATCTCTGATGGTCCGCTACAACGGCAGGAGTATCCTGATCGACTGCGGCGAGGGAACTCAGGTAGCGCTCAGGCGCAAAGGATGGAGCCCTAAGCCCATTGACCTGATCCTTTTTACTCACTATCACGCAGATCATATCAGCGGACTGCCCGGTCTTCTTCTGACGATGGGCAATGCCGAGAGAACGGAGCCTCTTCTGGTAGCGGGACCCAGAGGTCTCGAGAAAGTGGTAAATTCGCTTCGGGTAATCGCTCCGGAACTTCCTTTCGAGATTCAGTTCAAAGAGATCAGGGAGCCGGAGGAGTCCTTTAAACTTCCCGGCGACAAGGATTTTACCATTCACGCATACCGCGTGAACCATAATGTGACCTGTTACTGCTACGCGATGACGCTGGACCGCACCGGCAAGTTCGACGTCGCCCGTGCGATGGCACTGGATATTCCCAAGCCTTATTGGAACAGGCTGCAGAAGGGCGAGATCATTGAGACAGAGAACGGCATCCTGACTCCGGATATGGTCCTGGGGCCTTCAAGAAAGGGCCTCAAGGTCGGCTATTGCACGGACACAAGGCCCTGTGAGGGCGCGGTTAAAGCCGCGGAAGGCGCTGATCTGTTCATCTGCGAAGGAATGTACGGGGAAGAGGACAAAACAGCGAAGGCCAGGGAGCACAAGCACATGACTTTCGCCGAGGCGGCGCAGATCGCGAAAAAGGCGAATCCGGCCAAGATGTGGCTCACTCACTACAGCCCGTCGCTGACACATCCCGAGGAGTTCATGCCTGTTGTCTGGAAGACATTTCCGGCGGCTGCTCCCGGTAAAGACGGTAAGAGCATAGAACTGCAGTTTACTGAAGAATAAAGAATCGACAGTAAGCTGATCATAGTAATGAAAAATGAAGGATACAATGGATAAAGACATCACTATTTTGGCTATAGAATCGAGCTGCGACGAGACAGCCGCTTCTGTAGTGGTAAACGGGAGGGACGTTCTTTCAAATGTGATCTCCTCCCAGATCGACATACATACACTTTACGGCGGCGTCGTGCCGGAGATCGCTTCGAGAAAACACACCGAGAGGATCAACCAGGTGGTGAAAAAGGGCCTGTCCGAGGCGGGCAAGACCCTGCAGGATATGGACGCCATCGCCGTCACATACGGGCCGGGGCTTGTGGGACCGCTCCTTATCGGAGTTTCCGAGGCCAAGGCGCTGAGCTTTGCTACAGGTATTCCTCTGATCGGCGTGCACCACATCGAGGGGCACATCAGCGCGAACTATATCGCCAACAAGGACCTGGAGCCGCCATTCGCGTGCCTTGTGGTGTCCGGAGGACACACACATCTGGTGCTGGTTAAGGACTACGGCGAGTACGAGATCCTGGGACGGACCCAGGACGACGCGGCAGGAGAGGCTTTTGACAAGGTGGCCAGGGAGATCGGTTTGGGATATCCCGGCGGGCCCAAGATCGACAAGGTCTCCAAAGAGGGAAATCCCGCGGCTATCGATTTCCCGAGAGGCAAAGTTGCCGGTTCCCGTTACGACTTCAGCTTCAGCGGCATGAAGTCTTCGGTGCTCAATTACCTCAACACCTGCAAGATGAAAAATATCGAGATCTCTGTGCCTGACGTGGCGGCCTCTTTCCAGCAGGCTGTGGTCGACGTTCTGGTTTCCCACGCGATGTGGGCAGTGGAGGAGTTCCATCTGACCAAATTCGCGCTGGCTGGCGGCGTTGCCTCCAACACTGCACTGAGAGCTGCCATGGAGAAGGCCTGCGCCGAGAGAGGCGTGGAGTTCTTCTGCCCGCCTCCGATCCTGTGCACGGATAACGCGGCAATGATCGGAAGCGCGGCGTATTACGAATACATCAAAGGCGTCCGAAGCGGTCTGGATCTCAACGCGAAGCCCGGACTGAGATTGGGGGAGAGGTAAATATGTGTCAAAATAAAGAGCGCTGCACAGTTCTCCTTATGGCTGCGGGAAGCGGCCTTCGCATGGGCGGCGGGACCCGTAAGCAGTACATTGATGTTAAGGGAAGACCTCTGTTTACATATTCTCTGGAGACCTTTGACAGAAGCGATATCATCACGGATATCATGATCGTGGTTCCGGAAGGCGACCAGGAGTATTGCAGGGAGATCGTGGAGGACTGCGGACTCTCAGGGAAGCTCCGCGCGATCGTCGCGGGAGGCCGGGAGCGCTGTTTTTCCGTGCACAACGGGCTGCAGGCAGTGGACTGGCCTTGTGACTATGTCTTTATTCATGATTCCGCGCGGCCTTTCATCGATGATGACACAATGGGAAGACTCATTGAAGAAGTGCGGGTCAGCAAGGCATGCATTGCGGCGGTTCCCACCAAGGATACGGTAAAGATCGCCGATCAGGACGGTTTTGTAGCGCAGACACCGAACAGGAAAGATGTCTGGCTGGTTCAGACGCCGCAGGTCTTCGACTTCGAGCTGATCAAGACGGCGCACGAGAAAATGGTTGAACAATACGACGAACTGCTTGAGAAAGGCGTGATCATCACGGACGACGCTATGGTGGCGGAGACTTTTTCCGGATATAGGGTCAAACTTGTTATGGCGTCCTACCGCAATATCAAAGTGACTACGCCGGAGGACATGGATACTGTAGCTGCATACATGAAGCAGCAGCACTGACCGGCTGAAAGCGAGGCAGTATGGCTTTTACACATCTGCACGTCCACACTGAGTATTCACTCCTGGACGGCTCCAATAAGATCAAAGAATATGTAAAACGCATCAAAGAGCTTGGAATGGACAGCGCGGCCATAACCGATCACGGCGTCATGTACGGCGTGATCGATTTTTATAAGGCGGCAAAAGAGGCAGGCATCAAACCCATCATCGGATGCGAGGTCTATGTGGCGCCCGGTTCCCGTTTCGACAGAGAACAGGGCGCCGGAGAGGACCGCTATTACCATCTGATCCTTCTGGCGGAGAACAACAAGGGCTACGCCAACCTGATGAAAATAGTGAGCCGCTCCTTCACGGAGGGGTACTACTACAAGCCGAGAGTAGACATTGAACTGCTGCGGGAGTTTCACGAGGGTATTATCGCGTCGAGCGCATGTCTGGCCGGAGAAGTCGCAAGGAATATAGTCAGGGATGATATTGCGGCGGCGGATAAAACCGCGCTGAAATACCTGGATATCTTCGGAGAGGGAAATTTCTTCCTCGAGCTTCAGGACCACGGCTATCAGGACCAGCAGAAAGTGAACATGGCGCTCATGTCCATGAGCAAGCGTCTGGGGATCCCTCTGATCGCCACTAACGATATTCACTACACGTACGCCGAAGACGCTGAGGCGCACGATATTTTGCTGTGCATTCAGACAGGAAAGAAGCTTTCAGATGAGAACCGGATGCGGTATCCGGGCGGGCAGTTCTTCGTCAAGAGCGAGATGGAGATGCGCGCCCTGTTTCCCTATGCCCGGGAGGCGCTGGACAACACCCATAAGATCGCGGAGCGCTGCAATGTGGAGATCGAGTTCGGCGTCACAAAGCTCCCTCACTTCGAGGTGCCGGAAGGCTATGACTCCTGGACTTACCTGAACAAGCTCTGCGACGACGGCATGAAGGAGCGCTATCCGGATGACGACGGCACTCTGCGGGAGAGACTGGAGTATGAGCTTAACACCATCCGCCAGATGGGCTATGTGGACTACTTCCTGATCGTCTGGGACTACATCAGTTTCTCAAGGGAGCACGACATCATGGTCGGGCCCGGAAGAGGAAGCGCGGCGGGAAGTATAGCCGCTTACTGCCTGCACATCACGGACATTGATCCCATTAAATATAACCTGCTCTTTGAGCGGTTTCTCAATCCCGAGCGAGTATCCATGCCCGATATAGACGTGGACTTCGGATTCGAACGCAGAGGCGAAGTCATCGAGTATGTGACGCAGAAGTACGGGAAAGATAAGGTTATGCAGATCATCACCTTCGGTACTCTGCAGGCCAAGGGAGTGATCAGGGACGTGGGGCGCGTCATGGACCTGCCTTACGGCTTTGTGGATTCCATCGCCAAGATGGTGCCGGCGGAACTGGGAATGACGCTGGATAAGGCGCTGAAGCAGAATCCGGACATGAAGAAGGTGTATGAGGAGGACGACCGGGTCCACAAACTCATCGACATGAGCCGGAGACTTGAGGGACTTCCCAGACACAGTTCTGTGCACGCTGCGGGCGTCGTCATATGCTCCGAGCCTGCGGAGGACCTGGTTCCCCTTGCAAGGGCGGCGGACGGCTCTGTGACTACCCAGTTTACTATGACGACGATCGAAGAACTGGGACTTCTGAAAATGGATTTCCTGGGCCTGAGGACACTGACGGTCATTCAGAACGCAGTGAACATGGCGAACCGCTCCATAGAGGAGGCGGGAGGGGCCTACCCTGCCCATGAGCCGGCTCTCGGCGGAGAGAAAGCGAGAGTTAAGGCCAATCCCATCGGTTATCCCGTCGATCTGGCCAATCTGGACTACGCGGATCCGGCCGTCTTCGCTTCGATCTCGACCGGAAAAACGGACGGCGTGTTCCAGCTTGAATCCGGCGGAATGCAGGGGTTCATGAAGGAGCTCCATCCCGAGAACTTCGAGGATATCATTGCTGGGATCTCGCTCTACAGACCGGGTCCCATGGATTTCATACCAAAATATATATTCGGCAAGAAGAATCCCGACCGGATCACTTATGATGCGAAGGAACTTGAACCTATCTTAGAGCCCACATACGGATGCATTGTTTACCAGGAACAGGTAATGCAGATCGTGCGGGACCTGGGCGGTTATACTTTGGGCAGAAGCGACCTTGTGCGGCGAGCCATGTCCAAAAAGAAGCAGAAGGTCATGGAGCAGGAGCGGCGCAACTTCGTCTACGGCAATCCGGAAGAAGGCGTGCCGGGATGCGTCTCCAAAGGGATCAGCACCCAGGTGGCGTCCCACATCTACGACACGATGATGGACTTTGCCAAATACGCATTCAACAAATCCCATGCGGCATGCTATGCGGTGGTCGCTTACCAGACCGCCTGGCTCAAATACTATTATCCGACGGAGTTCATGGCGGCGCTGATGACATCGGTCATCGATTTCCCCAACAAGGTGGCAGGCTATATTTTGACCTGCCGGAGTATGGGGATCAAACTCCTGCCTCCCGACATCAATGAGGGAGAGGCCGGGTTTTCTGTGTCCGGCGGCGCGATCCGCTACGGACTGACAGCGATCAAAGGAGTAGGGAGACCTGTGATCGACGCCGTGATCGCGGAGAGAAAGGAGAGAGGGCCTTTCCGCGACCTGCACGATTTTCTGTCCCGCATGATCCTCAAGGACCGCGAGGTCAACAAGAGAGTCATCGAGAATTTCATAAAAGCGGGCGCGCTGGACTGCCTGGGAGCCACGCGCAAGCAGCTGATGAGCGTCTACATGAGGATGATGGACGACCTTTCCAGTTCCAAGAAGAACGATATGGCAGGGCAGATGTCCCTCTTCGACTTTGCGGACGAGGAGGACAAACAGGACTATATCATCACGATGCCGGACATCGGCGAGTACCCCAAAGAGCTGAAGCTGGCATTCGAGAAAGAAGTGCTGGGCATCTATGTCAGCGGCCATCCTCTGGAGGACTACATGGGCCTGTGGCGGAGCCACATCACAAAGCGTGTGTCGGATTTCCTGCTCGACGAGGAGACGGGAGAAGCCGGTGTGCAGGACGGAGAGAAAGCCGTAATCGGCGGCATGATCACTGCCAAAAAAGTGAAATATACCAAGAACAATAAAGTTATGGCCTTTCTTGATGTGGAGGACATGACAGGCAGTATGGAGGTCATCGTCTTTCCGAACACTTACGAGAAGGAGAGCGAGAAACTCATCGAGGATGGCAAAGTATTTCTGAGCGGCAGGGTTTCCCTGGAAGAGGAACGCGACGGCAAACTGATCTGCGAGCAGGTTATATCTTTTGACGCGGTCCCCAGAAAACTCTGGATCCGCTTTGATGATCCGGCAAGCTATAGAGACGGCGCGGCGGACCTTAAAAGGATCATCGACGAGCACGGAGGACGGGACAAAGTAGTGATCTTCATCAAAAATCCCAAGATGCGGAAGGAGCTTCCTCCGGGGCAGGGCGTGAGGGCGGACGAAACGCTGGTACGCAAGCTCTCCGAGCGCTTCGGCGAGAATAATGTTATCCTCGCATGACCGAGAATAATTGCAATAAAACCGTATTTGGGATAAAATAATAGAGTATCAGGTTTAACTTTTATAGAACCTTTGAGGATGCGGAGGCACCAGTTATGGCTAAAGAAATAAGACAAATTGGCGTATTGACCAGCGGCGGAGATTCTCCCGGTATGAATGCGGCGATCCGTGCGGTTGCCAGAGAAGCGATGCATAACAAGTGCAAGGTGATCGGAATTCAGAGAGGCTACAAGGGCCTTCTGAACGAAGAGTTCAAGGAGATGAAATCTGTCGATGTAGCAGGTATCATCCAGATGGGCGGCACTATTCTCGGTACAGCAAGATGCCCTGAGTTCAAGGAAGAGGAAGTACAGCAGAAAGCTGCTGATATCTGCAGAAAGCATGGTATTGACGGAATCGTCGTGATCGGAGGAGACGGCTCCTACCGCGGCGCGCAGGCTCTTTCCCGCCACGGCGTCAATACGATCGGACTGCCCGGAACGATCGATCTTGACATCACCTGTACAGATTACACGATCGGTTTTGATACGGCTGTCAACACAGCCATGGAAGCGATCGACAAGGTAAAGGATACATCTTCTTCCCATGAGAGATGCAGTATCATCGAGGTCATGGGACGCCACGCAGGCTATATCGCGCTTTGGTGCGGCATCGCGAACGGCGCGGAGGACATACTGATCCCCGAGAAATATGATTACGATGAGCAGAAGATCGTCGATCACATCATCATCAACAGGCGTCTGGGCAAGAAGCATCACCTGATCATCAACGCGGAGGGCATCGGCCACTCCACTTCTATGGCGAGAAGGATCGAGGCTGCCACAGGTATTGAGACCCGTGCGACGATCCTTGGCTACATGCAGCGCGGCGGCTCACCTACCTGTAAAGACCGCTACTATGCATCTATTATGGGCGCGTACGCGGCAGATATTCTGGTACAGGGCAAGACAAACAGGGTCGTCTGCTACAGAAACGGCCAGTTTGTGGATCTGGACATTGAGGAAGCGCTTGCCATGACCAAGAATATTTCGGAGTACGAGTACCAGATCAGTCAGCATCTGTAATGATCGTACAGATTAACTGTAATTACGCAGGCCGGGCGATTAAATCGTCCGGCCTTTCAAATTGCGGGAGTTTTATATGACAGAGAGAATCACTTCAGCCTCCAATCCGCGGGTCAAGAGACTGACAGCCCTGGGCAGGAAGGCGAAACTGAGAAGAGAAGAGCGCGTTTTCATTATAGAGGGGGAGCGCCTCTATACGGATACTCCGAGGAAATATCTTAAAGAAATCTACATGACAGAAGAGTTTCTGAGTCAAAAGCACGGAGGATCGGAGCCCGACAACTGCACGATCGTCACGCCGGAGATCATGCGGAAGATCTCTGACACGGATACGCCGCAAGGAGTACTCTGTGTGGCGAAGATGCCGGCTTACAGAAGGGAAGACCTAATGGGTCAGACCCCTCTTCTTCTTCTCCTCGAGAACATTCAGGATCCCGGCAATCTGGGAACGATGATAAGGACCGCGGAGGCTGCGGGAGTGACAGGAGTCATGATGAGCCGTGACACAGTGGACCTGTTCAATCCCAAGACCGTGAGAGCCACCATGAGCGCGATCTTCCGGATGCCGTTTCTGTATACAGACGACCTGGTCGGTGAGATCGGGCGGCTCAGAAAGGAAGGTATCGCGGTCTATGCGGCCCATCTGCGGGCGAGCAGACCTTATGATGAAGCTGACTGCAGAAAACCCTGCGCTTTTTTGATCGGGAATGAGGGTAACGGTCTTTCAGAGGAGGCTGCGAATGCGGCAAGCGGGAGAGTTCACATTCCGATGCAGGGAAGCATCGAGTCACTGAACGCGGCTATGGCAGCAGGAATCCTTATGTTTGAAGCCGCAAGACAGAGAAGAAAGAGCTGATATGGCGGTATGTTTTGCCCACCGCTTGAGTGAGGCACCGCACGAAAGTGATTTAATTCTTTGTTTTTCTATGCTATATTGTAACTGTTCAGCACAAGGTAAGAAGTGCTGATCAAATCCGTTATATACTGCAGGACCATTTGGAAATGTCGAAGGAGGTGTTGAATATGTCATTGAGTATGACACAATTCTGGCTGATCGCCATAGCGCTTCTTCTGCTTGTTGAGTTTGCGACCTCGGCGCTGACAACGATCTGGTTTGCAGGAGGTGCCCTGATCGCCCTGCTGTGCGCGGTCGCGGGAGGACCTGTATGGCTGCAGGTTCTGCTGTTTATCGCAGGATCCGCGGTCCTGCTGGTTCTGACAAGGCCTATTGCAGTAAAGATGCTGCGTAAGGGGACAGTTGCCACGAACGCGGACAGCCTGATCGGACAGGAGGCCGTCGTCACGGAGAAGATTGACAATCTCCGCAGCACGGGAACCGTTCAGATCAACGGACAGGAGTGGACTGCCAGAAGCGTCAATCCGGAACACATCATTGAAAAGGATGAAGTTGTCATGGTGCGTTCCATCGAAGGCGTGAAGCTGATCGTCGGAAGGCGGATCGACAGAACGGCGGATTAAACCGCTGCGCGCTGACCCTGTATGCAAACTGATAATCAATGATCTGCTGACGCGGATCATCAAAATTGAGAAAGAAACGAGGTAAAGAAAATGCCCGGAATTATCGCTATTGCTGTTTTGATCATCATTCTGCTCATCATTGCAGTATCCTGCATCAAGATCGTGCCTCAGGCACACGCCTATGTCATTGAGCGCCTCGGCGCATACAGCGCCACATGGGGCGTAGGTCTTCACTTCAAGATCCCTTTCATTGAGAGGGTAGCAAGAAGAGTCAACCTCAAGGAGCAGGTAGTTGACTTCCCTCCTCAGCCCGTTATCACGAAGGATAACGTCACAATGCAGATCGATTCCATCGTGTTCTTCCAGATCACGGACGCGAAGCTCTTCACATACGGTGTTGAGAATCCGATCATGGCTATCGAGAACCTGACAGCTACGACACTGAGAAATATCATCGGTGAACTGGACCTGGACGAGACACTGACTTCCCGTGAGATCATCAACGCGAAGATGCGCTCCTCTCTGGACGTCGCGACAGACCCCTGGGGAATCAAGGTAACCCGTGTCGAGCTCAAGAATATCACTCCTCCTTCAGCGATCCGCGAAGCGATGGAGAAACAGATGAAGGCAGAGCGTGAGAGACGTGAGTCCATCCTGAAGGCGGAAGGCGAGAAGAAGTCAGCCATCCTTGTGGCGGAAGGCCAGAAGGAATCCATGATCCTGCAGGCGGAAGCAGACAAGAGAGCTACAATCCTTGCTGCGGAAGCACAGAAAGAGAAGATGATCCAGGAAGCAGCAGGCCGAAGCGAGGCGATCCGTCAGGTGCAGCAGGCGAACGCGGACGGTATCCGAATGATCCGCGAGGCGGGCGCTGACGAGGCTGTTCTTACGATCAAGAGCCTTGAAGCTTTTGCCCAGGCGGCAGATGGAAAGGCCACCAAGATCATCATTCCCTCGGAGATCCAGGGCATCGCAGGACTTGCAGCATCTCTCAAGGAGATGGTCAAGGAAGACGGAGCTGCCGGTAAGAAGTAAGAAAGGATAGACTGTACCAATGGCTGTGAATCTTAAAGGAAGAGACTTTCTGAAACTGCTGGATTTCAGCGCGGAGGAGATCGAGTATTTCCTCGACCTCGCCGCGGATCTCAAGGACAAGAAGAAAAAAGGCGTTCCCCACAAGATGTTTGAGGGAAAGAATATCGCGCTGATCTTTGAGAAGACCAGCACCAGGACACGCTGCTCCTTTGAAGTGGCGGGACATGATCTCGGCATGGGCACCACCTATCTGGATCCTTCAGGATCGCAGATCGGCAAGAAAGAAAGCATTGCGGACACCGCACGCGTGCTGGCAGGCATGTACGACGGTATCGAGTACCGCGGCTACGGCCAGGAGATCGTCGAGGAATTGGCAAAATACAGCAAGGTTCCCGTCTGGAACGGCCTTACCAATGAGTTCCATCCCACCCAGATGCTGGCTGATTTGCTCACCATCAGAGAGCAGTTCGGCTATGTGAAGGGCATAAAGCTCAGTTTCTTCGGCGACTGCCGCTACAACATGGCTAACAGCTGGATGGTGGCCGGCGCCAAGATGGGGATGCACATCACTCTCTGCGCCAACAAAAAGTACTTCCCCGACGAAGAACTGGTGAAGACCTGCAGAGAGATCGCGGCTGAAAGCGGCGGCAGCATCACTCTGACGGAGGACGCTAAGGAAGGCGCTAAGGGTGCCGATGTCCTCTACACGGACGTGTGGGTATCCATGGGAGAGCCGATGGAAGCCTGGGCGGAGAGGATCGAGGAGATGAAGCCCTACCAGGTGACAAAGGAACTGATGGACCTCGCCGGTGAGAAAGCCATATTCATGCATTGCCTTCCTGCTTTCCACGATCAGGGAACCGGTATTGGCAGAGAGATCTACGAGCAGTTCGGTATGGCTGAGCTCGAGGTGACGGATGAAGTCTTCGAGGGACCCGGCTCCAGGGTATTTGAGGAGGCTGAGAACCGCATGCACACCATCAAGGCTGTGATGGCAGCAACTCTCTGAAGACATCCGGACTAACTATACGGCAGATCGATTGCCGATCATTTGCAGGCGGTACATAGTAATATGGACAGAAAACAGGAAGTTTTGCGCCAGCTCAGGGAAGCTGACGCTTATGTGTCCGGGCAGCAGCTCTGCGAGACGCTGGGCGTGTCGAGAACAGCTGTCTGGAAGATCATAAACAGACTAAAGGAAGACGGATATCCGATCGAGGCGGTGACCAATAAGGGGTACCGCCTTCTTTCTGTGGAAGGAAGAGATCTCTTCAATCAGGAGGAACTGGAGAGGCGTCTTACGACCCGCTGGGCAGGCCATCCCCTGATCTATTCGGAGGAGACAGGATCAACAAATTCGGATATTTTCGGATTCTCGGACAGGGGATACCCGCAGGGAACTCTGGCAGTGACCTCCAAGCAGACGACCGGAAAGGGAAGAAGAGGACGCACCTGGATCTCTCCGCCCGGCGTCAATATCTATATGAGCATTCTCTTAAAGCCTGATTTCAGACCTGAAACAGCTCCGATGCTGACTCTGGTTATGGCTCTCGCTGTATACAGGGCATGTAAGGAACTTTACGGAAATGAGTGCGCATTTGCAATCAAGTGGCCCAACGACATTGTGGTGAGCGCCCGGGGAGGGGATTACCATAAGATCTGTGGTATTTTGACAGAGATGCGCATGGAGGAGAAGGAGATCCGGGACATTGTGATCGGGATCGGGATCAATGTAAATCAGACTGAGTTTCCGGAGGAGATCAGTCAGACAGCCGGGTCGCTGGCTCTGGCACTTGGAAGAGAGGTCAGCAGGGCGGACCTGACGGCAGCGGTCTGGAAATATTTTGAAGAATATTATGAAAGATTTGCCGAGGCGCAGACCCTCAAACCTCTGAGGGAGGAATATGAGAGCGCGTTGGTTAACAGAGGACGGAAAGTCAGAGTTCTGGATCCCTCGACGCCCTTCGAGGGGACTGCCATGGGAATCAATGATCTGGGTGAACTGCTCGTTCAGCCTGATGATGGTTCGGCTGTCATGGCAGTCGGAACAGGAGAAGTCTCGGTAAGAGGCGTTATGGGCTATGTGTGAGAATACCCGGAATGGAGACGGAAAATGGACAACAGAAACAATGAAGAAATGAATCCGGAAATGACCTCGAATGTGGATGCGGATCTTTTCCGCGTAGTGCTCTGCGGGGCTAACGCCTACGAGAAGAAATACTATTTTAATAACAAGTTTGACAAGATTCCGGAGAACATCAAAGAGGAACTGCACATCATCTGTGTGCTCTTTACAGAGGAAGTGGGCGGCATTTTCACCATCGGATTCACTCCCTATGGAGATGTGGAGATGGATACACAGCACGAGGAGGGCGACCTTCTTTATGATGACATCGGCGCAGAGCTTCTGATGAAGGAGATCCGCAGGAAGAAGGCTGAGATGTTTAAGGCCCTTTCCATCTACTTCAAGGTGACCTTCCTGCATCAGGACGCCGCGGAGCTGCTTGAACAGGATGACGAGGAAGAGGAATAAGAATTGGAAATGAACAGATACGCATCCCCGTTTCAGATCGGGAATGTGACGATCCCCAACCGAACAGTTTTCGCACCGATGGCAGGCGTTTCAGACCTGCCTTTTCGTCTGTTATGCCATGAACAGGGGGCGGGTCTTGTGTGCATGGAGATGATCAGCGCCAAAGCGATCACTTTCCGCAGCCGCAGGACCGGGGAACTCTGGGAGACCGCTCCCGAGGAAAAACCCGTATCTCTCCAGATCTTCGGCCATGAGCCCGATGTGATGGCAGAAGCCTGCCGGATCCTGGAGGACCAGTCCTTCGACATTCTGGACATCAACATGGGGTGCCCGGTGCCCAAGATCGTGGGCAATCAGGAGGGATCGGCGCTGATGAAAGATCCCGGCCTTATTGAAAAAGTTGTGCGGGCCTGCGTTGATAATTCCAGCCGCCCTGTGACGGTGAAGATCCGAAAGGGATTTGACGCAGACCATGTAAATGCTGTTGAATGCGCGCTGGCAGCCCAGGAGGGCGGAGCCTCAGCCGTGGCGGTACACGGCAGGACCCGGGAGCAGATGTACAGCGGAGAGGCGGACTGGTCTGTTATTGCAGATGTCAAAAAAGCGCTCACCATTCCTGTCATCGGCAACGGAGACGTTGTGGACGGGCCGAGTGCAAAAAGAATGATGGACGAGACAGGGTGTGACGCCGTGATGATCGCAAGAGCGGCCCAGGGAAATCCCTGGATCTTCAGGGAAGTGAACGCGTATCTTGAAAACGGAGCGATCCTGGAGAGACCGCCCAGAAGAGAAGTCGTGAAGATGATCCTGCTGCACGCGCAGATGCTGTGCGACTGCAAGGGCGAGAGAGTTGGAATGCGCGAGATGAGAGGCCATGTGCACAATTATCTGACCGGCTTTCCCGGCGCCTCCAAAGTGAGGAAGAAAGTGAACTCGATCACTACTTTGGCTGAGCTGCAGGCGCTCCTCGCCAAAGAGTATCCGTATGCTTGACAATGATACTTATACTCTTGTATAATTCATTGTCAATGAAAAAACCGGCAATGGTTTTGAAAAAGTATAGTAAATAGAGTTTTGGGAGCACGAAATGGAAGAGAAAAAGAACATTCTGACAAGAGAAGGCCTCAAGAGATACGAGGATGAACTTCATGAACTTAAGGTTGTCAGAAGAAAAGAAGTAGCACAGAAGATCAAGGAAGCAAGAGAGCAGGGCGACCTTTCCGAGAACGCCGAGTACGATGCAGCCAAGGATGAGCAGAGAGACATCGAGGCAAGGATCGAAGAACTTGAGAAGATCCTCAAGAATGTCGAAGTCGTGGATGACGAAGACGTCACCGCCGACAGAGTCATGATCGGCAGCAAGATCGTGATCTTTGACATGGAGTTCAGCGAAAAACTGTCTTATAAGATCGTAGGCTCTACAGAAGCCAACAGCATCAAGGGCAAGATTTCCAATGAGTCTCCTGTCGGGAAGGCACTGATCGGGGCGCACGTGGGAGATGTCGTAACAGTACATTCTCCTGCCGGTGAGAGCCAGTACAGGGTCCTTGAGATCACAGCTCCCAACAAATAAGAGATTGCCTGCGGCGCCTTTATATGGCGCCGCTGCCTTTTTAATCTCAGAGGTTACCGGGATTAAAACGATGCACACGCTCACAGATGCCGTTTCGGGCAGATGTGCGCGCAGTGGAAAACGGAAGCAACCACGTAATATGGAGGAAGAAAGTGGCACAGAATAACCAGCAGAAAGGTCAGCAGAAGGTTCAGGAAACATCCCAGCTCGAGAAGGTCAGAAGAGAGAAACTCGCGGAGCTGCAGGCGGCGGGAAAGGATCCCTTTCAGATCGTAAAATACGATCAGTCTTACCACAGTGCGCAGATCAAACGCGATTTTGACGAGCTCGAGAACGAGACTGTCTCCATCGCCGGCCGCATGATGTTCAAGCGCGTCATGGGCAAGGCTTCGTTCTGCAACGTACAGGATAAGGAAGGGCGCATTCAGGTCTATGTAGCCAGAGACGATCTGGGCGAGGAGGCCTACAAGGAATTCAAGCGCATGGATATCGGCGATATTATCGGCGTCAAGGGATTTGTCTTCAAGACCAAGACCGGCGAGATCTCCGTTCACGCCAAGGAACTGACGCTTCTGTCCAAGTCCCTGACTCCGCTGCCGGAGAAGTTCCACGGCCTTCAGGATACAGATCTCAGATACCGCCAGAGATATGTGGACCTCATTATGAATGAAGAGTCCAAGGAGACCTTTATCAAGAGATCCAAGATCATCAGCGAGATCCGCAAGTTCCTCGATGCTCGCGGCTTTATGGAAGTTGAGACCCCTATGCTTGTCTCCAATGCGGGCGGCGCTGCGGCACGTCCTTTCGAGACTCATTTCAACGCGCTGGATGAGGATGTCAAGCTCCGTATATCCCTGGAGCTCTACCTCAAGAGACTGATCATCGGCGGACTCGAGAGAGTCTACGAGATCGGCCGCGTGTTCAGAAATGAAGGCGTAGATACAAGGCACAACCCTGAGTTTACCCTCATGGAGCTCTATCAGGCATATACAGACTATTACGGAATGATGGAACTGACAGAGAGCATGTTCCGCTATTTGGCGGAGAAGGTCTGCGGCACGACCACCATCGTATACGGCGATAAAGAGATCGATCTGGGCAAGCCTTTCAGAAAGCTCACCATGATCGATGCCATCAAGGAGCAGACCGGCATTGATTTCGATCAGGTCGCAACGACTGAGGAAGCCAAGAAACTCGCTGACGAGCACCACATCGAGTATGAGGACCGTCACGTCAAGGGCGATATCGTAAACCTCTTCTTCGACGAGTTCTGCGAAGACAAGATGATCCAGCCTACATTTATTATGGACCATCCGATCGAGATCAGCCCTCTGACCAAGAAAAAGCCCGACGATCCCACCAAGGTTGAGAGATTCGAACTCTACATCAATGGCTGGGAGATGTGCAACGCGTACTCCGAGCTCAACGATCCCATCGATCAGAGAGAGAGATTCGCGGCGCAGGACGCACTGGCTGAGGCCGGCGACGACGAAGCGCAGCACACGGATGAAGATTTCCTGCACGCAATGGAGATCGGTATGCCTCCTACGGGCGGTATCGGATACGGTATTGACCGTCTGACTATGCTGCTTACTAACAGTGCGGCGATCAGAGACGTATTGCTGTTCCCGACAATGAAGACTGTGAAGGATTGATTACAAGATATAATCTGAATGTAGAAGAACATAATCCGCAGAGAGATATTTTCCATAGTACTGGAAGATATCTCTTTTTTTTGATAAGCGGCAGAGAAAATATGCAAAAGCCCTCGGGATGGTATATGATTATGATGGTTATGTCCACGAACAATTGGAATAGAAAGCAAATTAAACATTATGAA
>CAMOIJ010000026.1 GCA_946615865.1 uncultured Lachnospiraceae bacterium | reverse complement strand
GACGACGATGACGAAGATGAGGAGCACGAACACCATCATCACCATGACCACGATCATGAACACGCGGAAGTGGAAGTTGATGAAAACGGCAACAGGATCTATAAATCCCACAGTCACCATCATCACCACCATCACCACGGCGGACATGACGCTGATGAGATCTTCGCCAGCTGGGGAATGGAGACGCCGGCCAGGTACACCGAGGAAGAGATCAGAGAGATCCTCCATAAACTCGATGATTCCGAGACATATGGCTTTGTCCTTCGCTCCAAGGGTATGGTTCCCGATAATGAGGGACGCTGGATCCACTTTGATTATGTTCCCGAAGAGACAGAAGTTCGTTACGGCGCCGCTGATGTTACCGGCAAGATCTGCGTGATCGGCTCCGGTCTTAAAGAAGATGCGCTCGCGGATCTTTTCCGCAAATAACAGGTAAGATATGGCGCTATTTGGATTTGGAAGAGGAAAAGAGAAAAAAATGGTACAAAAACCGGTTTATGTGATCAATGGATTCCTGGACAGCGGAAAGTCTTCCTTCTTCTCCTATACGATCGCCCAGCCGTACTTTCAGACGTCCGGAACAACGCTCCTGATCGTCTGTGAGGAAGGCGAAGTGGAGTACAGCGACCGTCTGCTGCGCCAGACGAACACGGAGATGGAGGTGTTTGAAAACGAAGAAGATCTTACCCCCTCTGCGATGATGGCTCTGGAGGCAAAATACAGACCTGAGAGAATATTAATAGAGTATAACGGCATGTGGGATTTCAGGAAGTTCAGGCTCCCGAGAGCCTGGAGACTGGAACAGCAGATCACTGTGATAGATGCATCCACATTCTCAATGTATTTCACAAACATGAGATCTCTTCTGGCTGAGCAGCTCAGAAATTCAGAGCTGATCATGCTCAACCGCTGCGACGGCATCGACGAGAAGACCCTGATCTCCTACAAGAGAAATATCAAAGCGATCAACCAGCAAGCGGATCTGATCTTTGAGGACGCAAACGGCGAGATCGATATGACAACGGAAGAGGACCTTCCTTACGACATTCACAAAGAGCCGATCATCCTTGAGAATCTTAACTACGGAATCTGGTATCTTGACGCGATGGAACATCCGGACCGCTATGACGGTAAGGAGATTGAATACACCGGCATGGTGATGATCCCCGATAAGTTCCCCAAGGGATATTTTGTTCCCGGGCGTATGGCTATGACCTGCTGCGCGAACGATATGTCTTTTCTTGGCTATGCGTGCAAGGCGGATAAGGATATGATCTTCCCCGAAAGGACATGGGTGAGAGTAAGGGCGAGAGTCTCTTATGAGACGTTTTCCGAATACGAGGGCAAGGGCATTGTTCTCTATGCGGAGAAGGTTGAAAAAACAGCGGAACCCAAAGAGCCTGTGATCAATTTCGCCGGCTGATATCCGGACAATACAGGAAATAATAAAATCGCAGTTTCCGAAATAACGGGACTGCGATTTTTTGACTTATATACAAAAAAAATCCGTATGTCCGATGGGTCGTGGACATACGGAAAACAGATTCAGTAGTTTATATCCGCTTATCAGATCTTGTTGATGCTGCTGGCAAGACGGGAGACCTTGCGGGACGCGTTGTTCTTGTGAAGAACGCCCTTTGTGCAGGCCTTGTCGATCGTAGCCTCAGCTGCGATAAGAGCTGCTGTTGCAGCTGCCTTGTCGCCGGCCTCTACAGCCTTGTTGACTTTCTTGATAGCGGTCTTGACGGAAGACTTTACAGCCTTGTTTGCAGCGGTCTTCTTAGCGCTTGTGAGAATTCTCTTCTTGGCAGATTTGATGTTTGCCATTCTACATACCTCCATGTAATGTACAGTAAGTGTTATACATATCGTTCCGAGCGCTGTGCAGCCGCGCATACAGTGCTCCATATTGCTCATGAGTGCAGCAGAGAAGACACGAAAACTCTTTCTGCACATACGATAATATCTTAGTGGAACAAAAAATGAATGTCAAGCACGAAATAAGGAAAATATGGGTTGTGGACATCTATTTTGATATGGATTATACTCTTTTTTATAGGATATGACTAATGGAGTGATACAACAGATGAATAATAATACTGGCGAAATGAAGAAACTGGACCTCGGTGAGATTCAGCAGAGAGAGCTCAGGATCTTTAAGGTCTTTACAGACATCTGCGAACGGTACGGGATCCGGTATTATCTTGCAGGGGGGACTCTTCTCGGCGCTGTCCGTCATAAGGGCTTTATTCCCTGGGACGATGATATAGACGTAAACATGCCGAGAGAGGATTATGACCGTCTGCTTTCCCACGCAGATGAGATCAACGCATCCGGCGACTATAAGCTGGCGGCCTGTGAACTGGGAGACCTGAACTATCCCTTTGCCAAGATCTACGATCTTCACACGAGCATAAGGAAGCTTTACGATCAGGATGAGACTGAGAAGAATCTCTGGATCGATATTTTTCCCATGGATGGTCTTCCGGACGATGAGAAAGAAGTAAAGCGGATCTTCAGAAAGACCCTGGCGGCAAGAAGGATCCTGAGAGTCAAGCAGGCAAGAACGGGGGAAGGAAAGACCGCGCTCAGAAAAGCGCTCAAGCCCTTCATCAAAGCTCTTGTCAGCCCCCTGGATGACGCCCGGATCCTGGATTATATCAACAGGACCTGCCGCACTTACAAAGTCGACGAGTGCGGATATATGGGCGGCATAGCGAACGGATACGGACCTCAGGAGCGCGTTCCGAGAAAGCTCTACCTGAAATCTGTACCGATGCAGTTCGAGGACATGGTGGTTTCTGCTCCGGGCTGTTGGGAATACTATCTCCGTAATCTCTACGGGGACTATATGCAGCTGCCTCCTGAGGAGAAACGGATCACACACGATATGGATGTGTGGGTGCAGGAAGACTGAGCGACAGGGACAGAGTCTATGAAATATTATACTAAAGAGATATGGAACGAAGAGGGCTATCAGCGCACAGCCGGCATCAAGGCCAGGGATGACGTCGATGTGATCCTTGAGAAAAACGGCTATAAGGGGATTGAGATCTGTATGCCGCAGACTGACAGAGAGGGACAGAATGTTCTAGAGAAAGCCGGCTATCACTACAGACTCATGAAAGTGTGGGACGACTGCCTTTCCGTGACAGGTGAGGGAGATATCCTTGTCATTCAGTTTCCTATAGTCAATCACTCGGTGCTCCTTGCGTCCTGTATCAGAAAGGCGAGAAAAAGAGGCGTCAGGATCATACTTCTGATCCATGATCTTGAGATCCTGCGGGCGGCCATAAGAGGCACTACGACGCGAAGAGAGAAGATAAGGCTTCGCCTTGAAGAGGAGACGCTCCTCAAGAACTGTGACGGGATCATTGTTCATAACAGAAATATGAAAAAGAAGCTCGCTTCAATGGGTATTCCCTCTTCCAGGATGGAAGTGCTCGGGATATTTGATTATCTGATCCCTGAAGCCGGATACGCGAAGACAAGGGCTGACGGTCCGGTTGTGATCGCCGGCGCGCTCAGGCCCCACAAAGCCGGCTACGCCTATCACCTTCCGGAGGGGATCGGCTTTAACCTCTACGGTGTCGGATATGAAGCGGATCCGCAGGACAATGTGAGATATCTGGGATCTTTTGAACCGGACAGACTTCCGGAAGTGATGGAAGGGAGTTTCGGTCTTGTGTGGGACGGTGAGACCACCGAAACCTGCAGCGGGACATACGGAGAGTACCTGAGGATCAATGATCCGCATAAGGCCTCCCTGTATCTTGCGTCGGGGATGCCGGTGATCATATGGAGCGAAGCGGCTCTTGCCCCTTATATTACAAAGAACGGGTGCGGCATCACGGTGGACTCCATCGAAGAGATCCCCGGAAGGATCGCCGATATCACAGCGGAAGAGTATGACGCGATCCGTTCCAATACCATGAGGATCTCTGACAGGCTCCGAAAGGGGAAATACACCACAAGAGCACTTGAGAGAGTTCTGGGTCAAAAGGAGTAGATCTGTATGTATTTTTATAAGAATCTCTATGCAGGACCTTCCATAAGGGACCCTGAAGAAGTGAAGAGAAAGCTGATGCGCGGGGAAGGACAGTTCACGATCTACGTGATCGCACTGAGTCCGTCTATTCCCGGGCCGGGTTCCAACCAGCTTGAGATTCTCCACTGCGTCAATCTCCAACAGCCGTATTACAAAAAATATCCCCCTTTCATAATCGGCATTGCCGCAGGACGTACAGAAGCGGTGGAACTTGTACAGAAGCTGGTACAGGAAGCTTATGACCACACCGGGAGCGGCGATGTGAGAGCCTACCTGTTTCCTCACGGAATAAGGAAACTGAGCGGCAGACCTGCCGTACTTACGGCTTCCGAGAAGTCTGCGCAGATTTCCGATGAACGCGCCTTGATGACTCAGGATAAACTGCCGCAGCAGACTCAGTCAGAGTAAGGAGGCGGAAATGGCAGTATTTCTTACTATATTGAAATGGCTGGGGATCATATTGCTTGCAGCTCTGGTCCTGGTCCTTGTGCTCATCCTCATCGCTCTGCTGGTTCCATTCAGGTATAATGCCAGGGCAGCAGTGGATGATCCTGAAAGACATGAGGAGTTTCCGGTTTCGGTGCTGATTGAAAGATCGAGTGCGGCGGCCTGCGTCTCGTGGTTCTTCGGTGCCGTGAAAGTATTGATCGCTTTTCCGGGCAACGAGCTGATCACTGTGAAGGTTTTCGGCAGGGATATCAGGATCATGGACAGGCTGAGGAAAGAGGAAACCTCAGAGGAAGAGGCGGAAGAGAAGAAAGAAGAGGAAGAAGAAAAAGAGGAAACTTCCCTCGCTCAGAGAGTTGAGACTGCTGTCGGCAAGGCGGAGAAAATCATTAACGCGGTTGATTATATCCATAGAGTCCTGACAGGAAGCTGCGGCAGAAGGGCATGGAGGAAAGTCAGGATGCGGCTTCTGAACATAGCGGATGATCTGGTGCCGGCTCACTGGAAGATAAGCGGAAATGTTGGCCTGGGCGATCCCTGTCTAAACGGAAATCTGACGGGATTTACATCGATACTGATGCCGTTTTTGGATGAGCACCTGGGGGTCAATACGGAATGGGATCTGTACCGCTGTGACATGAATGCGCAAATGGACGGGAAGTTCAGAATAATCACGCCGGTAAAGGAAATGGTCCCTCTGGTTTTTGACAAGGATTGCCGTAAGGTGCTCAGAAAGCTTAAGAAGGTAAAGAGCAAACTGCAATAAATGCGGGCATTTATTAGATGAACATATTAAATATAGAAACACGTAATAACAAGTTCAGGCTGTAAAGCGAAGAAAGAGGAACTCAAATGGCTGAAGAAAAGAACAGTATCTCAACAGTAGTCAAATCTCTTATGGATGGCGCAGAGAGTGTGCTCACATCCAAGACTGTGGTCGGCGCGCCCGTCAGGATCGGTGATCAGATCATCATTCCGCTTTCCGATGTCGCCATCGGATGCGGAGCAGGCTCCAACGGGACTGACCACAAGGATGCCGGCGCAGGCGGCTTTTCCGCCAAGATGACTCCTACAGCGATACTTATCATCAAAAACGGACAGACTAAGGTTGTCAATATCAAAGATCAGACTGCTGTCACCAAGCTGGTTGATATGATTCCCGACGTTATCGATAAGATCAGAAACAAAAACAGCGGAATGATATCTGATGACGAAGCTGTAAAAGCCGCGTTCCCCGAGTCTGAAGTAAAGGATGTTTCCGTAAGGGACGCAGGAGAAGATAAATGAGCAATGTTGCAATAATTTTTGCCGGCGGTACCGGACAGAGAATGAACACCAGAACAAGGCCCAAACAGTTTCTGGAACTTCACGGCAAACCGATCATCGTCTATACTATGGAGGCTTTTGATCAGCACAGTGAGATCGATGGCATTATTGTTGTAATGCTGGAGAGCTGGATCGGTTACACACAGGAACTTGTACGTAAATTCGGCCTTAGGAAGATCAAAAAGATCGTCCCCGGGGGGGACTCAGGCCAGGAGTCCATCTATAACGGATTGTGTGCTGCGTCTGAGTTTTACGGAGAGAACGACATAGTATTGATCCATGACGGAGTAAGACCTCTGATCGATGAGGACACGATCTCCGCGAATATCAGGAGCGTGAAGGAGCGGGGGACAGCTATCACTGTCACTTCTGCCATTGAGACGATCACGATGAAGGATGAGACTGGAGCGGTAGGTACGATCATTGACAGATCTATGTGCGAACTCGCCAGAGCTCCTCAGAGTTTCTATCTCGGAGAGATTCTCGGCGTTCACAACAAGGTGCGCGAGGAACAGACCGGAACAGGATTTATTGATTCTGCCAGCATGATGAAGCATTACGGTTATAAGCTTTATACAGTGCAGGGAAAACCGGAGAACATAAAGATCACAACGCCAAGCGATTTCTACATTTTCCGTGCTATGGTTGATGCAAGAGAGAACTCTCAGATCTTTGGAATCTGATGATCGGGAGATTTAAATGACAGAAAATTCAGAGATCTTTAAGGAAGATATGGAGTGGATCTGCAAAGCTGACCTGCCTTGGGAGAAGCTCAGAGACAGCACGGTACTTGTGACAGGCGGGACAGGGCTGATCGGCATGACCGTGATCAACGCCCTGATCCGTGCGGGACGTGAACGCGGACTGGGACTTGATGTCTGCGCAGTTGTCAGGGACACAGAAAAAGCAAAGAGAGTACTCGGCAAGCTGGTAAATGCCCCGGAACTGCGGCTATTAGCAGGGACGATGCAGCAGCTGCCTTCTCTTCCGGAAAAGATTGACTACTGGATTCACGGCGCCTGCCCGACTGCGAGCGCCTTCATGAATGAACACCCGGTGGAAGTCATCCGAACATCTGTTGAGGGAACGACAGGCTTACTGGAGGAAGCGAGAAAGCGAAGCACAAAGGGCTTTTTATTTCTTTCCAGCATGGAAGCTTTCGGAGAAGTCAACACGGAAGAAGCGCTGGATGAAGGAACTCTCGGGAAGATCGATCTTGGAAAAACAAGAAGCTGTTATCCTGAAAGCAAGAGAATGTGCGAGATGCTCTGCACTTCATATGCAGCTGAATACGGACTTCCCGCAATGAGCATCCGCCTTGCGCAGACTTTCGGCCCCGGGGTGGATTACAATGACCGGCGGGTGTTTGCGATGATGACAAGAAACGCCATTGACGGCAAAGATATAGTGCTGGCTACAAAAGGCACAAGCCGGCATCCGTATCTTTATACAGCACAGGCGGTGACGGCGATCCTGACAGTTCTGCTGAGCGGAACTCCGGGAGAAACTTATAACGCTGCAAATCCCGCCACTTACTGTTCCATATTTGAAATGGGTGAAATGGTGGCAAGAGAAGTTGCCGGAGGAAAGATCGCTGTCAGAGTGGATGAAAACGGAGATGCTTCCCGTTACCCGGCTCCGAGCTTTCTGAATATGGACATTTCCAAGATACAGGCGCTGGGATGGGAACCTGAGCAGGATCTTGTCTGGATGTACAGAAGACTTGCGGAGTATCTTCGTTCCCTGGCGTGAAAAGAGCACAAGAAAAAGGACTGTGAAATACAGTCCTTTTTATTTACCAATTCGATATGCCTGCATTCAGATTGCGATGATCCTGATCCTGCCGCTATATTAAATAGCGCGCTCGACCTTGCCGGATCTAAGGCAGCTGGTGCAGACATGCATTCTCTTCTTAGCGCCGTTGACGTTCACAGCAACCTTCTGGACGTTGGAATTCCAGATTCTGTTGGATCTTCTATGAGAATGGCTGACGTTATTTCCAAAATGAGCGCCCTTGCCGCAGATATCACATTTTGCCATCTTAAACACCTCCTAACGTACATATTCGGGTCTACAACATTTGTATAGTATCAAAAATGAAACATGAATGCAAGAAAAAAATAAATGAATTCAGCGGGAATTATGATTATGAAGCGGCAATAGAACCTTTTCTTTTCACTGTTTTAAGGTTATAATCTAAATTGATTTATCACGTATTGAATTAGAAATAACTGTTTCAGGACATAGGTGTGATCGAATCATCACTACGCCGGACTGCCCGGCTTGAAAGGAGAATGGCCTTTGAAGACATTTTTATTTAATACACATATGGGTAACATAAGTGTTGACCCCGAAGTGATCGCCCGGTTTGCAGGCAATGTCGCGAACGAGTGTTTTGGCATTGTCGGCATGGCTGCTGTCAACAGCAAGGAAGGATTTGCAAACCTCCTGAAGAGAGAAAGCATGACAAAGGGGATCAACGTAACTCTTAACTCCAGGAACAAACTTGTTATTGATTTTCATGTGATCGTGTCCTATGGAGTTAATATCATGGCTGTGGCTGATAACCTGGTTTCATCTGTCGCATACCGAGTGGAGGATTTCACCGGCCTTGAGGTAGAGAAGATCAATGTTTATGTAGAGGGCGTACGCGTCATTGACTGAGTAACAGTGCACTGCCCGTACAATCATGAAATTTTTAAGTAATCAGGAGGAAGATGCGGTGACAACCAGCGCAATCGATGCAAAACTGCTGGCAGAGATGTTTTTCGCCGGCGCAGCCAATTTGGAAGCAAATAAAGAATGGATCAATGAACTCAATGTATTCCCCGTTCCCGACGGAGATACCGGCACGAATATGACTCTTACGATCAAGTCCGCCGTCAAGGAGGTTTCCGCTCTTGGAAGCACCGACAGCATGAAGGACGTTTGTAAGGCAATGTCCTCCGGATCTTTGAGAGGAGCCAGAGGAAATTCGGGCGTTATTCTCTCACAGCTGATCCGCGGATTCGGAAAAGTGGCTAAGACTGAGACAGAGCTTACAATCCCCGTTCTGGCGGATGGATTTGACAGAGCAGTGGAGACTGCTTATAAAGCTGTCATGAAACCCAAGGAAGGTACGATCCTTACCGTAGCCAAGGGCGCTTCAGTCAAGTCAAGAGAACTCGCTGACGCAGGCGAAGAGAACCTGGAAGTATTCCTAGGAGCAGTCCTTGAGGAGGCGGAGAAGGTTCTTGCAAACACGCCTGAGCTGCTGCCGGTCCTCAAACAGGCAGGCGTAGTTGACTCCGGCGGACAGGGCCTTGTTCAGGTCCTGAAAGGCGCATTCGACCGGTTCCTCGGCAAGGAGATCGACTACAGCGCTCTGATGGAGAAAGAGGAAGTTAAGGCTGAAGCCGAGCCCGAGAAGGAAGCGGCCGAGAAAGAAGAGCTCCGTTTTATCTACAAGATGAGAATGACGGTACTGATGGCGAAGAAGCCCTCCTCCAGAGACCAGAAGGAGTACCTGGAATTCCTCAAGTCCCTCGGCGACCGCGTGAAATGCGCAGTGGAAGGGGATATCCTCCATGTTAAATGCCAGACCAACGATCCCGGTCTGATCATTCAGAGAAGCCAGAAATTCGGTGAACTGGGAGAAGTGAGACTTCTCAATCTCAAGGACACTGAATCCATTGGCAGGAGTGCGGACGCGGCTAAGCCTTCTTCCGTATCCGATGCCGCAGAACCGAAAAAGCCTGCTGAGACAGAAACTCCCAGGATGCCCGAACAGCCCAGAAAGGAAGTCGGGTTTATCACTGTATCTGTCGGCGATGGAATCAGGGATATCTTCACGGGTCTCGGCGTTGATTACGTGATCAGCGGCGGCCAGACAATGAATCCCAGCACGGACGATGTGCTTAAGGCTGTGGAGAGTGTAAACGCTGATGTTGTATTTGTCCTTCCGAACAACAAGAACATCATTATGGCGGCCAACCAGGCGGCCTCCCTTACAACTGACAAGAAGGTGATCGTAGTTCCCACGACTACAGTCCCTCAGGGAATCACAGCAGTGATCAATTTTATGCCTGACCTGGATGCTGAAGCAAACAAGGCCAATATGCTGGAGGAGATCGGCTCCGTTCACAGCGCGGAGGTCACATATGCCGTCAGGGATACGGAGATCGATAATATCAAGATCCACGAAGGCGATATCATGGGAATAGGCGACAGCGGCATTCTCACAACCGGCGGCGATATCGAAGATGTGACTTTTGAGTCATTAAAGAAGATCGTAGATGAAAATACAGAGATCATCAGTATTTACTACGGAGAAGATGTTGAGGAAGAAAAAGCCGAGAAGTTCAGAGCCAGGGCTTCGGAAGCTTTCCCGTCCTGTGACGTTGAGCTTCAATACGGCGGACAGCCGATCTACTACTATATTTTGTCTGCTGAATAAGCCGGATATGGAGTACAAGTCTGCCTGACAAGAGAACAATGCATAATATGCAGTCACATAAACCGGATGTCATGGAGGCATCCGGTTTCTTTTAGCAATCTTTCGGATCGAACAAAAAATGAACAGACAGGTGTCTATATGAATCTTCACACAGAAGTGGGAAAACTTAAGAGGGTAGGTCCCCGGACAGCGCAGCTGCTTCAGAGCAAAGGGCTAAGTACAGTCGGAGATCTGGTTGTCTATTATCCCTCGCGATATGAAAAATACGTCGGACTGTCCGCGGTGTCAGCTTCCTTAGAGAACAAAGAATGCGCTGTTCTCCTTACAGTGATAGGAAGGGGGAGTACGATCAGGGCCGGCGGCAAGACGATCAGCCATTTCAAAGCCGCTGATGCGACGGGCGACTGCAGACTGACATTTTTTAATATGCCCTATATGGTCAAAAATCTGCCGCCGGGCAGTCAGCGCGTCTTCATGGGAGTTATGAAGATGACCCCAAGAGGGCTGCGGTATATGGAACAGCCCAGGGTGTATTCCCGGGAGGACTATCACGATCTGGAAGGAACTCTCCAGCCGGTGTATCCCCTGTTTCAGGGCATGAAGAACAAACAGATATCCGGGCTGATCGGACAGGCACTGGAAGAACTTCCGGAGTTCGAGGACTATCTTGACGAAAGCGAAAGAGAACGTCTTGGACTGTGCGCGAGGGATACAGCTCTTCGGTCCATCCACCATCCCGGCAGCATGCAGGAACTCGGGATGGCCAGAAACCGGCTGATCTTCGATGAGTTTTTCGAGTTCATCATCGGGATCAGAAAGAAGAAAAAAGAGAACGAGGGGCTGAAAAATGAAAGGCCGCTTCTTGGAAAGGACCTCCCGGAGCAGCTTCTCTCAAAGCTGCCATACTCCCTCACAGGGGCGCAGAAGAGGGCCTGGGAAGAGATCAAAAGAGACCTGACCGGCGAGTATGTGATGAGCCGTCTTCTGCAGGGGGATGTGGGATCCGGAAAGACGATCCTCGCTTTTCTTTCTCTTCTTTTGTGCAGCGCAAATCACAGACAGGGCGCCCTCATGGCTCCGACAGAGGTCCTGGCGAGACAGCACATGGATAACCTTGTCAAATTGAAGGAACAATATGATCTTCCGATCAATCCTGTACTATTGACCGGATCAGTTAAGGGAAAAGCGAGAAAAGCGGCTTATGATGAGATCGCGTCCGGAAGAGCGGATATCATCATCGGAACTCACGCTTTGATCCAGGACAGCGTTGAATACGCGGATCTTGGACTTGTAATAACGGATGAACAGCACCGCTTCGGGGTAAGACAGAGAGAGAGCCTTGCCGGGAAGGGATCTTCGGTACCTGTACTGGTCATGAGCGCAACTCCGATCCCCAGGACACTTGCAATTATTATGTACGGGGATCTGCAGATCTCCGTGCTCGATGAGATACCTGCAGGAAGACTTCCTATCAAAAACCTGGCGATCAGCAGCAGTGAGCGCCGCAGGATCTACCGCTTCATGTACGGACAGATCAAACAGGGAAGGCAGGCCTACGTGATATGTCCTGAAGTGGAAGAAGGGGAAATGAGCGAACTGGAGAACGTCCGGGATTATACTCAGAAGCTGCAGAAGATCTTTCCGGCGGAAGTAAAGATCGACTCGCTTAACGGGCGCATGAAGCCCTCGGAGAAAGCTGAGATCATGGAGAGATTTGGCAGCGGGGAAACCGATATACTGGTATCCACGACAGTCATAGAAGTCGGCATCGATGTTCCCAACGCAACTGTGATCGCTGTCGAGAACGCTGAGAGATTCGGTATGTCGCAGCTCCACCAGCTGAGGGGAAGAGTCGGCAGAGGACAGTGGCAGTCCTACTGCGTCTTTCTTTACACACCGGGCGCGGCGGGAGACGACGACCCCGACAAAAAGCCGCGAAGGCTTGAAATTCTCGAAAAGACAAACGATGGATTCAAAATAGCGGAAGAAGACCTTAAACTCAGAGGCCCCGGGGATCTGTTCGGAGAGAGACAGAGCGGTGAACTCGGATTTGTTCTGGCAGATATCTATGAGGACTCGGCGATCATGCGCAAGGCGGCGGCCTATGCAGATGAGGTACTTTTGTCCGATCCTGAATTTGAAACGCCCCATATGAGACAGCTCGATTTCAGAACGATCTAGCGCGAGGTTGACTTTCGGCGCTCATATTATTATGATGTTTTCTAACTGTAGTTTGTTGTTTAAACCGCGGTTTTAAAGAAATGGAGAAGAAGATGTCGAAGATAGCAGTTATTACTGACAGTAACGCCCATATTACCCCTCAGGAAGCTGAAAAGCTCGGAATCTCAGTGGTGCCGATGCCTTTTACGATCTCAGATGAGACTTTTTATGAGGGGATCAATCTCACGAGAGAAGAGTTTTATGAAAAGATGGAGAGCGGAGCCAGTATCGCGACAAGCCAGCCCTCTCCTTCAGACGTCATGAGTATTTGGGACGAAGCCCTTAAGACCCACGACGAAGTGGTTTATATTCCCATGAGCAGCGGGCTGTCAGGTTCCTGCCAGAGCGCCAGAATGCTTGCTGATGACTATGACGGCAAGGTCCAGGTAGTCAATAACCAGAGGATCTCCGTGACACAGAAGAGATCTGTACTTGACGCGCTGGAAATGGCGGAAATGGGAATGAACGCGGCAGAGATCCGCGAAGAACTGGAGCATGTTAAATATGAATCCAGTATCTATATCATGCTCGATACGCTCTATTACCTGAAAAAGGGCGGCAGGATCACTCCGGCTGCAGCCGCGGTGGGCACACTCCTGCGCATTAAGCCGGTCCTGCAGATCAAGGGCGAGAGACTCGACGCTTTCTCCAAGGCGCGCACCATGAACCAGGGCAAGAATATTATGATCAACGCGATGAAGCATGATATTGAGACCCTGTACGGCGGAACAGATAAGGAGAACGTCTGGCTCTATGCTGTTCATGGCAATGTACCGGATCAGTTCGCGGAGTTTTCCCAGGAAGTCAGAGCTGCTTTCCCTGCATTTAAAGTGCAGGACGACGTGCTTTCTTTAAGTATCGCCTGCCATATAGGGCCGGGCGCGCTTGCAATCGCCTGCTCGAAGAAGATTCCGCTGCACAAAGATAACTGAGCGTGAACAACCAAGTACAACCAGGAATAGGAAATCTGCATGGCAAATCTTAATCAGGATACTAATAATTACGACGCTGCCAGTATCAAAGTGCTGGAGGGGCTTGAGGCCGTAAGGACAAGGCCCGGCATGTATATCGGCAGCGTCTCCACAAGGGGCCTCAATCATCTGATCTACGAGATCGTGGACAACTCTGTCGATGAACATCTTGCCGGATTCTGCACCACGATCAAGGTGATCCTTGAAGCGGACGGCTCCTGTACAGTGGAGGACAACGGAAGAGGCATTCCGATCGGAATGCATGAAAAGGGAGTGAGCGCGGAGCGAGTGGTATTCACAACGCTTCACGCCGGCGGAAAATTTGATAATAATGCGTACAAGACCAGCGGAGGTCTCCACGGAGTGGGATCTTCAGTGGTCAACGCTCTTTCTGAAAGAATGACCGTCAGCGTTGGCAGCGGCGGTTTTCTTTATGAGGATAAATATGAGCGGGGGAATCCTGTTGTGGAACTCGAGAATGGTCTGCTGCCTGTCGCGGGCAAGACCAGATGGACCGGAACAAGGATCAATTTCCTGCCGGATCCCGAGATCTTTGAAAAGACAAGGTTCAGGGAAGAAGATATTAAAAGCCGCATGCACGAGACCGCTTACCTCAATCCGGAACTCACGATCGAGTATACGGACAGAAGGCAGGAACCCGCTGAAGAACTCGTATTCCATGAACCCGACGGAATAGTCGGATTTATCCGTGCGCTCAATAAATCCAAGGAAGCCGTCACGGATATCGTTTATTTCAAGGGAATGAGCGATCAGATCACTGTGGAAGCCGCGTTTCAGTTTGTCAATGAATTCCACGAAAACGTCCTGGGATTCTGCAACAATATTTATAACGCGGAGGGCGGAACGCATCTGACAGGTTTCAAAACCGTCTTTACCCAGGTGATCAATAATTACGCCCGCCAGATCGGCGTCCTCAAGGAAAAGGATACGAATTTTACCGGTGCCGATATCAGAAACGGGATGACGGCTGTCATTTCCATTAAGCACCCGGATCCCAGGTTCGAGGGACAGACCAAGACGAAACTGGATAACCAGGATGCCGCCAAGGCTGTCAGTCAGGTGACCGGAGATGAGATCGTTCACTATTTTGACAGGAATCTGGAAGTCCTCAAAACTGTGATCGGATGTGCCGAAAAGGCGGCGAAGATCAGAAAGACTGAAGAGAAGACCAGGACCAATATGCTGGTCAAACAGAAGTTTTCCTTTGACTCCAACGGCAAATTGGCGAACTGCACCAGCAAGGACGCTTCCAAATGTGAGATATTCATCGTAGAGGGAGACTCCGCCGGCGGAAGTGCCAAGATGGCGAGAGACAGAATGTATCAGGCAATTCTGCCAATCCGCGGCAAGATCCTCAATGTTGAGAAGGCCAGTATAGACAAAGTACTTGCAAACGCGGAGATTAAGACTATGATCAACGCGTTCGGCTGCGGGTTTTCCGAAGGCTACGGAAATGACTTCGATATCTCGAAGCTCAGATACGACAAGATCATTATCATGGCAGACGCGGACGTTGACGGCGCCCACATATCGACGCTCCTTCTGACTCTGTTCTATCGCTTTATGCCGGAACTGATCTATGAGGGACACGTCTATGTCGCTATGCCGCCGCTCTACAAGGTAGTCCCTAAAAAAGGAAGCGGAGAAGGCGAGTATCTTTATGATGATTACGCGCTGGCAAAATACAGAAAAACGCACAAAAACGATTTTACACTGCAGAGATACAAAGGCCTGGGAGAGATGGACCCCGAACAGCTTTGGGAGACGACCCTTGATCCCAGGAGAAGATATATGAGACAGGTACAGATCGAAGACGCAATACATGCTTCCGACATCACGGAACTTCTTATGGGAAGTGAAGTCCCTCCCCGCAGGATGTTCATCCACGACCACGCGGACGACGCGGAACTTGATGTCTGACGTTAAAAAACGGAGAAACAGTAATAAGTATGCCTAAAGACGACCAGAACAAGAACAGCAGAAAAGGAAAGAGACTGACGGAAGACACTTTTGCGGAGACTCCGCAGGAGCAGATCTTAAAGACAGAGTATTCTGAACTGATGCAGAAATCCTACATCGATTACGCCATGAGCGTGATCGTCGCGAGAGCGCTCCCGGATGTCCGGGACGGACTAAAACCCGTACAGAGAAGAACTCTTTACGACATGCATGAGCTTGGGATCCGATCAGACAGACCCTTCAGAAAGAGCGCGAGAATCGTCGGCGATACAATGGGTAAATATCATCCCCACGGCGACAGCTCGATCTATGACGCTCTGGTCGTAATGGCGCAGGATTTCAAAAAAGAGATCCCTCTTATCGACGGACACGGAAACTTCGGCAACATAGAGGGCGACGGCGCTGCGGCAATGCGCTATACCGAGGCGAGGCTTGAAAAGATCACGGAAGAAGCTTTCCTGGCGGATCTCGACAAAGATGTCGTGGACTTTGTGCCCAACTTCGATGAGAACGAAAAAGAGCCCGAAGTGCTCCCCGTCAAGATCCCCAACTTTTTGATCAACGGATCGGAGGGCATCGCGGTAGGAATGGCGACGAGCACTCCTCCTCATAATCTCGCGGAGATCATCGACGCGGAGATCGCGCTGCTCGAAAACCCGGAACTGACCAACAAAGAACTGATGCGCTATGTCAAAGGACCTGATTTCCCAACAGGCGGCATTGTGGTCAATAAAGAAGAACTTCCCGAGATCTATGAGACCGGTGTTGGAAAAGTCCGCCTGAGAGGCCGCACTATGGTAGAAAAGGGGCGCTCAGGACATGTCAATCTGGTGATCACGGAGATCCCTTACACTATGATCGGAGCCGGCATCGGCAAGTTTCTCTCGGATGTGGCTGCGCTCGCCGAGAAGAAGGTTACAAATGATATCATCGATATCACAAACCAATCTGACAAGGAAGGGATCCGGATCGTCATTGAGCTGAAGAAAGATACGGATATCGACAATTTCCGAAATCTTCTCTATAAAAAGACGCGTCTCGAAGATACCTTCGGCGTAAATATGCTCGCGATCCGGAACGGCAGACCCGAGACGCTTAGCCTTAAGGAGATCCTCAAGGCCAATACGGACTTCCTCTATGAGACGACAACGCGAAAGTATGAGAATCTTCTTGAAAAAGAGCGCAAGAAGAGGGAGATCCAGGAAGGCCTCATCAAAGCGGTCAACGTCATTGATCTCATTATTGAGATCCTCCGGGGCGCAAGAGACAGAAAGACTGTCAAAAACTGCCTTGTGAACGGTGAGACCGGCGGGATCAGATTCAGAAGCGAAGAGTCTGAGATCATGGCGACACAGCTTGCCTTTACGGAAGCCCAAGCCGACGCGATACTCGATATGCGTCTTTACAAACTGATCGGACTTGAGCTGGAAGCTCTTATTAAAGAACACGATGAGACTGTCGCCAATATCTACCGCTACGAGGATATCCTGGAGGAGCGCGACTCCATGACAAAAGTCCTGAGAGCTGATCTTGCCCGGATCAGGGACAGATATGCGCAGCCCAGAAAAACAGAGATAACGCAGGCGGAGGCGGTTTCTTTTGTTGTCAGGGAAGACGAAGAGGACAGAGAGCTCCTGTTCGTCATGGATCGTTTCGGATACGCCAAGACGATGGACCCGGCTGTCTATTCGAGGAATCAGGAGTCGGTGGAAAGCGGATATAAATACTACTTCATGTGCAGAAGCACCGGAAAGATCTGTCTGTTCACTGACAACGGAACGCTTCACACAGTAAAGGTTTCCGACCTGCCTCTTGGCAAACTCAGGGATAAAGGCATTCCCATTGACAACATCGGAAATTACGATTCCTCTAAGGAGGAGATCGTCATGGCCTGCAGCCAGACTGACCTCAACCTCTACAAGCTTTTATTTGTAACTAAGAAGGGGCTTGTCAAAACAGTGAGCGGCGGAGAGTTTGAAACGCGCATGAAGACAATGAACGCGACAAAGCTCGGCGAGGGAGACTCCCTCGTATTCGCCGGAGTCATCACTGACCAGAAGTATGCCGTTCTGATGACTGCGAACGGATATCTGCTCAAGTTCCTGATTGAACAGATCCCGGAGATGAAAAAAGCTGCGGCCGGTGTTGCGGGAATCAAGCTGAGCAAAGAAGACTATGTGGAGAGAGCGGTGCTCGCAAAGGACAAAGAGCCAGCTCCGCTCGTACACAGAGATACGGAGATCGATCTTGACAAAGTCCGCGCCGGCGCCAGAAACGGCAGAGGCAGCAAACGGTTCTGATCCTTTATTGCCCGGACGGGTATTTGGAGATGGACAAAAAAGCGAAGATTTAATACACTTTAGATATAAAAGAGGCGGAAATCATTCCGCCTCGCATTTCAAGGAAGTAAGATATGAGAGTAATTGCAGGAAGCGCGAGAAGGTTAAAACTCGTCGCGCCTTACGGTCTTGACACCAGACCCACACAGGACATCATCAAAGAGACCCTTTTCAATATCATACAGGCAGATGTACCCGGATCAGTCTTTCTTGACCTGTGCGCGGGCAGCGGGGCGATCGGGATCGAAGCTTTAAGCCGCGGCGCGAAACGCGCCTATTTTGTTGAGAACGGCAGAGAGGCTTGCGCCTGTATTCAGAAGAACCTTCACACAACGCATTTTGAGGACGAGGCGGTACTCCTTAAGCAGGACGCGCTCAGCGCGCTCAGGCACATCCACGAGAAGGAAGTCGATCTTATTTACGTGGATCCGCCCTATGAATCACAGACAGTTCACGATATTTTGAACGCTCTGTCAGTAGAGAAATATGTCACGGATAATACGCTGATCATTGTGGAATCTTCTCTTAATACAGATTTCTCTTATCTTGGCGGCATCGGCCTCGAACTGGTAAGGGAGAAAGACTACAAGGCGAACAGACATCTCTTCATCAAACGTGCTAAAAAGGATTAAACGGCAGCAGAAAGGATTCAGGATGAAACACGCGATCTACCCGGGAAGTTTTGACCCCGTTACCTATGGACACATTGACATTATCAAAAGAGCGGCGGAAATGTTTGATGACCTGACGGTCTGCGTTTTGGACAATAAAGCGAAAACTCCATTGTTTTCTGTAGACGAACGTGTTAAAATGTTACGCAAAGTGTCAGAAAATATTCCGAACGTACACGTCGATTCCTATTACGGTTTGCTTATGGATTATGCACGTAAAATCGACTGTCATATTGCTGTTCGAGGCCTTCGCGCAGTAACTGATTTTGAGTACGAACTGCAGATCGCCCACGCAAACCGGACGATCTCAGACGGCTGGCTTGATACGATCTTCATCACGAGCAGTATGGAGTTCGCGTACCTCAGTTCCTCTGTCGTAAAGGAAATCGCATCCTTTGGCGGCGACATCAGTCTTTGCGTTCCGCCTTCGATCGAAGAGGAAGTGATCGGCAAAATGAGAGTACTTCATCCGGAGTTTTATCAGAATAAATAAGGAGGATTGGAAATATGAGCAGCAAAATCGAGCAGATGATCGACCAGATTGAGGATTTTATTGATTCCTGCAGATATCAGACTTTTTCCAAAACAAATATTATCGTTGACAAGGACGAGATGGATGCCCTTCTCGAAGAACTCCGCGCGAAAACACCGGATGAGATCAGGCATTACCAGCGCATCATCGCCAATAAGGAAGCTATCCTCGACGACGCCAAGAGAAAAGCAGAGGAGATGATCAACGAAGCTACGGCACACACAAATGAGCTTGTAAACGAGCATGAGATCATGCAGCAGGCTTACGCGCAGGCAAATGAGATCGTCAGAATGGCTACTCAGCAGGCACAGGATATTCTCGATAAAGCGGTAAGTGAGTCCGACGCGCAGCGCGAAGCGTTCAGACAGTATATGGAAGGAATGCTCGCGGATCTCGAGAAGAGCACGATCAGCGCCCGCAACAACATGACTTCCATTTTCTCCAACTTCCATGATGAAATGTCAGATTATATCGACACTATCGGACAAAACCTCAACGAGATCAGCCCTCAGCCCGAAGAGAATGAGGACTCCGGTCTGATGCAGAATATGGACGGGGATCCTGAGGACTATCCTGAAGAGGAGGAGGATGATTCCGAATTCGTCAACACTGACATGTTAGAGGGTTAATACTGAAATAGTATTGCGCGGGACATCTTTTCGTTAAGCGGAGAGATGTCCTGTTTTGACGTAATTGGAGCGGTTATGATCGGAAAAAAAGGGTATTACGGTTATATTAAGAGAGGACGGAAGGTATTTGCCGTCGTTGCCTTCGGGCTGTTAGCGGCGGTACTTGGCATGTATTTCGGCGCTCTGCGCTATTTTGGCACCAATAAGAATGTCTTCACGATCCTTGCGGCTTTGAGCTGCATCGGCGTCGGGAAATTCGCGGTGGATCTCGTAATGTTCTTAAGAGCGGGATGCTGCTCTGAGAGCGCCAGGGACGCGATCGAACTGCATATCGGCGAACTGGCCGGGGCTTACGACCTGTTTATGACCAGCTATGACAGGAATTACGCGCTCAGCCATGCAGTGTGCGCCGGAAGATCCGTCTGCGCTTTGACAGAGGATCCAAAATGCGACATTAAGAGCGGGGAAATGCATATCAGGACGATGCTCGAAAATGACGGATTTAAGGGCTATACAGTCAAGATCTTCAAGAATCAGGACAATTACACGCAGCGGCTGGATGAGCTGAACAGACTGCAGGACAGCAAGGAGAGAAAGAGTATACAGGGCGTTATGGATCTTCTGAAATCTATTTCCCTGTGAGGAAGAGAGCCGATGAGAGAATGGACAGTAAAGAGCGGAGAGAAGGATCAGCGCTTTAACAAATATCTGCAGCGAAGACTGCCCGGCGCCCCCTCCTCCTTTCTTTATAAAATGCTCAGGAAAAAGAATATCACACTCAATGGCAAAAAAGCGTCCGGCAGTGAGCTTCTTCTGGAAGGAGATCTGGTGACGCTTTTTCTTTCTGATGAAACGATCGGTAAATTCGGAGGAGAGACCGCTTTAGATGAGAGGAATGAAGAAAGCGGATCCGATCAGGCGCTGCAGGAGTATATCAAGGCATACAGGCAGATTCGCGGGAGGATTGGAGAAGACGGAATTCTCTACGAGGATCCGGATATCCTCATTGTCAGAAAACCTGTAGGAATCCTGTCCCAGAAAGCTTCCGACACAGACCGGACCATGAATGAATGGCTTCTGGGCTACCTTGTTGAGAAGGGCGAAGCGGATGCTTCGACTCTCAGGCGTTTCAAACCGTCCGTATGCAACAGGCTTGACAGAAACACCGGCGGTATACTGATCTGCTCCAAATCTCTTACCGGCGCCAGAAAGACCGCGGAGCTTCTAAGAGACAGGACTTTGCGCAAATACTATCAGGCCGCGGTGCTGGGAACAGTAAAAAAAAGCGGCAGGATCGAAGGATACCTGCACAAAAATGAAGTGACCAATACGGTCAGTTTCACATCGTCAGCGAAAAGCGGCGGCAGCTGGACGAAAACAGTTTATACTCCTCTTATCACGGGAAACCGGTATTCACTTCTGGAAATGGAACTGATCACCGGAAAGACGCATCAGCTGCGCAGCCATCTGGCGCAGATGGGACATCCGATCCTGGGAGATCCCAAATACGGCGATTTGGCAGTAAACGAAAAGATCCGCGGTGAATTCGGGCTCCGGGGGCAGATGTTATGGTGCTGCAGGGTCGAGTTTCCGCGAATGGAAGGAGATTTGGAACAATTGTCCGAAAAAGTGATCGTCTGTGATCCACCCCGCATCTACACAGAGATCGCCGGCGTTATGTGACAGCCGGGCGCTTTTTAAAAACAGTACGGGAGCGACATTTATGCCGACATGGAACTCAAGAGGACTCCGCGGCTCTCTCTTCGAAGATGAGATCAACCGGACCAATGAAAAATATAAGGAACAGAGTCTTGCTCTTATACAGAAAGTGCCTACTCCGATCACGCCGATGAAGATCGACAGTGAGAGCCGGCATATCACGCTTGCCTATTTTGACCAGAAGAGCACTGTCGACTATATAGGCGTGATCCAGGGGATCCCTGTATGTTTTGACGCCAAGGAGTGCAAACAGAAAACATTTGCGCTTCAGAACATCCATCCCCATCAGGTGGAATTCATGAGACTGTTTGAAAAACAGGACGGGATCGCTTTCTTTCTGATCAGTTATACTCAGGAAGGTTTTTATTACTATCTTCCTTTCAGGCATTTCCTGCCTTTCTGGGAAAGGGCTCAGTCAGGCGGAAGAAAAAGCTTCAGAATGGATGAACTGGACATGAACTGGGTGCTGCCCCACAAACATGGTATTCTGGTGCCGTATCTGGAGATGATAAATCGGGACCTCGCGGAGAGGGACAGCGACACGTGAATTTGACAGTCTGAGCATATTTTAGTATACTTCCAATAATTTCACATGTTACCGAATTAGCACTGTAACATAATAAAGCGAAGGAGATCCCATGAATTACGCCAACAGAAAAGCGCAGCAGCTGCTGCATACTCCCGAAGGGGTAAGAGACTGCTACGGCAGAGAGAATACTGCCAGAAGCAGAACGATCGAAAAGATCGCTGAACAGATTCATCTGTACGGATACAAGGATCTTCAGACTCCTTCTTTTGAATATTTCGACGTGTTCTCCAATGAGATAGGTACGACTTCTTCCAGAGAGCTTTATAAGTTCTTTGACAAGGAGGGTAACACACTGGTACTCAGACCGGACTTTACGCCTTCCGTGGCAAGATGCGCTGCCAAATACTTTATGGATGAAAAGCGTCCCCTTCGTTTCTGTTATCAGGGAAGCGCTTTCTCGAATACATCTGACCTGCAGGGCAAACGCAAGGAAACATTCCAGATGGGCGCTGAACTTATGAACGACGCCAGCGCTCAGGCGGACGGGGAAATGATCGCCATGCTGATCGAGAGCCTTCTTTCAGCGGGTCTTGAAGAGTTCCAGATCAGTGTCGGAAATGTCGAGTATTTCAAAGGAATCTGTGAGTATCTGGGAATGGACGGCGAAGTTGAGACGGCCCTCAGAGATGAGATATCCGGGAAAAATTACTTTGCCGCTGAAGATCTGTTAAAGAGCGAGGGATACAAAAAGGAGGAGCGCGATCTGTTCCTTCGTTTCCGCGATTTTATGGAGACGGCAGAGGACCTTGAAAAAGCCTGGGAATCGGCCCCCAATGAGCGCGCCGGCAGAGCTGTGAAGCGGCTGATCGATGTCTTTGATGTTGTGGACGCGTATGGCCTTTCAAGATATATCAGCTTCGATCTCTCCCTGCTTAGCAAATACCGTTACTACACAGGTATCATTTTCAAAGGCTATACATACGGGACCGGCGAGCCTGTCGCATCCGGTGGAAGATATGACCAGCTCCTTAGCTGTTTTGGCAAAACAGCGCCGGCCATAGGATGCATGATCTCCATCGATACACTCATGGAGGCGATGTACAGGCAGCATATCGTGGACGACGAGGAGCCCGAAATTCAGAAGATTTATTACAATGATTCAAACTACCGGGAAGCCCTCAAAACCGCCCGTATGAGCCGTATGGCGGGCTTCAGGACGGTTCTGCTGCCGGAAGCGCAGAAGGAGTGAAGAGCGAACGGAGGACAGCGTGAACGATTATATAACAATTGCCCTTACAAAGGGACGCCTTGCGGATCAGACAATGAAGCTTCTTGGAGAAGCCGGATATTACTGTGAAGAGCTTAAAGATAAGAGTTCCCGTAAGCTGATTTTTGTCAACGAGGAACAAAAGCTGAGATTTTTCCTGGCAAAAGGGCCGGATGTTCCTACATATGTGGAATACGGTGCGGCGGATATCGGCGTTGTCGGCTCGGACATCATAATGGAAGAGAACCGGCGGGTATACGAAGTACTTGATCTGGGATTCGGAAAGTGCAGGATGTGTGTCTGCGGACCGGAAGAAGCCCGGGAACTGCTGCGGCATCACGAAATGATACGGGTGACTTCCAAATATCCTAACATCGCAAGGGAACACTTTTACAACAGGAAACATCAGACAGTGGAGATCATTAAACTGAACGGCTCCGTAGAACTTGGACCGATCGTGGATCTGGGCGATGTGATCGTCGATATCGTTGAGACCGGATCTACGCTGAGGGAGAACGGCCTTGCAGTTCTCGAAGAGGTGTGCCCTGTCTCTGCGAGAATGATCGTCAATCAGGTCTCCATGCAGATGAAGACGCGCAGGATCAGAGAGATCATGGCGAATGTGCGGGACTGCCTCGAGTGACCGGACAGGCAGAAAGGATGAAGTGCTCAGATGAGAATAGTAAAACTCGATGAAAATACAAAATCACAGGCGCTTGCAAAGCTGATCGGCCGGGCTGCGTCAGGATACGGGGACTATGAGAAGACTGTACAGAGTATAATCGCGGATGTACGCGATTCGGGCGACGGCGCAGTCATCGCATATGAGAAAAAGTTTGACCGCTGCGATCTGACTTCCGAAACCCTCAGGGTATCGGAGCAGGAGATAGCCGAGGCTTACAAGGCGCTGGATCCGGGCCTTGTAGATGTGATGAAGAAAGCTGCGGAGAATATCCGGGTATACCATGAGAAGCAGAAGCGCTCAAGCTGGATCACTACAAGAGAAGACGGCGTGATTCTCGGACAGAAAGTGACGCCTATAGAGGTCTCCGGCTGCTATGTACCGGGAGGGCGCGCAGTTTACCCGTCGAGCGTTCTTATGAACATTGTCCCTGCGAAAGTGGCGGGAGTTGAAAAGATCATAATGTGCACACCGCCGGGACCGGACGGCAAGGCGGCCGCAGGCACAGTTGTCGCGGCTGATATAGCGGGTGCCGATGAGATCTACAAGGTCGGCGGAGCGCAGGCTATTGCCGCAATGGCGTATGGTACTGAGACGATCCCGAAGGTGGACAAGATCACGGGACCCGGCAATATTTTTGTTGCTCTGGCAAAAAAAGCCTGCTTTGGCGTTACAGGAATAGATTCTGTGGCAGGACCAAGCGAGATCCTGATCATCGCAGACCACACTGCAAATCCCAGATACGTTGCCGCGGATCTTCTGTCCCAGGCGGAGCATGATCCGATGGCCAGCGCGATCCTTCTTACAACCGATGAAAATGTCGCGGCGGCTGTTTCCGAAGAGATCGACGGCTTTTTAAAGACGCTTTCAAGGGCGGAGATCATAAAAAAATCTCTTGATGACTACGGTTTCATATTTGTCGGCGATACGATGCGGGATCTGGTTGAAGCCGCTAATACTATCGCGTCCGAGCACCTTGAGATCATCACAGAGAACCCCTACGAGGTCATGACGAAGATCCGCAACGCGGGCGCGATATTCCTCGGCAGCTATTCTTCGGAGCCTCTTGGCGACTATTTCGCGGGGCCCAACCACATCCTGCCTACAAACGGCACGGCGAGATTCTTCTCACCTCTTGGAGTGGACGATTTCGTCAAGAAGAGCAGTATCATTTCTTACTCAAAGGATGCTCTTCGGGCTGTTCATAAAGATATTGAACTTTTTGCTCTCAGCGAAGGGCTCACGGCGCACGCCAATTCCATCGCTGTCCGTTTCGAAGAGGAGGAGTGATCATGGACAAGAGAAAAGCATGTGTCAGCAGGAAAACCGGCGAGACGGATATCTCCATGAAGTTCTGCGTCGATGGCAGCGGAAAATCGGATATTTCAACCGGGATCGGATTCTTCGACCATATGATGGACGCCTTTACAAGGCACGGCCTGTTTGATATGCAGCTCAAAGCGGAAGGAGATCTTAATGTGGACGGCCATCACACAGTGGAAGACACAGGGATCGTATTGGGACAGGCGATCAGAGAGGCTGTGGGCGACAAAAAGGGTATCAGAAGATACGGCTTTTTTGTTCTTCCCATGGATGAAGCCCTGATCCTGTGCGCGGTTGACCTGTGCGGGAGGCCGTATTTTGTCATGGAGGGAGAGATGTTCAATGCGCCAATGGTCGGAGATTTCGACACAGAACTGGTGCGGGAGTTTTTCTACTCCGTATCCTACAGCGCCGCTATGAACCTTCATTTCAGGATCCTTTCCGGCACAAACGCCCACCACATCATCGAGGGAATGTTCAAGTGCTTCTCCAAGGCGCTTGATATGGCAACGCAGAAAGAGGAACGGATAACAGACGTTCTGAGCACCAAGGGGAGTCTCTGAACCCCGCAGAGGATAATAATGGATACACAGTTTAAGAAGCTGATCCCCAGCATTTATTTGAATAAAGGGAAGGCGGTCAGAGGCCTCATCGATCCCGATGTAGTCAGTGAAGATCCCGCGGCGCTCGCAGCCGCGTATGATAATGGTTTTACGGACGCGTTGATGATCTTTGACCTCTCTGATTCGGACAGTGAGCAGGAACTTCACAACGATATAATCAGGGAAATCTGCGCGACAGTGCGGATCCCCGTGATCGCTGCGGGACGGGTCAGAAGAATGGAGGATATCAAGAAGTTTCTCTACGCGGGCTGTGCCATGGCGTGCCTGAACCTCTCCAAAGATTCAAATGCGCAGATCGCGCAGGAAGTGGCGGACAAATTCGGCTCTGACAAAATAGCGTGCTGCTTCTCTTCACCGGATCAGATCACAAGAAACAAAGACCTTATTGACGGAAACGTCTGCTGCCTGATCTATGTGGGAAGCGAGCCTCTCGAAGGGCTGAACGGAATTGGGACAGATCTGCCCGTGATCGCTCAGATCACAGAGAAAGACTGCGTGAGGGAGACGCTCTTACATGATTGGATCCATGGCGTTACCGGAAACGGCGTAAATAAGAGAACCGGAAAACTTCAGTTTGTAAGAAATAAACTGGTATCATCGGGGATCCCCGTAAAGATCCGCACTGCAGCTTATGCGTGGGGAGACTTCAAGCTCGGCCCTGACGGGCTTTTACCGGTGGTAGTTCAGGAAGCCTCGACGGATCAGGTACTCATGGTGGCTTATATGAACGAGGAAGCCTATAACCTGACTGTTGCCACGGGAAAGATGACTTACTGGTCAAGAAGCAGGAAAGAAATCTGGGTCAAAGGCCTTACCAGCGGTCATTTCCAGTATGTGCATTCCCTGACTGCTGACTGCGATATGGATACCCTGCTTGCGAAAGTTGAACAGATAGGCGCAGCCTGCCATACAGGCAGTCACTCCTGCTTTTTCAATAAGGTTCTCACTGAAGAAGGAAAAGAGGAGTTCAATCCGCAGACAGTTCTCTTAAGAGACTATCAGACGATCCTGGACAGAAGGGATCATCCCAAAAAGGGATCTTATACCAACTACCTTTTCGACAAGGGACTTGACAAAATGCTCAAGAAGCTCGGGGAAGAGGCGACAGAGATCGTGATCGCGGCCAAGAATCCCAATCCCAATGAGATCGTTTACGAGATCTCAGATTATCTCTACCATCTGATGGTGGTCATGGCGGAGAAAGGGATCACATGGGAGGATGTGGCCGGAGAACTGGCCCGAAGGCAGAAAAAAGAGGACTGACAGGCAGTTTATTGTAAAAGCACAGGAAAATTTTGAAAATTCAGATAAAGGGCGAAAAAATGTCACGATTCATTCTTGACAGGCTTTCGCCCTTCTGCTATGTTAATTGAGTATGCCGCATGATGAGGCTTTTTATGTGCTGCGCTGTATGGTACTGCAGGAACAGCAGCACGGAAAGCGCCCTCAAAAGAGGGACGCCGTAATCAGCGAGTTTTTATAAGAAGGAGGTACCAGAATGTACGCAATTATCGCAACAGGTGGCAAGCAGTACAAAGTTTCCGAGGGAGATATCATCGATATCGAGAAGATCGAGGGCGAGAGCGGAACAGAAGTTACTTTTGACAAGGTAATCTGCATCGGCGGAGACGCTATGAAGGTTGGCGAAGATGTCGCATCCGCAACTGTCACAGGAACTGTTATGGATCAGGGCAAGGGCAAGAAGGTTGTAGTTTATCACTACAAGAGAAAGACCGGCTATCACAAGAAGAACGGTCACAGACAGCTCTACACCCGCGTTAAGATCGACAAGATCAACGGCTGATCGAAAGACATTCCTATGATACAGGTTATAATCACAAGGCAGAACGGGAATTACAAATCCTTTATCTGCAGCGGACATGCGGATTTTCAGCCCGATAGAGGATTTGGAAGATTTTTGAGACCGCAGGGCGATGTGGTGTGCGCGGGAGTATCCGCCATAGTCATCAACACTGTCAATTGTCTGCAGGATCTTCTTCACGAGGATATCGGATGTGATTATGACAGTGAGGAAGGCGGTCTTATCACTTGCGCCTTCCGCAGTATTCCGACCCATGAAGCATCACTTCTCATCGACTCCATGATCCACGGACTTGAATGGATCAGGAGTGAATACGGTGAGAGATATCTGAAATTCGAAATCGAGGAGGTATAGACATGTTAAATTTGAACCTTCAGTTCTTTGCCCATAAAAAGGGAATGGGATCCACCAAGAACGGTCGTGATTCCAACGCTAAGAGACTTGGCGCCAAGAAGGCTGACGGCCAGTTTGTCAAGGCCGGCAACATTCTTTACAGACAGCGCGGCACAAGCATTCACCCCGGCCTTAACGTAGGCATCGGCGGTGACGACACTCTGTATGCTCTGACCGACGGAATCCTTCGCTTTGAGCGCGTAGGTAAGGACAAGAAGAGAGCTTCTGTCCATCCCGTAGAGGCTCAGCAGTAATCACTGCAGGGAATACCGATGATTGTAAGGACTTCAGGCAGGCGCTAGGCACTGTCTGAAGTCTTTTGCGCATATTACTGATATGTGGTAAACACCAGGAGATAATAACAGGATGTTTATAGATAAAGCAAAGATCGTCGTGAGCAGCGGCAAAGGCGGAGACGGACACGTCTCATTCAGAAGAGAGAAATACGTGCCTGCGGGAGGTCCTGACGGCGGCGACGGCGGCGACGGAGGCAGCGTAATATTTGAAGTGGACGAGGGACTCAATACTTTGGTCGATTTCCGCCACAATAGAAAATATCAGGCTGAGCACGGAGAAGACGGAAAAAAACGCAGATGCACCGGCAAAACGGGCCGGGATCTGATCATTAAGGTTCCGGAGGGAACGATCATCCGGGAAGCGGCCAGCGGAAAGATCATAGCGGATATGTCCGGAGAAAGGAAAAGATATCTGATCCTTAAAGGCGGCAAGGGCGGAAACGGAAATATGCATTACGCCACGTCCACAATGCAGGCGCCTAAATACGCTCAGCCCGGACAGCCTTCAAGAACGCTGGAACTGCGTCTTGAACTCAAGGTCATCGCGGATGTGGGCCTGGTAGGATTCCCCAATGTCGGCAAATCCACGCTTTTGTCGAGGGCGAGCAACGCTAAGCCCAGGATCGCCAATTATCACTTCACAACATTGACCCCGATCCTCGGCGTTGTGGATCTTGATAATGCGAGGGGCTTTGTGATGGCAGATATCCCGGGCCTCATCGAAGGCGCTGCGGACGGAGCGGGACTCGGACATGAATTCCTTGCCCATATCGAAAGGACCAAGCTTCTGGTACACGTAGTTGACGCTGCGGGCTCCGAAGGGAGAGATCCTGTAGAGGATATAAAGGCGATCAATAAGGAACTGGCATCTTATGAAGAAGAGATAGGAAATAAGAAGCAGATATTGGCCGCGAACAAGTGCGATCTCCTGCCGGAGGATTCAGACGCGCTTGACAGGATCAGAGAGTATTGCTCTGAGCTCGGCGTGGAAGTGTTTCCAATCAGTGCCGCTACAGGTGAGGGCGTTAGAGAACTGTTGTATCATGTGAGCGGAATCCTTGCGCAGATGCCGAATGAAACGACAGTGTTTGAACAGGAATATGATCCTGAAGAGATGCTTCAGATTGATGCTTCCGAACCCTTTACGGTTTCATATGACGAGAAAGAAAAGGAATACGTCATTGAGGGACCCAGGATCGAGAGAATGCTCGGGTATACGAATCTTGAGACGGAGAAGGGATTCATTTTCTTCCAGAAGTTCCTTCAGGAAAACAAGATCATTGACAGACTAAAGGAACTTGGCTGTAAGGAAGGCGACACTGTACGCCTTTACGGTCACAGGTTCGACTATTATGATTGATTTAGAAGGAGACAAAATGCTTACCAGTAAACAGAGATCGTTTCTGATCGGACTTTCCAATCAGCTCGATCCGGTCGTTCAGATCGGTAAAAACGGAGTCAGTCCGGAAACTGTGGTTTCTACAGAGGAAGCTTTTAATACGAGAGAGCTTTTAAAGGGCGCTGTTATGAAAATGGCCCCCGTTGATCCGAGGGAAGCCGCCGAGACACTCGCCGGACGTACACGTTCACAGGTTGTGATGGTCATCGGAAGAAAATTCGTGCTCTACAAGCCTTTTAAGGAAAACCCTAAGATCGTTCTTCCCAAGTGAAGGAGGAATCATGAGTGAACAGACTAAAAAAGCGGAGAGGATAGGTATTCTCGGCGGAACTTTCGATCCTATTCATCTTGGACACCTGATCATAGCGGAACAGGCCAGGGACCAGTACAGTCTTGACAAGGTGCTGCTCATTCCCTCCGGCCATTCCTATTTTAAGGACAACCGGAGCAAAAAAGTGCAGCCGGCGCAGGTCAGGCTTGAGATGACAAAGATCGCTGCCGGAGATTACAGCCCGTTCGATGTGTCTGATATTGAAGTGAACAGACCCGGTAATACATACAGCTTTGAGACACTCGAAGAGCTGAAAGCGCAATATCCCGAATCGGAACTCTTTTTCATCGTCGGTGCCGATACTATATGCTCCATGAGAACGTGGAAGGAGCCGAAAAGGATTTTCGACGTCTGCACTGTTCTCGCGGCGATGAGAGAGGATCAGGTGGATCCGGACAGTTTTAAAAAAGAGTCGCTGGCGCTGGGAAGAGATTTCGGCGCGAGAATACTGCCTGTTGAGATACCGAATATCGGAATCTCTTCAACTAAGATCCGCGAGAAAGCGGCTTTAGGAAAATCTATTCATTATCTCGTGCCTGATGCCCTGGAAAGTTATATAATAGAAACCGGGATATACAAATGAGATTCGAAACTGCAAGTTCGGATATGAAGGAGCGGACCCTTGAACAAAAAAGAGCGCATTAATCTAATCAGAGAACTGGAGTCGGAACTCGCTTACGGACGCTTCGTTCATACGATGAATGTTGCGAGCACCGCGGCGAGCCTTGCCATGTGCTACGGTTTTGATGTGGACAAAGCGGAAACAGCGGGGCTCCTGCATGACTGTGCAAAGTGTATGAATCTCGGTAAAATGCTCAAGATCTGTGAAAAAGCCGGGCTGGAACTCTCTGATATAGAGAAGAACAGCGGATCGCTGCTTCACTCCAAGGCCGGAGCTGAACTGGCTCAGTCCAGATACGGGGTGAAAGATGAGGATATTCTTAACGCGATCAGATATCATACGACCGGAAGGCCGGGCATGAGTCTGCTGGAAAAGATCATTTTTACGGCGGATTATATTGAACCGGGCAGGGATTCCGCTCCCAATCTTCCTGTTGTAAGAAAACTTGCATTCGAGAGCATCGACGACTGTGTTCTTCAGATCCTGAGAGATACTCTCAGTTATCTGGGCACGACAGGAGCGGAAGTGGATCCCATGACACAGAAAACCTATGAGTATTACAGAAGATGTGATGAAGAGAGGAAATTCTATGAGTGAAATGGCTAATACCAAAGAGAGATCCGGAGAACTGGCACGTATTGCGATCGCGGCGCTTGAAGAGAAAAAAGCGACAGATATCCGGGTTATCGACATCAGTGAAGTATCTGTTCTCGCAGATTATTTCATTATCGCAAACGGTTCAAGCCGTCCCCAGATCCAGGCTTTGTCTGATGAAGTGAGCGAGAAAATGGAAAAGGCCGGTGCTGTTCTCAAACAGGTGGAAGGATATGATCATGCAAAATGGATCCTTCTTGATTTCGGCGATGTGATCGTTCATATCTTCAATCAGGAAGACCGCCTTCTCTATGATCTTGAAAGAATCTGGAGAGACGGCAAACAGATAGACCCTGATCATCTGTGATATCCTTTCGCACCGGAATGAAAGAATAATTGAATAAAATGAGTATAAAAAACAAGAGGCTGTGAAGAAATGAAGGGAATAACCCCTTCCTATCTTCACAGCCTCTCGCTCTTTTCTGTTACATTGTCCTGAAAACTCCGAAGACCTTTCCGAGGATCACGCAGTTCTCTACTATGATCGGATCCATCGAGTCGTTCTCGGGCTGCAGCCGGATATGACCATTCTCTTTGTAGAAAGTCTTAACAGTTGCTCCGTCTTCAATAAGAGCAACAACAATCTCACCATTTCTTGCTGTATTGCATGAATTGATAAAGACCAGATCCCCGTCAAGGATACCGGCGTTGATCATGGATTCTCCCCGAACTCTCAGAGCAAAAGATTCACCGGGCGGAAGAATATCCGCCGGTACAGGGAAATAATTCTCAATATTCTCCTGCGCGAGGATCGGCTGTCCTGCCGCCACATTGCCTACCACTGGCAGGGACGCCATCTCTGTGCGGACCATCTGAAAACTGTCGTCGCAAATCTCAATCGCCCTGGGTTTAGTGGGATCTCTGCGAATAAATCCGTTTCTCTCCAGGGTTGATAGATGAGAATGTACAGAAGAAGTGGATTTGAGTCCTACCTTCTCACAGATCTCGCGAACAGTGGGAGGATATCCCTTGGACAGGATCTCATCCTTGAGATAATCCAGAATTTCCTGCTGCTTCTTGGAAATCTTAGCGGGCATTTATATGACCTCCTGGTTTCTATGATTAAACTGATATTTGATCTATCTGCTTTGATTATACAATCAAAGCCATGAAAAAGCAAACATATATTCAGAATATCTGTTCGATTTTTCTTGACATCAGAATGAATGTTCGATAGAATGTAGTCATGCAAACATAGGTTCGTGGCAATTATGTATCAATGAGGTGATATACAATGAGTAAGTCATATTCCGGTATCGATTTGATAGCATGTGTACAGGGAAATACAGTAAGAACCGCCGAATCATACGAATTCTTTGAAAGATCCAATGTGGAACGCAGCTCATGCGTAGTATATAATTTTAAGGCGAAGGAAAACGCACCCCGAGCAGGCGCAGATGATTCAGCCAGAAGGAGAGCTGTTTCGAGAAAGAAAGCTTCAAGAAGAAGAGCAAGGAAAGTGCAGCTTCTGCGCACAGCTCTCGCCGCATTCATTATTATGAGCGTGATTTTCTGCGCAGGAGGAATAGCATCAAGGGCTAAGAGTAAAGATGTTCCGGAGGCCTATAAGTATTACGATACGATCACAGTGGATTATCAGGAAAACCTGCTGGATATCGTGCAGAGATATGATGACCGTAATTTTTATAAGACACAGAACGATTATCTGGAGGAACTGTGCAGGATCAATAATCTGAAATACGATAAATCCTCCTATCCCGTTGTCACTCCCGGAACACACCTTGTAGTTCCTTATTATTCTACGGAATTGAAGTAGGAGTTGTTTATGGTAGTAGATCTGATCACAGGTTTCCTTGGAGCCGGTAAGACAACGTTCATCCGCACTTATGCGAAGTATTTTATGAATAAGGGGAACAGAATCTGCATTCTTGAAAATGATTACGGGGCAGTAAATGTAGACGTCATGTTCCTGCAGGATCTGATCGGCGACCAATGTGAACTTGAAATGGTCATCGGAGGCGACGGCTATGAGGCGCACAGAAGGAGATTTAAGACGAAACTGATCTCGATGGCCATGATGGGGTATGACAGGGTCCTTATAGAGCCGTCCGGAGTTTTTGATACAGATGAATTCTTCGATGTGCTGAGAGAGGAACCATTGGACCGCTGGTATGTTCCGGGAAATGTGATATCAATTGTCAGCGCGCGACAGGAAATGCCGCTTTCTGCTGAAGCCCGGTATCTTTTGGCGTCCCAGATCGCGAACGCCGGATGTGTGGTACTCAGCAGAACACAGACAGTTTCTGAACAGGAGATCAGGTATACGGTCGGTCTCATGAATGAAGTGATGAAAGAGTTTCATTGCTCCAGGATATTCGGCGATGATGTGATAGTAAAGAATTGGGAACTCTTTGATGAATGTGATTTTGAGAAGATAAGCACCTGCGGCTATCGCATTGAAGACCATATCAAATATCAGGTTGAGCAGGATAACGGTTACAGATCTCTGTTTTACTTCTATGTTAAGATGGGAGGACAGGAAATAAGGGAAACTGTGGAGAAAATCTTTAGTGACACTGCATTTGGAAATGTACACAGGATCAAAGGCTTTGTTGAGACTCAGACAGGGCGCTTTATACAGATCAACGCTGTTCCCGGCCGAATAGTGATAGAGGAGCGGGATAGGGGACAAAATGCTCTGATCGTTATAGGAGAAAATCTTAATAGAGAACTGATCGACAAGTGCTTTGTAAAGAAGGCAAAATATCACGGTGAATTGTAAATAAATCGCCGCCTGTTATATACAAAATAGAAAAATTGCCCGGCAGCCTGAGGCTGCCGGGCAATTCCTTCATTTTTCATTTCTATATCCGCGTATTCATTTTTCATTCTGGCAGAACGGATCTTATCCATCAAAGTCTCGCATCTGAGTTCTATATATGCGTCCTGATCCATCCGGCCTCTGATCTCTATATCAATAATGCGTGTAAACTCGGTTACATTCAGCCGGTGGTCACGCAGAAAGATTTCCCATACAGTGCGTCCGTCGTGACCTTTGCGGATGGAAACTTCGACATCGTTTCTGTCTGCATAGTTCATAACATCAAACATAAATTTTGTTTTTTCCTCATTCTTTCATTGTTGAGCGGGTGTTCCGCTGTTCTGTTTACAATGCGGATTCTATCTGAATTGACGAAGAATTAAAACAGGATATTTTGACAAGGTTTAGGTCTTTTCCGTATAAAAAACAAAGACCTGGATGAAGTAACACTAAATATTTCTCGAAATTAATCAATATAATTCATAATATTTAAAATATTAAAAATAATATTACATAAATGTTAATTAATGCTTGCAATTTTTATCATAATGTTGTAACATAACAATTGCCAAACAACTTTGTGATGATATTTGCGAGAGAACGTATTCGTAATTCACTCCTTATATTGTCGCATGCAACTATTATGTCGATTGATTTATAAGGAGAAAAAAGATGAAACGAGTACGTCTGTTTGCGATGCTTCTCACAACTGCGATTTTTATGTCCACGATTCCTGTAACGGGAGTCAGCGCAGCACAAAAGACCGCGGAAACTGAATCTGTGATAACCAGCGAGGAAGCCCTCGGAGCTGAACAGGCTGCAGTGCAGCTGGGCTGGGTAAAGAAGGGTAATAACTGGTATTATGTAACCAAAAAGGGCTATCACACCGGATGGGCCAGAATCAATAATCTGTTCTATTACTTTAATAAAGACGGCGTAATGCAGACCGGATTTGTTAAAGACGCCGGTAAGTGGTATTTCTGCACATCGGACGGTCATATGAAGGTCGGCTGGCAGAAGATCAAAGGCACATGGTATTTCTTTGACCTGATCCACGGAGACATGAAGACGGGCTGGGTTTATTCCAATGGTGCCTGGTTCTATATGGATAAGAGCGGTGCCATGGCGACAGGATGGAGGAAAGTAGACGGTAAATGGTACTATTTGGGTGAAAGCGGTGTAATGTACACCGGCCCTCACGTATATCAGATAGATGGAGTTTACTATTTCTTCGAGAAATCCGGAGCCCTTACATCAAAAACAGGATTTCAGGTTACCGATAAGGGCAATACTTTCTATACGAATACAGACGGTACTGTTGTGACCAATAAGGAAATTGGCGGAAAAGTCATAAACTCTGAAGGCGTAGCTGTCAGAAAAGTAAATGATGCAATGGACCAAAAGGCACAGTGGTACGATAGCGATACACAATACCTTGTTCTCGCCGACCTGTCTGAGCATGCACTCAGAGTTTACCAGGGAAAGAAAGGCGAATGGAACAGGATCAAGGGAGACTGGGAGTTTTCGTGCGGAGCTCCCGCGACAAGAACGCCTTGCGGACAGTTCAAACTCTGCTGGAAAGTACAGAATGACTACGGATGGAAGACGTTCGAAAAATGCAAAGCCGCATATGTCTACTGGACAACTGCCGGATTCATGCTTCATACGATTCTTTATGATAAGCATAGTTATGGAGATCCGGAAGATGCGGATATCGCAGATGACAGACTCGGAATGAATATTTCCATGAGCTGCATCCGCCTTGCGCTCGAAAACGCACGCTGGATTTACACAAACATACCACATGGTACCAAGTTGGTTGTTTATGAGTGAGAAATCACAAAGTTGAAAAGGCAGAAAAAGACTCCGGCGACGGCTGGAGTCTTTTTCATATAATTAATAACGCTTTTTGGTATTGAAGTGTTATACTTATCTCTGTCCAGTCAGGGCAAAAAACAAATGATCATGGAGGAAATCGATAAATGCGGTTTGTAATACAATGCGTAGATAATGCTGAAGTTGAGATCAATGGCAGCGTGGTTGGAAAGATAGGCAAAGGCTATCTTGTCCTTGCAGGAATCGGTGAGAGCGACACATGTGATACCGCAGACCGCATGATTGAAAAAATGCTTAAGCTGCGGATATTCGAGGATGAGAACGGAAAAACAAATCTTAGTCTCGCAGCAGTCGGAGGAGAGATCCTGCTTGTCTCCCAGTTCACGCTGTATGCAGACTGTCGTAAAGGAAACCGCCCTTCCTTTATAAAAGCAGGTTCACCTCAGCACGCGGAAGAACTCTATAACTATCTGGTCACCAAATGCGAACAGTTGACCGGTAAAAAGCCTCAGACCGGAGAATTCGGCGCTCTTATGAAAGTCCGCCTTACAAATAATGGTCCTTTTACTATGCTTATGGATTCGGAAGAACTGGGGTATTGAGAGAGGAATAAGATCAATGAAATACGATTTTGAATCAATAATGAACAGGCACGGCTTAGATGCGATCGCTGTAGATGCGCTCGGGACCGGAAACAGATCTTTTATACCAGATAAACCGGAGGAGGGATTTGATGTTATTCCTATGTGGGTTGCTGATATGAACTTTCCTACATGTCCTTCGATCCCGAAGGCGATGATCGAAAGAGCAGAACATCCGGCCTATGGATATTTTGACATAAGAGAAGAATATTACGATGAGATCATTAAATGGCATGAAGTGAGAAACGGTGTGACCGGCCTGACTGCGGATTGCATTGGATATGAAAACGGCGTTCTTGGCGGCGTGCTGTCAGCTCTAGGTGTATTCTGCTCCAAAGGAGATAATGTTCTCCTGCATTCCCCCACATATATCGGGTTCACGAACAGCTTAAAGAACAGCGGTTACAATATCGTCCACTCCTCTCTGAAAAAGGATGCGCGGGGTATCTGGCGCATGGATTTTGAAGATATGGAGGAAAAGATCAGGAGCCGCCGTATCCATGCCGCTATACTCTGCTCGCCTCACAATCCCTGCGGCAGAGTATGGACCAGGGAAGAAATATTTGCATTTACCGAGCTGTGCCGCAAATATGATGTAAAGATCGTATCTGATGAGATATGGTCTGATATGATCCTTTTCGGAAACAGACATATACCTACTCAGTCAGTGTCTGAAGACGCAAGAAACAGGACGGTGGCGCTCTATGCTCCTTCAAAGACATTCAATCTTGCCGGGCTCGTAGGCTCATATCATATTATCTATAATCCGGCTATACGCGACCGGGTCCGCAAGGAGAGCTCGCTGTCCCATTACAATAACATCAATATTATGTCAATGTACGCGCTGATCGGCGCATATTCACCGGAAGGGTACGTCTGGGTCGATGAACTCTTAAAGGTACTCGGCCAAAACATTGACTACGCTTGCAGTTTTATTGAGGATCGACTACCGGGTGTGGAAGTTTCAAAGCCTGAAGGAACATACATGCTCTTCGCAGATTGTTCGCAGTACTGTGCGAGGACAGGAAAGAGTCTCGACGATGTGCTGAATGCTGCGTGGAAAGTCGGCGTCGCAATACAGGATGGACGTCCGTTCCACGGAGACTGCCACACAAGGATCAATCTGGCCCTGCCGCTTTCCAGAGTTAAAGAAGCTTTTGACAGGCTTGAGACTTACGTGTTTGTTGATTGATATCAGATCTTTCAGATATGTAAGAAAAGGTATCGGAATTTGAGTCACAATTCACGATAAATCAATTGCTTCTAAACTAATAAATGATTTTTGAAAATAGTACTTGCAAAGGGTATTTGAGAGTGGTAATATAGCATTCGCCGCTGTAAGAGAGGCGGGCACAAACGAGTTTTCGAGCCTGACGGCTTCTGAAAAGACTTAAAAAAGTGCTTGACAATCACAGCGGGCTGATATAAGATATCAGAGTTGCCGCTGAAAAGAGGCAGCACGGACAACCTGCCAGACAGGCGTCCGAAATACCAATACAATCGAATATATGACAACTTAACAGAAATGCAACCCTGAATATATTCCTAAAA
>CAMOIJ010000025.1 GCA_946615865.1 uncultured Lachnospiraceae bacterium | reverse complement strand
CTGGCCAAGATGATCGTTGACAATTTCTTTGAAGCGGAAGAACTGGGCGGCCGTCACGCCAACAGAGTCGAAATGATCACACAGATCGAGAGGGACTACGGATACGCTGACGCTCCTATTAAGTGAGACTTCACAGAGTGATTTAGTGCCAAATGGAGAAGAGAAAGGAAGACAGATGAATATTTTAGCTCCTTCTATACTGTCGGCGGATTTCGGACGGCTCAAACAGCAGCTCGACGCAATAAAGGAAGGCGGCGCCAAATGGGTCCACTTCGATGTTATGGACGGCCATTTCGTGCCGGAGATCTCATTCGGAGAGCCCGTGATGCGCAGCGTCTCCGCGATCTCGGACCTGTTTGTGGACGCGCATCTGATGGTGTATAACCCTGCGGACCATGTCGAAGCGGTCGCAAAGGGCGGCGCGCAGATGCTCACCTTCCATTATGAGGTAATGCCCGGCGGCGCTTTCGCGTACGGCGGGATCAACGATCCCGATATGGCTATCGAGGAAGCTATCCGCCTCATAGGAAAGATCCACGAAGCCGGCATGAAGGCGGGCATTTCCATTAAGCCTAAGACTCCCTGGGAAGTCTTAAAGCCCCTCATCCCGTTCGTTGACATGGTCCTGGTCATGTCGGTGGAACCCGGATTCGGCGGACAGGCATTTATCCCCGAGTCTCTGGACCGCATCCGCGCGATCCGCGAGGAAGCAAACAGGAGCAATCCTACGCTCCGCATCGAGGTGGACGGCGGCATCAAGGTAAACAATGTCAAAACAGTGCTGGACGCCGGCGCCGATACGATCGTCGCAGGCAGCGCTGTTCTGGGCGGCGACGACGCGATGGAGAAAGCCCGCGCGTTCATGGAGATCCTGGCATAGGCTGATACGGAGGATTTCCTCCTGTTAAGTTGACAATAGTACGTAGGCCGAAACATCTGGCTTTTCTGATGATCAGATGTTTCGGCCTTGCTTTTTGTCATATAATGGATGGGCAGAGGGACGGAGGATTTACACTATGATCGCTAACTATCACACACATACATGGCGCTGCCGCCATGCGGACGGCACGGAGAGAGAATACGTTGAGACAGCCATTGAAGCGGGGCTTAAAATCCTTGGATTTTCGGACCATACACCGCAGGTGTATCCGGGAGGATACGTCTGTCCGGTCAAGATGCTGCCGGAAGAGCTCGAGGGGTATGTGGATACGGTTCTTGACCTGAAGCGGGAGTATAAGAGCGATATCGAGATCCATCTGGGGCTGGAAGTGGAATACCTCTACACGCTGTGGGAGCCGCTGATGCGGCTGATCGAGCCTTATCCCATCGAGTATATGATTCTGGGACAGCACTATCTGGGAGACGGAATCAATGCGCCGTTCTGCGGTGAGAGGACGTCTAGCGCAGATTATCTGAGGCAGTACTGTGCGCAGACCAGGGAAGCTTTGGAGACCGGGAAGTTTCTCTATTTTGCCCATCCGGATGTGGTATGGTTCACGGGACCGGATGAGATTTATGAAGAGGAAATGACGAAACTGTGCAGATTCTGCAAGAAGATTGATATGCCATTGGAAATCAACCTGCTAGGCGTGCGCGAGGACAGAAATTATCCCCGCGAACTCTTCTGGAAGATCGCCGCGCGGGAAGGAAACTCCGTGATCTACGGCATGGATGCGCACCACGCGGCGCATATGAATTCGCCTGAGGTCGTCGCCAAGGCGGACCGGTTCCTGGAGCGGTGCGGAATTCCGCGAGAGAGACTGATCGATGTGATGGAGATAGGATGAAGAAAAGGTGTCGCTGCCCTGTGAAATGCTTTCGGGGCAGCGGCACTTTTTTTGTTGTGTTGAATTGTCTGGCACAAGCTTTCCATCCTCTTCCGACTTCGGTTAAATTCGATGGGCTGGAAAATGCTTGCTTGGCACAAATCATACATCCATCTTCGGTTTGATCCGAATCCGATGGTATTCGAAAGCTTATCTGGCACTTTCGCTACATCCGATTTCGGTCTCAACAGAATCCGATGGTATGAAAAAAGCTTGCCTGGCACAAACTCTACATCCGATTACGTCTTCAGCCATATCCGATGGTGTGCCCACCCAGAAATGATCAAATTTAATACATCCATCTACGCATTCGATCAAATCCGATGGTGTACCTGCCAGAAATGCTAACAGTCACTACATCCAATCACGCCTTCAGCCATATCCGATGGAGCATCTGCTCAGAAACGCTCATATTCAATACATCCATTTACGCTCTCAGCCAAATCCGATGGGCCAACCCAAATGAAAGCAAGATGCGCCCAGGCCAGCCCACAACTTTACGCGTCTGACCTCGCATACGCGTTTTTCATCTTGTTGCTGGTCTCGTGGAGAACCTTGCCGAGGACATCGGAAGTTTGTTTCTGCAGCATCTCTGCCAGCGCCTCGTTTGCAGAATCAATGACAGACTGCGGATTAGCACCGACTTCAAGCAGTTCACCGACCAGGCGGTCCGCCTGGTTCAGGATCTGGTGGGCTTCCGCCATAGTCCTGATCTGGTAACGCTCGATGTGGATCTTGCAAGGCTTAAATTGTGCGTCTGCAAGCGCCGCGATCAGCCGGCAGTTCCAATAGAAGCTGCCTGTATCAACTTCCTCTTCAGTAGTGGAGAGGTAGGCCGGCACTTTCTCAGTGTTTGTGTAGAAAGGCACAAATGTGTTGAACACATTGGAGCCGAAAGTCAGCCACTCGACGGCCTGAACAGACTGAGGCACATAAGGCCGCAGCTGCAGCAGCGCGAGGAAATCAGTTCTGTTGACGCCGATGGAGCGGTAAGCGCCGCGCATGGAAGGGTCGCCGCATTCACTGTAAGGATCATAGGGGGTTCCCTGGAAATGGCTGGAGAGAACGTATTTAGCGTCCTCCACGGTGATCTTGCGCTCGGGGACCATGCTCCAGGGGAGGTTATTGTCACAGGGGCCGAAATCGGCGTCAGGGCCGTCCCATTTTGCGCTGCGGGGGTTAAAATGGCGGAGAATAAACCACGCGCGGGGCGTGTTATATACATGGTCTGCGTCGCTTTGTGTACCGAAAGCTTCCCGGGGATTAAGACTGCCGTCCATGGAGAGATCGAGGTGGTTGTCTGTAATGAATTCCTTCAGGTCCGCGCTGCAGAGGTGGTTAACGCCTTCTCCCAGTGCATCTTCCAGGTCGAAACTGTCGATGCCGGACTCATTGGGATTGACGATATAGCGGTCATCGGGCACTCTTTTGGCAATCCAGTGGTGTCCGCCGAGGGTCTCCATCCACCAGATCTCATTTACATCTGCAAAGGCGATGCCGTTCATCTCATAGGTTCCGTACTTCTCGAGGAGAGAGGCGGTGCGCAGTACGCCTTCGCGCGCACTGTGGATATAAGGCAGAACGATGGTGACGAGGTCCTCTTCGCCGATCCCGCCGGGCTGCATGGGAGTTTCCTCCGTGGCAGGGTGATAGACGACCAGAGGATCCGCGCCCAGAACTCTCTCGTTGGAGGCGATGGTCTCTGTGGCAGTCATCGCGACGTTCGCAGCGTTGATGCCGGCGCCGGCCCAGATGCCTTCACCTTCGAGGGCGTTGGGCACTGCGCTGTAGCGCATCGGGTTGTCGGGAAGATCGATCTCGACCCGGCTGATGACGGATACGTAGTGCCGGGGCTGATCCCCGGGCAGAACGACCGTGAGTTTCTTAGGTGTAAAACGGCCGGCAGATGCGTCGTCGTTGCGCGCGATCATGGTGGAGCCGTCGTAACTGGCTTTTTTGCCGATCAGAAGTGTTGTGCAGGACATTGAGTGTACCTCTTTTTCGTAAAATGTGTAGTAAAACAAATGATATGCTTTTTGAGAGGAAAAAACAACTTTGGAAAACGCAGCAGGACATTGAACCCGCATCTTTCAACATCTCTGCAAGTTGTCAGTCTCCGCTGTTCATCATCACGACTGATCCGATGACCATAACGATTCCCAGGATCTCCAAGAAGTAGAGAGGCTGGTGAAAGAGCAGGCTTCCGAGGATTGCGGCGGTGACCGGCTCGATGGTGGTGAGCTGGGCGGCCCTGGAGGTTTCCATGCCTTTCATTCCGGCGGTATACAGGACATAGGCGAGGCTTCCGGTGAGAAGCCCGCACAGAAGGGCGAGCACCGTCCTGGCAGGGTTTTCGAAAACCTGACCGATGCTCCCATCAAGGCAGGAGAGAAGAAAAAATCCCAGCATTGCGACGCCGAAACTGTAGAACACATTTGTGTATACGGAGTAACCGCGGTTTAGAATAATGCGGCTGAAAATACTGTACAGCGCGTAGCCTAAGCCTGCTCCCAGCCCCAGCAGGAGCCCTGAAAGGGTGATCAGATTCCCGGAAGACGGCCCTGCGAACAATTCTCCGCCTATGCCGGAGGCAAAGGCGCATCCGATGACTGCGAGCACACAGCATAACACTTTGCGGGCTGTCATGCGCTCGTGGAACAGAATCACGGAGAGCACCATAACGATGGCCGGCGCAGTGTAGAGAAGGGCTGCTGCAGTCGCAATCTTGGTGACCTTGATGGCTGCGGTGTAACAGGCTGTGAAAAAGAGAAGGCTGAGCAGCCCGTTGGCGATAAAGAGCGGTATATCTGCGAGCCGCACCCTGAAGGCGGAACGGTCCGTCATGCCGATCAGTAAACCCACCGGGACTGAGGTGGCAAACATACGAAGAAATACGAGTGCGTTGCCGGACAGCCCCATTGAGCTCAGTATTGTCACGAAAGTGCCGTACAAGCCCCATAGCACTGCGCTTGCGATGACCATGGCGGCGGATAAGGCGAAGTCTTTATTTGTGTTTTTCATATAAAAAGCCTGATTTCTAAATGCTGTGTACTAAATCACGGGATGGCGTTCAGTCTCCCTGAGCAGGGGACATGGTGATGCGCAGGTTATAATACAGGATCCCGGCAAGCACGATAACCGCACCTACAAGGGAAAGCTTTCCAAGCATCTCTCCGTAGAAAACGGCGACCAGGATGGGATTGAGGATCGGCTCCAATGCATTGATGATGGAAGCTGTGACAGGATCAGTGTATTTGGTGCCCGTCGTGAAGAAGATATACGCCAGACCCACCTGGACTGCGCCCAGCAGAAAGACTGAAAGCAGAACCGGAGCAGTAAATACGGTCTCCCGAAGGACAAGCGGCGACAGGAAGATCCCGCAGGCGAGCTGTCCGAAGAACACCGAAGACAGCGCGTCCCCCTTCTCAAAGCTGTTCAGCATGAAAACTCCCGCATAGAAGATGCCTGACAAAAGTGCCAGCAGGTCGCCCAGCCACTTTCCCGTGGAGAGCCCCTCAAAGAAGAAGCAGAGGATTCCCGCGAAGACGATCAGGATGGAAATGAGTGCTGACCGTGAAGGTTTCCGGCCGAAGATCAGAAACATCAGGATCACGATCCAGATCGGCGCTGTATACTGCAGGATGATCGTGTTGCCTGCTGTGGTCAGCTTGTTGGCGATCGAGTACAGAGTCGTCACGCCTGCCATGGAAATGGCGCCTACAAGTACGGTCGGATTAAACCTGAGCTTATGCTTCGTAGCCAAAATATAGAGTCCAATCACGACTGCCGCGATCACATTTCTTGCCCCGTTGATCGCAAGAGGATTCCATGGGATCAACTTCATGAGAAGGCCGCCTGTCGAAAAACACAAAGAGGCGGCGAGCATGCATGTTGTGCCGAGGAATTTGGTGTTTTTCTTGGAATTCATTTTAATCATAGTGTTTCTAACTATAGCACAAGAAAGTCAGTAGAGACAGTCCCAACACAAAATCGCGATAAACAAATCCATTGAAAGATAATCCGCTATGTTTGTCAAGGAAAAGCATGAATTGTGATAAAATATTAATAGGTATGCGGCTGCGCAAATATAAGATTTTTAAGGCAGGAGCAGTATGAAGATCAGAATAAACGTCAAGGGCGCCTCGCGAAAAAAAGCGGCGATCGTACAGATGACCTGTGACTATCCGGACAGGCAGATGACGGTGGAAGAGTTTCTCGAGGAGACGGTCCGACAGAATGTAAGGGAATATAATGCAAGAAAAGACGCGGCGGAGATACTGCGCCTTTTTTCAAATGAAGGCGGGAAGAACAGGCCTCTGAATGAGCAGTTCGAAGAACATATTCAAAACAGCGCCGCTTCCGGAAAAGTCGCATACGGCGATCCGATGGACGGCAGGAAAGCCGATGAGGAAAAGGCCGTGGAGAACGCTCTGCAATGTTTTGACGACGGGATGGTGGCTCTGTTCGCGGACGGTGTCCGGTATACGGAAAGAGAAGAAAAGATAGCTCTGAAGGAGCTCAGTGAAGTGACTTTCATCCGGCTCACGTTCCTGGCGGGCCGCATGTGGTGACAAGGGGGGGATAGGAAATGGCTTTTGATTACAATTCAAGGACGAAATGGGAAAAGGCACGGCTGGAGCGCTGGAACAAAGAGCACGAGAAGCAGATAGGGAAGCTTTCGGCCGCGAAGAAGGAGCTCTTTGATGAGGTCCGATATTTCAGTTCTTATCAGTACTGCGGCTTTCCTGTGATCCGCAAGTGGACCCGGGAGAAACTCGGGGCCGGCGGGGACAGGACGACACAGAGCCTGAAGACGCTCAAAGAGCTTATTCTCTCGGAGTGCGCAGATCTCATCGAGATCTTTGTGCCGGCAGAATACCGCGCGGATTACGAGTACCTGCTGGATCAGTATGTGAATTATCAGTACTCCAGGTCGCTGTTTCGCCCCACGGTGCGCACGAAGGATCCGGCTGCGCATATGCTCGATGCTTTCGGCCTGATGCAGGCTTATAAAGTGCTGGGGATCTATGGCGTGACGCCTTTTGAGTACCTCGCGGAGAGAACGGCAGGAGGTGCCGGCCTCGATGAGGAGTTTCTCGATTTCAAGCGAAACGACACTTATACCCGCGACCTGCATATGGTGCAGTTCGACGATATTCTCGCGGCGCGGATCGACAACGGGGACAGCAAGGTGATCGAGGGGTGCAAAGAGGCGATCCTGAGCGACACCAATACCGTGATCGTCACAGTGCCGCTCATCAGAGGAATCGTGAAGTCCAAGAATACGGAGCTGCACGATCTTTTGGCAAAGTTCCTCGTCGCCGCAAGACTCCAGGAGGGCGTGCGCCAGGCGGTCTGCGAGAACGCGGACTGCGGCAGGGCGGAGGCGTTTCTGACGATCCTGAGCGCGATCGAGGAGAACGACCTGATCCGCTTTTCAGGCGTTAAGCGCGCCATCGCCACATGGACCGGCATCTGCAGCGTCGACGCTATGGACCGGGTGTCGGACAAGCTTCTGGCAGGCGTCAGCGAAGCGGTCCGTGACCGCGCCAGAGCCTTTGAAATGACGCAGACAGACGACAGTGTGCAGATTGTTACAGGACTGTGGGCACTGGGCTTCTACGAGGCTCAGGACGCCGTAGGACGCATGCTGCAGATCGTGGAGAGCGGCACGAAGAACCAGCGCCTGACGATCTCTTACTACAACAGGTACATGCAGCACTCCGATTACAGCGAGCAGGCCGCGAGGAAGATCCTCGAGACTTACCCTGATGACCAGCAGATGGCGGCTGCCTTCATGCCCACTTATCTGGACGCTGTGGATACGATCGTCCGCGGCTGCATCCGCAACAGTAAGAATCAGTCTGTCTATATGGCGGACGAGGCGGACGTCCATTACGATCCTCTGCCGGTCAGTGAGATATTTGACAGCGAGGAGCAGGCGCGGCTGCACTACAGTATTTTGAAGAATCTCGCTGATTCCATGAAGAAGCGCAAAATAGAGTACAATCCCATGATCTTCCCCTGGTACGGGGATGTCCTCGACAAGAGCGACCTCACGCAGAGGATGGCTGTGATCGCCTACGCGCTGCAGGACGACACCCTGATCGACGAAGCCTGCGTGCGTCTGACTGATATCATGGATTCCTACTACAACACCCGCAGTTATTATCTGAGGGTACTTCTGCACGCCCCGAGGACGCAGGTCCAGCGGGATGCGCTGATCGGGTACGTGGCGGAGAAGGAGAGCTTCACGAGAAAAGCTGCTTACCAGATTCTCAAAAAGCTGCAGTCGGATCCGGATACGTCAAAGCATCTCACACAGGACGAGTATCGTCAGCTTGAAGGGTATCTGAGGCTCAAGAACGAGGAGTCGAGACGCTTTATCATCGAGATTCTGGAGGAACAGGACAAAGAGGGTGTCTACGCCAGTATCCGCAGGCTCCTCGGAGGCGAAGAGCCTGACGAGGGCAAAAAAGAGACTGCCGCTAAGGGGAAGAAAAAGGCTCCTTCCGCGGCAGACCGGGAGCAGATGCGCCTTGCAGGTCTCGACATGCTCAAGCGCCGCAGCGAAGAGAGCGAAGCCGCGAAGAAGGAGTGCGCGGCGCTGCTCAGGGAAGTCATTCCGGACGCCTCTGAACTGTCCGACAAAGAAAAAGTTCTTTACGAAGAGATCGCGGGCAGCGAGGGATCAGGCAGCATCCTGAATACGGAAGGGTACGGCCTGTATGACCCTAAGGCGACATACGAACCGGAACTTAAGGTTCGGGGAACCGCGGGCGCGCAGTCATCGTCCGGCCTTAAAAAAGGCCTTCAGATACTGAAGAATTCTCTGGGAATGAGCGACACGAAGAAGCTTCTCAAAGACTATTTCAGTCTGAGCGCGAAGGAGATGGATCAGTATTTTGACAAGATCAAGGCGTTTATCGAGGCACACGGGAAACTCGAGTACACGAGCGTGAACGGCGACAGGCAGCTCCTGGAGAACGGCCTGTATCTGATCAATTACGACTACAGCGGCGCCATTGAGACGCGCTATCCCTTCCCGGAACTCTGGATCGAGGTCTATGAGACGATCATCAAGAACCCCAAGGTGCTGTACAATCTGTACTTCGCGGCGCGCGACGGCTACGATGAAACGGATGTCAAAGATGTTAACGCATACCTGAAAGCTGAGAAGACGATCTTCGGAGAGGCATATTCCGGCTATCACTACGCCGATCCCAAGTATATGGGCGGGCGCCATGCTCACAGCACTTACCAGACGATCCTGGATATCATCGCGAGCCAGCAGCATCTGGTACTGCCCGCTGAGATCGCTCAGGCAGCGGTTCTCGCGGCGACAGAGCTCCCTGAACAGATCCGCTGGATGGAGAGAGCCCCGTCAAAATATGCCTCCTATTACGCACAGCGGCCGCTCTGCTTCGTGCGCTCGAACAAGTTCCGGTCGATGCTGTCCCGCGCGTCTCATTATGAGAACGACGAGGAGTTCCGCGGAGTATTCCCTCTGCTCTACCACGTGGACAGGGTCTATCAGTTTGACGCGCACGAGCCGAATACGACCTATGGCAGGAGTTCTTCCAACATCCTCTCGATCCTCTCCTATGTGAAGGCGCGCGAACTGGGGATGATCACCAAAGACTTCCTGTATAAAGCGGCCTTCGAGCTGGTCGGGCTCAAGTACGCGGTGGGAGACCTGGGCAGCCTGTTCCTTTCGAATGTCACGATCTATGCGCTCAGGCAGCTGCAGTTCTACATGCCGGTGGATATGGAGAAGAAGACACTGGACACACAGAACAGCTTTTACAAACTGGGCAAGGAGATCTACGAAAATATAGTCAACCTTATCCTGAACGTGGAACTCAAGCGCGGCGACACTCCTACAGTCTTCTCGGACGCGGTCAGCCGCATCTCCCGGATCGAGGGCATCCCGCGCCTTATGGAAATCCTGCGCGCGATGGGATCTGACCCTCTGGACAGGAACACCTATTACTCATATAACGGCGGAACGAGCAAGAAGGAGAGCCTTTCGCATCTGCTGAAGGTCTGCTGGCCGGCTGACTCAGAGACGGCGGCTGACCTGAAAAAGGCTGTCAAAGCGAACAAAGTCAGCACAGACCGCCTGATCGAGGTCGCGATGTACGCGCCCCAGTGGCTGGACCTGGCCGAAGAAGTGCTGGGGATCGACGGCTTTAAGAGCGGCTGCTATTACTTCATGGCGCACATGAACGAGCGGTTTGACGACCGCAAGAAAGCTGTGATCGCCAGATACACGCCTCTGTCGCCTGAAGAACTCAATAACGGGTGCTTCGACACGAACTGGTTCTTCGAAGTGTATGAGAAACTGGGCGAGAAGAATTTCTCGAAGCTCTACAAGGCGGCAAAATATATCGCGGACGGCAGCAAGCACACCCGCGCGCGCAAGTACGCAGACGCCGCCACCGGCAAAGTGGACCGCGACGAACTCGAGAAGACCATCGCGGATAAGCGCAACAAGGATCTTCTTATGAGCTACGGTCTGATCCCGATGAAGGACAGACAGGATTCTCTGCACCGCTACGAATTCCTGCAGAAATTCCTTAAGGAGAGCAAACAGTTCGGCGCGCAGAGAAGGGCCAGCGAGGCCCAGTGCGTGCAGTACGCTATGAAGAATATGGCGACCACGGCGGGCTACGCGGATGAACTGCGGCTGACGCTCGCCATGGAGACGGAGCTTGTGACGTCGAACCAGCAATATTTTGACGGCATTGCGATCGGCGACTACGTTGCGCAGATCCTCGTGGACGCGGACGGAAAGTCAGAATTGAAACTCTTTAAGAAGGGCAAGGCAGTCAAATCCGTACCCGCGGCGCTCAAGAAAGACGAGACTTTTAACGACGTGAAAGAGTTCGCCTCAAAGCTCAAGAACCAGTATTCGCGCTGCGCGGCGATGTTCGAGCGGGCGATGGAAGAGGAGGACGCATACAGCTATGGCGAGCTGCAGCAGCTGTGCCGGAATCCTGTAACTGCGGGAATTCTCGGGAGATTGGTGTTTGTGGGGGCTTCGGCAGCAGTCTCGGTTGAGACAGCTTCGGGAACGACTGGCGTTGCGGCAGGTGCGCCGGAAGCGAACACCTCTGAGGCCGCTGACAGTGCGGGCAGTTCTTCAAACACGCTGGTCGGCACTTTAGAGGAACTTGCGGCTATAGATCCTGCGCTTGCAGAGGATACGAAGCTTCTTGTGGCTCATCCTATCACACTCTACAGGCTCGGCGTACTGCCGAAGTATCAGAGACTTTTCTTCGAAAAGCAGCAGGCGAATGGCACAAAGCAGCCCTTCAAGCAGGTGTTCAGAGAATTCTATCCCAAGTTGGAAGAGGAAAAGGACGCCCTTGATTCCAGGTTGTTTGCAGGCTATCAGATCCAGCCCAAGAAGACAGTGGCAGCGCTTCGCGGACGCAGATGGGTGGCGGACTACGACGAAGGCCTGCAGAAGATTTTCTTCAAACAGAACATTGCTGCGACGATCTATGCTTTGGCAGACTGGTTCTCGCCGGCCGATACTGAGTGCCCTACACTTGAATATGTCTCTTTCTATGACAGAAAGACTTACAAGCAGAAGAAACTCTCCGAAGTACCGGATATCCTCTACTCAGAAGTCATGCGTGATGTGGATCTTGCGGTAAGTGTGGCCCACGCGGGCGGCGTAGATCCGGAGACCAGCCACTCCACGATCGAGATGCGCAAGGCGATCTTCGAGTTCAACATGGAACTCTTCGGACTCACAAATGTGACCTTCGAAGGAACGCACGCGTTCATAAAGGGAACAATGGGGAACTACAACATTCAGCTTGGCAGTGGTGTGATCCACAAGGAGAGCGGCGGAATGGTAAATATCCTGCCGGTCCACTCCCAGCAGAGAGGGAAGATCTTCCTGCCATTCATCGACGAAGATCCCAAGACGGCAGAAATCCTGTCCAAGATCCTGCTGCTGGCGGAGGACCAGAAGATAAAGGATCCGTATGTTTTGCAGCAGTTACGGTAATTAAGACAACGTATTTGAATTAAGACATTGTATTTGAATTAAGACAACGTATTTGGGGCAAATCGAAGAGGGTGTCGCATCTTGCTGATTAATCAGCAGGGGCGGCGCTCTCTTTTTGGGTCAAATTCATGCTTTAAAAAGACCTGGTAGTGTGGAGACCATCCTTTCAGAAATTCTTATAGAATCGATGGAGCGATTATACATCTTAAGCGAAAAGACTCCATCAAACTTAAGAACATCAGAAAATGGATGGAGGGAAAAATACCAGTCCTGCATGAACTCTCCATCCACTCTGGCCTGCTGCCAAAATCCGATGGGGCTCGAAACGACACTCTGACACAACTTCTACAACCATTCCGCTTTATTGCCATATCCGATGGTCTGTGAAGAATTTCTTACCACATATTACTCCAACTTATTTGACTTTTCATCTGGTCCGATGGAGGGTTCATGCAAGAACGACGAAAAAGGCTCCATCCTTTTTGGAACTTAATCAAGTCCGATGGAGGGTTTATACAAGAATGCCTTAAAGAACTACATCCTTTTTTTGACCTGATCAAATCGGATGGAAACTGCCACAGCACCTTAATTTCTGCCGTTTGAGTGCCGCTGAAGAATCTTAAAGGGCACTGAAACGGCAAAAAGAAGGAAAATGAAAGAAATTGCCGTTTAAGTGCCCCTAAAGAATCTCAAAGGGCACTAAAAGGGCAAAAAGAAGGAAAAGAGAATGGTTTGCCGTTTGAGTGCCCCTAAAGAATCTCAAAGGGCACTGAAAAGGCAGAAAGAAGGAAAATGAAAGAAATTGCCGTTTAAGTGCCCCTAAAGAATCTCAAAGGGCACTGAAAAGGCAGAAAGAAGGAAAATGAAAGAGATTGCCGTTTGAGTGCCGCTGAAGAATCTCAAAGGGCACTAAAAGGGCAAAAAGAAGGAAAATGAAAGAAATTGCCGCTCGAGTGCCCCTAAGGTACTTCAAAGGGCACTTAAGCGGCAGTAAAACTCTGCACCAACAGGCCAAGGAATCAAAAAGAGCAACAAATAATAAAGAGGGGCATATCAAGGAATGAAATCCTCTGATATGCCCCTCCATAATTCTAAGGGCTTAATTCTTCTTAAATATCGCCCCCTGGTAAGTCCTCCAGAAGGCCTTATACAAGCCGTAGCTCACGGACAGAAGCCGGATCGCGATCTTGTCGCGCCTGGGCGCGTGAGGGTCCTTCAGGATTCTCTTTTTGTGGTGCAGGATAAAACGGATGATCTTCTCGCGCTCCTTCTTGTAGTCATCGGTTCCCAGCATCTGGTTGAGCGTGCTGAAGCGTGCGTAGACGCGCCGGCGAAGGACTGCCTGTCTGAGGGAAGGGTAGGCCTTAATGACCTCATGGCCCATCTTGTCGGTCATCTCCAGAAGATCAAGTTTGCGGGGCGAGAAACTGCTGTTGACGATGGAGTTCATGTGGTACATGTAGTGATATTTTGACTCGTAGCCGACGGCTATGCCGGTGTCGCACTGCATCATCAGGGCGTAGGTCGTGCCGATATCCTCGAAGATCTTTCCCACAGGATAGCATACTGTGTCGAAAAGGCTGCGGTGGTAGAGCTTGGCCCAGGCGGAAGTGTCGATCACATTGTGATAGAGCATTCTGCGCAGGCAGGTCTCGATGTCCATCAGTTCGTCGCCCGAAGAGCCGTGGTCCTTTACGGTGCCATTGTCGTATTCCGTGACATGCTGGCAGATGGACATTCTGGTTTCGTACTTGTCGATCAGCCTGTAGAGATATTCGACATAGTCGGGATCCACGTAGTCGTCGGGATCGATGCAGGTGATGTATTCGCCGCGCGCGCGGGCGATGCCGTAATTGCGGGCGTCGGAGAGGCCGCCGTTCTCCTTGTGGAGAGCTCTGACGCGGGAGTCCTGCTCCGCATAGCGGTCGCAGATCTGCGGGCAGTTGTCAGGCGAACCGTCGTCGACCATGAGGATCTCAAGATTACTGTAAGTCTGGTTCAGCACCGCTTTCATACAGCGGTCCAGATAAGATTCTATATTGTAAATCGGGAGCACAACAGAGATCAGCGGCGTTTTCATCCGGTTTCCTCCAGGATCAGTGAATTTTCGTCAGCCAAACAGTGACATTTCATTATACAACAAATCAGAGCGTTTCCGTGTATCACTTATAAGAGCGGTACGCCTCCGTCAGAGTGAGTCCGTCGACTCTCGAGAGCCTGTAAGCTTCGCTCAGCGCCCTGCAGAAGAGATCCATCTCTTCTTCGAGGTCCAGGCGCTCCGCAAGGCCGTAGGACATGCGCCAGACATCGATACAGCGCTGTTTTTCCTTCTCCTCGGGCTTGGAAGCGGCGATGCCGAAGAATTTTCTGTGGTAGCCGTCCGTCTTGCAGGTATCAAAATATCGCCTTGCCGCGTTTCGTACCTCCAGGCTAAAGGCTTCAGCAAACAGAGGATCCGTGTGGACTCTCTCGTCGAGTTCGAGGGCTCCGATCGTTGCTTCCACTTCTTTCACATACCTGCCGGGAAGGACACGGCTGCTTCTGTACAGATAGAGAAAATCCAGGAACGCGAGCATGAAGCGGTCCAGTTTCCTCTGGGGATCCGCGGGATCAACGAAGCGGTATTCATATAGCGCTTTGCGGTAGGCGGCGGCCGGATCGCTGTCGCCGGCGGCAAGATAATCGTCCAGAATCTTCTTCCTCTTATCGGGATCTATCTCCTCATAATAGGATTCTAACAGGTCACTGAAGTCGGCCATAGGGGGGCTCCTTTCTGTATCCGGATTCGCACATCCGATTTTCAAATCTTTTCATTAATGCTATTATACAGACAGTTGGAACTTTTGGTATACACGGAAAAAGAATTGAATGAAATAAAACAGGAGGCACAGAATCATGCTCAAGGATCCGGTCAAGACCAAAAACGAAATTGTGGAGTGGATTAGGGAATATTTTGAACAGAACGGGAAGGGATGCAAGGCTGTGATCGGCATTTCCGGCGGAAAGGATTCCAGTATTGCGGCAGCGCTGTGCGCGGAAGCCCTCGGCAAAGACAGAGTGGTCGGCGTTCTGATGCCCAACGGCGTGCAGAGCGATATCTCCGACTCCGTTAAGCTCGTGGAATTCCTCGGGATCCCTTATGTGGAGCTCAACATCGGCGGCGCCTTCCAGGCCATGAAAGAGATGCTGACATCGAACAAAGATCTCCTTGCGCTGAGCGGCACAGACGGGATCACCAGAGACACTGAGATCAACCTCCCGCCCAGGCTCAGGATGTCTACGCTTTACGCGGTGGGACAGATGCTGCCCGGCGGAGCGAGAGTCGTCAATACCTGCAACGCTTCCGAGGACTATGTCGGCTATTCCACCAAATACGGCGACGCTGCCGGCGATTTCAGCCCCCTTTCCCACCTGCTGGTGCATGAAGTGAGGCAGATCGGCGATACGCTGGGCCTTCCTTACGACCTCGTGCACAAGACGCCGTCCGACGGACTCAGCGGACAGGACGACGAGCAGAAGCTCGGATTCACATACGCCATGCTGGACAAATACGTGCTCACCGGCGAGTGTGAGGACGAGACGATCAAGGCGAAGATCGACCGCCTGCACAGGATCAACCTCCACAAGCTCCAGCTGATGCCGGCTTATGAGCCTGCCGAAGAGACGAGGGCGTAAAGGGAGCGGAATCGGAGGAATCTTTACATGTTTGACAAACGACTGACGGCCCTGTGCCCGGAGAGCAAAAAATACATTGTGGGAAATGTCATCCTGCAATGGATCGAGCTCTGCATGAACGCCGTGATGATCGGTCTCATCGCCGTCTCGGCGGAGAAGCTTTACCGGGGCGAACTGACGCCGCAGAACGCGGCGCCGGCCATAATAGTCATTGCAATTACCATAGTGATCCGTTTCTTTGCGGCGAGATACGCGGTGCGGATGAGCTATCTGGCGTCCCGCACCGTGAAGCGCAAGCTTCGTGACCTTATCTATAAAAAGCTGTTAAGGCTCGGCATGAGCTACAGGGAGAAGGCGACCACCGCGGAGATCGTACAGGAATCGGTGGAGGGAGTAGACCAGCTGGAGAGCTATTTTGGCCAATATGTACCCCAGTTCTTCTACGCTTTTATCGCGCCGGTGACCTTGTTTATTCTCTTTACGGCGGCGGGAAGCCTGCAGACCGGCCTGATCCTGCTCCTGTGCGTCCCGCTGATCCCGGGCACGATCATGATGGTGCAGAAGATCGCCAAGAAGATCCTGGCAAAATATTGGGACCAGTACACGAAACTCGGCAGCACTTTTCTCGAGAACCTGCAGGGAATGACCACCCTTAAGATCTATCAGGCGGACGGCTATAAGCATGAGCAGATGAATAAGGAATCTGAGCATTTCCGCGTCGTGACTATGAAAGTCCTGACGATGCAGCTCAACTCCATCATTATCATGGACCTTCTCGCCTATGGAGGCGCGGCGTTCGGCATCGTACTGGCGACACACTCCTTCGTGGCGGGGACTCTCGAACTGGCGCCCTGCCTGTTCATGATCCTTCTGTCAGCGGATTTCTTCCTTCCCATGAGAAGGCTCGGCAGCTACTTCCACGTGGCAATGAACGGTATGGCGGCCAGCGACAGGATCTTCAAATTCCTGGAACTGGAAGAGCCGGAAGCGAAGACCGGCGAGTTCCCGAAAAACGGCGGCAATTTCCTGCTTAAGAGCGTCAGCTTCTCCTACGACGGAGAGAGGGAAGTCCTGCACAAGATCAACATGCAGATCCCTAAGAACAGTTTTACGGGCATTGTGGGGGAGAGCGGCAGCGGCAAATCCACCATCGCGTCTCTTCTCATCGGGCGCAATACCGTGGAGAGCGGCACGATCATGATCGGCCCAGATCACCTTTCGGAGTGCTCGGAAGAGAGCCGTATGAGGGGGATCACATATATCGGCAGCAGTTCTTATCTGTTCAAGGGGACTGTCAGGGACAATCTTTTGATGGGAGATCCAAAGGCAGACGACGACAGGCTCTGGAAAGTCCTGGCAGAGTGCAGAATGGATGAGTTCCTTAAAGGAGCGGACGGCCTGGACACACAGCTGACCGAGAACGGCCAGAACCTTTCCGGCGGTCAGAGACAGAGGCTTGCCCTTGCAAGGGCTCTTCTGCATGACAGCCCGGTCTATATTTTCGACGAGGCGACCAGCAACATCGATGTGGAGAGCGAGAAGATCATCCTTGACCGCATCCGCAAGATGAGAGGGCAGAAGACTATCATCCTGATCTCGCACCGCCTTGTGAATACACGTGACGCTGACCGCATTTTCGTAATAGACAAGGGCAAAATAGCGGAGAGCGGCACGCACAGAGAACTGATGAAGTGGGCCGGCACATACTCCGCCCTGTGGAGGACGCAGCAGAAGCTTGAGCGACTGGGAAGAGATGAAGACTCAGGCGAGGAATGGCTGACCGGAGAGATCGAGAAGATCGCCGCGACAGGGGATCTTGGAGCCACCGGCAGGATCGGCAATACCGGGCGCGTCGGAAGTACGGGACAGATTGGAAAGGAGGGGAGTCAGCATGAGTAAGAGAACAAAAAAGCGCAAACCCTCCAAGATAGGTACTCTCTTGAGAATGCTCGGAGTGGTCAAACCACTGACCAGTTATATGATCCTGGCAGTAGTGGCCGGAACTCTTGCATTCCTGGCTGTCCAGTTCATTCCGATCCTCGGAGGATACGCGATCCTGAGCGGGCTCGGCCTGGACGTCCCGATCCCGATCAGAACTATTTGGATCCTCCTTCCTGTCCTTGCGCTTTTAAGGGCGGTCCTCCGGTTCGCGGAGCAGCGTCTCAATCACTATATTGCCTTTACTCTGCTCGCGCTCGTGAGGGACAAAGTGTTCGGCGCGCTCAGAAGACTCTGCCCGGCCAAACTCGAGGGAAAGGACAAGGGAGACCTTGTCGCCCTGATCACTTCCGACGTGGAGCTTCTTGAGGTGTTCTACGCGCATACGATCTCGCCGATCTGCATCGCGCTTGTGACCTCGACGATCATGTGTGTCTATATCGGCACATTCCATACAGGCCTGGGGCTTCTGGCTCTGGCCGCCTATCTGTGTGTCGGCATTGTTGTTCCTCTTATTATCTCCGGGATCAGCGGCAGCATGGGAGAGAAAGTGCGCAAGCACTCCGCGGACCTCGCCTCCTGCGTTCTGGAGAATATCCGCGGTCTCGATGAGACGATCCAGTATGACAGCAGCCGCAGCCGTATGGCTGCCATGCACAAGCAATCCAAAGTCCTTCTGTGGCACCAGAATTCGCTGAACCGCTTGACTGGCCTTAACCTGGCGATCGCCAATACCTTTATACTGGTATTTGATGTGCTGATGACAGTCTGCGCCGGGTGGCTCTACACGACCGGAAAGGTGGGTTTTGACGGCTTTCTGATCCCGGTACTGGCGCTCCTTTCCTCTTTTGGTCCGGTTTCGGCACTGGCGAGCCTGGGAACGACTCTGCAAAATACAGTCGCCTCCGGTGCGCGTGTACTTGCGATCCTCGACGAAGAGCCTGAGACAGAAGAGATCACGGGAAAACCGGAAGTCGGATTCCACGGAGCGGAGTGCCGCAAGGTCTCCTTCGGCTATGGCAGCACACCGGTGCTGAGAAACTTCTCCCTGAGTATCCATGAAAACCAGATCATCGGGATCGTGGGCGAGAGCGGTTGCGGAAAGTCGACGCTGCTCAAACTCCTTATGCGGTTCTGGGCTGTGAATAAGGGCAGGATCGGCATTGTAGATATTCCCAAGGATTCTGAGGCTGCCGCTTACAGGGATATTGATCTTAGCGAGATTAACACGTCTAATCTGCGAGACATGGAGAGTTACATGACTCAGGATACGCAGATGTTCAAGGATACTATTGCGGGCAATATCCGGATCGGGAAACTTGATGCGACGAAAGAGGAGGTGGAAGCGGCCTGCCGCAAAGCTTCTCTGCACGACTGGATCATGACGCTGCCCGACGGCTACGAAACAGATGTCGGCGAGCTCGGCGACACACTGTCAGGCGGAGAGCGCCAGCGGATCGGACTTGCCAGAGCATTCCTGCACGACGCGCCCTTCATGCTGCTGGACGAGCCGACCAGCAATCTTGACAGCCTCAATGAGGCGGTCATTCTCAAGGCGCTTCGGGATGAGGCGAAGGGAAAAACTGTACTGCTCGTATCCCACAGGAAGTCTACTATGAGAGTGGCGGATGTGGAGATACAGATGTGATATGAATTGTGAGCCACAAAAAGGGGCATGACGCATTAAGCGTGAAGGTTTAAAGCCTACGCTTGGCGGCATGCCCCTTTTAAAGTTACATTGGCTGGTTGGGCAGACTTGTTGGGACAAGTTTTCCAACCATTTTGGCTTGTCGTCAATTCCGATGGAGCATGAAATGCCTGTTTAGCATAAACGCTCCATCCACATATGACCTTTAGTCGAATCCGATGGAGAGTAAGCCTTAAAACGCCAAAACAAGCCCCATCCCAATATGACTTCATCTGAATCCGATGGAAAGCAAGATTAAAACGCCCAAATGAGCGCCAAGCAAAAGGGGCATGCCGCCAATGGCGGCACGCCCCTTATATAACTAATTTGCTAATGTCACAGCGAGATCAATCCAAACGCATTCGCAATTGAACTCAGCAGAATGATCAGTACGAATACAGGCGCTATATACCTGATCACGACACTGAAGACCTTCTTGCGGCGGAAGGGATGTCCGTCCATTTCCACTTCCTGCTCGATACGGGAAATCCCTATGCATTTGGTGACGAGCACGCAGATCGCGAAGGCCGCAATGGGCATCATCACGGAATTGGTCAGGAAATCGAAGAAGTCCAGGAAAGGCATTCCGATGATGGTGATAAAGGAAAGCGGTCCGTAGCCGAGGCAGGAGAGCGTTCCCAGAGCGAGCATGACCACGGCCATGGCAGTAGTGCACACTGTGCGGCTCCATTTAAACTCATCACAGATAGTGGAGACAGCCGCTTCAGTCAGCGCGATGGAACTCGTGAGTGCCGCGAACAGCACCAGTGTGAAGAACAGTACGCCTATAATGCGGCCGATTCCCATGCTTGCGAAGATCTTGGGCATTGTGATGAACATGAGAGAGGGACCTGCGCCCAGCTGCTCAGGATCACCGCCCGAAAATGCGAATACAGCGGGGATGATCATCATGCCGGCCAAAATAGCGACGCCCGTGTCAAAGATCTCGACCTGAACGGTGGAGTCCTCGATGCTGACTTCCTTCTTCATATAGGATCCGAAGGTGATCAGGATACCCATGGCGATGGACAGCGAGTAAAACATCTGGCCCATTGCGGAGACCACGGTCATCCAGGAGAAGTTCTCAAGGTGAGGGATCAGCATGTAGGAGACGCCCGCCATCGCGCCGGGACGGGTGATCGAGTAGGCGCTTATGACAAGTGCCAGTACCAGAAGGATCGGCATCATGAACTTGGAAACACGCTCAATTCCGTTTTCCACGCCCATATAGATGATCACAAGGTTGAGGGCTACGAAGACGCAGAACCAGAGTTCAGCGGAAGCGCTGTTTGTGATGAAGTCCGTGAAGAATGTGTCTGTAGCGATCGCATTCATATCAGTAGTGAGGAACGCAAAGAGATATTTGCATACCCAGCCGCCGATGACGGAATAGTAGGGGCAGATCAGTATCGGAACGATCGCGTTGATCCAGCCGCCCGCCTTCGCCCAGGGGGAATCACTGAAAAACTTGAACGCGCCCACAGGACTTTTCTGCGAAGAGCGTCCGATCGCCGTCTCGGCGATGATCATCGTGTAGCCAAATGTGAGGGCAAGGATGATGTAAACAAGTAGAAAAGCGCCGCCGCCATATTTAGCAGCCAGATAAGGAAATCTCCAGATATTGCCCAGACCGACGGACGCGCCGGCAGCGGAAAGGACAAATCCAAGCTTACCTGTAAATGAACCACGATTATTCTGTTCCAAAACTGTTAGCCTCCTTAAAATCCAGTCAGTCTCTCAATCATATAACAGTTTTGGAATAAAATCCATATTTTTCAGATATTCCACAGCATGAAGCCGACAACAGAAGCATCAAGAATAAAAAACAGGAATAAAAACAGTTCGCGCATGGGGTCCTCCTTACAAGGTTGTGGGGGCATCCGGCGGTATAGGCCGCTCAGAGCCTGTTCATTCTGTATCCGACGCCGATTCTGGTCTGAATGTACTGAGGATGTGTGGTGTCTTTTTCTATTTTTTTCCTGAGGGACGCCATGAAGACTCTGAGGGAAGCGAGATCGCTGTCAAAAGTATTGCCCCAGATGGCGTCTGTCAGGTAGGTGTGAGTAAGTGTTTTGCCAATATTCTTGCAGAACAGGCACAGCAGTTTGTACTCAATGGGAGTGAGAGCCAGTTCCTCTCCGTTCATGTAAGCGGTTCCCGCGGCAAAATCTACCTTCAGATCTCCGTTTTCGAAGATATGGGAGTTCATATTGGCCTGGGAAGCGGCGGCAAGACGTCTCTGGGTGACCCGCAGCCTTGCCAGAAGTTCATCCACGGAGAAGGGTTTTGTCAGGTAATCGTCTGCTCCCGCGTCCAGGGCCTCGATCTTGTCAGTGTCCTCGCTCCGCGCGCTGATGACGATGATCGGAACAGCGGACCAGGTGCGGATCTTGCGGATCAGGTCCACGCCGTCCATATCCGGCAGTCCAAGGTCAAGGAAGATGACGTCAGGGTTGTGGGATGTGATCTGCAGGAGAGCGTCAGAGGCTGAAGCTGCGGTCAGATACTTATAGTTGTGAATACCGAGAGTTGTAGTCATCAGATTCAGGATCAGCTTATCGTCCTCTACAACCAGGACCACAAATTTATTCATGCAGTGTCACCTCCTTCATGGGCAGAGTAAAGGAAAATACACATCCGTGTGGGATGTTTTCGTCCAGCATGATCTCGCAGCCGTGCGCCCTTATGATGGACCGGCACAGGGCGAGTCCAAGGCCGAGACTGCGCTTGGAATCCGTCACTTTTTTGCTCCCGCTGTAGAACATCGTGAATACGCTGTCTTTCTCTGAATCCGGGATTCCCGGCCCGTCGTCTGCTACGATAACTTTGGCGCAGTCGCCCATGTTAACGCTGCTGATCCGGATCGTGGAGCCCGGGGGAGTGTACTGGATCGCGTTGTTGATAAGGTTTATGAGAACCTGCACGATCAGGCGTCCGTCCACTTCGATCAGGATCGTCTCTTCGGAGGGCTCCGCGATGATCGTATACTGGGAGGCCCTTCTGTCTATGTGCAGCAGCGCTTCCGATATTATGTCATCAAGGAGCTCCAGTTTGCGGTGGAGCTTCATGGTGCCGTCCTCGATGCGGCTGACAGCCAGAAGGTTCTCCACCAGGCTGATCAGCCAGACAGAGTCGTCGTAAATATCCGCATAGAGCCTATGCCGTGTCTCTTCCTCGAAGTTGTCGCCCGAGCTGAGAAGATTGCTGGCGTTTCCGGATATGGAAGTCAGCGGCGTGCGCAGATCGTGGGATATGGAGCGCAGGAGATCGGCTCTTAATCTCTCATTTCTGCGTCTGAGCTCCGTTTCTTCCTTCTCCCTCTGAATCCGCTCTTTTTCGAGGGACATGGAGCATTCGCCGAGGATCGATACGATCAGCGAATGGTCGAACTGCCCGGGCTGCCCGGTAGGATCCATAGGATCTGCCTGTTCTTCCACGGGATCATATCCGGCTACGGCGTATACGTGATCGTTGCTGCTCACCGGAAGAAAGCGAAGGGGGCGTGACGGAAACATCGTAGTACCGTTTCCCGCCCGTTCATTTTTTAAAAAGACCCATTTGACGGCAGCCAGGCTCTTATTGTCCGTCGGGATCTCCTTCGGAGCGGTTTCTCCGGGAGAAAAGAGCAAACAGGTTTCGGGGCCCCTGTTCCTGTCATACAGATGTACCGGCTTGTTAGTGAGCTTGGTGAGCTGCCCGCCGGTTGTGCTGAGGATCTCATTGTAATCGCTCAGCTTGTGAAGCTGGCTCGCGGTGTCAGACAGAAGCTTTGTGCGCGCGTACATCAGGTCGGACTGTACAGCGCTTGCCTTGAGCCTTGCCGCGATCGAGCCTGCGATAAGAGAGACGATCAGCATTACTACAAAGGTGACCGGGTATTCCGCGTCGTAGGCGTGCAGTGTGAACAGCGGTTCTGTAAAGAAGAAATTGAACACGATCATCGCTTCGAAGGAAACAATGAAATTTATTAAATAGCCGGTGACCAGCACTGCGGAGAGCAGCACTCCCAAAATATAGACGGAGATGATCGTCGCGTCCGAGAAACCGAACCATCGAAAGAGAATGCCGATGAGCGTACAGACTACGAGTACGGCATTACAGATCAAAAAATCGAGGGCCAGGTTTCTGCTGCTTCTAGCGTTCCGGGGAATGAGCGACGCCGCTATGCGGCGAAGATCACTGAAGTTTGAATCCGTGTTTTTTAGTTCAAACATTTATCGATGTCCTTATTTTTTCCTATGACCAGGAGAGTCTGGTTGTTTCGAAGAGGGGCATCGGGGTTGATGTCGGTGATCAGAAGTTCACCCTGTTTGATGGCGAAGACGTTGATCTTGTGCTTGCGCCGCAGATCCAGGGATACCAGAGACTTTCCTATCCAGTTGTCGGGGATCGAGATCTCATAGACTGCATATTCCTCGCTGAGAGGAGTGTAGTCTAAAATATGGTTTGAACTATATCGTATTGCGGTCCATTCGGCAAGTTGTCTTTCGGGATAGATCACCTCATCGGCGCCGTTTCTTGCAAGGAACCGCGCATGGACATCTCTTGCGGCTCTTGCCACTACATGCTGCGCGCCCAGGTCCTTTAAAAGCGCCGTGGTCTCCAGAGAGCTCTGGAAGTCGTCGCCAATCGCGACAATACAGACATCATAATTGCGTACGCCCAGAGTTTTCATAAAATCCGAGCGTGTGCTGTTGCCAATGAGGCCGTCCGTTACAAAGGGAAGGACGGCATCAACCCGGTCCTCGCGGACATCAATGGCCATGACCTGATGTCCCAGCTCGCTGAGTTTTCTGGCGCAATGCCTTCCGAATCTTCCAAGTCCTATAAGTAAAACTGTTTTCATCGATAATACCTCCACAATATAGCTTTCCGCGAATCAGCAGAACTGATTGCGCGGGGCCGCAGAAATGCGGTCTCAGCCTACAGTGATGTTCTCAAGAGGCAGGCGCTGGTTGCGCATCCTGCGGGAAGGAACGGCTGCGTAGATCAGGGTCAATCCTCCGACTCTGCCAAAATACATCAAAAAGATCAGTATTCCCCGGGAGATAAGCCCCAGCTTAGGGGTGATCCCGAGGGTCAGCCCTACTGTTCCGATCGCGGAAGCCGCCTCAAACATGCAAGTAAGCAGGGGGAGGGATTCCACAAGGCTGATGATCATGGAACTGACAGTGAACAGGGTCAGATAGAGAGCGAAGATGGTCGCCGCTATTTTGACCGTCTGGTCGCTGATCCTTCGGGAAAAGGCGGAGGCTTCGTCCCTGTGGCGGAAAGTTCCGTTTGCGTTCAGGAGGAGGACCGCAATAGTTGTGGTCTTCATGCCGCCGGCTGTGGATCCGGGAGATCCGCCGATCAGCATCAGCACAATGCTCAGGAATTTGCCGGCGTCTGTAAAATTGTTGTAGTCCGTGGTGTTGAATCCGGCAGTTCTGGTAGTCACGGACTGAAACAGAGAGGCCAGGATCCTTTCTTTAAGAGGATAGCCCTGGTATTCAATGATGAAAAATAAAACAGCGGGAACAAAGATCAGGATCGCCGTTGTGGTCAGGATCAGTTTGGTCTGCAGGGGGTATTTGTGAAGGTGTGTCCTGTTCTTTCCAATATCACTCCAGGTCCTGAAACCGAGGCCGCCCACCACTATAAGTGTCATGATCGTGAGGTTGACCGGAATACTTCCCGCATATCCGGTGAGAGAGGAAAACGGCTGATCCTTTCCCATCAGATCAAATCCTGCGTTGCAGAATGCTGATACAGAATGGAAAACGGAATATAGAATACTCCTGGACAGTGAATACTTCCGGAAGAAAATGGGGAAGAGAGTGATAACTCCCAGAAACTCCACTGCCAGGGTACCCGACAGAATAAATAATGTGTAGCGGACAATGCCGCCGATCTGATCAGCGGATACCGCATCTTTCATGATGCTTCGCTGAAACAGACTGATCTTGCGCCCTGCCAGCATAGTGACAACGGTGGCGAGCGTGATCGTTCCCAGACCTCCGATTTGGATCAGGAGCAGTATACAAAGCTGGCCAAAAAGAGACCAGTAGCGGAATGTATCGTGTACTACCAGGCCTGTGACGCAGACTGCGGACGTTGAGGTAAAAAGAGCGTCCCAAAACGGAGTCGCAGCACCTTCCGCAGAAGAGACGGGCAGCATCAGCAGAAATGTGCCTGTCAGTATTACGGCCAGAAAACTTCCTATTATGATCTGGAAAGAAGAGATCCTCAGCAGTTTAGTGATTCGCATAGATGCCTCCTCTGTGTAGATCGGTCCTTTTATGTTTATTCAGTTTACAGTCAATGACATAAAACAGGGATAAGGGTATTAGGAAAGGTATAAAGATGATATAAAGATTTGGAAGAAAGAAAAGACAGCCGGGTTCTTTCGTGAATCCGGCTGTCTCTGAAATATGTACTTGTGTGATGGATCATTCCATGTCTTCGGAGAACAGAATCATTGCGATTTTTTCGGCCTCTTCTTCGCTGACTCCCCAAAGATTGTTCTCTTTGTCCAAAATGCCATAGTGAATAACGATATCCTGAGGCTCGTCGTATTGGGGGGCTTCCATATTTTCACGGATGATCTCCGCACTTGTGCTAAAGATCAAGTTGTTGAGCTCTTCTTCGTTCAACCCAGCGGCGTCATCTGCGTTAATCTTTTGAGGCAATTTAGCTCTGGTGCCTGCATAAAGTTTCAGCGGCTCAACGGTGACGGTGACATCATATCCGCCGTCTTCAGTGGGTACTGCATCTCCGACAGTATATTTGGTCTTTGAAAAGGCTTCGTGCATAGCGTCGGTGAAGTCAGCCTTAACTTCTTCATTCAAGCCGGAGCCACTTGCGATTACGTCGATGGCATTCTGAATCGACTGATCTCGCAATTCAGATTCTTTTCCCTCTTCAATGTCTGAGAGCTTGATCGAGTGATCATAATCACCGGTACATATGATATCCAAGACTGCTTTGACATAAGCCTTTGCATCTTCCGCAGTAGGAGTATCTGACTTCGGTGTTTCAGCTGCTGCGGTTTCTTCCTTTGCGGCTTCTGCCACCGCCGGGGCTTCGGATTGAGTCTGCTCTTCCTGCATTGACGCAGTTTCTCCGGTCTCTTTCTTGTTGTCTGAGACGCTGCCGCCGCATCCAATGAGTGCAGAGACGGACAGCATTGCGACCGCGACCAGTATCGCGGTCAGTCTGAGTTTGTTTTTCATAAAGTTCCTCCCTTCGGACCGGATGGCTCACAGAGCCGTTTTTCGTCTGAACAAATAACTACAATTACAGTATATTGCAGTATATCTCTGTGGTCAAAGACTTCACGCTTTTTCTTTGCAAGCCTTTTTAAGCGCCTCTACGACGATCTTAAGGGCTTTGATACGGGCGTATTTCTTGTCGTTGGATTCCAAAATATACCACGGCCCGAAAGTGGTGTTAGTCTTTTGGAGCATCTCGTCGATGGCAGACTCGTACTGATCCCACTTCTCGCGGTTGCGCCAGTCCTCATCGGTGATCTTCCACTGTTTTTCGGGAGTGTTCTGACGGTCGTTGAAGCGCGCGAGCTGTGTGTCTTTGTCGATCTGCACCCAGAATTTGATGATTACGGCGCCCCAGTCAGCCAGTTCCTTTTCAAATTCGTTAATTTCGTTATAGGCGCGCTGCCAGTCATTCTCGCTGCAGAAGCCTTCAATGCGTTCCACCATGACGCGCCCGTACCAGGTGCGGTCAAAGACCGCGATGTGGCCGTCCTTGGGAAGCCTGTTCCAGAACCGCCAAAGGAAGTACCTGGACTTCTCGTGGGGTTCAGGGCTGGCGATGGGATGTACTTCATAGCCGCGGGGATCCAGAGCGCTGGTGATCCTCTTGATATTGCCGCCCTTGCCGGCAGCGTCCCATCCCTCATAGGCGATAATGACCGGGATCTTCTTGCGGTAGAGCTCATTGTGCAGATCCCGCAGTTCCTTCTGCAGACTATCCAGTTCTTTATCGTACTCCTCTTTGCTTATAGTCTTGTCATCCAGAGACACTTCAGAGAGCTTGGGAATTGGATTAAGCTGGAATATATTCTGGCGGATCGGCGCGGCGAGCGAATGGTTTTTGAGGGCGGTGTCAATGCCCTGGTTGAGGAAGCGCAGGACCTGCAGTTCAGCCCATTTCTTATTGCTGGCGTCAATTATGTACCAGGGGGCCGCAGCGCGGTCTGTGTCCTCGAGATACTGCTCGTATACGTCCAGATACTCCTTGTAATGCTTGTTCTCGTGCAGGTCGTCGTCGTTCACTCTCCAACGGGTATTCTTGTCCTCCATCAGGTCGTCCAGACGCTTTTTCTGCTCTTTTTTGCTGATGTGGAAGAAGAACTTCATCACCAGGTAGCCGTTGTCGGTGAGAGAGCGCTCGGCGGTGTTGATACTGCGCACGCGATGCTTGTACTGATTTTCATCCAGCTCGCCTTCCATATGCTGCGTGACCACCTCGTTCATCCAGTAGGTGTCGAAAAATGTGAATTTTCCGGCCTCCGGGATCTCGAGCAGATACCTGTGGAGGAAAGGATAGCGCTTTTCTTCTTCGGTCGGGGAGGTCATTGTCCGGACGCGGAAGAAGCGGGGATCGATGCTCTTGATGACCCTGCCAATCACGCTTCCTTTTCCTGCGGCGCCCCAGCCCTCGAAGATGACTATTACAGGAAGCTTAGCGTTTTTGATCTCCATCTGATAAGACGCCAGTTTCTCCTGGGCTTCCTTAAGTTCTTTTTTCAGTTCTTCCTCACCCGGCTCAACGGGTTTGACAAAATCCTTTAACATTCTGCTGCCTCCTCAATACTATTATGATCCGGTACCTTTCCGGCCTATGCGCTTATCTGCGGTCGTTGTCAATGAACTCCAGGACGATAATGGATAAAACGGCGAAGATGACGGCGAACATCACAAGATGGGCCCAGCAGGAATAAATATTGGCCTTGGACATGGTATAGGCTGCCTCCTGCATGGCTTCGCCGCTGCGGGCCAGGATCTCTTCGAGCTGTCCGGCCTTTTCGATCTGATAGAGGGCTTCCTTGAGCTCAGGACTGCTGTCCCTGATCCTGAAGATCGTATTCCAAAGAGTGACGGACTTAAGGGAGTTATAATCGCCCTGGGCGCAGAGCGCCACAAGCCCGTACTTGCTGATAGTCAGGTTTGTCAGCCAGGCGGCGGGCCCGGAGAGAGTGAAGGCTCCTCCGGAGAAGACCAGCTGGAAGATCAGCATGAAGGGCATGACTGTCATCGCTGTAGTTGTGGTGTGCACAACGGATGAGATGAACAGTGATGTGATGTCCGACGCATAAGTGATCAGGAATATCGTGATCCAGATATCAAGCAGGAACCAGGGAGTGATGAAGCCTTTCGTGGGGAATTTTATGCCGACGATCTTGCAGACGGCTACTGTGATCAGGGCCTGCATGGCGCACAGAAACATCTGATAGATCAGGTGCGCGATCACATAGGATGAAATATGCATGCCGGATCTGTGCTCTCTCTTGATAATAGGCCGCTCCCTGCACACCGACTGGATGGAGTTGAAGAAACCGTTCCAGATACAGACGCATGTAAGCGCAAGGGAACACTGGAACTGCCCCTCCATAGTGACGTACATATTCTGGCCTACAACCAGCGCGATCAGCGCGGCGATCAGAGCGGACATGGGAAGGACCTTCCAGTCATTCTGGAAGATGAACATGCGGAAATCCTTACCCAGATAGATCGGGATCTGCGCAAGACGTCCGCGGTGTCCTCCTGTCATAAGCTTGAAGGGGGAGCGGCGGGGAGAACTATTATTGGAAGAAACACCGGAGTTTGCTTCATTTTTCATTTGGTATCCACCTGCCTTTCCGCATATTTGAGGACGAATTCGTCGGAGCGTCCCTCGCCTCCTTCATCTTTCTGGTTGATCAGGCGAAGGATCCCCTCCATGGAATTTTGCCCGAAAAACTCCCGCGCTTCATCGATACTGCCGTAAAACGCAAGACGGCCTGTTCTCTTAGAATCCTTGGCGAGTACTATGACGTCGTCAAAGAGATCGACTACGCGGTCCGGGGTATGCGTGATGACGATCACTATTTTGCCCTGGTTCGCGATGGCGCGCAGCCGGCGCATCAGATCTCTGGCTATGACGCCGTCCAGACCGGAGTCGGGTTCATCCAGGACGAAGAGATAAGGGTCGGAAATGTATTCCATAGCAATGGACAGACGCTTTCTCTGACCGCCGGAAAGCTTCTCGACGAGGCTTCCCTTGACAGAGGAAAGTCCGAACTGCTCGAGGACTTCATTTACCCGGCTGCCGATCTCAGAGAAAGTGGTGCTTGCCGGAAGACGCAGCAGAGCGGCGTCGTAGAGAGTTCTGTAAACAGTATCGTTGCTGCGGATCAGATCCATCTGGGGAACGAATCCGATCGAATATTTCATCTTGTCATATTTGTCATAGACGTTCATGCCGTCCAGGAGAATCTCCGCGTTCGCCTTTTCATAACCGGTCACCGCGTTGATAAAGGTTGTCTTGCCGGCGCCGGATCCGCCAAGCAGAAGGACCATGTGCCCGGCCGGCACGTTCATGAAGATCTCTCGCAGGAGATAGCGCTTGTCCAGGAAATTGCGGACCGTGCGGTCCTTGATCTTTACCGCGAGACCGGAATCTGCAGTATCCACATTTTCATCGAGGGACCTAAGAAGGTCGTCGTCGAGAATGGGGTCAAGACCGTTATAGCGAAGAAGCGTCTTGCTGGGCGTGTACTTGTCATTGTAAGCCCATACAAGGCAGGGAATGATCTCCGCAAAGACCCAGAGCCACGCCCAGTTCTTGTTCACCTTCAGGTCGCCGCACAGATCTATACAGATCCTCGCCTTGTAGATCATACACACGATCCCGAAGAAAATATTGAGAAGCGCCAGATATTTGGCAATTTGAAGGTCGTAATTGATGAGCTGCCCGGCAAGCAGGATCGGGTAAGTCAGGATCTCAAAGATCATGGCGATCTTGCCGTCTTCCTCTCTGTCCGCGCAGCGCCCGAGCCAGTATATACGGGCGCCGGGAATAAAGGCCCACCAGCCCTCTATATTAAACTTCCTGAAGATCTTCGAGAGACCGTAGGACGCGATCAGCCATATCATGAAACTTATGGCGTCGATAAAAGAAAAATCAATTATTTGCATTGGATCTCCTCCTTGCGCATTCTTCTCTACAGTATATCATGCCAGCGAATATATAGTCTTTAAAAATAAATTCTTCTTGCCTTTAAACCGCAACCTGCCATATAATGGATTGCGATATGGAGGATTACTCAAGAGGTCGAAGAGGTCGCACTCGAAATGCGATAGGCCGCTAATACCGGCGCGTGGGTTCGAATCCCATGTCCTCCGCGCGTAAACCTGCTGTTTGTTAACAACAGCAGGTTTTTTGATGCCTTTAGCGGCAGGTACCTTGTTACAATTATGGATTAAGTGTATAATCAGAGTGTGTCAAAACATAGAATTATTGTAGATTTCTGCCAAAACGGAGGCGGGGATCCGCACTATAGGTTCTGTGCAGCAGCCGGAAGAGGGAATCCGGTACAGATGTTATAAATCATTAATGATCAAGGAGGAGCAGGAGATGTTGAGAATCGGTTTTCTGACAAGCGGCGGCGACTGCCAGGCGCTCAATGCCGCGATGCGCGGCGTATTCAAATGCATCGTCAACAACGCCAAGGAACCTGTGGAGTTCTACGGATTTGAAGACGGCTACAAGGGCCTGATCTACGGCAAGTTCCGCATTCTGACGGGACAGGATTTTAAGGGCATTCTTACAAGAGGCGGCACGATCCTCGGAACAAGCCGCGTTCCCTTCAAGACGATCCGCGAGCCCGATGAGAACGGAATCGACAAAGTGGCGGCAATGAAGCAGACATATCACAAACTGCAGCTTGACTGTCTGGTCATGGGCGGCGGCAACGGCTCTCACAAGACGGCCAACCTGCTCAGTGAAGAAGGGCTCAATGTAGTCACTCTTCCCAAGACCATCGACAACGATCTGTGGGGCACGGACATGACCTTCGGCTTCCAGAGCGCAATTGATATCGCGACAAAGTGCATCGATGACATTCACACGACAGCGAGCTCCCATGGCCGCGTCTTTATTGTGGAGATCATGGGCCACAAAGTTGGATGGCTTCCTCTCAACGCAGGCATCGCGGGCGGCGCGGACATCATCCTGCTCCCTGAGATCCCCTACGACATCAACAAGGTTGTCGAGGCTATCGAGGAGAGAGACAAGGGCGGCAGCCGCTTCACGATCATCGTTGTCGCGGAAGGCGCGATCTCCAAAGAGGACGCCAAGCTCTCCAAGAAAGAATATAAGAAGAAACTCGCTAATTACAAATATCCTTCAGTTTCCTATGAGATCGCTGACGCGATCACAAAGGCAACGGGCCGCGAAGTCCGCGTGACTGTCCCCGGACACACACAGCGCGGCGGCGCTCCGGATCCCTACGATCGCGTATTCGCGACAAGGGTCGGCGCAGAGGCAGGCAAGCTGATCCTCAAGAAGGAATATGGCTACATGGTCGGCTATAAGAACCGCGAGATGGTCAAGGTTCCGCTCAGTGAGGTTGCCGGCAAGCTTAAGACTGTGGATCCCAAGTCGAGCATCATCAAAGAAGCGAAGATGGTGGGCATCAGTTTCGGCGACTGATCCGCGTAAAGAGCTTATTGTTTAAGAAATGTTTCGGAAAGGTGTGCTGCGAATGGCAGTGCACCTTTCCTGTGTTTTGGTTATAATAGGTAGTGATCATGCAAAATAAAGAGGCAAGGAAGGATCTATACATGGCAGATCAGCACTATCTGGCACTATACAGAAAATACAGGCCGCGCACATTTGAGGATGTGAGAGGCAGAGATGTCATCGTAAGGACACTCAGGAACCAGATCGTATCCGGGAGGATCGCTCACAGCTATCTCTTCTGCGGAACCAGGGGCACGGGCAAGACGACGATCGCGAAGATCTTCGCCAAGGCCGTGAACTGTGAGAACCCGCAGGACGGCAGTCCCTGCTGCGAGTGTCCTTCATGCAGAGCGATCGGAGCGGACGCGAGCCTGAATGTAGTGGAAATGGATGCGGCTTCCAACAACGGCGTCGACGATATCAGAAATATCATCGACCAGGTGGCCTATTCCCCCACTCAGGGGAAATACCGCGTCTATATCATCGACGAAGTCCACATGCTGTCTACGGCGGCTTTCAACGCTCTGCTCAAGACCCTGGAGGAGCCCCCGTCCTATGCGATCTTTATCCTTGCGACGACAGAGCCCAACAAGCTGCCGGTCACTATTTTGTCCCGCTGCCAGAGGTACGATTACGGAAGACTCTCCACGGAGACGATCGAGGGGAGGCTGCGGGAGGTCTCGGACGCTGAAGAACTCCGCGTTGAGGACAAGGCGCTTCGCTACATCGCCGGCGCTGCCGACGGCTCCATGCGCGACGGACTCAGTCTCCTTGATCAGTGCAACGCCTTCAACTACGGAAACGAGATCCTCACCTATGAAAAGACTCTGGAGATCCTCGGCGCGGTGGACACCAGAGTGTTCAGCAAACTCTATAACCACATTCACGAGGGAGATACGGCCGAAGCGCTGAAAGTGCTCGAAGATGTTTTGATGCAGGGACGGGAAATGATGCAGTTCGTGGCGGATTTCCTGTGGTATCTCAGAAACCTCATGCTCCTGTGCGCTTCCGAGAGCACAAAGGATTCGCTGGATATCTCCGCGGATAATCTGGCGCAGATGATCGAAGACGCCAGAAAGTCGGAACTTTCCGAGATCATGAGGGAGATCAGGATATTCTCCTCGCTCGTCGAGCAGATCCGCTACAGCGCAAGCAGGAGGATCCTGACGGAAATGGCCATCATCAGGGCGGCCAGAGGAAGAATGGGAGGCGCCGACATGGGCGCTGAAGACCAACTTGATACCCTCAGAAACAGGATCCGGGAACTCGAACAGAGACTTCTCGACGACGAGAAGAAGATTGCGGAGAGACCTTCGGGCAATGGCTGGGGAGCGGGGTCAGACCCCGGACAGACCTCGGGCGCAGGCCGGCAGGAAGCAGCCGCCGTGGGACAGCCCGCGCAGGCGAAACCTGCCGTGAAGAAACAGTATCCTAAAGCGGTTCCCGAGGACGTCGCGGATATCGTCCGCAACTGGACAAAATATATCTCCCAGCTTCCTCCCGGAATGACAAGAGTATCGCTCCTTGGAGCGAAACACAGCGTAGGAGACCACGGCCAGCTTGTGATCGTGTTCAGTAATTATGTGACGGCGGATCACTTTATCCACGACGAGGGATACAGAAACAGGCTGCGGTATTTTCTCAGGCAGTGTTCGGGAAAGGATGTTGAAATAGAGTACAAGGCACTTGACAAGGGTCAGAAATTCACGGACAATTACGTTGATTTATCCGATATTGTCAAGATGAAGATAGAGGAGGAATAGAAGATGGCAAGAAGAGGCGGTTTTCCCGGCGGTATGCCCGGCAATATGAATAATCTGATGAAACAGGCGCAGAGAATGCAGCGCCAGATGGAAGAGAATAAGAAGGCCCTTGAGGAGAAGGAATTCACTGCATCCGCAGGCGGCGGCGCTGTTGAAGTAGTCATTAACGGCAAAAAAGAGCTGAAATCCCTGACGATCTCTCCGGACGCGGTGGATCCCGACGATGTGGAGATGCTGCAGGACATGATCATCGCTGCTATGGGCGAGGCTACGAAACAGGTAGATGCGGAGAGCGAGAAGCTTTTCGGAGGCATGGGTGGTTTTTAACACGTGGAACTCTACAGCGGATATATCAATAAATTAATCGATGAGCTGGCGGCGCTGCCCGGAATTGGAAACAAATCGGCACAGCGCCTCGCTTTTTATATTATCGGAATGTCTCCCCAGAGAGTGAAGCATCTTGCGGATACGATAGTAAATGCCAAGGAGCATGTGACCTACTGCAAGGTGTGCCAGAACCTGACCGACGAAGAGGTGTGCCCGATCTGCGGAAATGCAAACAGAGACCACAGTACTATCATGGTGGTGGAGAACTCCAGAGATCTGGCCGCCTACGAGAAGACGGGCAAGTATAAGGGCGTCTATCATGTCCTGCATGGCGCGATCTCCCCGATGCTCGGGATCGGACCAGGAGACATCAAGCTCAAGGAACTGATCAAGAGGCTGGGAGAGGAAGAAGTCTCCGAAGTGATCATCGCCACGAACTCGAGCCTCGAGGGAGAGACGACGGCGATGTATGTAAGCAAACTGATCAAGCCCTCCGGCATCAAAGTGACGCGTATCGCCAGCGGCGTGCCTGTCGGCGGCGACCTGGAGTATATCGACGAGGTCACCCTGCTCAGGGCTCTGGAAGGAAGAACAGAAATTTAATACTGTGCATATATTAAGGAGGTTTGGGGATGAGTGTAGTAAAGGAATATTTTGGCAGACTCGCGGACGGAAGGGAAGTTTCCCTGTATAAGATCCGGACGGACCGCCTGTACGCGGAAGTGACGGATCTGGGAGCAGTGCTGGTGCGCCTCGAGACACCTGACAGAGACGGGAACATGAAGGACATCGTTCTCGGATTCGAGGATGTTGAGCATTATCTTGAGAACCCCAGCTGCTTCGGAGCAGTCGTAGGCCCCAGCGCCAACAGGATCGCAGGCGCCTCCTTTGTTATTGACGGTGAAGAGTTTCATATTCCTGTAAACCAGAAGGGAAATAATCTCCACTCTGACAAAATGTTCTATAAGAGACTGCACGAAGCGCAGATTGGAGACAACAGCGTGACCTTCAGGCTGCACCTTCCGGACGGCGATGCAGGTTTCCCGGGCAACAGAGATTTCGCTGTCACCTATACGCTGACAGAAGAGGACCTGAGGATCGACTATAAGGCGGTCTCCGACAAAAAGACGGTCATCAATCTCACTAATCATTCCTATTTTAACCTTGCCGGAGAAGACAACGGCAGTGTTGGCGATCAGTACCTTAAACTGAACAGCAGCTTCACCACAAAGGTGAGATCTGACCTGGTTCCTACCGGCGAGATCGTATCCGTGGAGGGGACGCCTTTTGACTTCAGAGAAAGCAAACTGATCGGAAAGGATATCGATTCCGACGACGAGCAGATGGTATTCGGCGGCGGCTATGATCACAACTTCGTGATCGACGGCTATAAGGGAGACGGCAGCCTTCTTATGGCGGGCGAAGTATATGATCCCGCGAGCGGACGTGTCATGGAAGTCCTGACGACAGTGCCCGGCATCCAGTTCTATACGGCAAATACTATGGTGGTAGAGGGCGGCAAGAATGGCCGCACATACGGTCCCAGATCTGCTTATGCGCTTGAGACCCAGTTCTTCCCCGACAACGTGCATCACGACAATTTTCCGAAGGCGATCTTCGGACCCGGCAGGGACTATGTGCAGACGACGGTCTACCGCTTCCCCGCATGCAGGTAATTGAGGGATAAATGGCTAAAGTTGAACAGTTTCCGGATCAGTCCGGAGAGAACGGAATAACAGATAATATTAAAGACCAGAAGACCCGCGAAATCTTCGGTACGGGCAGAAGGCAGGGAAATTCCGCTATGCCCGACGACAGCCTCCTGATGGGAAGCAGTACCGGGCAGAATTCTGCCCGGGAACCGGCGGGAGAAAAGACGGCAGATCAGGGCAAAAAACCGACCTATAAAGAGCAGATCAAAAAGCACAGGGACCGGATCCGGATCTACCGTATTTTCGGTGCGCTGATCGCTGTGATCGCGGTCCTGCTCACGGTGCTCTTTTTCACGACCAGGCATTATAACCGAGCTGAGATCGTGAAGGTCAGAGACTTCCCCGCGGAAGAAGGAGCGGTCTGTGTAAATTTTGACGGCCGCGTGCTGCAGTATGGACCCAACGGCGCTACGTGCGCGGATGCGAACGGGCGCGTCAGGTGGAGCATTACATATGAGATGGATCAGCCGATCGTGAGCATGAGCGGCGGAGTGGCGGCGATCGCTGACTACGGCGGGACAACTATTTACGTGATGAGCGTCAAGAAGCAGCTCTACACAGTAAATACCAGCATACCTATCCACAAGGTCGGCGTGTCGGAAAGCGGCGGAGTGGCGGCGATCCTCAACGACAGCACAAAAAGCTGGATCAGACTCTATTCAAAAGAGGGCAAGGAGATCGCTTATTTCATCCGCTCAATGGAGGAAAACGGTTTCCCCATGGATGTGGCAGTGTCACCGGACGGCGAGAAGGTATGCGTCTCAAGCCTTCTGATGAAAGACGACTCGGTCGTCTCCAATCTGAGCTTCTACAATTTCGGAAAAGCGGGCAAAAAATATGACCAGAATCTGGTCGGATACTTTGAATATACAAACGAAGTGTTTCCCTATGTTAAGTTTTTGGGCAATAAATCGTGCGCAGCCGCGTCGGACTCCCGCCTGGTGGTTTTTGACACAAGTGCGGTTGAGCCGCAGAACAGCTTCAACAACATGCTGACAGAGAATCTCCAGGGAATCTTTGAGAGCGAGAACCGCATCGGCCTTTTATTCACTGACCTGACCAGAGAGAACCTGTATCGCCTCGATCTTTTCGGCCGGGATGGCAAAAAAGAGGGAAGCGTAGGCTTTACCCTGGTATACAACGATATTCAGATCAAGGGAAACAAGGTATATATCAACAACGAGCGGTCCATGCAGATCTATACGGTAAATGGAAGAGAAATCTTTAACGGCGGGTTCGACAGGGCGGTGAAAGTCCTGATCCCCTCCAAAGTATTGAGCGGTCTGGGGGCAGTCTCGGAAAATGAGATCGATAAGATCAAACTTCGGTAAAGGATAAAGGAGCAGGTCAATGAGCATGACTTTCTGGATTCTTATTATAGTGGGCGTACTGGTGTGGGGATATTGTATTAAGAAGGGATCAGAGAACGGTCTGGTCCAGTCGCTCAATACAGTCCTGACTCTTGTCTGCGCCGCGGCATGCTATAACCTGGCAGCAGGCCTCGCCGCCAACTACTCGACGGGAGACATCTCCTCAGCGTTGACAGGCGTACTGCTCATGGTAGTGGTGGTGTGCGCCTTCGGTCTTTTTCACTTGCTCTTCTCCTCACTCCACATATTCTCCAGGCTCCCGGTGATCAGAATCGTAGACAACATCTTGGGCGTCTTCGGCGGCTTTATCGAAGGAGCCGTGATCCTGTACCTGGCGGATTCTATCCTGAGGTATTTCGTAATGGTGTGAGATTGTCCCGGATTTCTGAGGTTTTGGTGGAAGGATTGTAGGGGAGTTGTTCCACCAAGGTCCCCCTTTCCATTACTTTCGTACGGGAAAAAACAAGTTGGAGTTCCGACTAAAATAAAGAAATCTTGTGTTTTGGTAGAGTTATAGCGCGGAAATTTCCCTACGAAATCTGGGATTTATTGATTTCTGGTTGAATCGAAGCCCGAAAATTACCCTATAAGAACTGGGAACTCTTGATTTCTGGTGGAGTCGGTCTTTGAAAAGCGACTTATGAAATGAAGCAACACTGGTTTTTAGTGGATACAGGGAAAAAACTATACTGATTACACAAAAGGAGCGTTGTGCCCTGTCAATGATCAATAATCAGCAGGGACAGCGCTCTCTTTTTATGACCGTATATGAAATAAGCCTATCTGACTGATGCAGGATTTGTATTATCGAAAGGCACGTAAAACCCTGATCGACGAAGTCGTCCGCGGGTACATTGCCGACGAAAACTCAGCATGAGTGATATCAAAAATCATCTCAAAAATCTTCTCAAAAAATCCAAAATAGTGCTTGCAAATACATATCAGTAGTGTTACTATTAAATACGCCGCTGATGAAAGCGAAACAAAATTAACACAATCGTAAAGTTGAGTTAAAAAATAATCGCAAATCTTTCTGAGAAAGACGTTGACAAACTCCTGATTCTGAGATATGATATCAGAGTTGCTGATGAAACAGAAGCGACACGGACAACCTGCCAGACAGGCGTCCGAAAGACCATCACAATCGAATATATGACAACTTAACAGAAATGCAACCCTGAATATATTCCTAAAAGAAGACCGGGACCGATCGTTTAAGAACGGCCTTCAAACAGAATAATTCAGAACGAACCAAACCAAGCAAATTACGGAGCAGATTTAGACGTTAACGTTTGAACTGTGACAGTATTGAACTTGAATCCAAGGTTTCCGTGAGACGGAAGCCTTACAATATTTAACATGAGAGTTTGATCCTGGCTCAGGATGAACGCTGGCGGCGTGCCTAA
>CAMOIJ010000024.1 GCA_946615865.1 uncultured Lachnospiraceae bacterium | reverse complement strand
GATCGTGGTCATGGTGATGATGGTGTTCGTGCTCCTCATCTTCGTCATCGTCGTCATCGTCGTCGTGATGATGGTGGTGATGGTGTTCGTGCTCCTCATCTTCATCATCGTCGTCGTGATGGTGATGATGGTGCTCGTGCTCTTCTTCCTCTTTCTCCTGCTCGCGCATGAATTCCTCGAGGATCTCAGCCTGCAGGTCGCTTCTTCCTTCTATCGTGGCGAGGATCTGCTTGCCGTCAAGTTCCGCAAGAGGAGTCGTGATGATCGTTGCCTTCGGATTGTGCTCGCGAAGGATCTCTACGCACTCAGCGATCTTCGCCTGGCTTGTCTTGTCGGTTCTTGTGAGAATGATCGTGCCTGCGCACTCGATCTGGTTGACAAAGAACTCGCCGAAGTTCTTCATGTAGAGTTTGCACTTGGAAGCGTCTACAACCGCTACGGCTGTGTTGAGGGCCATATCAGAACCTTCGGACGCATCCTTCACTGCCTGCATTACATCTGAGAGTTTCCCTACACCGGAGGGCTCGATCAGGATCCTGTCAGGGGCATACTGATTCATCACTTCCCTGAGGGATGTTCCGAAATCACCTACCAGCGAGCAGCAGATGCAGCCGGAATTCATCTCACGGATCTCAATCCCCGCTTCCTTGAGAAAACCGCCGTCAATGCCGATCTCGCCGAACTCGTTCTCGATCAGTACGACGCGCGTTCCTGCAAGAGCTTCCTTGATCAGTTTCTTGATCAGCGTTGTCTTGCCTGCTCCCAGGAAACCGGACACAATATCAATCTTCGTCATTCTATCGCTTCCTTTCTGACTGAATACAGGATCCGCATCGCAGATCCTGACCAATAATAAACATAATATATAAGCAGAGCTGTAAGCCGGGTTATGTCTTGGACGATCATCTATCTAGGACCGCCGTCGCCGGCGGCCTCAAGCGACCCACCTGAGAGCGAGCCGGGCAAGCTCACAGCTCTCGTTTCGGTCTTGCTTCGGATGGGGTTTACATGGCTCTCCGTGTTACCACGAAGACGGTAGTCTCTTACACTGCCTTTCCACCCTTACGGGCAGCGGCCCGAAGGCGCGCTGCTTTCGCGGTATATCTCTGTTGCACTGGCCTGGGAGTCACCTCCACCGGACGTTATCCGGCATCCTGCCCTGTGAAGCCCGGACTTTCCTCGTCTGCGCCCTTTCGGGACCTGCAGCCGCGATCGCCCGCCCTGCTTATATCCTTATGCATTTTACTCGCGAGTCTGACAGTTGTCAACTCAGGCGTGAAAACATCCTCCGCCTACAAATTCCCTCAGAAGTGAATTCGTGGGGACCGCCGCCGTGTCTACGCCGACAAAGTACTCAAGGAACTTTAAAAGTCTCTTCGCCTCGTAATAAGCCGGCTCGTTCTGTCTTACGTTAAACAGAAGAGGTTCCGCGAACTGCTTGATCACAGCCAGCTCATAGATCAGGACAGAATTGAACACAGCGTCCGCGTCGTCCTGATAGGGGAAGATATTCATATCTTCTCCCAATCTGACCTTGGGCCAAAGTTCAAAGGTATGCTGAGCCGAGTTTCCTCTGGTCCTGGCGTCTCTTACCATTCTCCGCAAAAGTCTTGCGTCCGTAGACGGGATCCTGTTGTGTTCATCGATATTCAGGCTGGTCATGCAGCTGATGTATATCTTGAAAATATTCTCTTTGGGGAGTTCCTCGGAAGTCCTGGGATTGAGTCCGTGAATTCCCTCGATGATCAGGATATCCTCCTTTTTCAGCTGGAGGAATCTTCCCTTATAGACTCTTTTGCCCGCCTTGAAATCAAACTGGGGCATCTCAATTCTCTCGCCGTCGAGCAGATCGAGCATATCGTCGTTGAACAGATCAATATCAAGTGCTTCAAAGACTTCATAATTGTAGTTGCCGTCGATGTCGATCGGCGTCTGCTCGCGGTTGACAAAATAGTCATCCATACTGATGATATGAGGCCTTAATCCAAACGATCTGAGCTGGATCGCGAGTCTGTGGGAAAACGTGGTCTTGCCGGAAGAACTCGGTCCCGCCACAAGGACGATCTTCGTATCTTTTTTCTGGAAGATCTGCGCCGCGATCTCGCCGATCCTTCGCTCCTGCAGAGCTTCCTGCACCAGGATCATGTCGCTGATGTTTCCGTCGCAGATCGCGTCATTGAGATCGCCGACCGTTGTAATGTTGACAAGATCTCCCCATTTTGTGGACAGATAGAGCTGCTCGAAAAGGCTCTCCTGGTCCTCGAATTCCTCCAGTTCAAAGGGATTCTCCTGGCGGGGCAGGATCAGGAGGAGACCGCCGTTATACGCTTTGACCTTAAAGAGATTGACATAGCCGGCAGAAGGAAGCATATAACCATAGAAATAGTCATAATATCCTTCCATGCTGTATACGTTTATAGTGGATCCGCGGCGATAATGGAAAAGCTTTTCCTTGTCGAGCATCCCCTGCCTCTTGAACAGTTCGATCGCGTCGTCAATGGGGTAGGTCTTCTTGACGATCGGCAGGTTTTTGTCCCTGAGCCTCTTCATCTCGTTTTCCACTCTTAGCGCGAAGTCATCCGTTACGCGGACGCCTTCGTGTACCGAGCAGTAAAAAGCATTTCCCAGAGCGAACTCTATTTTGACGCGCACAGTATTTCCCTGTTCCTTAAGCACGTCCCTGACGGCTTTTACCAGCATCATCTGCGCTGTGCGCACATAGGAATTGTGCCCCGCGTTTTCCCGGGTGGTGATAAAAGAGATCACCCCGTCTCTCTCAAGTCTCTTGTTAAGCTCCCTCATCTTGCCGTTAAAGAAGACAAGCGCAATGGAATTATTGTACTGCTCCTGGAACTCTCTGACGATAGTCTCGAAGGTTGTTCCTTTGTCATATTGACGGATTGCTCCTTTGATCATTACGGTCGGCATTGAAATCCCCCTCTCTGTGATTTAAGAACACATAACGCAGTATCTTTATTGTGCAAAAGCCATACCTCTTGTCACGTCTCCCTGAAAGGCGCGCCCGCATCGCAGGAAACGATCCTGAGTTCCGGCATCTCTCTTTCCAGATATTCCTTCATATATGGAATAAAAATCTTCTCGATCCCATAGTGGCCCGCGTCGATGACGGCCACTCCTTTCTCGACGGCGTCAAGGCCGTCGTGGTGGGAAATGTCGCCTGTTATATAGACATCTGCTCCGGCCTTTACCGCGAGGTCGATCTCACCTTTTCCCGATCCCGGAAGAATGGCGCAGGTCACAAGCATTTGTTCGGGGTCTCCGTAGTACCGGACATGCCCGATATTAAATACTTCCGCGACCTTTTCGGCACATTCGGATAATTTCACAGGTTCAAGAAGCGTTCCTATCCTTCCGATTCCTTCCACTGAGATGTCATCCTCGTAAGTTACCTCCAGCACTTCTCTGTCTGACAGATGCATTAGATCTGCCGCGGCGTCCGCCATGCCCAGCACATCGAAGTTTGTGTGCATCGAATAGCAGCAGATATCGCTTTGGATAAGGTCAAGTATCCTTTTTCCCACATAATCGCTGTCTGTGATATTTTTGACCCCGCCAAACAGGAGGGGATGATGAGTCAGGATCAGATCCGCGCCCTGCGCCTTTGCGGCTTCGATCACCTCAGAAGTGGCATCGAGAGCAAGGGCGATGGTCCGGACTTCTTTATCGGAATATCCCACCTGAAGTCCGACATTGTCCCAGGACATAGCAAAACTCCGTGGACACATTTCCTCAAGCATCTGCATGATCTCTTTCAGTTTCATATGCGGCTCCTTAACCCATGATTTCAAAATATTCCAGCGCTGTCCTTATCAATCTGTCCTTTTGCGCAACTTCTTCAGTTTTTTCTTTCACTGCCTCTGCCTTCGCCTTATTTGCCTTCTGCAGGGAATGCATGATCCTGTCGTTGACGCCCTTCTGCCACAGCAGATAGCTTTTCAGCATGCTGTCCCGATCTCTTAGCAGTACAGGTCCAAACAGATCCTCTGCTTCCTGAAACAGATCTTTCTCTTCAGTTCCGATACTTCCATCCCTTGTTCTCCACGCAGGGCCATCACATCGGTTGTGACTCACATGCATTACAGGGTAGTATTTATTGTCCTCCAGAACTATCCGCTCCCTGTCAATGAACAGTCCAAGCTCCCTGACCGCCCTTCTGACAAATTCCGGATCCGCCTGGGGCTGAAGTATGATCTCATCAAAGTCCAATGACTTGTCAGGCTCCCGAAGAAGGATCCTGCTCATGATCCTTCCTCCCATTCCGGCGATCACAAGTCCCTGCGCTTCTCCGGGCCTGTAGGAGTCAAGACCGTCGGAAATCCTGAGGATCACCTTATCGCAAACGCCGTAAAGTTCAATATTCCCGCGGGCCTTTTCCAGCGGTCCTTCGATGACGTCCATCGCTATAGCGCGGTCAATGACGCCGTCCATTAACAGTCTGATCGGAATATGCGCGTGATCTGTTCCCACATCACACAGGCAATATCCTGTTTTGTTCTTCCGTTCTCCGGGGCCGGCCGCGTTCACCATTTCGGCGATCGCGGTCAGCCTCTTCGATAGCTTTACTTCTGCTGCCATACGCGGTCAGTCAAGATAATCCTTGAGTTTGCGGCTTCTGCTGGGATGGCGGAGCTTGCGCAGCGCCTTTGCCTCGATCTGTCTGATACGCTCTCTGGTAACGTTAAATTCCTTGCCGACTTCTTCAAGAGTCCTGGCTCTTCCGTCGTCGAGACCGAATCTGAGCCTGAGCACTTTCTGCTCTCTCTCTGTCAGTGTTCCCAGGACTTCCTTGAGCTGTTCACGAAGAAGAGTAAAAGCGGCGGCGTCAGCCGGTACCGGCACGTTGTCATCCTGGATAAAATCGCCGAGATGGCTGTCTTCCTCTTCGCCGATAGGCGTCTCAAGTGAAACAGGCTCCTGAGAGATCTTGAGGATCTCGCGGACTCTCTCCACGGGGATTTCCATTCTCTCGGCGATCTCTTCGGGAGTAGGTTCTCTTCCGAGCTCCTGAAGGAGCTGTCTGCTCACTCTGACCAGTTTGTTGATCGTCTCTACCATATGCACGGGAATACGGATCGTTCTGGCCTGGTCGGCGATGGCTCTTGTGATCGCCTGGCGGATCCACCATGTAGCGTAAGTCGAGAATTTAAAACCCTTATTGTAATCGAACTTCTCAACAGCCTTGATAAGGCCGAGATTGCCTTCCTGGATCAGGTCAAGGAACAGCATGCCGCGTCCGACATAGCGTTTGGCGATACTGACAACGAGACGAAGGTTTGCTTCCGCGAGTCTCTTCTTTGCTTCCTCATCTCCGTTTTCCATTCTTTTGGCAAGCTCGATCTCTTCTTCAGCGGTCAGAAGCGGAACTTTACCGATCTCTTTGAGGTACATGCGAACCGGGTCCTCGATATTGATGCTGTCCGGAATGCTCAGGTCCATCAGATCCGACTCTTCGTCACCGTTATCTTCGATCATTCCCAATTCGTCTTCAGGCACATCGGTGTCATCTTCCTCCACGACCTGCAGCACGTCAATATCATTCTTTTCAAGCACGCGTACGATCAGCTCATACTGGTCGTCCGTAAGCTTAAGATTCTTGAATTCCGCGCGTATCTCCGATTCCTCAAGTACGCCCTTTTTCTGCTTGCCGGCAGCGATCAGATCACCGATCTTCCTCATGAACTCTTCCTGATTAACTGTTTCATGATTTTTGTTGTCCGCTTTGCTCATAGTAGATGTTCCTCCGTTCTTATATCTATAAACAGATCGTTTCGATCCTATTTATCAGTGATAATGTTTTACCGGTCACTGCGGATCCTCCGCGTCGCCGAGTTTAAAACTGATCTTCGAAAGCGCCTGCAGCTCCTTTCTGGCAGTCATGATGTCTGTGAGCATTTCCGCCGACGGCTCCTGCATTCCTTCCTCGATCTGCCTTCGCTGTCTGTCAGCAGCTGATCTTCTGATCGAGATCACGATATCTTTGAGCGCTTTTTCTCTCTCCCTCGCGTCGTGAAGTCCCTTAAGCCTGGTATTAAAGAGAGACGCCGCCTGTTCCTGCTCTTCCTGTGTTCCGAACATTCCGATCACAGAAGCGGGATTGCCTCCCTGCTGCTCCTCGAGGATCTTCCAATAGCCCTCTGCCGCCTGTCTGGGTACTCCTTCCTGAAAGTGCTCCGGCCGGATGTACGGCTTTATCTGCGCGAACACTTCCGGTTCGTCGCAAAGCCATGTCATCAGAAGTCTCTCGTTTCTTTCGACGCGTTCGTCACGGGAAGGCCTGGTCCGCCGGCTCACAGTCTTCTCAGCTTCATTTCCTGAAGATTCCGCTCCATTTTTCCAGACATTCTCCGCCGCGCCTGATCTTCCGTAGGAAGCAACCAGTCTTTTAAGGCTCCCTTCGTCAACATAATAGCGCCTGGCAACTTCTTTTATATAATTCTCTCTCTCGATCTCATCCGAAATACCGCATAGTTTCGCGGCGGCTGCGTGATGAAACTGCGTCCTCTGGGCGGGGTCCTGCATGGAATACTCTCTTTCCATCATACGCAGCTCGTAAAAGAAGCTGTTCTCCGCGTTTTCGATCCTTTTGAGAAAAGCCTCCGTACCGTTTGCCTTTATGAATTCATCCGGGTCTTTGCACGGCCGCAGGTCAATGACCCTGCCCTCAAGTCCGGCTTTTTTCAGAATACCGATACTTCTGATCGCAGCCCTGACTCCTGCGTCATCGCTGTCATAGGCCAGAAGCACCTGTTTGGTGTATCGTTTGAGCAGCGCAGCCTGCCCCTCTGTGAAAGAAGTTCCCAAGGATGCTACCGCTTCGTGAAAACCCGCCTGGTGCATGGAAATGACATCCATATACCCCTCGCAGAGGATTTTATAGGGCGCTTTCGATCTTTTGGCAATGTGAAGACCGTAGAGATTTCTGCTCTTATCAAATATTTCTGTCTCCGGAGAATTGAGATATTTGGGTTTGCCGTCCCCCATTACCCGGCCTCCGAATCCGATCACCTGCCCGCGGACATCCATGATCGGAAAGATCACACGGTTCCAGAATTTATCGTGCATTCCCCTTTTTTCGTCAAATGCGGCGACTCCGGCTTCCAGGATCACTTCATCGGAGAATCCGCAGCTTTTTAAATGCGCGCACAGGTCGTTTCCCGAGCCGTCCGCATAGCCGAGCCCGAAATCCCGCATAGTTGATGGATCCAGCTTTCTCTCCGCGAGATATCTCTGTCCCTTGACTCCTTTACGTGATCTGAGGAGTTTGTAGTAATATATCGCAGCCTCTTTGTTAACTGCGCGCAGCTGCTGCCTCTTCTCCTCCTTTTTTTTTGCTTCTTCGCCGTAATTGACTTCCGGCAGTTTGATCCCCGCTCTGTCAGCGAGTGTCTCAAGCGCTTCTCTGAAACTGTAGTTTTCGTACTTCATCAAAAAAGTCGCGGCGTTTCCTCCCGCGCCGCATCCAAAACAGTAAAACATCTGCTTGGACTCAGATACGGAGAAGGACGGAGATTTTTCATTGTGGAAAGGGCACAGGCCAAAATAGTTAGCGCCCTTCTTTTGCAAATGGACGTAAGTTCCCACAACATCAACGATATTATTTGATCGAAGGACTTCCTCCACCTTGTCGTCAGGATAATACATACTTTATTTTTCCCGTTATAATACATCCCAGGTCCTGGGAATATAGATTGATTCAAACATCATGATCGCGTATCTGTCTGTCATCGACGAAATATAGTCGCAGACCGCCCTGTAGACCGGCGTTCCGCTGTCGATCATCTTTCTCTGCAGTTCCGGCATCTTCTCCGGATGAGTTAAATAGTAATCATAGAGAACACTTATCATATTCTCCGCCTTGGACTCCTCAGCTTTGGCAACAGGATTGGTATATACCCATTCAAACATAAAAGCCCTGAGCTTTTCAAAAGCTTCCCTGATCTCCTCTGACATGGTGATCACAGGCTGTCCCTGACTGGTGGTAATGATATCATGGATAAAGCGGTCCAGCCTCTGGCCGAGAGTCCTTCCGACCACACATGCAATACTCTCGGGTACATCCTCATCCGTGAGGATCCCGCCGCGGATCGCGTCGTCCATATCATGGTGAACATAGGCGATCTTGTCGGACAGCCGGACGATCTGCCCTTCAAGTGTAAAGGGAATCGTATTAACCTGATGATTCACGATCCCGTCTCTGACTTCCTCGGTGAGGTTCATGCCTGCGCCGTTCTTCTCCAGAATATCCACCGTCCGAAGGCTCTGTTCGTTGTGCCTGAATCCCTCCGGGCTGATCCTGTTGAGGGCCCTCTCTCCGGCGTGTCCGAAGGGCGTATGTCCAAGATCGTGACCCAGAGCAATAGCTTCTGCCAGATCCTCATTGAGGCGCAGCGCTTTAGCAATTGTCCTTGCGTTCTGCGACACCTCCAGAGTGTGGGTCATTCTCGTTCTGTAATGATCTCCGTCAGGGGACAAAAACACCTGGGTTTTATCTTTCAGTCTCCTGAAAGATTTGCTGTGAAGGATCCTGTCTCTGTCCCTCTGAAAAACAGGCCGTATATCGCACTGCTCTTCGGGAACCAATCTTCCCCTTGACTGCGCCGAAAACGCGGCCCAGGGCGCAAGGATCTCTTTTTCTCTTAATTCCAATTCTTCTCTGATTGTCAATGGAAGGCCTCTTTTACACCTGTAAATGCCGAAATGATAACAGAATTGTGAAACCGGTCTGCCCAATACTTGAACAAACCGGGTCTAAATTTATTATTCTTCATTTCTTTTCTATTTCCTTTTTATTAAATAAATATTTTTGATTTTAATGTTGACATTTTTTAGTATAACTAATAAAATAACATTTGTTCGCAGGAGTGGCGGAATGGCAGACGCGCAGGCTTCAGGTGCCTGTTATGGCAACATAGTGTGGGTTCAAGTCCCATCTCCTGCATCCTTGATAACTAAATCAGGAATGCGCGGAAGTGTCGGAACTGGCAGACGAGCAAGACTAAGGATCTTGTGGTGGGTACACCGTGTGGGTTCAAGTCCCATCTTCCGCAGTAAAGAGAGAGCAGAAATGCTCTCTTTTCTTTGCGCGTTAGCAATCCGCCATGCGCGGACAAACATGGGTACAGACGCAGAGAGCTCGCTCTCGTGTGGATGTACACATGGTTGGCCGCATACGGCGGATGCCGCGACAGTCCCAAGCCGCGAAGCGGCGCAGGGACCTGTCGGCATGGCGGATTGCGTCATACTTTTTGATGGTTGGCCGCATACGGCGGATGCCGCGACAGTCCCAAGCCGCGAAGCGGCGCAGGGACTTGTCGGCATGGCGGATTGCTTTATTCCACTGTCGGCATAGCGAATTGTCTCATATAACTCTTCAAATGCTGAAAAAAGCTGCCGCATCTGCGACAGCTTTTTCTTCGTGGAACCGACGGGGCTCGAACCCATGACCTCCCGCACGTCAAGCGGACGCTCATCCCAGCTGAGCTACGGTTCCATATTCTGTTCGTCCTCCGATAAGGACAGTGGAACCGACGGGGCTCGAACCCGTGACCTCTCGCGTGTGAGGCGAACGCTCATCCCAGCTGAGCTACGGTTCCATGACCCTGTGCGATTCTCTCTGACCTCGCCTTCAGAGTACCTTTGTATATTATTACATTGCCTCTGAATTGTCAATTGATATTTTTAATGATATTTCGATGCCATCTCTACCAGCAGCGGAAGCGTTGATTCGAAGTCCACGCCATACCAGGGGTGATCCGGATTTCTCATCGTCGCGCGGATTGTCTCCGCTGTGTAGTCAGAAGCAATTTTGAAAGCGTCATCCATCGCAATACCTCTGACCATGGCTGCGGCTGCAGTGCTCGCGAACAGATCTCCGGTGCCGTGGTAGGAAGCCGCGACTTTGTTATTCTGGTAGTTGAAGGCTGCGCGGTCTGATGCTCTCATTCCATACACGCCGGTCTTCCCCTCTGACAGGGAAGCGCCTGTCAGGACAGCGGTCTTCGCTCCCATATCACATAATTTACCGCAGAGCGCGGCATAATACGATTCATCCCGGTCTTCTCTGTATTTTGTCCCGGTCAGCATACAGGCTTCCGTGAGATTGGGTACGATGATATCCGAACACTCACAGAGTTTCCTGTTGCGAATCACATACTCCTCGTCAAATCCCCTGTAAAGCTTTCCATTGTCTCCCATGACCGGATCGACAAACACAAGCGTTTTCTCATCCCTGAACATATCGACCAGGGAAAGAACCGTGTCGATCTCCTCGATGGAGCCCAGATATCCGGTGTAGATCGCGTCAAACTTTATTCCGTTATTCTTCCACTGCTCCGCAAACGCCATCATCTGTTCGCTGAGACTGATCTTTCTGTAATCGGGAAACAGCGTGTGTGTAGAAAAAAGCGCTGTGGGAAGGATCACTCCTTCGACCCCCATGGCAGAAATGACAGGAAGGGCTATTGTGATTGAGCATTTGCCAAAACAGGAAATATCCTGGATCGTCAGTATTCTTTTCATATTTTCCAATCTCCGTGTCCTCAGAGGGAAAGATCAGTCACTCCGCAGTGACTCCCATCCCTTCTGTGCTGGCAAATGTTCCGTCCTCAAGGATGAAAAAAGCCTCAAAGCCGTCCCTCTCCTCCAGCATCTTCATTGCCTTCTCCTCTCCCATGATCAGGAGGATCGTCGCAAGCGCATCACAATCTGCCGATTTGCCGTCAGCGGCTTTAAGTGTGACGCCGACTATATCTGACCGGGCAGGAAGCCCCGTAGTGGCGTCCAGAATATGATGGTATTGTATGCCATCCTTCTCGAAATATCTCTGGTATACCCCGGATGTGACCACTGTCTCATCAGAAGCCTCAACAACACCGACTATCTGACTCTGGTTCGAATAAGGCTTTTCTATACCGACGCGGAAAGGACTTGCCTTACTGCCGCTTCCTTTGGAACCTATGCAGGCAATGTTGCCGCCAAGGCTGATGATACCGGAGGTCACACCGTCTCTTCGCAGTTGTTCACAGAGTCTGTCCGCAATATATCCTTTTGCGATGCCTCCCAGATCAAGATGAGTATCGGGATCTGTGAGTGTCACGGTATTGCCGTCAATCAGGACCTTATGCCAATCCACGGTTTCAACTGCTTCTTTCAGGGATTCCTCTGAGGGGACCGCCGGCTCCTCAGAGTGAAAATCCCACAGATCGGAAACTCTTCCAATCGTGATATCAAATCTTCCTTCCGAGAGTTCACTGTAATAAAGACCCTCGCGGATCACCTCCACAGTTTCCGGATCACATTCTACAGGTTGTCCGCCGGCATTATTGATCCTGTAGATGTCCGTGCCCTCTTTTGTCCTGCTGAGCAAGGATTCATAGCGTCTGCACAGCGCAAAGGCATTTTGGATCGCTTTATTCGCGTTCTCTTCGCTCATCTTATCCATATCATAGACAGCGATCGAACAGACTGTGTCGAAAAAGAAATTCTGCCTGGATATAGGTTCCACCGTTTTAGCGGCGCAGCCTTGCTGTGTTATAAACATAAAAATTGTGAGTATGACGATCAGTGCCCGCCTGTGCTTCTTCATTATTAAGGCTCCTGCTATTAAGAATTACCAGACCGTATAGGGACCTGCACGGGATATTGTATCATGTTAAGACTCATCAGAAAAGCGGGCATTGAAAAGGAGCTGAGGCATTGTGAAATGCGTCAGCTCCTTATTTTAGTTGTTAATATACGCTATGAAGCGGTCAGGCTTTGGGTGCCTCCTCAGCTTTTACCTCCGCAGCCTTTGCTTCAGCAGCAGCCTTAGCAGCCGCTTCCTTCTCAGCTTTTGCCTTCAGAGCTGCCTCTTTGCGTTTTTCAGCTTCCTTGGCTTCCTTCATCTGAAGACTCTTCTTGATCTTTTCTTTCTGCTCAGCGGTGTGAAGGACATCCTGGATCGCGCCGGTAGGGCACTTGGCAGCGCACAGGCCGCACTTGATGCACTTCTCGGGATCGATCTTACTGAGATTATTCTCAACGGTAATCGCACCCTTAGGGCAGACTCTCGCGCACTGTCCGCATCCGATACATGCAACATTACATCCTTTTCTTGCATCTGCGCCCTTCTGCTCGTTGTGACAGCGAACCTGGACCTTGGCAGACTCAGGGATGATCTTGATCAATTTCTGAGGACAAGCTTTAGCGCAGGCACCGCAGCTTGTGCAGTAGTCGCGTCCTACGACCGCTACGCCGTCGATGATGCGGATCGCGTCGAATTCACAGGCCTGCACGCAGTCACCGAGACCGATGCAGCCGTAAGGGCAGGTCTTGCTGCCGCCGAACAGCTGCTTAGCAGCCTTACAGGAATCAATATCCTCATATTCATAGAGCTTGGAAGCATTGTCTGTTGTGCCGTTGCACATGACAAATGCCATTTTTTTCTCCATGCTTCCGGCATCCTGTCCGAGCAGGGAAGCGAGCTTCTTTGCTACAGCGGGACCGCCGACAGAACACTTCGTGCAGGGAGTGTCCCCGCCCTCTGCCATTGCATGTGCGTAGTCATCACAACCCGCGTAACCACAGCCGCCGCAATTAGCTCCGGGGAGTTCCGCGCGCAAGTCGAGGAAGAGCTGGTCCTCCTGAACCGCGAATACCTTGGACGCGTAGCTGAGCATACAGGAAGCGAGGAGACCGACGATGACGACAAGTACTACAGGTATTACTATATTCATCCTCTTTCTCCCTTCTTATGAAAACATTCCGTTGAAGCCCATAAAGCTCAGGGAAAGGATCGCCGCTGTGATCAGGACGATCGGAACGCCTCTGAAGGACTCCGGAATACGGCTCTGGTCAACGAGTTTGGTGCGGACACCGGCCATGATGATCATGGCGAACAGGAATCCGACGCCGGCGCCGAATGCATTTACCAGAGACTCAATGTAGTTGTAGTTGGAATCGATGTTGGTGATGCAGACACCCAGAACCGCGCAGTTGGTGGTGATCAGGGGAAGGAAGATACCCAGTGACTTATACAGAGCGGGCATGCTTTTCTTCATGAACATTTCAACCAGCTGTACCAGAGCTGCGATTACAAGGATGAAAACAACAGTCTGCAGATATCCGATCCCGAACTTGTTAAGAAGCTGCTGGATCGGCCAAGTAACAGCTGTCGCCAGTACCATAACGAACGTAACTGCGATGCCCATACCCGTGGAGCTGTCCAGATCTTTGGAAACTCCGAGGAAGGGGCAGATCCCCAGGAACTGAGCCAGAGGATAGTTGTTTACCAGTACCATGCTGATAATAATGATAATAAACTTCATGATTTATCCTCCTCTCCTTCTTATTTCTGGGCGCACTCGCCGTCAGCGCAGTTTCCTGCATTCGCGCAGCCGTCGCATCCGAACTCATTGCGGATCTTGCTCTTATCCTTGGTAAAATAGTGAACAGCTGCCATTACGATCGCATATACGAAGAATCCGCCGGGAACCATGGTCATGATGCTCATGCCGGGGATGAAATTGGAGAGCAGCGGGATTCCCTTGAAGCCCTTGGCAAGGCCGAACCAGTCACCTGCCAGCCATGTGCCGCTTCCGAGAACTTCACGGATGGTGCCCATGATGACCAGTGTCAGGGTAAAGCCGAGGCCCATGCCGATTCCGTCAAGCGCACTGTCCAGGACGCCGTTCTTGCTGGCGAACATTTCCGCACGGCCCAGGATAATGCAGTTAACAACGATCAGCGGCAGGTAAAGACCCAGTGCGGAATACAGGGAAGGCACAAAGGCCTGCAGAAGCATCTGCACGATCGTAACAAATCCCGCGATAACCGTGATAAAGCAGGGGATTCTTACCTTGTCGGGAATGATGTTGTGCAGTGCCGAGATAACGATATTGGAGCAGACAAGAACTGCCGTGGCAGCAAGTCCCATACCGAAACCGGTCTCGACAGAGGTGGACGTAGCCAGTGTGGGGCAGGTACCGATGACCAGCACCAGAACCGGGTTTTCTTTGATCAGGCCGTTCAGCAGAACGTCAATTCTTTTCCTCTCTTCCATTACTTCGCACCTCCTAATTCTGCGTACTGCGCAAGAGCGGCATAGACGCCCTTATGAATGGCAGTACCGGAGACAGACGCACCGGTAATGAAGTTGAAGCCCGCCTCTTTTTTGACATCTTCCGCGCTCAGCGAAGTCTTTGTGATGTACTGGGAGAGGTATTCGGGATCCTGGTCCTTGGTACCTACACCGGGGGTATCGGCGTGGTCCGTGACCTTGACTCCGGTGACTGCGCCCGTCGCGTCAAGCCCGACCATCATGGTCAGGTCGCCGCCGAAGGACTTGGTCGTGCAGGTCATTACATAACCGGTATCATTGTTTGCCTTGTAAACTTCCGTTACAGACGCTTTGCCGTCCGTTGAGGAAGCGTAGCTGTCAATTTCGAGCTGCGTGAAGTCGTCCGCGTCGGGGAGCAGCTCTTTTCTGTTTGCCGTGGCAGTGATGGCCTGGTTTCTGATGATGATGGGCTCAGAGACCGAATTGGTCAGTGCCAGAAGAAGTGTTGTCACGAAGCAGATCGCCACGAGAACAACTACCGGCATGCCATATTCCTTAAAATTATCATTCTTAGTCATTATTTGGCAGCCTCCTTTTCTGCTTCTTTGGCAGCTTTTTTGGCAGCCCTTTCCGCGGCACCGATACCGTAGAGCCGATTCTGGGCGATCATGTCAAGGAGCGGAGCCATGACGTTCATGAACAGGATGGCAAAAGACGCACCTTCGGGATACGCGCAGAACAGGCGGATGATCATGGTGACAAGACCGCATCCGATACCGAAAGCGATCTTCGCGTATTTCATGATCGGGCTTGTGACATAGTCGGTCGCGCAGAATGTCGCGCCAAACACAACGCCGCCGGCCAGTAAATGGAACAGGGCCATGTGGAGTGCACTGTAATCTCCGCCTGCAAAGGAATAGTAAATGAAGGCGAATACAAACACAGTGCCCATGTAGCACAGCGGGATGATGGGAGAAATGATCTTCTTCCAGATCAGGATCGCAAGGCCGATCAGGACGGCGATCGTGCAGGTCTCACCCATCGCTCCGCCGATATTGCCGATCAGCATGTCCTTGAGGGAAGGTGCCTGGTCAAGGGCGCCGTCCGCAAGAAGTCCCAGGGGCGTAGCTCCCGTGAGGGCATCCGCCGTATGGTTCAGTCTCGTCACAGGCCATGTGGTCATATAGGATGTGAAGGACAACAGCAGAACGATACGACCTACGATCGCGGGATTGGCGAAGTTGCGGCCGATGCCGCCGTAAAGCTGCTTGACGATAACGATCGCGACGAAGCAGCCGATCACCGCCATCCATACAGGAAGATTGGCGGGAAGGTTCATGGCGAGGATCACGCCAGTGACACAGGCACTCAGATCCTTTACCGTCACTTTTTTGCCGAGAAGTCTCTCATACCCCCACTCAAACAGCGCGCTGCTTACAGCGCAGACTGCGGTGAGAATGACCGCTCCCAGGCCAAAATAGAAAACGCTTGCGATGAAGGAAGGGATCAGGGCGATCAGGACCCACATCATGGTCTTCTGTGTGTCGAGGGCCGTCACCAGGTGGGGAGACGACGCAACGGCAAGATTATCATAATATTTTACACTCTTTGTATCCGTCATTTCTGGCTTGCCTCCCTTACTAATCCTTTACCGAGCTTGTTTATGAAGGCCAACGGACGACGCGCAGGGCAGACATAGGAGCAGCTGCCGCATTCCATACACTGCATGATCTTCAGATCGTTGAGCCGCTTTACATCTCTTGCCTCATAAGCATCCGCAAATCCGGTAGGAAGCAGATTGAAAGGACATGCGTTGTGGCATCTGCCGCAGCTGATGCACGCAGTTTCCTCAGGGATCAACGACTGTTCCTTAGTAAATGCAAGAATCGCGTTGTTGTTCTTGACGATGGGCATTCTGTCAGAGAAGACAGCGCGTCCCATCATAGGGCCGCCCATGAGGATCTTACGGGGTTCTTCCTTGTATCCGCCGCAGAATCCGATCACGTCGTGGATCATTGTTCCAATAGGAATAATGACGTTGCCGGGCTTATTTACAGCGTCTCCGTCGATCGTAACTCTCTTCTTTATAAGAGGCATACCGTCCTTGAGATACTGTCCGAGGAAGGCTACAGATGTGACGTTGGACACAATACATCCCAGGTCTGCGGGAAGTACGCCCGCGTTGCAGGTCTTTCCTGTAACTTCATAGATCAGGACACGCTCCGCTCCCTTGGGATAACTCGCCTGCAGCGGGAATGTCTTGATATTCGTGATCCCCTGCTCAGCAAACATCCTGTTGAACTTATCAATGGCGTCCTGTTTGTTGTCCTCGATTCCGATATAACACATAGGAGCCTGGATGTACTTCATGATCATCAGAGCGCCGTCGATGATATTCTGGGTATCTTCGAGCATGGTCCTGTGATCCGAAGTGATGAAAGGCTCACATTCCGCGCCGTTGATGATCAGTGTCATGGGTTCCCCGAGGTTCTTGGGATTGAACTTGAGCCAGGTCGGGAAACTTGCGCCGCCCAGGCCTACGAGGCCGCTTTCCTTGACCGCTGCGATAAAGCTGGGCTGATCTGTAATCTCCGGCGGCTTGATGGAAGGGTCAATTTCCTGCTTGCCGTCCGATTCGATCACAACGAGTGTGTCAAATCCGCCCATGGCATTTCTTTGCGTCTCGATTCCGGTAACAGTTCCCGATACGCTGGAATGCACCGGCACGTGGAGAAAGGCCTCAGTGTCTCCGATCTTCTGCCCGACAAGGACATGATCACCCTTTTTGACAAGAGGCTTGCACGGTGCGCCGATGTTCTGCGACATCGAGATCTTTACCACATCCGGGACGGGCATTACCTCTGTCGCACATCCGGCCGTGTTCTTATAATGGCCGGCATGTATGCTGTTCAAATGCTTAGCACCAAACATTGCTGCTCCCCCTTTTCTGGATATTAATGTAGTTACACTCACTTATCTGATATTATAATGCGTAAAATTGTCAAATTGTAGAATTGTTAATCAATTAACACTATTTTACTGTTCCAATTTATGAACAATTTTTCCATTCACAGCTGACTTTCTGAAAACCATGCTTTCTTCATGATCCGTAACCGTACATCTGATCCAGGAAGAGGAATCTGCCGCTGAGCCAGTTTCTGATCCCGGTATACGGATCATCCTTGTCATCGACAGGCCATTTTCGTAAATTCCGCTCGAAAGCGCCGCTTTTTTGCAGATAATCTCTCTCCCCTATGAAAAGTGAATCAACATACTCCGCGCTTATGCCGGAAGTTCTCCACTCTTTCCATTTCTCAGCCGTATCATCTCTGAGTCCGTCCATAATCACCGCAAGCCTTGAGTATCCGTAATCCCTGTCATACCGGAGTTTATACGTGTCCGTCGAATCAGCGAGAAATACAGTGTTGCCGTGATCCGGATCCCATGTAAACCGGTCTCCGAATGTATAATTCAGATCCCAAATTGTTTCACTCAGTGAATATCCTCCGTTTCCGTCGCTGTATGCCGCAATGAAAATGTTTTTCCAAGTGTTGTCCCCCGCTCTTGTCATCTCACAGAACAGTTCATGCACGATAAAATTATCGATATTGAGACTGATCCCGGCCTTGTTCATTTCCGACAGGTCTCCCGTCTCGAACACCATATCCTGATAAAGCTGAAAAGGATCATATATACAGTTTATATCCGGACCTTTAGGATATTTGAGTTCCAGGTAAGACACTCCGTTCCTGTTAAGGATCTCTTCCTTTCCATTGTAATCAGTCAGCTTCCCGGGGAAATCAATCTCCTCATACCATGTGCCCACTTTGTACAGAAGATCTCCCGGCTTCATTCCCATGAGCTTTTTGTCGACCGGATACATGAGCCCGTAAACGCCCAAATACTCATTGTTCAGGATCAGTTCGCAGTATTCGATCATCGATGACGCAATGGGATCCTCTTCCATTTCATTTAGTCTTTTCCACAGGTCATAACAGATCTTTTCTCTGGCGAGCGTCCTGTCTGTACACATGGAATTCAAGATCCAGTCGTCATCTTTTCGAAGTCCGAGAAAGCTTGCCTTATCAGAGCCTGAGGCGTTTTCGCTAAGTTCAACACGATAACTCTTTTTGTCGAACAGGGTCGAAGTCGCTCCCCTTATGTGAAATGAACAGTCCGCCTCCTGATATTCCTTTCTGCAGGGATCCAGCACACAGATTCTGCCGGCGTATTCTTCGCCTGGTTCAGAATCACCTTTATCGTTGTACATACAGACGGCAGGAAGGCCTGTAAATACAAGATCGCATTCCATGTAATCGTCGTCAGAAATGAGGGCTGTTTTAAAAGTGCTGTTCTCTTCTATACAGCGCTGTTTGTCATTGCCGCTGACATTCAAAATACAGATCTGCGCATAAGGTTTTGTGACGGATAGCGAACCGGTCCAATCCGGTTCAGTGCAGTCCTGAGGTATAAAAACCGTGTTGCTCTTACTATCATAGGGAACCTGGTGCCCTTCGAACCGCAATGCTGAAGGATTAAAATCCCGCTGTTTCTTTCCGGAGATCATCGCTGAATAGTGTGTTTCATCTGTAAAAAAGGATTCGACAGATTCTTCCCCTGCAGCCGCAAAAGGCGCCCGGTCAGTCTCCCCGTGCCCGGAGGGAGCTGTCAAGGCGCCAAACGCAGCGGCAGATGCCGCTGCGCATAATATTATCGTTATAAATACTAAAGCAAGTTCGTCCTTTTTCATCTTGATCAATAATATACCGTGCCGATCAGTTCAGTGCCGCTGTCAGCGATCAGCCCGATCTCATTGCGTATTCCGTTGTAGGAAGATCTTCCCACTTCTTCAGCAATGATCGCCCCGTCCATTTCCCTGAGTTTTCTGTAAGAATCCGCATCTTTTTCGATGTTTGGAAGACTTACAAACCTCAGTCCCTCTTTGGAGCCATCGATCTTTTTGTTAAGCTTTTCAGCGAGAGCACTGAGTTTCTTGTCGGTTATCGTGCCGGCTATTCCGATCTCTTTGCCGGCTTTACCGGTTGTGCAGCTCTCAATACGCGCGAGCATATAATCCAGCCCGGTCTCATCTTCAGATTTTTCACCCGAAAAATCAGCCAGCGTTCTAAGACCGAACTCACCGTCGATCTCATCTGTCGAAAGGATTGCTCCTCTGTACAGTACCAGACAGATCAGAGCAATCGCCATGAGGCACGCGCCGCCTGCAAATCCGACAACGCCGAGCTTGATCCCGTTTTTCAGCATGTATTTCTTGGAATACTGAGGAACCGAAGCAGGCTTAACCAACTGGGAAAGCTGGTTCTGAGAAGTTCGAAGCGATGTCTGCATTCTGGTGAGCGAGTCGACGTTGGATTCCTGAAGGAGCTTGAGCTCGGGCTCTACAACTGTCTGTGTTCCCTTGCCGTACACCTCGATATTAAAGTCTCCGAAATTGGAGAAGACGTCTTTTCTGCTCATCAAAACGTCAAGCAGATCATCTCTGATCGATTCAGCATGTGCTTCGTCCACACCGCGGGTGACGACAGTCATAGTTCCGCCCTGTGTATATATTCTCAGGTACAGAAGTTCGTTGAGATGCGCAGCGTTCATGTTCTGTCTTTCCGCCACGATCATACTTGTATCGCCGTAATAAATATCATCATAGATCGAGTATAGAAGAGAGTACATCTCATTAGCAGTCAGAGTTCTTTCGCCTGAGGGCACAACCCTGATCTGCGCGGTAGCGATCGGGCAGTTATAAGGATCGATCTGCATGGCGGGAGCTTCCTGCATATACTGGAGCCGGGTACTGATGCCTTCCTGCATTTCTGCAATGGATCTGTTATAGTCAGAAATATTGGTATTATACATCTCCAGGTTTTTCTTATAGGTATCATAAGACTTGATCATCTCATCCTTCTTGGAATGAATGGCCATGACCTTGTAGGCGCCAAAAAACGCACCAACAATGATTCCCGCAAGCAGGATCAGCTTCCACTTTCTGAACGCACAGCGCAGAAGTTTTTCCAGGCTGACCTGTCTCGTAGTTCCTTCTTCCCTGAAATCATAATAATCTTTCTGTGTCAAAACTCTTTCCTTTCTGCTTATAGCAAACCCGTTCCACCGCATTCAGCAGCGCTAATCCGCGAGCGGGACCATGAGCGCGATCCCTTCCTTTTCTCTCTCGTGATCTTTGCTCATTTCCTCAGTCGTCAGGTCAAAATATTGTCCTTCATTTTTTCCTTCAGATACTGTATCCCAGGTCAGGTCTGTTTCGTGCCACTTTCCGTCCCAGAAAACTGTATTCCAAACATGAGACGCTCCTTCGCTGGTACCAGGAATCAGAATACATCGTATTCCGCATCTGTCAAGATAATACTTGTAGGCCAATGCGATCCCGTCGCATACCGCTCTTTTTTGACAGACTGCCCCATATGCTGTGTGTTCATTCAATCGAGCGCCGTCATACAGCGCCTCTTCTTCATATTCAATTACATCCGCGAGGCCGTCATAAAGAATTTTCGCTTTTTCTTTATCTCCTTTTACATCGGATACTATTTGAAGATAATCCTCCGCCGCGCTCTCAAACTCTCTTTTCATGGCGTCCAGCTCATCTTCATCGCCCGCGACAGGGATCACGCTCACAGCATCAGCCATTTCCTCCCCGCCCTTATTGCCGCTCACTCTGTAATTATACGAGCTGCTGAGCCAGAACACTTCAGGGTGATCGTATAGAAATCCCTGATAGGCTGCCGCCAGGTCTGAAACGGATATTTCTATTACGGTTCCCGTCTTATCTTTTATAGGGATCGGTTCGCTGTCAAAAGGTCTTTCGGCACCGGCCCTGAAGGCGTCATAAGCGGCCATCTTCCCGCTGTCAAAAGAGTCATTAAACCATTCGGTCCCATTCTCCTGATCGCTATTCTTCGCTCCCGCCGCTGCCGAACATCCGGTAAGGAGGATCGCCGCGGTGAAGGCTGTAAATATTACGGCAGATATCTTCGACGGCCTGAACGGTATCATTAAGAGCTCCTCTTTTTCTTCAGGACCTTTCCCATCAGGAGATCTGTCATAAAGCTGTCGCGCAGCAGCACGATCACTGCGCAGTATACAGTAAATCCAACCGCGATCTCCACAAGCAGCGCAAGTATATCCGATGAGATGATTCCGTCAAGAGCCCTGATCACGATCAACATGACCAGGCCTGCGATTATTTTCTTCCAGCTGTCCTTTATGATCGTTTCTACCCTGAGATATCCATTGCAATTCTTCATATACAGGATAGTGATTACGCTCTCTGCGATCAGAGACGCTGTTATTGCCCCATATCCCCAATACTTCGGGATCAGCAAAAGATTCAGCAGCAGGTTTACAACTGCTCCGATAATGATATATTTTGCGCTGAGTTTTCTGTAACCGGCCGGCGTATAGTACTGAGAGCCCAGACAGTTGCTGATGCCGATTATAATTACGATCGGACTCATCAGAATGAGCATGGTCGCGACCCTGTCATAGCCCGGTCCCAGAAATACAGGCACAAACCTCTTCGCTACGCCGATCACGCCAAAGCAGATCCCGTACCCCATAAAAAGGATATAATTAGTGGAGTCTGCTATTTTCTCCTTGATCTCATCATATTTTTTCTCGGCGAAAAGAAATGACAGTCTCGATCCCAGCACCATATTGAGGGACGAAAAAGTCAGAGCCTTCATCATGTTGACGATCTGCATTGCGTAGTGGTAGAAACCGTTCTCCGCCTTATTCTTAGTGATCACGCCGATCAGCGTTCTGTCAAGAACAGTATAAATACTCGTCGCAACTGTCGGCACAAAGTAGATCAGAGTCTCATGAAAATGCTTCCGGAAAGTAAGCGTTCGAAAATCAACCTTTTCAACAAACCTCGGAACATAAAGCCACATGGAAAGATTTCCGATCATTGTGGACGATATCATGATTATTATGTATAAAAGCAGATCTTCCTCTTTTTTGACAAAGAGAAACATCAGGATGACGCCGATCAGTTTACAGGCTGCGTTCTTCGTCACGGTGTACTTAAACTGCTCCATTCCCGCAAAAAACCATGAAATATCAAACATAGTGGAGAGCAGTCCCATCGTAAGCACAAGATAGATCACCTTGTACTGCGGCGTGATCGCTATAAAGATGAACCAGGCGATTATACATACAGTTGATGTCATAACCGTCATCAGTTCTATCTCCCAGAAAAGTTTGCTCCTCATTGCAGCGTCATCCCGAACTCTCGCGATCTCTCTGACGCCGTAGGAAGCTGTTCCCAGGGCGGCGAACATGGCAAAATATGTCATGATCGAATTTGTGTAGTCATATACGCCGCTCTGGTCAGGGCCCAGCACTCTCGCAATATAAGGCGCGGTAATGAGAGGCAGAATGATAATAAGTATCTGATAGAGCGTGCTGATTGCTATATTCTTCTTTAAACTAGGCTGTGTGTCCAATCTTTCTCCTCTTAATGGCGGTACATTGTAGTCTGCCCTTTTTCCTGTGCCACTTTAAAAGATCGAGAGCGTACCAGATCCCGAACAGTGTGGCGTTCTCTGCGGGCAGTAATAATAAATTGTTAAACATTGAGTATAGAGCGATACAGATAAGCCATATCGCGAGCGTTCTGTCGTTTTCCAAAATACTGGCGTAGAGCATAACGGAATAAAACAACAGGATCATTATAAAAACGATCAGGCCGAAATAGATCATATCCTTTATATAAGCGCTGTCAAGATAGAAATATGTGCCTTTCGTCGAATCCGTATTCTCTTTGATCTGTGTTCCAAAAAGATGAACTCCGTAAGTGTTAAGTCCCTGGTTTGAAAGGGTAAGTCTTTTATGGGTGAATGAGTTGAGCTTCGACATCCATTTGACTTTGGAATCGTAAATCTTAGCGAAATAATAGGTTATATACGCCATCAGAGGAAAAAAAACCGCTCCCAGGATCCTGCACGGCAAATTGTTCCTGATAAAAGGAATACGGAACTTCACTATGATCACATAGAGCACAATAAAAAGCATGCAGATCGCAAAAGGCAAGGAAGTATCCGTGACCATGTATAACCAGACCGTTACCGCTGTCATCAAAATGATCAAAGGCCACGGAACAGTCTTTCTCTGTGAGATCCCGCCGTTTTTTCCTGCTCTGTCTGGTTCCGTGAAGACATAGAACGTGCAGAATAAAATATTCATGAAATTTATGGCGCCGAATGTGACAAATACAAAATTGAGGTATTCTCTTACACGGCCGTTGATCTCGCTTCGTTCCAGTTCGTTGTAACCGACCGAATAAGTCAGTACCGGTATAAGCCACAGCACCAGACATGTGGCGAGAGATACCTTGCAGATCCTTCTGAAGGAGATACCTCTTGCTCCGTAAATCATCAGAAGAATCTGTATCAGAGGCATTCCGGTGTTGATATTCTGCTGAACCACTATAAAAACAGCTGCAGCTGTAATGAATACCGCGGCAGCTCTTTTATGCAGAGTTGATTCTGTCAGAACAATCTTTGCGAAGAAAATCAGCATACAGAAATAACGCGTAACAGTCAATATCGTATCGCCGAAAAGCTCAAGGAAGATTGTTCTGCTGATATAAAACTGAATCAGCCAAAGAACAAGCCCGGTAAAGAAAAGGACCTCACCAAAACTGATGCGGATCCCATCGTGGTCCAGCCTGACTTTAGCTTGTTGATAATTAGTGACTATCATCCAAATCCGTCCTCTTGTAATATCTGAACCCGTCAGAAACTTTCGTTGTACTTCTTGTGGAAGAACTTAGCTTTCAGGAACGACGCACCTTTCTTGACCCAGTCCACCTTTTCGATGTAGACCAAAGGCAGGACCTTGATCGAAGAAGTGCTGATCGCGCCGGTCTCCACCTGTCTGTCAAGCCAGACATTAAAGATGATCTCGCTGATCCTTCCGTAAAGCCGTCCCTCAAACGCGTCCAGAAGGCTGTCATCGATCCTCTTCTCGAGTTCCTCGAGAATATCAAACAGCCATGTGCAGTAAATATTAAAATGAGCGCGGTCCATTATGATCATGTTGAACATGTATCCGTGAGTCTGATTCAGGACTTTGTCATAGGAATCAAGATACTCCGGATATCTCTCCGACAGGATCGCTCTTGTCGCGTCCAAATGCTCCGCGTAATGAGTATGCGCATAGTGAGAGTACAGAGTCTCGATAAAGTAGTGCTGGGGAGTAGGAACAAAAACTTCGTACTTGCCCAGCATGGGCTGCAGTTCCCTTCCTGTGAGGATCGAATCAAACAGATCTTTTCCTCTCCTTCTTCCGCCAAAATAGCGCCTGTAGTGCACAAGACCAATATAGTCGCATTCCAGGTTCTTCCAGGCCCAGTAGATTCCCGTAAGCTCGCAGTAGCGGGGATTCTTGAGAGAGATGTTGTCCCCCTCGTTGTCCTTCTGATATCCGAAATCAAGGGGATTTCCCTTCGCGTCTCTCTTGCCCTCTGCGCCTACATGGACGGGAAGGTACAGCGGATCATCGGGCATTCTGTATTTTTTATGTGTAGCTACGACGATCGTAGCGCTCAAATGTTTCTCTGACATTTTTAGCTCCAACGAGATTTAAAGATTACCATTTCAATACTATCATACTGGTGCTCTCTTTTTCAACATTAAGACTTAATAAAAGAAACACGCGTCTCCGAATGAAAAGAATCTGTATTTCTCGCGGATTGCCTCTTCATAAGCGCTCAGGACCTTTTCTCTTCCCGCAAATGCGGATACCAGCATGACGAGTGTTGATTCGGGCAGATGGAAATTTGTGATAAGAGCATCCATTACCTTGAATCTGTATCCCGGATATATAAAGATCGACGTATCGTCTGATCCTGCGTGAACTATGCCGTTTTCATCCGACGCGCTTTCCACAGTCCGGCACGATGTAGTACCCACGCATATTACCCTGCGGCCTTCTTCATGAGTCCTGTTGATCAGTTCCGCAGCTTCTTCACTCACCTGATACCACTCCGTATGCATGTGATGGTTTTTGACGTCGTCGACCTTCACAGGCCTGAATGTTCCGAGGCCGACATGGAGAGTGACAAACGCGGTGCGCACTCCCATCGCACGGATCTCGTCCAGCAGTTCATTCGTAAAATGAAGTCCTGCCGTAGGCGCGGCGGCGCTTCCCTCGAACCTTGCGTATACCGTCTGGTATCTGTTTCTGTCCTTGAGTTTATGGGTGATATAGGGAGGAAGCGGCATCTCTCCGAGCCTGTCCAGAACTTCCTCGAAGATACCCTCGTATTCAAATTCCACCAGGCGGTTTCCCTCATCCAGTATATCGAGGATCACCGCCTTCAGGCTTCCGTCTCCGAATGTTATACGGGCGCCCGGTTTCAGCTTTTTCCCGGGTCTTACAAGAGTCTCCCACCTGTCGGCGCCAAGCCTTTTTAACAGCAGGATCTCGACGTTCGCGCCGGTATCTTCTTTTGTTCCCAGAAGTCTTGCGGGGATCACTTTGGTATCGTTGAGAACCAGTGTGTCTCCGGGTTTGAGATATTCTTTTATATCACTGAAGACTCTGTGTTCGATTTTTCCTGTCTCCTTATCCATAACAAGAAGGCGGGAAGACGCCCTGTCCTCCAGCGGGTCCTGCGCGATCAGTTCCTGTGGCAGGTCAAAATAGTAATCCGATGTCTTAAGTCCGGTAATCTGTTCCATACTGTACATTAACTCTTTCGAATCGATCCCTTAAAAGTTCGTAAAAGACGCTTCCCGCAGAAAGGCTTTATAACCCCGGTATGTCTCATAGAGATCAGCTTTGCTGATTGCTTCCCAAGGAGAGTGCATGCTCATAACAGGAACTCCGCAGTCGATCACATTCATTCCGTAAAGTGCCAGGATATAGGCGATCGTTCCCCCGCCTCCCATGTCCACTTTCCCTAGTTCCGCAGTCTGTGTGCACACGTTCGCCTTTTCAAGTATTCCTCGAAGATGCGCGATATATTCAGCATTTGCATCGTTTGAACCCGATTTTCCTCTGCTCCCTGTGTATTTGGCAAATGTCATTCCTCTGCCAAGGAAAGATGTGTTCTTCTTTTCGAAGACAGATCCATAATAGGGATCATACGCAGCGCTTACGTCAGAGGAGAGCATGCAGCTGTTTGCCAGCGCTCTGCGCATAGATAACTCGCTATACTCTCCGCACAGATTCATAACTTCCGCGAGCGCATTTTCAAAGAAACGGGATCTCATTCCTGTCGCTCCCACACTGCCGATCTCTTCTTTATCAACGAGAAGCGTGCAGCTGGTCCGCTTAAGATCATGTATCTCAATCTGCGCCCTGAAGGAAGGGTACGCACATGCTCTGTCATCCTGTCCATATCCCAGGACCATACTTCTGTCAAATCCTGCGTCTCTGGCTCTTCCGGCAGGAACGATTTCAAGTTCGGCGGACTCAAAGTCCCCCTCGCTGATTCCGTAATTATCGGAAAGAATTTTGAGAATCGCTTTTTTGACAGCTTCTTTTTCGCTTCCCTCATTTTCTTTTTCAGTTTCTGCGCCGAAAGTGAGCGGCCTGCTGCCTATGATCAGATCCAGGGCTTCGCCTTCCACCACTGTGGATGCCGGCTTTTTGAGCTGATCCTGGGAAAGGTGGATCAGCAGATCCGAGATAAAGAATACCGGATCGTCCTCATCCTCGCCGACACGGAGGATCACTGTCTCTCCGTTCTTTTTGACGATCACACCGTGGATCGCAAGGGGAATAGTCACATACTGGTATTTCTTGATCCCTCCGTAATAGTGTGTATCGAGAAACGCGATCTCATTGTCCTCATACATGGGATTCTGCTTGATGTCCAGGCGGGGTGAGTCGATATGCGCTCCCAGGATATTGAGCCCGCTCTCGAGAGGTTCCGCGCCGATCTCAAAAAGGACCATTGACTTGTTCATCCAGACACTGTAAACTCTGTCTCCCGCAGAGAGTTTCATTCCCTTTCTGATCGCTTCGCTGAGTTCGATATAACCATTCCTTTCCGCTTCGTTTACAAATCTGTCGACACATTCCCGCTCTGTCTTTCCGTGGTCCAGAAAGTCCTTGTAGTCGTCTGCCAGATCCATGCAGGATCTCAGCATGCCCGAATCATAAGTATTCCACGCGTTTACTCTTTTCATTAATTCTCCTTGCTAATACTACGGCTGCCAATCAAAAAACTAAATCTTATGCTTCCATAAAGAAGTGCATCTTCATACACAGATGTATAAGATGCACCCATTCTTACATTATGTCAATAGCATTCCGGAAAACAGCAGACTTCCGGATGGCATAATAATACCTGAAACGCCACTTCCGTACTTTGACTCCTAGCACGCATGCCAGGTGGGTTCCCGCAGCTCAGACCTTTGCCTTCCACTGGCAGCGCCGAAGCGCCGGAGGCATGACAGCCGTAAGAGCGATATAAGATTCCCGTTTAAAGTAATTGTAGGTTCAAAATAACGGAAATGTTGGCCTTTCAGGCAATTACATTATAACACATTCCCCACTCTTATACAATCTGCATCAGATTGGCTCAGTCTGCGAGATTAGCCATTCCTGATCAGCTGCGCTAAGAAGCGGCATGATCTCAATGCGCACTCTCTCATGATATTCATTGAGGAGTTTCCTTGTATAAGGAGTCAGATAATCGGGATCGATCAGGTTCCTGTCAAAAGGAACCAGCGTGAGCGGTTCAAAAGAAAGAAATCTTCCGCTCTCGTTCTCCATATGATCCACTACCTCAAGGATCGTCTCGATCCGGATCCCGTATTTTCCTTCCAGGTATACGCCCGGCTCATCCGACACGATCATGCCTGGTTCAAAAGGTTCATCGAGTCTTCCGGGAAAGACTTTCCATCGGATAGAGGGCGGCGACTCGTGGACCCCAAGGTAATACCCGATCCCATGGCCTGTTCCGCACTTGTAATCGAGTCCCTCTCTCCACATCGGCTCTCTTGCCAGAATGTCCAGATTGGCGCCTGTACAGCCATCCATAAAGACCGCTCCCATCAGCTGAAGATTCGACACTGCTGTAAGAGTATAATGCTTCTTCATATCGTCTGTGACGGGTCCCAGAGCGATCGTTCTTGTGACATCCGTAGTGCCAGTGAGATACTGGCCGCCGGAATCCACCAGATACATTCCCTCGGGTCTGAGTTCGGCATCCGAAACTCCGGGAACCGCCTCATAGTGCATCATGGCCGCGTTGGGTCCATATGCGGAGATCGTCGCAAATGACAGGTCCATGAAATCAGAGATTTCGGACCTCATCTGATCAAGCCGGCCGGCTGCTTCGGATTCCCTTACGGGTTCTGCGTCCGTATCGACGACGCGCTCTGTCAGCCACCTGATGAATCTGCACATCACCGCGCTGTCCCGCTTGTAACATCCGCGGATATTTGCGATTTCCACGCCATTCTTTACGCTCTTAAAATGACCCACGGGGCTCTTTTTTGTAATGAACCCGTAGTTTCCCGCTCCTTTGCCCAGTCCTCCTGCCGCCGCCAGGTATACGCTATAGCTGATGCAGTCCTGATCGCACAACAAATCACCTCTGTGATCATAGATCGAGAGGAAATCTTCGAAATCATCATAGGGAAGGAGCGAAATTCTGTACAGCGCCGCATATGAGCGAAGTTCACCGGTAACCTCGCCGTCCTGGATAAACAGATATACATTTCTGTGGTCGACTAATATATGTGCGAGGGCAACAGGGTTGCAGGTCACATCCTCTCCCCTGATATTGAGCAGCCACATAATGTTGTCAAGTTTGCTGTCAATATAGGACTCAGTGCCCTCCTGACGCATCACTTCCCTCAGGCGGCCGAGTTTGGATTCAATATCTTCACCCGTGTAGTCATCTTCCAGGACCATTACAGGATGGCAGGGAAGGGCCGGACGATCAGCCCATATTCCGTCCGCGAGGTCCGAAGCGGTGTTCAGACTGCCTTTTCTGCGCTTCATTATTTTTTCAAGCGCTTTTCCTTCACGGCAGGGGACGCACCTTCCGTCAAAACCCAGAACGCTTCCCTCTTCCATCTTCTGATCCAGATATTCCTCGAGGGAAGGCACGCCGGGCTCTCCCGTCTTCATAAGGATAATGCCGGATCCTTCCAGCTCTCCTGCGGCCTGGATGAAATATCTTCCGTCCGTCCACAGGCAGGCCTCATCCGGGCGGACCACCAGTGTTCCGGCTGATCCCGTAAAACCGCTGAAATACTCTCTTGCATGGAAATGATCCGCGGCATATTCGGAATTGTGATAATCAGCAGTAGGGATCATATAAGCGTCGATCCCGCTCTTCTCCATCGCCGCACGGAGTTTTTCTATTCTGTCTGCATGAATTGTGCTCATCTTGCCTCCGTAGTCTTTACCTCACATCTTCGTTTACAGGTTAAGAAACTTCTTTACTTCATCCTTCATCTGTGTCCTGTCACAAACAATATTGTGAAGAACAGGCGCATCTCTCAGATCGCTTACCGCCTTGGGCACGGGAACGCCGGCAACTTCGCTCAGTTTGTCGGCAAGTTCCAGATCCGGAAGCGAAGTATCTTTGCCGAGAGCCGCCATAACAGAACCCTCAAATTTGAAGGGGCTTGCCGTAGAATCGATCACTGCAGGCGTGAGATCCGAGGCTGCAGCGCGGTATCTTCTGTAGACACTGCTTGCAACAGCAGTATGGGGATCGATCACATAGCCGTCGTTTTCATATACTGTGCGGATCTCTTCCGCTGTCTGCTCCTCATCCGCGTAGCCGCTCACAAAATCACTGAGCTGCGCTCTCATTTCAGGAGTAATGCTGTATCTGCCCGTTTCCTTCAGTTCTTTCATGAAGGCGGCACACTTTTCCGCATCATCTCCGCCGATGTGATAGATCAGTCTCTCGAGATTGCTCGAGATCAGAATATCCATCGAAGGAGAGCTTGTGAGCACGAATTTGCGGTTTCTGTCATATTCGCCTGTCGTAAAGAAATCGAACAGAACTTTATTGGAATTCGATGCGCAGATCAGTTTACCTACAGGAAGGCCCATTCTCTTGGCATAGTACGCGGCAAGGATATTGCCGAAGTTTCCGGTGGGAACCACAAAGTTCACCGGATCTCCCTCTCCGATCACTCCGTCAGCGAGAAGTCTTGTGTAGGCGTATACATAGTAAACGATCTGAGGCGTGAGACGTCCAATATTAATGGAATTGGCAGAGGAGAACTGCATCCCGTTCTGTGCCATTTCTGTGACCAGAGCCTTGTCCGTGAAAAGATTCTTGACGCTGGTCTGGGCGTCATCGAAGTTTCCGTTGATGCCGATCACTCTCGTGTTGGCTCCCACAGTAGTCACCATCTGCCTCTCCTGAATAGAGGACACACCGTGCTTGGGATAAAAGACCATGATCTTCGTCCCTTTGACGCCGGCAAATCCGGCAAGAGCAGCCTTTCCGGTATCTCCGCTGGTAGCTGTGAGGATCACGATCTCCCGGCCGGAACCGTTCTTCTTCGCCGCTGTTGTCATCAGATAGGGCAGAATGGAAAGTGCCATATCCTTAAAGGCGATCGTAGGGCCGTGGAACAGCTCAAGATACCACGCATCTCCTGATTTTCTCAGAGGCGCTATCTCGTCTGTATCAAACTTGCTGTCATAGGCGCTGTCAATACAGTTTTTCAGTTCCTCTTCAGTATAGTCCGAAAGAAGAAGGCGCATGACCTCGTAAGCCACACCGCGGTAGTCCATCTTCGCAAGGTCCGCAAGTCCTGTCTCAAGGGCAGGAACAAAGGTTGGAACGTAAAGGCCTCCGTCCTCGGGAAATCCTCTCAGGATTGCCTGGGAGGCGGTGATCGGCGTACTTTCTGAACGGGTGCTTCTGTATAAGATATCCATCAGATTGCTCCTTTCTGCAATGATCTATGGGAGTTAGTGTATCACAAACGTTTGGTAATAGCAAAATGGAAACTGAAATGATAGTATAGATATGTATTTTGTGATTATAATACCTTTTTTTCGTCACTTTTTTTGACAAGAGGCCAGTATGCGTATTATCAGTAAATCTATCGACTTCAGCGCGCAGGATGAACTTCTGCAGGGCATAGCGCCGTTATCCGATTTTCTCCTGCTGGACATAGAGACCACAGGTCTGAGCGCGGAACACAACGCGGTCTACCTGATCGGCTGCATCTATCACCAGACAGGCGGCTGGAACCTGATCCAGTGGATGGACAACACCGGCAATGAGGAGAAAGAAGTTCTCTCCTCCTTTCTCCTTTTTGCTTCAGGTTACCGGATCCTTGTTCATTACAACGGCGACAGATTTGACATTCCTTTTCTCAGAAAAAGAATAGAACTCCATTCCCTTACGGACACCACCGGCGAGGCGCAGACATTAGATCTGTACAAGGTTATCCTTCCTTACAGACGGGTCCTTGGGCTTCCTGATTACAAACAGCAGACCATGGAGGCTCTTCTGGGCACCGGCCGCGTCGAGGACAAGAGCGGCGCGGATCTTGTCAAAGTATACAGACGTTTCATCGTAGATCCCGAACCGGAACTGCTCACAATGCTCTTAGGGCACAATGAAGCTGATGTCACCGGTCTTTTATCGCTTCTGCCCCTCATGATCTACAGAGATCTTGACAGCAGCGAATTCCGCGTCAGAAAAGCGCAGGCCAATTACTACACAGATCATAACGGAACCCGCAGAGAGGAGCTGTTTATCTTCTTCAGACTCGGCCGTTCTCTTCCCGCGCCGGTATACGCATCCGCGGATCACTGCTATGTAAAAATAGAGGGGGATGAGGGAGTCCTCAAAGTCCCACTCTACACCGAAGTCATGAAGTACTTCTACGCCAATTACAAAGATTACTATTTTCTGCCTGAAGAAGACATGGCTGTGCACAAGTACCTCGCCTCTTACGTAGAGAAGAGCCGCAGGATCCAGGCCCGTCCCGAGACCTGCTACACGAGAAAGGCCTCCTCTTTCCTGCCCCAGTGGGACCTCTACCGAACGCCTTTCTTCAAGAGATCCTACGAAGATAAAGAATTATTCTTCGAATTCTCGGACGACTGCAAGAAAGACCGTAATTTTCTGAGTGGCTACGCGGCTTATGTATTTGCTCATATAAAGAACGGAAAGTAAAAAAGAACTGCAGAGAAATGATCACTCATTTCTCTGCAGTTCTTATTATCTGTTCCTTCGATCAGAAAGATCCGTGTTCACACGTCTGTGTGATCACTCCTCATCTCCTGCATGGGATGCGATATAAGCATCAACATCGACGGAAGCGACATCAGCATCTTCGCGTGCACGCTCAGCTGCGCGTTTAGCTCTCTCTTCCTCGATCAGAAGCTGCTTGACGCTGAGGCTGATCTTGTTGTTTGCTTCGTTGAAGTCAACGATCTTCGCTGTGACTTCCTGACCGATCTTGAGTACATCAGAGGGTTTCTCAATGTGCTCTCTGGCGATCTGGGAGACATGAAGCAGTGCATCGATGCCGGGCTCAAGTTCTACGAATGCACCGAAATCGGTCATTCTTGCAACTGTGCCTGTTACCTTTGTTCCGACTGCATACTTCTCAGCTGCGCCTGCCCAGGGATTCTCCTCGGGGAACTTCAGGGACAGAGCGATCTTGGTACCCTGGATATCCTTAACCAGGACGCGAAGATTCTGACCAACTTTGAAGACCTTCTTGGGATTCTCGACACGGCCCCAGCTCATCTCGGAGATGTGAAGCAGACCATCTGCTCCGCCAAGATCCACGAATGCGCCGAAATCGGTGATATTCTTAACAGTTCCCTCGACTACATCGCCGGGCTGGATGGTGGCGAAGAGCTTCTCCTGCATCTCTTTGCGCTTAGCCACAAGCAGGACCTTGCGGTTGCCGATGTATCTGCGTCTGTTGGGGTTGTACTCGGTGATCATGAACTCGATCTCCTGACCGAGATACTTGTTCAGATCCTTTTCATAAGTATCGGATACCAGGCTTGCAGGGATGAATACTCTTACTTCATCAACTACTACACTGAGTCCGCCGGAAAGGACCTGTGTCACCTTAGCTGTGAGAACTTCCTTATTGTTGTAAGCTTCTTCGATGCGCTTGTTGCCGCGGTCAGCTGCCAGTCTCTTGTAGGAAAGAAGGACCTGGCCGTCGCCGTCATTGACCTTGATAACCTTGACTTCAAGCTTGTCGCCAACATGAAGCACTTCTGTGAGATCCACAGATGAATCATTCGTGTACTCGTTACGTGTAAGAACGCCGTCGGACTTGTAGCCGATGTTTAAAATGGCTTCGCCCGGCTTTACGTCGATGACTGAACCTTCAACTGCCTCCCCCGTATGAATTGTCTTAAAAGACTCGTTAAGCATTTGTTCAAAAGTCTGCTCTGACATAATTTTGAACCTCCTCTATGATATTCTTTGGGGTCGACGCCCCTGCGGTGATTCCTATGATCTGTTCATTTCCGGCAGGAGAAAGATTAAGGTCACGCCACGTTTGTATGAAATACGTGTTTGCACACTCCCTCTTGCAAATCTCATAGAGCTTCGCCGAGTTCGAACTGCTCCTGCCCCCGATGACGATCATGATGTCCGCCTTCGATGCAATTGCCTTCGCTTCCGTCTGACGCTCATGTGTAGCATTGCAGATGGTATTCATACATCGTACATTGTATCCTTTTTCAGTTAAAATAGCAATGATTTCTTCAAATTTGTTTGCGTTGAAGGTGGTCTGCGAAACGACGCAGATATTTCTCTGATCACTTGCTGATGTCTGTCCAGGAGTCTTCTGTTCAATGAATTCTCTGGCCTGCTCAGTGTTTTCGATCACGGTGACCGGGACGCTGGACCACCCCATTATCCCGCGCACTTCGGGATGAACGGGATTCCCTATGATCACGATCTCATACCCTTCAGCGCTGTTTTCTTCGACGATCCTGTGGATCCGCTTTACGAAAGGGCATGTGGCGTCAACACATTTAGCTCCCGTCGCGCGGAGTTTCTCGTCCTCTTCCCGTGAGATCCCGTGGGAGCGCGTGATGATGGTCCCGCCGTGAATATCAGCGAGTTCTTCATCCGACGCGATCACATGAACGCCCTTTTTCTCAAGATCGGCCACAACCTCCTCGTTGTGAATGATAGGTCCGTAAGTATAAATAGGACCGCCCTTTTTTACTTCTTCATATACAGTTTCCACTGCGCGCTGAACTCCGAAACAGAATCCGGCGCTCTTTGCAGTAATGATCTCTGCCATATTGATTATTTCCTCATTATACTGATCAGTTATTGCCGGCAGCTTCCTTTACAGGATCAGCCGCCGATCTTCTCATCGATGATCGACAGGATCTTATCCACCACTTCATCGATGGTCATATCGGATGTGTCCACCAGAACAGCGTCATCAGCCTGTTTGAGCGGCGCAATAGGGCGGGTCATATCCCGATGATCGCGCTCACGGATCTGTGCCTCGATCTCTTCGAGGTTTGCGGTCCCGATCTTCTCCATCAGTTCGAGAAATCTTCTCTTCGCCCTCACCGCGACGCTTGCTGTCAGGAAAATTTTGACCTGGGCGTTCGGTAGCACGACCGTGCCGATATCCCTTCCGTCCATCACTACGTTCTGTCTGCGCGCCAGTTCCTGCTGCAGTTCCATCAGCTTATTACGGACGTCGCCGTTCACGCTTGTCCTCGAAGCCATATCGCTTACTTCCGGGGTTCTGAGAAAATCGTTCACGTTTTCCCCGTCCAGCAGGACAACTTGTACGCCGTCCCTGTATTCGATCGTGATGTCCGCGCCCACGCAATTCCTGCTGATCGCAGCCGAATCATCAGGATCAACTCCAAGCCTGAAGAGATAAAGCGCCATTGCCCGGTACATTGCGCCGGTGTCTACATAAATATAACTCTTCTCTGCCGCCACTCTCTTGGCGATGGTGCTTTTGCCCGCTCCCGCAGGTCCGTCGATAGCGATATTGATCATAATTTCCTCCCTGTAATCTGTCATTTTATATCCGCTTCTGCCGCGCATTCACCGGCCAGATGCCCGGTAGACCATGCGATCTGCAGGTTAAATCCGCCTGTATGGGCGTCTACGTCCAGCACTTCTCCGGCTGCGTAGAGCCCCTTTACTGATCTGCATTCCATAGTAGACGGATTAAAAGCCTTGACGTCAAGTCCTCCCCTGGTTACAATCGCCTCGGCAAAGCCGCGGGTCCCTGTCGCTTGGATCGGAACACTGTGGATCAGTTCCTCAAGCCGCCCTATCTCCTTCTCATTCATCGAGGAGGCCGTCCTCTCCCCGATCCCGCTCATCGCGGCTATTTCTTCTGCCAGGCGCTGGGGAAACAGTGTTCTGATCACCGTCGCCATCTTCTTTCCAGGCGCCGCCTCAATTTCTCTTTTTATCCTGGCAGAGAGCTGCTCTTTCGTCAGCGCCGGCTTTAAATTGAGCTGAAGCGAATAGCCTTCCGGATGGCTTTTAAAATCCATATAGCAGGATGCCGTGAGGACCAAAGGACCGCTGATTCCGAAATGAGTGAACAGCATCTCTCCAAATCCCTTATAAAGCGGCTTTTTATTCTTGCGCTTTTCACTTTCCTGCGGTCTAAGCAAAGTCAGTTCGACGTTTTTTAATGCAAGACCCTGAAGGCGCGCGCACCACTCTTCCCGCGTTGTGACAGGCACCAGGGAGGGAACCGGCGTCTTGACGCTGATCCCAAGTTCCGCAGCCATTTTATATCCGTCTCCCTCGGATCCTGTGGAGGGATAGGACCGCCCGCCGGTAGCCAGTATCACAGCGTCCGCATCGATCTGTTCTCCGGAGCGCGTTTCAATTCCGACAACTCTTGATACACCGTCTTTTTCTGAAGTCAGAATGCGTTTTACAGGACAATGATAACGGATCTGTACATTGCGGCCTCTCAGGTGGCCCAGCAGTGCTTTCGTTACATCAGAGGCGTGATCCGAGACCGGAAAGACCCTGTCTCCCCTCTCCGTTTTGACCGGGCATCCGTTATCTTCAATAAATCCCATCATCTGCTGCGAGTCAAAACCGTATACCGCGCTGTACAGAAATTTCGGATTTGAAACGATATGCGTCCAGAATTCCTGCATATCGCAGGCATTCGTGAGATTGCATCTCCCTTTTCCCGTGATATAGATCTTCTTTCCGGCTTTCTCCGTCTTTTCCAAAATAGTGACCGCCGCGCCCTGATCCGCCGCTGCACAGGCAGCCATAAGACCTGCCGCGCCGGCTCCGATGACAATAATATGTCTTCTGCCCTTCTCTCTTTGCATTCCTTCCTTATCCAACCTTCAGTGTGTCCTTCTAGTTCTCCATGGCGCGGCAAAGATGCGGATCCCTTTCCGGTACCGCATTTTCCGAGCGCTATGTTCACAGTATAAACCGCCGCAAAACGAACTGCAACGGAAAAGAAATCTGTTTACATCAGCGCTTTGCGTAATTACAATCATTAATAGAGCTGCGAGCCGGTCCCGGGAGGGGTGCCTATGGGTATTGCCGGTGTCTAAGTGCAAGAATGAATCGGAAAAGATTAGAACACGCGGCAGCCGGTCACAGATAATAAACAAAAAAGAAGGTGCGCATCAGCGCACCTTCTCTTTTTTTCTCTTTTATTACAGATCTCAGATCGCGGATCTGTCGGAAGAACCGATTACTTGTAGTTAACGATCTTTCCGAAGTCTTCCTTCAGAGCCGCGCCGCCGATCAGGCCGCCGTCGATGTCGGGCTGTGCGAACAGCTCGGGAGCGGAGGATCCCTTTACGGAGCCGCCGTACTGGATGCGGATCTTCTCAGCTGTATCTGTGTCATAGATCTCAGCGATGAGCTCGCGGATCGCGTGGCAGACTTCCTGCGCCTGCTCAGTTGTCGCGACCTTGCCTGTGCCGATGGCCCAGATAGGCTCATATGCGATGACCATGGAAGCAGCCTGCTCAGCTGTAACGCCGATCAGATCGCTCTTGAGCTGGAGACGGACCCAGTCAATGGTGACGCCGGCTTCTCTCTGTGCCAGAGACTCGCCGCAGCAGAGAATAGGAGTAAGGCCATACTCGAATGCCTTGAGAACCTTTCTGTTCAGGAAAGCGTCATCCTCTTTGTAGTAATCTCTTCTCTCAGAGTGGCCGATGATAACATACTTAACGCCTGCATCCTTGAGCATTGCGCCGGAGATCTCGCCTGTGTAAGCGCCGCTGTCCTTGTCGGACATATTCTCTGCGCCGACTGCTACGTTGCTGCCCTTGACAGCCTCGACTACGGGAACGATGTCGATCGCGGGCACGCAGTAAACTACGTCCACATCATCGCTCTTTACGAGGGGCGCGAGCATCTCAACGAGAGCCTTTGCCTCAGAGGGCGTCTTGTTCATTTTCCAGTTGCCGGCTACGATTTTTCTTCTTGCCATTTTTGTACTCCTTTGATTAATGCTTATTCAGGGGCAAAACACAGTTCTGCCCCTGTTATCGGATCGAATGGATATTATTTGTCGTCCGCTGCCGCTACGCCGGGAAGCTCTTTGCCCTCAAGGAACTCAAGGGAAGCGCCGCCGCCGGTGGAGATGTGGCTCATCTTGTCGTGGAAGCCCATCTGGTTTGCTGCTGCCGCGCTGTCGCCGCCGCCGATGATGGTGGTTGCGTCCGCGTCAGCCAGAGCCTGTGCTACACACTTTGTGCCGTTAGCAAGGATCGGGTTCTCGAATACGCCCATAGGTCCGTTCCAGACAACAGTCTTGGCATTCTTGATGGCGTCGCTGTAAAGAGCGATGGTCTTGGGTCCGATATCCATACCCATCTTGTCAGCGGGGATCTTGTCGGAGTCAACAGTCTCGACCTCGATCTCAGCGTCGATCGGATCCGGGAAGGAAGCGGTAACGACTGTGTCGATGGGAAGAAGGAGCTTCTTGCCCAGGTCCTCAGCCTTCTTGATCATCTCTGCGCAGTAGTCGATCTTGGTCTCGTCGACCAGGGACTTGCCGATCTCATAGCCCTTAGCCTTAAGGAAGGTATAAGCCATGCCGCCGCCGATGATGAGGGTGTCGCACTTCTCAAGGAGGTTGTTGATAACGTTGAGCTTGTCAGCGACCTTAGCGCCGCCGAGGATCGCTACGAAAGGACGTACCGGATCTTCAACAGCCTTGCCCAGGAAGTCGATCTCTTTCTGCATCAGATAGCCGACTACGCAGGGGCTCAGATACTCGGTTACGCCGACGTTGGAGCAGTGTGCTCTGTGAGCGGTACCGAAAGCATCGTTTACGAATACTTCCGCCAGAGAAGCGAGCTCCTTGGAGAAAGCTTCTCCGTTCTTGGTCTCTTCTTTTCTGTAACGGGTGTTCTCAAGAAGAACAACGTCGCCGTCTTTCATAGCTGCAACAGCTGCCTTGGCGTTAGGGCCGACAACTTCAGGATCTGCCGCGAAGACGACTTCCTGACCCAGGCACTCGGACAGACGTTTTGCTACGGGAGCCAGAGACATCTCGGGCTTGGGCTCTCCCTTCGGCTTGCCGAGGTGGGAGCAAAGAATAACCTTGCCGCCGTCAGCGATCAGTTTCTTGATAGTGGGCAGAGCTGCCACAATACGGTTGTCGTCAGTGATGACGCCGGCCTTCAGCGGAACGTTGAAGTCGCATCTGCACAGGACATATTTGCCCTTTACGTTGATATCATCAACGGATTTCTTATTCAGTCCCATAATATAATTCCTCCTTTAATAGAACAGGGGTCCGGTCCAATTTAGACCGGACCCCTTAGGCTTTTCAGGTCAATAATTTACCTGTCGGTAAGACAGATCAAGCGCCGAGAAGCTTGCCGAAGTGCTTGATGGTGCGAACCATCTGGCTGGTGTAGGAATTCTCGTTGTCATACCAGGAAACAACCTGAACCTCGGTTGTGCCGTTGTCAAGAGGCAGAACCATGGTCTGAGTTGAATCGAACAGGGAACCGAAGCGCATTCCAACGATATCGCTGGAAACGATCTCGTCAACGTTGTAGCCGAAGGACTCGTTGGAAGCTGCCTTCATAGCTGCATTGATCTCATCCTTTGTTACAGTGCCTTCAACAACAGCTGTAAGGATTGTGGTGGAGCCTGTAGGTGTAGGAACACGCTGAGCTGCGCCGATGAGCTTGCCGTTCAGTTCAGGGATAACAAGGCCGATAGCCTTAGCTGCGCCTGTGCTGTTGGGAACGATGTTGATAGCTGCTGCACGGGATCTTCTCTTGTCACCCTTTCTCTGAGGTCCGTCAAGAGTCATCTGATCGCCTGTGTAAGCGTGGATGGTGCACATGATACCAGCCTTGATGGGAGCCAGATCATTGAGAGCCTTAGCCATAGGAGCCAGGCAGTTGG
>CAMOIJ010000023.1 GCA_946615865.1 uncultured Lachnospiraceae bacterium | reverse complement strand
CATGCTGGAATAGCGCAGTCGGTAGCGCAACTGATTCGTAATCAGTAGGTCGAGGGTTCGAGTCCCTTTTCCAGCTTTATGTCGTAAAGCGCGGGGACCTGAGCCGGTTTCCCGCGTTTTTTTTGATTAAACCCTCGTCTGCAAAAGATCGAAGGGCTATAATATTTTGACACAGAGAATTGAATACAGAAACGGAGGACAGGCTATGGCACAGTTATGGGGCGGCCGCTTCACCAAACAGACCGATGAAGCCGTTAAAGCGTTTAATGACTCGATCGGTTTTGACAAGAGATTATACAGAGAGGACATAGAGGGCAGCATCGCGCATGCGGGTATGCTGGGCGCACAGGGGATCATCACTCCTCAGGAGGCGGATCTTGTGATCAGCGGACTGGGGAAGATCCTCGCAGATGTGGAGAGCGGAGAGCTCACGATCGGCAGCGAATATGAGGATATCCACAGTTTTGTGGAAGCGAATCTGATCGAAAGGATTGGAGACGCGGGCAAGAAACTTCATACCGGCAGAAGCCGCAATGACCAGGTCGCGCTGGACATGAAGCTCTACACCCGCCGCAAGACAAGAGAGATCAGAGAGCATCTATGCACCCTTCTCGAGACAATCCTTGGGCTTATGGAAGAAAACACGGACACTTATATGCCGGGCTTTACTCATCTGCAGAAAGCTCAGCCCACATCCCTTGCCCATCATCTCGGCGCTTATTTCGAGATGTTTAAGAGAGACGCGGGGAGGCTTGACGACTGTCTTGAGAGGATGAATTACTGCCCCCTGGGCTCCGGAGCCCTGGCGGGCACGACTTATCCGCTTGACCGCTATATGACAGCAGAGAAGCTTGGTTTTGCGGGTCCTACCCTCAACAGCATGGACTCGGTCTCTGACAGGGACTATCTGATCGAGCTCTTATCAGACCTTTCCCTGATCATGATGCACCTGAGCCGTTTCAGCGAGGAACTCATAACCTGGAACTCCAACGAGTACCGGTTTGTGGAGATGGACGACGCATTCTCAACGGGCAGCAGCATCATGCCTCAGAAGAAGAATCCGGATATCTGCGAACTTGTCAGGGGAAAGACCGGAAGAGTATACGGCGATCTGATGTCTCTTCTGACCACTATGAAAGGCCTTCCGCTTGCTTACAATAAGGATATGCAGGAAGATAAAGAGCCCGCCTTTGACGCGATCGACACTGCAGAGGCCTGCATCTCGCTCTTTAGCGGAATGCTCTCTACGATCACATTCCGCAAAGATGTGATGCGCCTGAGCGCGGTCAGAGGATTTACTAACGCCACAGACGCGGCAGATTACCTTGTAGTAAAGGGAGTACCTTTCAGAGACGCCCATGGGATCATCGGAAGACTGGTGCTGCACTGCATCGACGAGAACAAGAGCATCGAGGATCTGTCCCTGAGCGAGCTCAAGCAGTTCAGCCCTGCTTTTGAGGAGGATATCTACGAAGCGGTATCCCTCAGGACCTGCGTGGAGAAGAGACTTACCCTGGGAGCCCCCGGATCCGATATGATGAAGACAGTCATCGGCAAGGAGAAAGAGTGGCTTGAGGGCTGGCACCGCAGTATAAAAGTCAGCTGAACATAAGGCAAGATAACAAGATCATCTTGAAGCTAATAAATGGAGGAAATGAAAAATGGACAAGAAACTTCGCGTTGGCATCCTCGGCGGAACAGGCATGGTCGGCCAGAGATTTATCGCACTCTTAGAGAATCACCCCTGGTTTGAGGTCACAACGATCGCGGCGAGCCCCCGAAGCGCCGGCAAGACCTATGAGGAATGTGTCGAAGGCAGATGGAAAATGGACACTCCGATCCCGGAAGCTGTCAGGAAGATCGTCGTCAAAAATGTGCAGGACGTTCAGGCAGTGGCATCCGAAGTTGATTTCTGCTTCAGCGCCGTTGATATGAAGAAGGACGAGATCCGCGCCATTGAAGAGGAATACGCCAAAACAGAGACTCCTGTAGTCTCCAACAACAGCGCGCACCGCTGGACGCCTGATGTTCCCATGATCATTCCCGAGATCAACCCCGAGCACAGCGCTGTCATCGAGTTCCAGAAGAAGAGACTCGGTACAACACGCGGTTTCATCGCCGTAAAACCGAATTGCTCGATCCAGAGTTATACTCCTGCTTTCGCGGCATGGAAAGAATTCGAGCCCTATCAGGCTGTGGTCTCTACTTATCAGGCTATTTCCGGCGCAGGCAAGAATTTCAAGGACTGGCCTGAGATGGTCGGCAACATCATTCCTTACATCGGCGGCGAGGAAGAGAAGAGTGAGAAAGAGCCTCTTCGCATTTTCGGCCATATCGAGAACGGCGTGATCGTTCCCGGAGACAACATTTCCATCACAAGCCAGTGCATCCGCGTGCCGGTCCTTTACGGACATACCGCGACTGTATTTGTCAATTTCCGCAAGGATCCCACAAAGGAGCAGCTGATCGATGCGCTCCGCGCCTTCAGCGGCGTGCCCCAGAAGGAGAACCTTCCCAGCGCGCCGAAGCAGTTCATCCAGTACCTTGAGGAGGATAACCGTCCCCAGGTAGCTCTGGATGTAAACTATGAGAAGGGCATGGGCGTCTCCATCGGACGTCTCAGAGAAGATATCCTGTTTGACTGGAAATTTGTCGGACTTTCCCACAACACGATCCGCGGCGCCGCAGGCGGCGGCGTATTGTGCGCGGAACTGCTCACAGCACAGGGCTATATTACAAATAAATGATCTACACAAGAGAGTGTGAATGAGCAAAAGAGTCTTTATTGCAGAAAAGCCGAGTGTCGCCAGGGAATTTGCCAATTCCCTGGGACTCAGCTTTAAATCAAGAGATGGATATATGGAAGCGGAAGATACTATTGTGACCTGGTGCGTTGGGCATCTGGTCACAATGTGTTATCCCGACGCATATGATCCGAAGTATAAGAAATGGTCTCTATCCACTATTCCCTTTATCCCCGACGAGTACCGCTACCAGGTGATCGACGGGGTCAAAAAGCAGTTCGGGATCGTAAAGAAGATCCTGACAGACAAGGAAGTAGATACCATATATATCTGCACCGACTCCGGGCGCGAAGGAGAATATATCTACCGGCTTGTAGCTCAGGAAGCAGGCGTACAGGGCAAAAAACAGCTTCGCGTCTGGATCGACTCCCAAACTAAGGAGGAGATCCTCAGAGGGATCAAAGAGGCGAAGGACGACTCGGAATACGATAATCTTGGTTCAGCTGCCTATCTGCGCGCCAAAGAGGACTATCTGATGGGCATAAACTTCTCCCGCGCGCTTACACTTAAATACGGCGACGGGATAAGCCGCGTTCTCGGAACGAAGTATTCCGTGATCGCCGTCGGCCGCGTGATGACCTGTGTCCTGGGAATGGTAGTCAGAAGAGAGCGGGAGATCCGCGAATTTGTCAAGACGCCTTTCTACCGCGTGCTCGGAAGATTTAAACCCGCAGATTATGATGGAAGCGACGAGATCACCGCGGAATGGCATGCAGTGGAGGGCAGCCGATATTTTGGCACGCCCGCGCTGTACAAAGAGAACGGTTTCAGAGAAAGAAAGGACGCGGAGGCACTGATCGAATACCTGAGGCAGCCGATCGCCGCCGGAGACTGTGATGTCAGCTCTATAAGCAGGAAAAAAGAGAAGAAGAATCCGCCGCTTCTATATAATCTGGCGGAACTTCAGAACGACTGCTCAAGATATTTCAAGATCAGTCCCGACCAGACGCTGCAGGCAGCCCAGGAACTTTACGAGAAGAAACTCACGACCTACCCCAGGACCGATGCGCGCGTCCTGTCTTCCGCAGTGGCAAAAGAGATCGGCAAAAATCTCAAGGGTCTTTCCACACTTGCGATGTACAGACCGTATCTTCAGAAGATCCTCGAGACTGAGTCTTACAAAAAGATCGCGAAGACGCGCTACACTGATGATAAGGCGATCACCGACCACTACGCCATTATCCCGACAGGACAGGGCCTGAACGCGCTTCCTTCTCTCAAAGAGACCACTGCCAAAGTATATGAACTGATCTGCAGAAGGTTTCTGGCAATCTTTTATCCGCCTGCGATCTTTGATAAAATAGCACTTGAGATCCGTCTTGGAACAGAGATGTTCTCCGCTTCTTTCAAGACCTGTGTCGACCCCGGATATCTTGAAGTCATGGAGTATTCCTTCAGGAAAAAAAGAGAAGATAACGAGGAAGAGCCGCAGACAAAAGAAGGGGAAGGAAACGAAAAGGAAGCTGATAAAGTGCCCGACTTTGTCAGAGCGCTTCGTAAAGGCGCGGGAATGACCTGCGGCGGTCTTACTATCAGGGAAGGGGAGACAAAGCCTCCAAAGCGCTATAATTCCGGGAGCATGATCCTGGCAATGGAAAACGCCGGACAGCTGATCGAAGAAGAGGAGCTCAGAGAACAGATCCGCGGGAGCGGGATCGGAACCAGCGCTACCAGGGCAGAGATCCTCAGGAAACTTTTCAGCAACAGGTATCTTGCTCTGAACAAAAAAACGCAGATCATAACCCCGACTCTGATGGGAGAGATGATCTACGACACCGTGGACTGCTCCATCCGTTCGCTTCTCAATCCTAAGCTGACAGCGAGCTGGGAGCTGGGACTGACAAGAGTTTCGGAAGGCACAGTCACGGAAGAAGAATATCTGGAAAAGTTAAACGGTTTTGTCTCACGCAACACAAATAATGTCAAGAACAGCAACTTCAGCGAAGTGCTGCAGCAGATGTACATGAGGGACAGTCAGTTCTATAAAAAGCCCTACGGATCTGCGGCAGGCGGCCGGAAAAGGACCGGCAGGAAGGGGAACTAGTATGCAGCTTAAAGATTTTACCATCAGTAATCTATTCGACTTGAACGAGACCATTGCGGCAGAGCTCTTTGAGGGAAAGACATATCCCTGGGAAGTTCTTGGGGACATCAGCGATTTTATCATTGCCCTTGGCAATAAGCTTCCCCAGGACAGATTCGAAAAGAGGGGCGAGAATATCTGGGTCGCTAAGAGCGCAACGGTATTTGACAGCGCTTATATCGGAGGTCCCTGCATCATCGATGAGAACGCGACTGTAAGGCAGTGCGCTTTTATCCGCGGCAGCGCGATCGTCGGAAACGGAACTACTGTCGGAAATTCCACAGAGCTCAAGAACGTGGTCCTCTTTAACAAAGTTGAAGTTCCTCACTACAACTATGTGGGCGACAGCGTACTCGGTTTTCACGCGCACATGGGCGCAGGCTCCATTACTTCCAATGTAAAAGCCGATAAGAAAAACGTCGTGATCCACTGCGGAGAAGAGAATATGGAGACCGGTCTTCGCAAGATCGGCGCAATGCTCGGCGACTGGGCGGATATCGGATGCAACAGCGTTCTCAATCCCGGCACCATCATCGGCAGGCACACCAATCTCTATCCCCTTTCCATGGTCAGAGGCTGTGTCCCCGCTAATCACATTTACAAAGACAAAGATCACATCGTGGAGAAGATCACTGACTAAAATACGGAGCGTAATGACATGAGAGACAAAGTCAGAGAGTGTATCAGTTATATTCGCAAGATCACGGATTTCGAACCGGAAATCGCCATGATCCTCGGTTCCGGGCTGGGAGGATATACGAGGCAGATGGACGAAGTCATCTGCTCAATTCCTTACAGCAGGATCCCGGGATTTCCTGTCTCCACTGTTTCAGGACACGCCGGAAAGTATGTCATGGGATATATAAAGGGCGTGCCGGTCATCTTCATGGACGGAAGAGTTCATTACTACGAGGGCTATGCGCCTGAAGACGTCGTGCTTCCCGTCCGCGTCATGCGCGCGATGGGAGCTAAGGTCCTCTTTCTCACCAACGCTGCAGGCGGTATAAATGAAGAGTATGCTCCGGGCTCCCTGGTGGTCCTTAGGGACCATGTCTCACTCTATGTGCCCAATCCCCTCATCGGAAGGAATGATCCCGATGAGGGCGTCCGTTTTCCCGATATGACGGAAGTATACGACAGGTCGCTTAGAAAGATCATCGCTGACTGCGCCTCAGTGAAAGACATTCCGATCAGCGAAGGGGTCTACTGTCAGCTCTCAGGGCCTTCCTACGAGACTCCTTTTGAGATCATGATCCTGAGCAGGCTCGGTGTGGATCTTGTCGGCATGAGTACAGTCATGGAAGCGATCACAGGCCATCATCTGGGCATGAAGGTCTGCGGGATCTCACTGGTGACAAATATGGCGGCAGGTATCAGCACGCAGCCGCTGAATCACGATGAAGTAAAGCAGGCCGGAAAGGATTCTTCGGAATATTTTGCTGTTCTGGTGACAGATTCGCTCTGTGCTATAAAACAGCATCTGGACGCGGAGCCGCATACAGTTTCTAAAGATTGATATTTATGGATACTTATCTTGTAATGATCGGCATTTTCGCCGTTTTTCTCGCCATTTCCGCCGTGATCGGAATTCGCGACAAAAAGAGACTCGACGCCAGGGAACGAAGAAGACTCAGAGAAAATTTCGGAAAGCCCGGAGCCAAAGAGTATCAGGACGGAAGATACGAACAGATACCGGGATATCAGAAAAGACACCGGCAGAGCTTTGAAATCGATGACATCACCTGGAACGATCTGGACATGGATCTTCTCTATCACAGAATGGACACGACCTGCAGCGCAGCCGGTGAGGAATATCTCTACTGGCTTCTTCGCTCTCCCCGCACAGACGGCGGAACTTACCTGAGTGAAGAAGGAATGCGGTGGTGGGCAGATCATGAACAGGAGCGCGTTGGCGTCCAAAGGATCCTGCAGGGCCTTGGCCGCGGCTCCAAGTACTCCGTCTACGACTACCTGGATCTCCTTGACAGCCTTAAAGACAGAGGGATCGCCGCAGATCTTCCGGCTCTTTTTCTTCCCGCGGTTTCCATCGGGATCATGTTCGTCAGTCCTCCGGTCGGGATCTTATGTCTGCTCGGAAGCTTCGCATTTAACATGGTCACCTATTTCAGCGCCAAAAGAGCGATAGAGCCCTATCTCTTCACATTCCGTTATGTGCTAAGGCTCCTGGAATGCGCGCGCTCCCTTCTGGCGGAGCCTTTCCCTTTCTACGATAAAGAAAGAGAAGAGATGGAAAAGGCCCGCAAAGCCCTTGCAGGGTTTTCGATGGGAAGCGGCCTGCTCATGAGAAACAGCGGTGGGATCTCCTCAGGCAATGTGGCGGATATAATCCTGGATTATATCTGCATCCTTTTCCACATCGATCTTCTCAAATTCGGGTCTATGCTCAGGGCGCTGCGGGGAAAAGAAGAAGAGATCGACGGCCTTATTACGTCGATCGGAGCGATCGACGCCCAGATCAGCCTGGCATCCTGGAGAAAGAGCCTGCCGCTGTACTGTATCCCGGATCTTACGGGAAACCGCTTTGAAGCTGATGATCTCATTCATCCGCTTCTCGCCGACCCTGTTCCAAACAGTATTTCTGTCTCGAAGCCGGTACTTTTGACCGGATCTAACGCATCAGGGAAGTCCACTTTTTTGAAATCCGCGGCACTGGCAGCAGTTCTGGCACAGTCGGTCAACACCGCGCCCGCTGCTTCTTACAAAAGCTGCTGCTACAGGATCTTTACTTCCATGGCGCTGCGGGACGACATAAGAAGCGGAGAGAGCTATTTTATAGTTGAAATACGTTCCCTGAAGAGAGTTCTGGACGCAGCATCTTTACCGGGCGAAGTGCCCGTTCTGTGCTGTGTGGATGAAGTGCTCAGGGGCACAAATACGATCGAGCGCATAAGCGCCTCGGCAGAGATCCTTTCGAGTCTCGCAAAAATGCCGATCCGGATCTTCGCGGCGACACACGACATGGAGCTGACAGAACTTCTGAGCGGCAAATATGTCAATTATCATTTTTCGGAGATGCTTGACGGGGACGACGTAAAGTTTTCCTACAAGCTCCTGGACGGTCCCGCGGACAGCCGCAACGCCATCAGGCTTCTGCGGGCTCTCGGTTATGATCCCGCCATCGCGGACAGGGCAGAGGCGCGCGCGAAACACTTTATGGAGACAGGAGACTGGGAACTGTAAGAAATATCTGAAAGGAAAGGGCATCAGATGCTCAAGAAAGTTAAGATTTTTACCGACGGCGCCGCGAGAGGAAACCCTGACGGTCCCGGCGGATACGGGGCGATCCTGCAGTATACGGACGCTTCCGGGAACCTTCATGAGAAAGAACTGTCGGAAGGTTTTAAGAAGACGACGAACAACCAGATGGAGCTCCTTGGGGTGATCGCGGCACTGGAGTGTCTTCGCGTCCCCTGTATAGTAGACGTCTACTCCGACTCCAAATACGTCGTCAGCGCTTTTAACGAGAACTGGATCGGAAACTGGCAGAAAAACGGGTGGAAGACAGCCTCCAAACAGCCCGTGAAGAACCAGGAGTTGTGGGAGCGTCTGCTGAAAGCTATGGAGCCCCACACAGTGAACTACCACTGGGTAAAGGGCCACGCCGGACACCCGGAGAATGAAAGATGCGACATTCTGGCGACCACAGCCGCTGACGCGGCAGGCCGGGAGTGACCTTTACAGCACATCAAAGGAGAGATACAATGGAGCAGCCAGTCACGATCAGGTTCCGGCGCGTAAGCGATCTTGCACGCATTCCCACCAGGGGAAGTGAAAAAGCCGCCGGCTATGACCTCTATGCCGCGCTGGATAAACCGGTCTTAATAGAGCCCCATAAAACGGTCAAAATAGACACCGGCCTTCAGTTCGAGATACCCGACGGGTATTTCGCCGCCATTTACGCAAGAAGCGGCATCGCGGCCAAGGAGGGCCTGCGCCCCGCCAACTGCACCGGCGTATGCGACTCGGATTACAGAGGCAATTATATCGTGGCGCTGCACAACGACAGCGACACTGTGAGAACAGTAGAGCCCGGGGAGCGGATCGCTCAGATGGTAGTGATCCCATACCTGAGCGTCTGTTTCAAAGAATCCGCGGAGCTTTCCGGGACGGAGCGCGGTGAAGGCGGATTTGGCAGCACAGGGAGAAAATAAAAGATTTCACGGGAGGAGACACAATATGAAGATCAGAACAAGATATGCCCCCAGCCCCACAGGGCGAATGCATGTAGGAAACCTCAGGACTGCGCTTTACGCCTACCTCATTGCCAAGCATGAGGACGGAGATTTTATCCTGCGAATCGAGGACACCGACCAGGGCCGCTATGTGGAAGGCGCTGTGGATATCATAAAGAGGACAATGGCGGACACAGGCCTTATCGAGGACGAAGGTCCCGACAAGGACGGAGGAGTCGGCCCTTATGTACAGAGCGAGCGCATGAAGGCGGGCATCTACGGCAAATATGCGCAGAAACTCATTGATAAGGGTGAAGCATACAGATGCTTCTGCACGCCCGAGAGACTTGCGACCCTCACTCAGGTAGTTGAGGGCAAAGAGATCAGCGTTTACGACAAGCATTGTCTCCACCTGTCGCAGGAAGAGATCGAGAAGAATCTCGCTGAAGGCAAGCCTTACGTTATCCGCCAGAACAATCCGACAGAGGGTACTACCACCTTCCACGACGAACTCTACGGCGATGTGACAGTGGACAACAAAGAACTCGACGACATGATCCTCATCAAATCGGACGGATATCCCACTTACAACTTTGCCAATGTCGTGGATGACCATCTGATGAAGATCACCCACGTGGTAAGAGGCAACGAGTACATTTCCTCTTCTCCCAAGTACAACCGCCTGTATGAGGCCTTTGGATGGGAAGTTCCGAAGTACATCCATTGCCCGCTTATCACGGATGAAGATCATCACAAGCTTTCCAAGAGAAGCGGTCATTCCTCCTATGAGGATCTGATCGAGCAGGGCTTTCTTCCTGAAGCCGTTGTCAACTTCATCGCTCTTTTAGGCTGGTCTCCCGACAGCGACAAAGAGATCTTCAGCCTTAAGGAACTCGTCGAGATCTTCGACTATCACAGGATCAATAAAGCTCCCTCCGTATTCGACTACCAGAAGCTTCGCTGGATGAACGGAGAGTATCTTAAGGCAATGGATCCCGAGAAGTTCTATGAATTGGCGGAGCCGTATCTGAAAGCGGCGATCACCAGGGAACTCGATCTTCGCAAGATCGCGGAAATGGTACGCACAAGGATCGAGATCTTCCCCGATATCGCGGAGATGGTCGACTTTTTCGAGGCTCTTCCGGACTACGACATTTCGCTCTACACACACAAAAAGATGAAGACGAACGCTGAGTCCTCCCTCGCGGTTCTCAGAGACCTGCTTCCTGTCCTCGAAGCTCAGCAGGAATTTACAAACGACGGACTCTTTGCCGCCATGAAATCCTATATTCAGGAAAAGGGCTATAAGAACGGCTACGTTCTGTGGCCTGTCCGCATTGCCGTTTCCGGTAAGCAGACGACGCCCGCCGGCGCTACTGAGATCATGGAAGTTCTCGGCAAAGAAGAGACTATTGCCAGAATTCGAGAAGGAATCCGTAAACTCGAGGCGTGAACAGACCGATCACAGGGTCAGATCTTTTATGAATTCAAATCTTGATCCCTCCCAGCGGGAGGCAGTGTGCTGCAGCCCCGGTCCCTGCGAGATCATCGCGGGACCGGGCAGCGGCAAGACATTGGTTCTTACTGAACGTATTCTTTATCTTCTTGACCATTTTAAACTGAAACCGTCCCAGATCCTTGTACTGACTTTCAGCCGCGCGGCCGCGGCGGAGATGAAGGAACGATTTTTAAAAAGAGCAGGTGAGAACAACCGGAGCGTATACTTCGGAACTTTTCATTCCGCTTTTTTTCATATTCTCAGGGAGAGCACCCGGAAAGACTACGCAATCCTTGGTCAGTCTCAGAAGGATCGCCTGATCAGTCATCTGATCGGGAACTACTATCCGGATGAAAATGACAGGCCCCAGATAGAGGAAATAGAAAAAATCCTGCGCATGGCGCCTGCGGATATCGGGGATGTAAAAGCGGCTTCTATAAAAAGAGACTACCGTTCCTTCCTGCAGGAGAACGGATATCTGGATTTTGACGATATGATCATCAAATGCCGCCGTTTCCTGCTCAGCGATCCCGTATCTCTTCGTTTGTGGCGAAGCCGCTTCCGGGCGATACTGGTAGATGAGTTTCAGGACATCAACCGTGAACAGTACGAGATCCTTAAACTGCTTTCAGACGGACAGGGGCTGTTTGTGGTAGGGGATGATGACCAGAGTATTTACGGCTTCAGAGGCAGTTCCCCATCGATCATGCAGCAGTTCATGAATGATTTTCCGGGAGCTTCGAGAGTCTTTTTAAGAAATAATTACCGCTGCAGCGGATCAGTCTGTAAGGCAGCAGGACTGATGATTCGCCAGAACAAAAACAGGATCCCCAAAGATATCAGGGCCGCGCGCCCGATGCTGGACAAAACAGTCCTGCGGGGATTTAAAGAGGACAGCGATGAATACCGCTATCTTTACAATGCGATGAAATCCATGTCAGATGAACAGCTTGATCACACCGCCGTCATTGTCAGGACCAACACGCATGTCTCAAGGATCAGCAGTTATCTCTCTTCCCACGGCGTATCCTGCCGCGGAAAGAGTTCTCCCCCGAGGGAGATCCTAAGTTCGATCATTAGAGATTTGGAAGCCTACAGGGACCTTGCCGCCGGACTTAAGTCGGGAAAGATCCCGAGAAGCGCTCTTTATCGTGTAATGAACAGACCGGAACGGTATCTGCTCAGGTCCGCTGCCTGTAAAGACAATATGTCTCCCGGGGAACTGTTGAATGACAACCGGAAAAACGGCAATATTTTGCAGAGCCTGCGAGAACTGCTGAGAGACCTCGATACGCTCGGATCACTGCAGCCGGAAGGATTTGTCCGATATCTGACTGGCCCGATGGGTTACGGCTCCTGGGCGGCGAAAAGGCTTGGCGAAAGAGAGACTGTAAAAAGCGCTCTTTCTGAGGTCTTAAAAGCGAGCCGAAGCGCAGAAGACCTGAATACTCTGTTGGACAGTTTGAGGCGCTTTCCCGACCGGATGAACGGAGCGGCGCCGCGGGGCCTGCGGATCATGACAATGCATGCCTGCAAAGGACTGGAATTCGACAGAGTCTACCTTCCGGCCCTCAACGAGGGGATCATGCCGGGGAGAAGATGCCGCGAACAGGAGGATTTCGAGGAGGAGAGGCGTCTTCTGTATGTGGCCATGACCAGGGCCCGGGATCACCTTGAGCTTTTGTACGTCACAGGCACTGCGGACAATCCGCGCCCGCCCAGCAGATTCCTGTCCGTTTATGGGATCAGAAACTTTGTATCCTAATAAGGAATGTGTTAAAATTAATAGATATTGGATTTCAGACCAGCAAACCGCAAGGAGGTTTAAATTGGGCCAGAATATTAAGATTGAACCTGCGCACTGCGTGAATCCGGGCGTGACCGTGACGGAGAACGGCGTGATCGTCTCTGCCGTATTCCGAGGAAAAGAACCTTGCGGACTTATTCTTTACAACAGGGCGGACAAAAGCGAGATCACTGTTCAGTTTACGGATGAACACAGATTCGGAAGTCTGTATTCAGTGCAGATCACCCCTATTGATCCCGATGAGTGGTGCTACAGGCTTTTCAGCGGCAGCACTTTCTTCGTGGATCCCTGCTGCCGCAGTATAGCGCAGATTGAGAGCGAAGGACGGACGATCATTGCCGGCGGCTTTTTTCACAGACCGGATGACAAGTTCCCGGTCTATCACAGCCCTCGCGGCAGAAGAGGAGGCGAGACCGTCATATACAGCCTTCACGTCCGCGGTTTTACAATGCTTGATAAAAATGTCAGCGCGCAGCCGGGCACTTTTACCGCCGCCGCCGAGAAAGCCGGATATCTGAAGAGTTTAGGGATCAATGCAGTGGAGCTGATGCCGGTCTATGAGCTTCAGCCGGTCACAAGGGCACAGGACGGTCCCCGCACTATGGAGGACGCCCTTGCTCTTTACCCGGTAAGTAAGCGCGGACTTCCCGTAAAGGATCTGTCTGTCAAAAAAGTCAATTACTGGGGTTATGACCGCGGCTTTTATTACTCGCCGAATTCCGCTTACAGCACGCCCGGTTATGAGGGAGGACCGCAGAAGGAATTCTCCGACATGGTGGAAAGCTTCCATGAGGCGGGAATATCCGTCTATCTTCAGCTGTATTTTCCCTCTTCTGTTAACTCCCAGCAGCAGATCGAGATTGCGAGATTCTATGCCACTCACTATGGAGTGGACGGCTTCCATCTGATGGGATCCGTCGCCGATATCAAGGCGTTCGCTTCCGACCCCATGCTCTCGGATGCGCGGCTGTTCCATACTGATTTCCCTTACGCAGAGATCGAGGGAATGGACGCTGAAAATCCCGAGGCAGGTCCTGTCAATACCGGAAACCTTTTTACTCACAACAACAGGTTCTCCACTTTGATCCGCCGCTTCTGCAAGAGCGACGACTATGTGATGCGCGAATTTCTGTACGAGTTTTTCAAGGTTCCTTCCGGGTACGGAAATGTCCACTACATCTGCGGCAGCGACGGCTTTACGCTAAGAGACCTGGTCTCTTACAGTGAAAGGCACAATGAAGCGAACGGAGAAGGCGGAAACGACGGTACTCCCGACAACTACAGCTGGAACTGCGGGGAGGAGGGAGACTCTGAGCAGGAAGACGTGCAGCGCCTCAGGCTCAATCAGATCCGTAATTTCCTCACACTATTGTTCCTCTCCCAGAGCACACCTCTGATCAATGCCGGAGATGAGAACTTTAATACACAGTTTGGCAACAACAATCCGTACTGCCAGGACAATGAGACCGGATGGACCAAGTGGGACAACGGCAAGACAGGAGAGTATATACGGGAGTATGTCAGACGGATCATTCAGTTCAGGAACGACCATCCGGTATTTTCCGGCATAGCGCCGTTTAAAAACACTGATTACATCGGCTGCGGATATCCCGACATGTCTCTGCACGGAGCTGAAGCGTGGAAACCTGATCTGAGCCCTTTCAGTCACTGTATCGGAATCTGCCTCTGCGAAAACTATGTGCGGGGAAAGGCAAAGACTGATCTGATCTACCTTGCGATCAACATGCACTGGGAACCTCAGGAACTGGGACTTCCCAAGCTGGCTCCCGGGCGCAGATGGAATCTCCTTGTGGACACGGCGCTCGAAGAATCTTTCCTGACCTCCGAATGCATAATGGATGATCAGCATACAGTGGATGTCGCCCCCAGATCCATCAGGATCCTTAACACGGTCACTTCCAACAAACCGGTCCGAAACAGGAAGAAGAAAGTGAAGACGACTAAGACTGAAGCGCCTGCTGCAGCGGCCGCTGTGACAGAGAGCGCCCCGGTCAAAGAAGAGAAAGATGAAAAAGAGTAAAGAAAAGATAACGCCGGAAAAGTTCATCGGACATTTGAATACAGTATCAAGGCACAAATATCTGGTCATGAAAGGCTGTTTCAGTGTCGGTCTCTACAGACAGGGCATCATGCACGATCTCTCCAAGTTTTCCCCTACCGAATTCATGGTAGGAGCGAGATACTGGCAGGGAAACCGCTCTCCCAACAACGCTGAGAGAGAAGAGAAAGGCTACAGCGCTTCATGGCTTCATCACAAGGGACGCAACCGGCATCACTTTGAGTACTGGGTGGATTATAATCTGCGCGGCGAGCTGGGATCAGGCCCGGTCATCCCTGTCAAGATGCCGGGAAGATATGTAGTTGAGATGCTTATGGACCGCATTGCCGCAAGCAAGGTCTATGCGGGCGAAGATTACGACGACTCCTATCCCCTTAAATATTTTGAACGGGGCACTCATGTGATCAGTTTTATGCATCCGGAGACTGCGGCACTGCTCCATAAGCTGCTGAAAATGCTCGCAGAGGAGGGGGAGGAGAAGACATTTGCCTATGTGCGCAGACATCTGCACAAATGAAGAGAAAAACGCAAGGTTTCAGAGGGCTTTGGACCGTATTGTCCGCCTCGAAGAAAGGGAGCGTCATGGCATCGGCATGCAGAAGGAAAAAACTCTGCATGCCGTTCTTAAGGCATACGAGGATCCCGACGAGGACCACCACGAGATTCCCATAGAGAACTATATCGCGGATATATACTGCGAGAAGACAGGATCGATCACGGAGATCCAGACAGCCAATTTCGGCTATCTGAGAAATAAGCTCGACGCCTTCCTCCCACTTTACCATGTGACTGTTGTTTATCCGATCCCTGCCGTCAAATGGATCACCTGGGTCGATCCCGAAACGGGTGAGCTGGGAAAGCGAAGCCGTTCCCCCAAAAAAGGGAACTTTTACAGTGCTTTCCGCGAGCTCTATAGGATCTCATCCTATCTCGACCATCCCAATCTCAGTATTAAACTGATCCTTCTGGACATGGAAGAATACCGGTTAAAGGACGGATGGGGGAGAGACGGCAAAAGAGGGTCGCATCGCTACGACCGCGTTCCCACAAGGCTTGTGGATGAAACCGTGATCAACGAACCCAGGGATTACATGCAGTTCATACCCTATGATATACAGGAGCCTTTTACAGCCAAAGAACTGGCGAGAAGCTGCGGTCAGCCCGGAAACAGTTTTTCCACAGAGGCGCTGATCCTGCGAAAAATGGGCGTAATCGTACAGTCCGGCAAAAAAGGGCGTTCCTACCTATACAGAGTGGCGGAAGATCCGGAACCGTCTCTATAATACAGAATATGAGGAAACAGTATGTACGATACAAGATTTGAAAATGAGATCGCGGCGATCGACCTGATGGGGCCCGAGCCCGCAGACGAGCGCAGCCGCGAACTTTACTATATAGCCAAACTCAGAAAGCTGATCCGGGAAAGGTCTGAAGCGGCGGGAAGACCGCTGACAGCCTGCACTGTGACTTTCGGCTGCCAGATGAACGCCAGAGATTCCGAAAAACTCATCGGCATTCTGATAAAGTCCGGTTTTGAACCGACGGAATCCGAAAACGCGGATTTTGTCATTTTTAATACCTGCACCGTCAGGGACAACGCCGACCAGAGGACCTTCGGACGTCTTGGCAGGATCAGCCACCTCAAGAAGAAAAATCCCTTGATGAAGGTGGCGGTCTGCGGCTGTATGATGCAGGAGAAGGGAAACGTCGACAAGATCAGAAAGAGTTATCCTTTTGTAGATCTGATCTTCGGTACTCACAACATTTTCCGATTCGCGGAGTATCTGTGGGAGGTCTATGACAAAGACAGCAAAGTGACGCAGATCTGGGATAAGACCGACAGCATTGTCGAGAATCTTCCCGTCGAGAGAAAATATCCCTTCAAATCCGGCGTCAACATCATGTTCGGATGCGATAATTTCTGCACCTACTGCATCGTTCCATATGTAAGGGGAAGAGAGCGAAGCCGTAATCCCAAAGAGATCCTTAGGGAGTGTGAGAACCTCGCGAAGGATGGCGTCACCGAGATCATGCTTCTTGGGCAGAACGTCAACTCCTATGGAAAGGGGCTGGATGAGCCCATCGGTTTCGCGCAGCTTCTTAACGAAGTCTGCAAAGTGGAAGGGATCCGCCGTGTCCGCTTTATGACACCTCACCCCAAGGACTTTTCCGACGATGTTATTCAGGTGATCCGGGACAATCCCAAGGTGGCCAGACACGTGCATTTTCCTCTTCAGAGCGGATCTGACAAGATCCTGAAGAAGATGAACCGCCGCTACACCAAGGAGCAGTTTATTGAGCGTGCTCTTAAGATCCGCGAACAGATCCCGGACGTTTCCATTACAACTGACATTATTGTCGGATTCCCAGGAGAGACAGCTCAGGACGTGGAGGATACGCTGGACGTCATCAGGAGAGTCGGCTTCGACAACGCCTATACTTTCATCTATTCGCCCAGAAGAGGGACGCCCGCGGCCAAAATGCCGGATCAGGTGCCCGCTGATGTAGTCAAGGAGGGCTTTGACAAAGTACTGTCCGCAGTCCAGCAGAGCGCCCGGGACAGGTCCGCCGCTTTAGAGGGGAAGATCATGGAAGGGCTTGTGGAAGAGGTCAACAGCCAGAAGGAAGGGTATGTGACCTGCCGTCTGTCCAACAACATGATCGTACATATTCCGGGAGACGCTTCTTTGATCGGTACTTATCAGCAGATTCACCTGGAAGAATGCAAGGGTTTTTACTATTTTGGCCGGATCGCCGGTCAGGACTGAAAAGCAAGAAATGAAGGTTGTGAATGAGTATTAAACTTGAAGAACAGGACTTATCAAAATTAAGTCCCATGATGCAGCATTACCTGCAGACCAAAAAAGAGTATCCGGGCTGTATTCTCTTTTACCGGCTCGGAGACTTCTATGAAATGTTCTTTGAGGACGCCGAGATCGTCTCAAGGGAACTGGAGCTGACCCTGACCGGGAAAAGCTGCGGCCTTCCCGAGAGAGCGCCGATGTGCGGCGTACCTTTTCATGCTGTCGACAGCTATCTGACAAGGCTTGTGGAGAAGGGCTACAAAGCCGCGATCTGTGAACAGGTAGAGGATCCCCGCACCGCGAAAGGGATGGTTAAGCGTGAGGTCATCCGTATTGTCACGCCCGGCACGAACCTCGACATGGATTCCATCGAGGAGGGAAAGAACAATTTCATCTTCTGCATTCTGTACAGCAGACAGGGAAAGAGCGGCATTTCTGTCGCCGACGTCACAACCGGAGAATTCTACATGACAGAGACAGAGGGCGACCGGAAGGTCTATGACGAGATCGTCCGCTATTCTCCCTCGGAGATCATCTGCAATGAGAGTTTTATGCTCTCCGGGCTGGATCTGACCGACCTGCAGGAAAGGCTCGGCATCATTATCAATACGCTTGGCGCGCACTATTTTGACGAAAACGCCGCGGAAAAGATCATCAGTGATCACTTTCACGTTTCCAGTCTGATCGCGCTCGGCATGGATGACAAGAGAGCGGGGAGTACCGCTGCGGGCGCGCTTCTTAAGTACCTCTATGACACGCAGAAGAATTCCCTGTCTAATATAACCGGCATCAGCGTCTACGCTTCCGGAAAGTATATGCTTCTGGACAGCTCTACAAGGAGAAATCTTGAGCTGACAGAGACAATGCGGGAAAAGAAGAAGAGAGGGTCCCTTCTGTGGGTCCTGGACAGGACCGGGACAGCCATGGGCGCAAGAAAGCTCCATCAGATGATCGAGCAGCCTCTGGTAGACAGGGAACTGATCGAGAAGAGGCTGGACGCCGTCGATATGCTTTGCCAAAATACTGTTGACCGCGACGAGATCCGCGAATATCTGCAGCCTGTCTATGACCTGGAGCGCCTGATGACCAGAGTCAGTTACGGCACTGCCAATCCGAGGGATCTGATCGCTCTTAGGGGCTCTCTGTCAATGTTCGCGCCGATCAGGCAGGTACTGGAGGATTTCGAAGGAGGCCTTCTCTCTGAACTCAGAGACGATATGGACGACTTCAGGGATCTCGTCGACCTTTTGAACCGCTCCATTTTGGACGAGCCACCTCTTCAGGTAAAGGAGGGCGGGATCATCCGCGGCGGTTTCGACGCCGATATAGACAGGCTCAGGGAAGCCAAGACCCAGGGCCGGCAGTGGCTGATGAACCTCGAAGCGGAAGACCAGCAGCGCACAGGTATCAAAAACCTTCGCATCAAGTATAACAAGGTGTTCGGATACTATTTTGAAGTGACCAATTCCTTCAAGAACATGGTCCCCTCGGATTACATGCGCAAGCAGACACTTGTCGGGTCTGAGAGATACACTTCCGAAAAGCTCAAATCCCTTGAGGACACGATCCTCAACGCGGAGGACAAACTCAATACTCTTGAATACGACAAATTCTGTGAGATCAGGGATACTGTCGGCGGACAGATCTCAGGGATCCAGAAAGCGGCAAGAGCCCTGGCGATGCTCGACGCGCTGTGTTCCCTATCTCTTGTCGCGGAGAGAGGTCACTACGCGCGGCCTTCGATCAACGATAAAGGATATATCAAGATCACAGAGGGACGTCACCCGGTTGTTGAGAAGATGCTTCAGGGCGAATTTATTTCCAACGACACAGTCCTTGACGGCAAAAAGAACGCCATTGCGATCATCACCGGTCCCAATATGGCAGGCAAATCCACCTATATGCGTCAGGTAGCGCTGATCTGCCTTATGGCGCAGATCGGAAGTTTTGTACCTGCCGCTTCAGCGGATCTGTGCGTTGTCGACAGGATCTTTACAAGAGTTGGGGCATCCGATGACCTCGGCAGCGGCCAGAGCACATTCATGGTGGAGATGAACGAAGTGGCTAACATTCTCCGGAACGCGACGCCCGCTTCACTCCTGATCCTGGATGAGATCGGCAGAGGTACATCCACTTATGACGGCCTCTCTATTGCATGGTCCGTCATCGAACATATTAGCAATAAAAAGTTTCTGGGCGCCAAGACACTCTTTGCCACACACTACCACGAGCTGACAGAGCTCGAGGGCAAAATTGACAACGTGAGCAACTACTGCGTTGCAGTCAAGGAAAAGGGAGACGACATTGTTTTCCTGCGCAAGATCATAAAGGGCGGAGCCGACAAGAGTTACGGAATACAGGTTGCCAAGCTGGCCGGTCTCCCCGATATTGTGATAGACAGGGCCAAGGAACTTCTCGACCAGCTCACTGACAGCGATATCACTGAGAAGATCCAGAACATAGAGACTAAAGCCGGACAGAGCACCGGAAAAGCGAAGAAGGTAAGACACTACGACGACGTGGATCTGGGGCAGATGTCTCTGTTCGAGACGGTGACCGACGAGGATGTGCTGAAGGAGCTTCGGGATATCGATATTTCAAACCTTACTCCTTTGGACGCGCTGAACACGCTTTACAGACTGCAGACGGAGATAAAGAACCGTTGGAGCGGCTGAGGGACTTAAAAGACTTCCCTTTGAAAGGAAAAAGCTGTGGAAATCCATTTACTAAGTGAAGAGACAATAAACCGAATAGCTGCCGGAGAAGTGGTGGAGAGACCGGTCAATGTCGTCAAAGAGCTGGTGGAAAACGCCATCGACGCAGGCGCGAGCGCGATCACTGTAGAGATCCGCGAGGGCGGAAAGAAGATGATCCGCGTCACCGATAACGGCTGCGGGATCGAAAAGAGCCAGATCACCAAGGCCTTTGAGCGGCACGCCACCAGTAAGATCCGCGACGACAGCGATCTTACCAAACTTGTGAGCCTCGGTTTTCGAGGCGAAGCTCTCTCAAGTATCGCTGCCGTATCCCAGGTGGAGATGATCACTAAGACCAGGGATTCCCTGACCGGCGTAAGAGCCACCAATCAGCTTCTGAGCGGGTATTCAGAGGATGACAGGGTAAAGCTCGACCTCGAAGAGATCGGTGCGCCCGATGGAACCAGCGTGGTCGTCCGGAATCTTTTCTATAACGTCCCGGTGCGCTCAAGATTTCTCAAACAGCCGCAGACAGAAGCCGGTTATATCACGGATCTTGTGGAACGGCAGGCGCTTTCTCATCCTTCCATTTCCTTTCACTACAGAGTAGACGGGAGGGAAAAGCTCCACACCACCGGAAACGGCGACCTCAGGGAACTCCTGTACAGGATCTATGGGCGGGAGATCAGCAAAAAAGTGCTCCCGGTCACAGTATCAGAAGGGAATTACCGGCTCGAAGGCTTCATAGGCAGGCCTGAGATCAGCCGGACCACCAGAAATTTCGAGGTCTTCTTCGTTAACGGGAGAATGCTTAAGAGCAATACTTTGTCAAGAGCGCTTGAAGCCGGTTACCGGACGGATCTCATGCAGCACAGATTTCCCTTTGCCGTCCTGCACCTGACCCTTCCTCCCGGGGAGGCGGACGTCAACGTGCATCCGACAAAGATGGAAGTGCGCTTCTCCGAGGCAGAAGCGGTATATCATTTTATTGATGAAAGCGTCCACAGTGTACTGCACTCCGCTGAGCTGATCCCGGCTGAGATCCTTGAGACACAGGCACAGGAGAGAAAGAGGAAAAGGGAAGAGGCGGAAGAGGCGAGGCGAAAACTTCAGAGCGAGCCCCATCCGGAACCCTTTGAAAGAGCAAGGTTTGTCATGGATCCCCCCTCTGAATACGGAAATTCCGGGAATTCTTCCCTGGAGATCATCTTTACTGATCCTAAGCCCGCGTCCCCGTCGGGTCCTTCCCGAATTGAGACCGAAGACTTTCTCTTTGTGGACAAGCGGATCCGCGATCCTGAAAACCCGAAAGCTGATCCCGGGCTTTCATCGGCCTTTTCACAGGAACCTGCTGCTTCCGAGGGAGTTTTCAAACAGGCGAGCCTGTTCGAAAACACAGATTTCAGCGACGACAGCGAACCTAAGATCATGCTCGAGGACAACAGGGCGTCCTTCCGCATCATCGGCCAGGTCTTTGAGACCTACTGGATGATCCAGTATGAGCGAAAGCTCCTGATCATCGATCAGCATGCCGCCCATGAAAAGGTCAACTACGAGAGACTGATGAAGAGACTAAAGAGCAATGATCCCTCATCGTCAGGATCCCAAATGCTCGCCCCGGCTTCCGTCATCACTATGACCGGCCGCGAAGAGGGAGAGTTTCACAGACACGAAGATGTGTTCAGGTCGATGGGCTATGAGATCGAACCCCTTGGCGGCAGCAGTTACGCGATCCGCGCTGTTCCGATGGAACTGTACGGAAACGACGCTTCCGAGCTCCTCCGCGATACTCTCGAAGAGATGGTCGAGGAAAAGATGACTGGTACGCCCGCTGCCATTCTTGCTAAAGTTGCGTCCATGTCATGCAAGGCGGCCGTAAAGGGCAATACGATCCTTTCCACTAAGGAAGCCGAAGCCCTGATCGGGGAACTGCTGGAGCTCGACAATCCTTATCACTGCCCTCACGGAAGACCGACTATGATCGTTTTCTCCCAATCGGATATGGATAAGAAATTTAAGAGAATCGTCACCTGAACGAAAAAACAGAGAGGCATCCATGTCAGATGAAATCAAAACAGAGAAAATTCCATTACTGATCGTCGCGGGTCCCACCGCCACAGGAAAGAGTGATTCCGCTGTGGAACTTGCCCTCAGAATGAACGGCGAAGTGATTTCCGCTGATTCTATGCAGGTTTACAGAGGGATGGATATAGGAAGCGCCAAGGTCACCCGCGAGGAGATGAGGGGCGTTCCCCACCATCTGATCGACTGCGTGGACCCTTCCGAAAACTGGAATGTAGTGCGCTTTCAGAAAGAAGCGCGCAGAACAGTGCAAGACATTACATCCAGGGGACGGCTCCCCATTCTGTGCGGAGGAACAGGTTTTTATATTCAGGCGCTTCTGTATGACATAGACTTCACACAGATGGAAGAGAATACTCCTCTTAGGGAGAGATTATCGGCTATGGCCGCCGAAAAAGGGCCTGAAGCAGTCCACGCGCTCCTTGCTCAGCGGGATCCGGCTTCCGCGGCCGCGATCCATCCCAATAATATAAAGAGAGTGATCCGGGCTCTCGAGTTCATGGAAGAGGGCGGAGGTTCTATCGCCGCCCATAATTCGCAGCAAAGAGAGAGGGAATCCGCTTACCGGTCAGTATTTTTTGTCCTTACCATGGACCGCGGAAAACTCTACGAAAGGATCGACCGCAGAGTCGACCTGATGATGGAGAGAGGACTTGTCGATGAAGTCAGGGAACTGCGCGAAATGGGAATAAAAAGAGACAGCACGTCAATGCAGGGCATAGGATATAAGCAGATCTACGGTTATCTCGAAGGAGAATATGACCTTGAAGAAGCTGTCCGGCTGGTCAAACGGGACACCAGGCATTTTGCCAAAAGACAGCTGACCTGGTTCAGGAGAGAAAAGGACGTGATCTGGACAGATCTCGACCGCTTTGAAGACCGGAGTCAGATGTGGGACCACATGCAGACAACGGCAGAGAATATCATACATTATTAAGGAGACTGAAATTATGCGATCAATATACCGGCAGTTCGGTATTACGGACCAGGTACTGGATTACGCGGCACCTGTGCTTGAGAAACTGACAGAGCGCTTCAGGCAGATCGACGAGACGGCTGAATACAACCAGCTCAGAGTGATCAAGGCAATGCAGGACGCGCACATCGGCGAAGCCAATTTAAAAGGTACGACAGGTTACGGTTATGACGATATCGGAAGAGACGGCCTAGAGAGAGTATACGCTTCCTATTTTCACACGGAAGACGCGCTTGTGAGGCCGCAGATCACCTGCGGCACTCATGCGCTGGCTCTGGCCCTTATGAGCAACCTTCGTCCCGGCGATGTGCTCCTTTCGGCAGCGGGAGCACCTTACGACACGCTGCAGGAGGTGATAGGGATCCGCCCTTCAAGAGGATCTCTCGCTGAATACGGGATTGGCTACCGGCAGGTAGATCTTAAACCTGACAGCACATTTGACTTTGATGGAATCCTGGAGGCCCTTAATGACCGCCGGATCAGGCTGGTGACTATTCAGCGCTCCAAAGGATACCAGAGCCGCCGCACACTGAGCGTCGCTCAGATAGGAGAAGCGATCTCGGTCATCAAGAAGGCCCGCCCTGATGTCATCTGCATGGTCGACAATTGTTACGGCGAATTCGTTGAGAAAACTGAGCCTTCTGACGTCGGCGCGGATATGATCGTCGGCTCACTCATCAAGAACCCCGGCGGCGGACTCGCACCCATCGGCGGCTATATCGCGGGAACCTTTGAATGCGTAGAAAACGCCGCTGTCCGGCTCACTTCACCGGGACTCGGCAAGGAAGTAGGCGCTACCCTTGAAGTTCTTCCGTCTTTCTATCAGGGATTCTTCATGGGACCTACCGTGACAGCTTCCGCGCTCAAAGGCGCGGTTCTGGCGGCAAATCTCTATGAACCTCTGGGATTCGACGTGCTTCCTGACAGCAGCGAGAGCCGCCACGATATCATTCAGGCGATCACTTTCGGGACTCCCGAGGGCGTCATCGCGTTCTGCCAGGGCATTCAGGCGGCGTCGCCTGTCGACAGCTTCGTGGCGGCAGAGCCTTCCGATATGCCCGGTTACGACAGCCAGGTAATCATGGCAGCCGGAGCCTTTGTCTCAGGTTCTTCCATTGAACTGAGCGCCGACGGTCCGATCAAACCGCCCTACAATGTCTATTTTCAGGGAGGACTCACCTGGCCTCACGCCAAACTGGGAATTCTCAAATCCCTTCAGAATCTTTTGGACAGAGGTCTGTGCAGACTTGATTGAAACCTGACTAAGCCGGAATAAGGCGCATCCCTTTCTTCTGACGCCCGGAGAGGCTTTGGGAGGTGGAATGCAGCAGATCAAAGAACAGCCTTATGAACGATTTCTCTCAAGCGGTCCCGGTAGTCTTACGAACGCGGAACTGCTTGGAATCATCTTAAGGACCGGTACAAAAGGAGTATCGGCAGTGGAACTTGGCAGGAGAGTACTCGGGCTTCATGACCCGCAGTGCGAATCCCTGTCAGCTCTTCCGGGCATCAGCATGGAGGAGCTGAGAGCGCTCCCCGGGATCGGAGAAGTTAAGGCGGTAAAACTCCTGTGTCTCTCCGAGATCGCGCGAAGGATCGTCCGGGAGAAGATCAGAAACTCACAAAAGTTTGACTCCCCGCAAAAAATCGCCGATTACTACATGGAAAGTATGAGGCACCTGGACAGGGAACAGACTGTCGTGCTTCATTTTGACAGCAAAATGTCGCTTCTGGGCGAAGATATCATGACCGTCGGCACAGTCAGCGGAGCGCTGATCTCACCCAGAGAGATATTTATCAAAGCGCTTCAGCGGCAGGCTGTCCGGATCGTCCTTCTGCACAATCACCCCAGCGGTGATCCCAGCCCGAGCAGAGAGGACATAATTTCAACAAGACAGGTCTCAAAGGCAGGAGAAATCCTGGGGATCATCCTGACGGACCACATAATAATAGGAGATCTGTCTTACTGCAGTTTAAAAGAGATGGGGTTACTTAGCGATGAAACTACAAAACCTTAGGAGCCGTTCGATCTTACTGGCAATCCTTTCCGTAATGCTGGCGCTTGTCCTTGTCGGGCGCCTCTATTATCTTCAGATCCTGCGCGGGGAGGACTTCACGCAGTCTTTTGAGGAGAGCGTTACAAGGACCGTCAGTATTCCTGCCAGAAGAGGCAGGATCCTCGACAGAAACGGCGCCGTGATCGCGGATACCGCCGCCTCTTTGAATGTAACGATTGTTGACAACACCGGCAATACGAGAGAAGAAAATGACAGGCTTAACAGCATAATCCTTAAGACTCTTCAGATTCTTGACCAAAACGGCGAGGAAACAGAGGGGGATTTCGGGATCTCCTGGGATGGCTCCGGATATGTATTTGATTACGACGGCTTTGAACATCTTCGTTTTCTTGCCGATGTATACGGATATCCTCTCACAGACTCCCTGAGCGAGGAGGAGAGAGCGGCATCAGCAGAAGATGTGCTTCTTATGCTGGCTGACCGTTACAGGATCAGCAGAGATCTCAACACCCCGGATAAGGCTTTCCTTTTCCTGAATACTGTCGTCACCCGATATCGCCTGGCACTCAACGCGTTTCAGAAATATATCCCCACAGTTCTCGCAAGAAATGTGGGCAGCGGCACTGCGGACGCAATAGTAGCTGACAGCAGCCTCGACGGCGTCAGCATCGCGAACGACTATAAGCGCGTATATAATGACAGTCTGTATCTGTCCTCAGTGACCGGATACATAAGCCTTGTCAGCGCGCAGGAACTGGAAGAGTACGGCGATCTCTACAATTCAGGAGATTACATCGGGAAAGTAGGTATTGAAGCCAGCATGGAGGAAACACTCCGGGGTAAGAACGGCCGCAGGGAGATCAGTGTCGACAATCTCGGAAGAGAACAAAATGAGATCTCCTATGTCCGTCCCGAAGAGGGAAACGATGTCTGGCTGACAATTGACAGCGAACTTCAGAAAAATATCTACAAGATCCTGGAGATGAATATGAGGAACATCATCCTGTCCAAACTGACGGATGAAGTGAACTCCTTTGAGATCACCGCGGAAACTGACGGATCAGATATCCTCATACCAGCAGCGGATGTTTACGGATCTCTGCTCAGTTATAAGATCGACAGAGATCATTTCAGCGCGGAAGACGCCTCAGACAGTGAGAGGCAGATGCAGGGTATACTGAACGCGTATCTGGAGAGTGTCAAGGAAGGGATCCGCTCCGAACTGCAGGCCGGCAGAACTCCCTTCAACGCGCTCACGCAGGAATATAAGGAATACGCGACCTATATCAGCAGGGCGCTATTTGACAGAGGCGTGATCGACACATCGCTTGTGGATGATGACGACGACATATACCGAGAGTGGACTGCAGGAAGTTCTGTCTCCCTCGGCGAGTTTCTCTACCACGCCGCGGCGGAAGGCTGGATCGACACAGATCTGATCGGCGCTGACTCTGAAGATACGGATGACATATTCAGTACGCTGACCGGCTATGTTTTGGACGAGCCCTGTGAAGACTACAGTTTCGACAATATTGTATGCAAATACCTCATGGAATCCGGTGCGGCAAATGGAGAGCTGGTATGCATGGTCCTTTTCGATCAGGGCATTTATGATCCCTCGGAATCCGACAGGGAAGCCATTGAATCCGGAAAAAGGAAAGCGGCCTATAACTATGTGAGGCGCATCATAGAGAACGGAAGCCTCACTCCCGGCGATCTGCATCTGTATCCCTTCAGCGGCTCTGTCGTTGTGACGGACCCCTCAGACGGATCTGTGCTCGCTCTTGTGAGTTATCCCGGATATGACTGCAACCGTCTTTCTGAAAACAGTTACATGGACATGATCAAGCGCAATCCGTCCAAGCCTATGCTCAACCACGCGACGCAGCAAAGGACCGCGCCGGGATCCACCTTCAAGATGGTAACTGCTGCGGCGGGGATCGGAGAGGGCGTGATCGGTACCCGCGATACGGTGGACTGCTATGACATATTTGACAAAATAGAGCCGTCCCCGTCCTGCTGGATCTATCCCGACGGACACGGCTGGCAGAACATGCAGAACGCGATCACCAACTCCTGCAACACTTACTTCTATGAAGTCGGCTACAGGCTCGGTGAACTGGATGGCAGTTTCAGCAACGATACCGGTATTGAACATCTGTCAAAATATGCTTCCAAGTACGGTCTTGACAGAAAATCCGGCGTGGAGATAGAAGAGGCCGACCCGTCCGTCGCGACAAGAGACGTTGTCCGCGCCGCGATCGGACAGTCAAATAACGGATATACTACCGCGGCTCTCGCAAGATATGTGGCAGCGGTCGCATCCAAAGGAGACGTGTACGACCTGACGCTCCTTGATCACTCCGAAGACAAGGACGGAACCGTTCTTGAAAAATATTCTTCCAAGCCGCTCGATCCCATTGAGATCGACGACTCCTACTGGGAGAGCGTTTCTCAGGGAATGAAGAGAGTCTGCACCTCTAAATACGGTTTTTCTTCCATTAACCGCGTCTCGGAAGACGGATCCGGAGAACGGATCACGGCGGCCGGAAAGACCGGAACGGCGCAGCAGGGCTACAACACCCCTAACCACGCTCTGTTTTTGGGCTACGCGCCTTTCGACAACCCCGAGATCGCAGTCGCTGTGCGCATTCCGAACGGTTATAGTTCAAGTTACGCGGCGCTGACAGCAGCCCAGGTGATGCAGTACTATTTTGACCCGGATTCTCTTTCCGGCATCCTTTCCTCCGAGGATATCCCAGTTTACGAGAATGGTGATTAAAGAAATGAAAAACAAAGAGATCAGTTCAATATCCGGGAATATCAAAAAGATCGCGGGGATCGATCCGATCCTCACCGCTTCAGTGATCCTGCTCAATCTGATGGGACTGGTATCCATCAGAAGTATTACAGAGATCACGGGAAGCAGCGGCATACTGGTCAGACAGGCCGCCGGCAGCGTTATCGGCATAATCCTAATGATCGCATTGAGTCTCGTCGACACAGAAAAGATCACAAGGCACTGGAAGATCTACTATGCCGTGACTGTCATTTCCCTTCTGGCTGTGCTTATTTTCGGTTCTTCGGGCGGCGGGGCAAGGAGATGGATCTCCGTTGCGGGGCTTACTTTCCAGCCCTCCGAACTGGCAAAAATATTATTGATTTTATTTTATTCAGAGTACATAATTGAAATGAAGGGTAAATTTGCCCGGCCGCTGGTCTATGTTTTCTGCACTCTGCTGATTCTTCCGCCGTTCTTTATGATCCTGAAAGAACCGGATCTGTCAACCGGTATCATGGTTTTTCTCATCTTCTGTGTGATAGTGTTTGTCGCAGGAATTGACTATAAGATCGTGGCGGGAGCAGCAGCTGCCGCAGTACCGGCAGCATTTATAATCATTTACTTATCTGTGATCGGCGATATGCCGTTTCTTGGCGATTACCAGCGCCAGAGAATACTGGCGTGGCTTCATCCCGAAGATTACGCCGCCTCAACGGCTTATCAGACTATGAATTCCATGACTGCGATCGGCTCCGGCAGGCTGATCGGAAAGGGCCTTCATGTCGATGAATCGAGTACTCTTCTCGGTACAGGGTTTATCTCAGAGTCCCAGACCGATTTTATCTTTGCCGTGATCGGAGAGCAGCTTGGTTTTCTGGGATGCTGTATCATGATAATCCTGATCTCTGTCATAGCTGTCCGCTGTTACATGATCGCATCAAAGAGCAGCAGTATACGCGACAGGATCATCGCCGCAGGAATAGCTTCATGGATCGGATTTCAGAGCTACGTCAATATTGGCGTCGCAACGGGACTCCTTCCCAATACCGGGATCCCGCTTCCTTTTGTAAGCTACGGGCTCACAAGCCTTCTCTGCCTGTATTGCGGTCTGGGACTTGTACAGAGTATTAATTTAAAGAATGATCTGAAAACTGCATCTGAACATACAGTAAACCGAGGGAGAGAGCAATGAGGATTGCATTGATTGCACATGATGCGAAAAAGAAACTGATGCAGAATTTTTGTATCGCATATCGGGGTATTCTGAGCCGCCATAAATTATACGCCACCGCTACAACCGGAAGACTTATCGAAGAGGTCACAAATCTCAATATTCACAAGCATCTGGCAGGCCATCTCGGCGGTATGCAGCAGATCGGGGCGCAGATCGAGCAGAATGAGATCGATCTGCTCATATTTCTGCGCGATCCGCTCAATCCCAAGAGGCATGAGCCTGATGTAAACGATGTTGTCAAACTCTGCGATATGCACAATATTCCAATGGCAACAAACCTTGCGACCGCAGAGCTGTTGATCAAATCTTTGGACCGGGGGGATCTTGAGTGGCGTGAAATGTATAAATAAGTATTTAAGACTGATTTTTCTTGGGGCGCTCTTATGCGCCGCCTTAACAGGATGCGGAAGAGTCATCAGCGACGATTACGAGAGCATGCTGGATTCCGAGCAGATCAATCCTATGGTAACTTCTCAGGAATCCGTGCTGAAGGAGAAGTCCTTCGCGTATGACCTGTGCCTTCCCGAGGACGCAAAAGCGCCGGGCAATTCAGAACTGTCAGTAGGCACTGCGGGGCTTTTTGATCTTGGCAGCCGCAATACGATCTACGGATCCGATCTCACTACAAGGGTCTATCCCGCAAGTACGACCAAGCTCATGACTGCGCTGGTCGCGCTCAAGTACGGAAGCCCTTCGCAGCAGATCACGATCTCCGAGAACGCCGCCTATCCGGGAGCGGACGCACAGCGCCTGGTGCTGGAGCCCGGAGATTCCATGAGTCTGGAACAGGCGATCAACTATCTGCTCGTGTTTTCAGCCAACGACGTCGCGATCGCGATCGCGGAGAATATCGGCGGGAGTTATGATGAATTTGTATCGCTCATGAACACGGAAGCGAGGGCCATCGGAGCGACCGGCACACACTTTACAAATCCTCACGGACTTCATGACGAGAATCATTATACGACTCCCTATGATCTGTATCTGATCCTCAATGAAGCTGCTAAATATGAGCTGATCAGGAAAATACTGCCGCAGTCGGAGTATAACACAATGTTCGTCGGACCTGACGGCTCCAATAAGAGCATCGCTGTAAGGGCAACAGACGCCTATCTTACAGGAGATGTGGATGCCCCCGAGGGGATCACTGTACTGGGCGGCAAGACAGGCACTACCGAGCCCGCAGGCCATTGCCTTATTATCCTGTCCCGGAACGCATCCGACAACTACTTCATTTCGGTTGTTATGAAGACAGAATCCCTTGACGAGCTCTACTCGGACATGAATCTGCTGCTGTCTGAAATACCGAATTAGCGGTTGTATTTTAAGGGCGGATAAACTATAATGAAACAAACAATTCCCTGTTTTTTAAGGAAAACAGGGAATTCCCATCATTACACACAGGAGGGTAAGTCCATTGGTTCAATTAATCATCGGCAACAAAGGAAGAGGGAAGACAAGATATCTTCTTGAGAAAGTCAACTCCGAAGTAAAGGATATTCTGGGAAATATCTGCTACCTGGATAAAAGCTCCAAGCATATGTTTGAACTCAATAACCGCGTTCGTCTGATCAACGTTTCGGATTTCGCGATTGAGAATACAGATCAGTTTATCGGTTTTATCTGCGGTATCATTTCTCAGGATCACGACCTGGAACAGATGTATTTTGACAGCTTTCTGAAAATTGCTCACCTGGAAGGCCAGGATATTACTGATACACTCAAGCGTATCCAGAAGATTGGAGATATGTTTGGTGTCAGTTTCATCATCAGCATTGCAATGGACAAGGACGAAGTTCCTGCAGAGTTCCAGGAACTGATCGCAGTCGCGCTTTGATCAATATGATTACGGAGGGCCTTGGGAATCAAGTATTTCCAAGGCTCGTTTTATTCTGCAGTGTCTGCGGAAATAACCTCCATTACCTGTCACAGATCCGGAGGTAAACGATTTTGACGGATAAACAGCCTACGGCAAGAACAATTCCATACCGGCGCCCTTTCAGGCTTAATGTGGGACTTTTCATGTTCCTGATCATTTTCATCTATGTACTGATCAGCGTACTGACATACCTCACTTCCCACAAGACTGAAGTCTACGAGGTTCGCTCGGGTTCTCTATCAGATAACCAGGTCTATCAGGGTATTGCGCTCCGCAACGAATCGGTCGTTAACAGCGACTACACCGGGACGATCAATTTCTACAACAAGGAGGGTGAGAGAGTTCCGGAAGGCGGACTGGCTTTTTCTGTGGATGAGACCGGAAAGATAACGGACTATCTGAAGCCTGACGAAGAATCTACTTTATCCAAGGATGATCTGAGCCGCTTCAGGGAAGAAGCGATCCTGTACTCGAGAAAGTTCTCTCCCGGCGACTTTGTCAGTATCTATGATTTTAAGAGCGGCGCTGTAAGCTCGGCGCAGAAGATATCAAACCGCAAGGTGCTCAGCGAGATCCCGGATCTCAGCTCCACCTCCATACATCCCTGCTATGCGGAAGAGACGGGCGAGATACTATATTTTGTCGACAACTGCGAGGGTATTACTTTCGAGAACCTGACAGTTGAGAATTTTGACAGGACGGGATACAAAAAGAACCAGATCGCAAACGGCAGCAGGATCACAGCAGGAGAGCCGGCCTATAAGATGGTGACCGACGAGAACTGGTCGGTTGCGATCCACGTAGCATCTGCAGAAGAGGCCAGCGAGCTTGTAAAGCGCGCTTACATACAGGTGCGTTTTCTTGAGAATCAGATGATCTCCTGGGCCTCCGTATCATCCAGAAGCGATGATAACGACAACTATTATGTCAACCTTCGTTTCAGTAATTCCATGTCCGATTTCTGCCTGGACCGTTTCGTGGATGTTGAACTGATCGCCTCGCAGCAATCCGGGCTTAAGGTTCCCAACAGCTCGATCACAAAGGGTTCCTTCTTCCTGGTACCCAAGGAATTCGTTTTTGAGGGCGTAGGAGGCCAGAGCGGCGTACTCCTGGAAGTTTATACCGAGAATAACGAAAAGAGCGTACAGTTCGTTCCTGCCGTCCCTTACAGTGAAAATGAGGACTGCTATTATCTGGACGACAGTGTTCTGAGGGCCGGTATGATCATCGACCGTCCAAACTCCTCCGATCAGTTTACGATCGGCGATCAGGACGAACTGATAGGCGTTTACTATATCAACAAGGGCTATCCTGATTTCCGCCAGGTCAATATTCTCTATCAGAACGAGGAATACGCTATAGTTGCGCCCAACTCACTTTACGGACTTCAGGAATACGATTATATTGTCCTTTATGCGGACTCCGTCAAAATGAACGACTATTATCGCTGACAAAAACCTGTGTATTCCATGACATATTCCAATCAGAAAGGAAGCGGAGCTTTGGTAAGAGAAAACATAGAGAGCGTGGAAGAGAGAATCCGAAGCGCCTGCAGGAGAGCGGGAAGAGACAGATCCGAAGTCAGTCTCATTTGCGTTACGAAGACCAAACCTGAAGAAATGCTCAGAGAGGCCTATGAAGCCGGCCAGCGCGATTTCGGCGAGAATAAGGTGCAGGAGATCTGCAGGAAAAAGCCGAACCTGCCCGATGATATCAGATGGCATATGATCGGCCATCTTCAGAGAAACAAAGTCAGACAGCTGATCGGCCGAACAGTGATGATCCACAGTGTAGACAGCCTGAGGCTTGCGGAGACCATCAGCGAGGAGGCCTTAAAGGCAGGTATCGTTATTCCCGTGCTTATTGAAGTCAACATGGCCGATGAAGAGAGCAAGTTCGGGGTATCTCCAAATGAAGCTCCGACGCTCGTTAAAGACGCTTCCGCACTAAGCGGCATAAAGATCAAGGGTCTTATGACGATCGCGCCTTATACCGAAGACCCCGAGTCCAACAGGCCCTATTTTGCAGGGCTGAGGGAATTAGCAGTTGACATAGGTCAAAAATGCATTGATAATGTGTCTATGAGTGTTCTTTCAATGGGAATGACCGGCGATTTTGAGGTCGCGATCGAGGAAGGCGCGACGCATATACGCGTCGGGACCGGAATTTTTGGAGAGCGGATCTACACCTGAGAGCACTTTAAAGGCCCGCAAGCCGGTTAATTATAATAAAGGAGTATGACAGATATGAGTGTTATGGATAAGCTTATCAACGCCATGAAGTTTAATGACGATGAAGATTTTGATGAAGATGAGGAGTATGAGGACGAGGATTATTACGGAGATGATAAACCTGCCGCTGCCGCAGAGCCTGTAAGATCTTCAAGGGCTGCCCAGACTTCAGCATCTTTCGATGATCTCACTGAGGATGAGGAACCGGTTCCCGCGCCGAGAGCCAGAAAGCGTTTCGGCGGCGCCGCCGCTGACAAGAGTGAATCCTCTACGGTTTCCAGGCAGGTTAAGAAGCAGTATTCGGAGGCAGGAATGGAAGTATGCATCATTAAGCCCACATCTGTCAACGACGCGAGAGAAGTCACAGATACACTTTTGGCTAACAGCACAGTAGTCCTCAACCTTGAGGGACTCGATGTCGAGATCGCGCAGAGGATCATCGATTTTACATCCGGATCCTGCTATGCGGTTCACGGAAATGTCATGAAGATCTCTCATTATATTTTCGTGATCACTCCCGCAAACGTCGATGTTTCGGGCGATATTTCCACTCAGGCCGGCATCGGCCGCACAGAGAGCAATTCCCTGAGCATGCCTTACGGCGGAAGGAACTGATACCGCGGAAGATCATAGTTATCTAAGTATATCGAAGCGCACCGGACGATGTTTGGTGCGCTTTTTACAGTCACTGCATAAAAAACACTTTGAAGAAAGCGTGTTGACCAGATTGGTCGATTGACTGTATCAGTCTGACTGTTTTAGTCAATTTGCTATGTGGAGGAACATATATGAAGGCAGATATAACAAGGATCATTAAAGCCGCCGTATTATTTACAGTGCTGACCGCATTTGATCTTTTCACCAAATCCATCGCGGTAAACGCCCTTGAGGGCGGGAAAAGAGTCCCTCTTATTCCCGGAGCACTGGAGTTTTACTATATCCAGAACAGGGGAGCTGCGTTTGGTATTTTCCAGAACGGAACATTAATACTAGGTATTATATCGGCTATCGCTCTGGCAGTTCTGATCTTTGTATATCTCAGGATACCGGACGGAAAGAAATACCTTCCTCTGAGACTTGTTCTGATCTTTATTGCTGCAGGGGCGGCAGGAAATCTGTATGACAGGATCACTCTTCATTACGTGAGGGATTTTATTTATTTCTCACTGATCGATTTTCCTGTATTCAATGTGGCTGATATTTATGTCACCTGCTCCGTCTTTATTCTGGCCTTCCTGATCCTTTTCTATTATAAGGAGGAAGATCTGCAGTTCGGGCATTGACAAAATGACCCCGAATGCGAATTCTTTGTAATAATCCGGAGGTATATTATGGAACAGATCAATGAATTCACGGTACCGGAGGAACTTGACGACGAGCGGCTTGATGCTGTAGTCGCTTCCCTGTCCGAAGGTCAGTCCAGGAGTTATCTCAAAAGCCTCATTAAGGAAGGAAGCGTCCTCTTAAACGGCAAAACAGCGAAACCGAGCGCGAGAGTGCGGGAGAATGACAAGATCACCCTGGTTCTGCCGGAAAAGATCATTCCGGATATCCTGCCGGAAAACATTCCTCTCGACATTCTGTATGAAGATGAAGATGTTCTGGTTGTCAATAAGCCAAAGGGAATGGTCGTTCATCCCGCTCCCGGGCATTATTCGGGGACACTTGTCAACGCAGTCATGTACCACTGCGGCAGTAGTCTTTCGGGGATCAACGGCGTAATGCGCCCCGGGATCGTCCACAGGATCGACAGAGATACCACCGGCAGCGTAATAATCTGCAAGAACGACGCCGCCCACAACAGTATTGCGGCCCAGCTCCAGGAGCACAGTATCGTGCGCCGCTATTTTGCCATTCTTTACGACAATATTCCGGAAGACGAATTCACAGTAGACGCTCCCATAGGAAGAGATCCGAAAGACCGAAAGAGAATGACTGTGAGAAGCGACGGCAAGAGAGCAGTGACACACTGCAGAGTCCTTGAACGGTTCGGACAGTACACCTATGTGGAATGCCGGCTCGAGACAGGGCGGACTCATCAGATCCGTGTTCATATGGCCCATGTGCATCACCCGCTGCTGGGGGATGAAGTATATGCGGGACGAAGGAAATCCCCTTTCATCACTCAGGGGCAGTGCCTGCACGCCGGTATACTGGGATTTATTCATCCCAGAACCGGTGAATATATTGAGACTCACGCGCCTCTTCCAGAGTATTTTGAAGATATACTCAGCAAATTAAATAACAATTAACTTAAAAATTAAGACATATTATGGAAATTGCATAGCAAAACCCGTACGTGTATAATATTAATAGACAGATATTTGATCATTTGTGTTTTTACGGATTTCCTGCAGCAATCAACAGCGCCCGCGGAGGTAGAAGATGCACACAATAATCACGATTGGAAGACAGTATGGTTCGGGTGGCAGAGAAGTAGGACAGAAACTCGCGGCCCACTACGGAATCAATTTCTATGACAAGGAACTTCTGAATAAAGTCGCCAAGGACAGCGGTTTCTGTCAGGAAATCGTGCAGCAGCAGGATGAGCGTCCCACGAATTCATTTCTGTATAACCTTGTGATGGACACTTATTCGTTCGGCTTCAGCGGCTCAGGGTTCGCCGATATGCCCATCAGTCAGAAAGTATTTCTTGCCCAGTACGACACGATCAAGAAGATCGCGAAGGAAGAAGGCGCCTGTGTGATCATTGGGCGCTGCGCCGACTGCGCGCTTCAGGATTTTTCCAATGTTATCAACCTCTTTTTCCACGCCGGCGAGGAGTTCAGGATCGCAAGGGCCGCGAATTATCCCGACGTGCCCGCGGAGGATAAGGCCAATCCTGACAAACTCAGGGATTTCATTCTCCGTAAGGACAAGCAGAGGCAGAGTTACTACAACTATTATTCCATGAAAAAATGGGGAAGAGCGGATACTTATGATCTGTCCATTGACACAAGTCTCTTTGGGATAGACGGTACAGTAAACCTCCTGACGCAGGTCATTGAGGATTTTGAGAACAGGTAACCTATATACATTAAGGAGGATCGATCATTGAATAAACGATTAAAGGCTGCGATCGCAGGACTTGCCTTTGTGGCAGGCTGTGAGGTCGGTATAGCTCTTCAGCTGGCGAAAATGATCCGTGATTATGCATTGAAAGAAAAAGCGCTCAGCGAGCCCCTGGAGGTCTCTGAGGAGGAGATTGCCGCGGAACAGGCAATTAACGAGGAATTAGATACCGCAGCAGACACGGAAGAGATCTGCGAAGAAGATACATCTGTGGAAGATCAGAATACCGTAACGGGAACAGAAGGCGCCGCCTTCGCCAACTGAGAGGAGGACTCTATATGGCATTCAGGATCATCGCCGATTCAAGTTGTGATATTTTTGACCTGGACCGCAAAATCGATGGTCTGTACTTCAACACTGTTCCCTTTGTGATCACAGTCGACGGGAAAGATTTCGTAGATAATGAGCATCTTGATGTCAATGAACTTGTTGAGGCCATGGCCGTCAGCAGCAAGAGCCACACATCCTGCCCATCCCCGGCAGACTGGGTCCGTGAATTCGGAGAAGAGGGAGATGTGTTCGCGCTCACAATTTCATCCAATCTCTCGGGAAGTTACAACAGCGCTTGTACCGCGAAGAACATGGTGCTGGAAAACGATCCGGACAGAAATATCGAGATCCTTGACACCCGCGGAACGGGACCCAGTCTTTCCATGACAATTGATAAGCTCTGCGAGCTGATCGAACAGGGACTCAGCTTCGAGGAAGTCAAAAAACAGATCCATGAGTTTATGGCGGACCACAAACTGATCTTTGCGCTTTCTTCCTATCACAATCTGGTTAACAACGGCAGGATGCCCAAGATCGCAGGCATTGTTCTGGGACATCTGGGACTCTGGGGAGTCGGGATCGCCAGCGAGGAAGGCACGATCAAGATGAAGAAGATCGCCAAGGGCGGAAAAAAGACGCTGCAGGTGATCATGAATGATTTCAGGGAGCGGACAGCCGATAAAGAAAGTATCGTCATTTCACATTGCCAGAATGAAGCGTTTGCCCTTAATCTAAAAAAAGCGGCGGAAGCTGAGTATCCCGGCAAGATCGTAAAGATCTTTCCCACCAGAGGTCTCTGCAGTTATTATGCGGAAAAAGGCGGGATCATAGTCGGATTCTGAGTTTGTCAGTTAATGATCACATTATCCATATCGAATAAAAAGAGGCAGCCTGCCGGATCGACCTGATCTGACGGGCTTCCTTTTATTCTGAAAGCAGTAGTATATTTTGAGATCTATTACGCCGCTAAATATGGATTTAACGTCGTAAATATGCTATAATAAACGCGGAAGCGGTGTTTTGCCGCCTCTGTGCATTTTATTACATATATTACAAATATACAAGGAGCTCTCTCATGGAAGCATACCGCGATGAAAAAAATACACGCGTACTTGAAAAAATAAACGATCTCACAGTAGATCTTCCGATGTTCGTACGCCGCTTTGCAAATGAATATCTCGTCACCAAGAACAAGGCGCCGCGCACCGTACTCGGTTACGTCGGTGACATCAAAGTCTTCTTTGAGTATCTTGAAAAGACCCTCGGGATCCCTGTTATGCAGATTTCGGTACAGACCCTCGGCTCTCTTACCGCCGACGACATCCAGGACTATCTGATGTATCTGATGCGCTACAACCGCAAGGATCCCAATAACAACAAGACCATCAAAGAATCTAATCAGGCTCCCGCCAGAGCGAGAAAGCTTTCTTCTCTTCGGGCATTATACCGCTATTTGATCGCGCACAATCATTTGGAAAAAAATGTGGCGGAACTCGTGGACATGCCCAAGATCGAAGAAAAAGCGATCACTTATCTCGAAAAGGAAGAAGTCAGAAATGTGCTTCAGGGCGCTGAGACAGGCGATTCATTGACCAGGACCCAGTTTAAGTTCGCCAAGAACTCACAGATGAGGGATGTCGCGATCCTGACTCTTCTGCTCCACACCGGCATCCGTGTCAGTGAAATGGTAGGCATTGACCTTCAGGACATCGACTGGGATGAAAGGCGTATAAAGATATTCAGGAAAGGCCGCAAGGAACAGTATGTATATTTCAACGCGCCGGTACAGGAGGCGCTTCAGGACTACATTGAATACGAAAGAAAAGTTCCCTCCGAAGATCTGAACGCGCTGTTTATCTCAAGAAAAGGCCAGAGGATCTCTGTTCGGGCCGTCGAGCGCCTGGTCAAAAAATACACGGCTTCTACGGTTCCTATGAAGCGCATCACGCCGCACAAACTGCGCAGCACTTTTGCCACCAATCTCTATGAGGAAACCGGCGACATCTACGTCACTTCTGACGCCCTTGGCCACTCCAGCCTAGAGACAGTCAAGAAGTACACGAATCTGCACGATGAGAGGCGCAGAAAGGCCGCAGAGGCCATTGAAAAGGCATATTACAGGGAAACCCGGCGGCAGGATTGACCGCGCCCTCAACCCTCAATAAATTCAATAATAGTATGGATGGCAAGATCCATGATCTTAGGATCAGTGAAGCGATGATCTCCGTTCTCCATCGGGATCAGTTCTATGACGTTCCGGTCCGCGAATTCCGCGGAGACTTCAAAAGGAATGATCTCGTCCTTGGTGCCGTGGATGATCAGTAAATCATCGGCATAGTCTATATAATCGTTCTGAGTGATGTCTGCGGCTTTCAGCTCATCTAAAAACGGCTTCCCGATCTTGATCTTGCGGTCGAATCCTACAAGAACCGGCTTTCCCTTCAATATTTTGGCATAGTCGTCCTCTGACATGATGCGGTGGATCATGGAATCGTAAATCGTAAGCGCAGGGCACCTTAGCGCTGCTTTGCGAAACGGATTGAAACCATGATCCGCAATATATTTAAGAAACAGATAGGCGCCGAAACTTGTGGCGTACGCGTAGATCTCGTCCGTCTCAAAGTGCGTTTTCACATATTCGATCACATATGTAAGGTACATGTCGCACTCGCTCAGCGTCAGGTTCTTGCGGGCGTCGTCTCCGTGGCAGGGCCAATTGAAGGCCACCACACAGAAATCTTTGTGCTTGGAAATGAGTTTGTTTGCAAATTTCTCACAGGCTTTGTTATCCATGTGCCCGCCAAATCCGTGCCCGAAGATCACTGCCTTTTTTATATCGTGCACATTGCCGCAATATAGCTTACATCGGACGCTGTACCCCGACTCATTGATGTCAAAATATTTCTCCATTACGTTTTCTCCAAATTCTGCTATTCTTCCATCCAGCCCTGATGCGCGATCACTTCGTCTGCGGGATGACCGTTTACAGTCCACCCTCCGGCTTCATTCTGCTCCACATACAGGCGGGCGATCTGTTCGCCATCCTCTAATTTGCAATCTATAAATGATTCACCGTCCGAGCGCACGATCGTCAAAAGTGTATGTTCAGGTATAGTATCGATCGCGCTCTCTGAACTTTCGCTGTCCTCGAAAATCTCTGCTTCAAATGCATTTCCTGTGGTGATCGGAAGCGGATTCGTCTTCAGTTCAAAATATCCGTCTCTCACGACCATCCCGTCATTGTCTGAATGCGCCGGGGCTTCCAAAAACAGTTCCTGAAGCAAATTCGCGGTCTTTTCGAGCCTGTAACTGTCCGGCGGCAGGGGAACGCTCATATGGCCGTTATGCTCATAACTGATCTCCGCCTTAACTTCCCCCGTTTTTTCTAATCCGTCCTCCGTGATCCTATACAGGTCAGTGTGATTGTCTGTCGTGCAGTACAGATAACGGGCACCGGACTTCTGGACAATATAATATGCAAAGTAGAAATCATCGTTCTCCGGGGAAGGAAGGCCGGTTTGGGTCACGCCTTCAACATCCTTTGCAGTCAGATGTACCATGTAGTCATACGCCGCTCCGTAGATCCCGGGACGCAGAATGTCTTCACATAGGCTGAATGGAATGTAGGCCCTTTCTCTTCTGTGATATTCTTTTCCGTTTCCAGTGCGCGCCTCATTGAGCCCGAATTCAATTCCAAGCGGATCAATAGCCCAGGCAAAACTTCCGTCATCTCTGCAGCCCTGTACGGCTGCCCGCAGGATCTCTATAAATTCTTCTCTGTCCGGGTCCGTGTCATTTCGCCACCCGCTTCTGACAAGCGCCTCCCAAATCATCTGTGGAAGACTATCCGTATCTGTAAAAACATCGTTAAGCGACAGGATGCGGCCCGTGGCAGGGTCGATCGACATGCCGTAGATCTCATGATAATCGGGCTCAATTTCCCTGTTATAGTGGTAAGCCGTCCTGAAAAAGCTCAGGATCCCCGAGTCTGCCCTCGTGATCTCAATGCCGGTCCAGGAGCTCAGATACAGGAAAGAAGGAACATCCTTTTTCGTCCGGTAAGCTTTATATCTTGTTTCTCCGTCCGCGATCTCCAGGAGTGAATTCTGCTCGGCAAATTCATTAAAGCTATTCATTGCAGCCCAGATCCTGGGATACTTTTCTTTTAACTCTTCAGACATCTCTGCAACTGCGTATTGCGCGGAAACTCCGCCTTTTATCGATTCGATCTTGTCGGATATTTTTTCCTCACTGTGGAGTTTTATGCGCACCGGAAGAGCTTCAGCAGCAGACGTTGTCAATTCTTTAAAAGGCAGGTCTTTCAGTTCTTGTGTAGGAACAAAAGCATCCTGCAGTGTAATATCCTTTCTCCATATCGTGAGGACCTCATTTTCTTCACTTTTCTCTGCTTCAGAAACGGCCTGAGATGATGATTCTGTTCCTCCATTGACCGGTGACTCAGTCTTTGATCCGCATCCGGCCAGAATGAATGCTGAGAGTAAGAATATTATGGCCTTTTTCATAAATGATCTCCTCTGAACCTTACATCTGATGTGAACATTATAACCGAAAAAAACAGTCCCGAGATAAATATCTCAGGACTGTCATAGATCATTATATTCTGTACCTTCAAAACTGAACACCGAAGGAACTTTTCGTTCC
>CAMOIJ010000022.1 GCA_946615865.1 uncultured Lachnospiraceae bacterium | reverse complement strand
ATGGTCAATAACTTTGGCAGGCTATCGCCGACAGGTCGGCGATTTGGTTCAAAAATAAAAGACGTCTTTTCCCGTTTTAACAGGTAACAAAAAAGCCCGTAACGGATTTCAGCACCTGCTGCGATCCGTCACGGGCTTTTATTATGACATTGTTCATTCACCGCCCAGCCTCTTAAGTGCCTCAGCCGCATTTTCATTGCCTCCTTCCGCGCCTTTGCGGTACCACTCCTCAGCCGGGTTTTTCACACCGTATCCGTTCTCCAGACACCATCCGCTCATATAAGCGCCGTCGGCGTCGCCTGCATCCGCCGCCTTGCGGTACCAGTAATAGGCCAGTTCCGGATTCTCCTCTGTTCCGAATCCCCTCTGGTACATGAGTCCCAGGTTGTACATCCCGAATGTGTTGCCCGTATCGGCGAGTTTCTGAGTCCACTCAAACGCCTTGTACTGATCGGGCTCTGTCCCAGTTCCCATCAGATAACACATTGCGAGATTATACATGCCCAGATCATAGCCTGCCTCGGCACTCTTTTTATAGTACTCAAATGCCTTCGAGAGGTCCTGTTCGACTCCCTCTCCTTTCTCGTAGCAGACAGCTGTGTGGAACATTCCTATGGAATTTCCCGCCTCAGCCGCCTTCGTGTACCAGGCAAAAGATTGCTGATAATCCTGCTCCGTTCCTTCACCGCGGTCATAGCAGTTTGCCAGAGCCATCATGCAGTCCGTGTTTCCCAGGTCCGCCCCTGTTTTGCTCCAGTAAAACTCCTGCTCAAAATCCTTCTCCGTGCCCCATCCGTTCTTGTAACAGTCTATGAGAAAAGGAATGGCCGCCGCGTTTCCCTCTTCCGCGGACGCCCTCAAAAAAGCGACGTCCTCCGGTTCGATCACATCTTTTTGGCTGATCGAGACGATCGCGGCGCCGTAGATGTCATAGTTGAGTTCCCGGTTCTTTCGGGAAATTACCGCATTTCTCCATAACAGTGCCCCGCCGGTCGAGGCGATCACAGCCGTCACTGCCGCTGTGATCAGCGCAGTGCGGATCCTCCTCTGTTTCTCTCGGTCCACAAGCCTTCCGAACCGAACTCCGAGAAGAATAGAGACCGTCTTGAGGAACGCCTTATCCTTCCCGATCTCCTGAATGTTCGCGCCCAGAAGGACATGGTCCTCAAGGCTTTTCAGCGCGGGAGGAAAGCATTCCAGCGCCGGATCCTCACTCAGCGGTTCCCCGCCCACAATGAAAGGAATGATATTTGATACTCTTCCCAGCGAGACAAAATATTTAACTTCCTCATTTACCCAGGAGGAGGCGGCGCTCGCCGGGGAGCAGAGCACGATCAGATACCGGGAAGTATCCAGATTCTGCCTCAGAGAGTCCTGCAGTTCCGTCCCTGCCAGGTCAGTCTGATCCCTGAATACGCGCAGCCCCTGGCCTTTGGGCCTCTCTCCCCTCATATCCTTCGGGATCCGGAAAGTCTCTATCTTTTTCTGGAGCCACGTTCCCCAGCTGAGATCGCGGTGACTGTAACTTATGAACGCATCAAAAGTGTATTCTTCCATTGGGAGCCTCATTTCAGGAAACTGATCCATTGCGCACATCTGCATCTGATTCGAGAGTATCATGACGGCGCGGGCAATACAAGAAAACGCAATAAGAAAGGGTACTGATCTTCTTTACGACCGGTACCCTTTCTTAATGTGCTTTGTCCAATGGCTTATTCCTCCTTAGCACTTTCTGTATGATCCTCTTCTTTCCACCTTTTCTCTTTTTGTACTGATTGTACTGCGATGTTCATGGCTGAATGTTCTGCAACCTGAGTGTCGACCCTCTATGGAAGCTTTCTGTTGTCATATTTGATAATACTGAAAATGTTTCCTTTAAGAACTTGCCCTTTAATAATTGAATCTGATCTACTATTTGATCGGTGCGATGATCTGAAATATGGGATATGATCCGGATACTTCTCATCCTGTACCTTTCCGGTTTCCGATCAGTTCTAAATATCGGGTTTTCATCTCTTGGGATTCATTTGTTCGCTTGTCTGTCTTTCTGTGATTCCGGTTGACATCGGTTTCATTGATCGATCAGGCAGCTATCAGATTTATTTCCTATGATAAAAGAAATATTCTGCTCTAATGAAATTCACCGCGATCTTCGTGTACTTAATTCGGATGTTTGTAGTTTACTGGGCTGGTTACTAAAGTTACCTTTAATATTCGGCTCTCCAGTGGAGTTATCTGTCCTTTCCTTTCTGTTTGCTTTGTTTTTCTTTGTGAGATTATTGTACTAAACGAAGTACAATTTGTCAACAACTTACTTATTTATTTTTAAATTATCTGATTTTTCTGATTAATTTATCAAATTGTAGTGCTATAGTCGATGCCTTACGTGCGGGGCACACGGCCCTCCCTTACAGTTATCGACAGCTTGAATCCCGGATGTAAACTCCAGGTTGTCCATTTCACGGGAAGCTTTTTCAAATCCGATGGATGCCGGAAAGCTTGTTTCGTGGGTGTACCCCATCCTTGAACATGCTTTATTCAATTTCGATGGAGTGATAATTGCTTGTCTGGTGGGAACACCCCATCTTCAGACTTGCTTTTCTCAATTTCGATGGAGTGAAAATAGCTTGTCTGGCGGGAACACCCCATCTTCAGACTTGCTTTTCTCAATTTCGATGGAGTGAAAATAGCTTGTCTGGCGGGAACACCCCATCCTCAGACATGCTTTGCTAAATCCCGATGGAGTGAAATCAGATTCTCGCCTGAATGGAGTCCATCTTAACAGGAATCCTTCCTGATTGGATGGAGGACTTCACTAAAACGGGCAAAAAGCACCCCATCCTTTCTGGAGCTTTTTCAAATCCGATGGGTGTCAGAAAGTTTATTGTGCGGGTGTATCCATCCTCGGACATGCTTTATTAAATTCCGATGGAGTCCAACAAGTTTCTTCCCTATTACCAGACCAATCCCGTAGGATCTCCAATGTCTATCGGCATCCGATAAACCTGAGCGCCGGAGACATATACCCTTTAACAAGCCCTTTCCTTGAGTGCCGGATGAACCAAATTGATTCCCCGCGCAGGAGGGAATGAGGGAGGCAGCTCCTGCCGACCGAAAGCCAGCATGTTTGAGCGGCCCGGTCATAAAGAGCGGGCTGCGAGTTTCTGAAGCGCGGTTCCCTCCTGCGCGGGGAATCGATTTAAGTGAATCCAACGGAAAGGAACGGGCTTTTAAAGGGCATATGTCTTCGGCGCATAAGCTTACGTATCACAATTCCTCATTACAAAAAGGCTGCCGCATATGCGACAGCCTTTCGAAAGCTATTAATATTCTCACACCAGCGGATACTTATCCGTGATAGTCTTGATGATCGCCTGCGCCTCTTCGATGCCGGCTTCCTGCTTCTTGATGACGATGGAGATCGCCTCAGCTACGCGGTCGAAATCCTCAGTGTTCAGGCCTCTTGTGGTGGCCGCGGGGGATCCGAGACGGATGCCGCTGGTCACGAAAGGAGATCTCTGCTCATTGGGGATCGTGTTCTTGTTGGCCGTGATGTGCGCCTCATCCAGAAGCTTCTCAACCTGCTTGCCGGTAAGACCCGTGCGGGTCAGGTCGACGAGCATGAGGTGGTTGTCTGTGCCGCCGGAGACGATGTCGATGCCTCTTGCCTGAAGTCCCTTGCAAAGCGCCTGCGCGTTGTCGAGAACGTTCTGTGCGTAGACCTTGAAAGAAGGATCAAGAGCTTCCTTGAAGCAGACAGCCTTTGCCGCGATCACGTGCTCAAGGGGGCCGCCCTGGATGCCGGGGAATACGGCTTTGTTGAAGTTATACTTCTTGGCCGCTTCCTCGTTGGCGAGGATCATGCCGCCTCTGGGACCTCTGAGGGTCTTGTGGGTCGTGGTTGTCACAACATCTGCATAGGGGAAGGGACTCGGATGAAGTCCTGCCGCTACAAGGCCCGCGATATGAGCGATATCAGCCATGAGGACTGCGCCGCAAGCGTCGGCAGCTTCCCTGAACTTCTTAAAGTCGATCGTTCTTCCGTAAGCGGAAGCGCCTGCGATGATCAGCTTCGGCTTTGCCTCTATCGCGATCCTCTTGAGCTCGTCATAGTCGATGAAGCCGTTCTCATCCACGCCGTAAGGAACGATATTGAAGTAAGTGCCGGAGATGTTGGCAGCGCTGCCGTGTGTGAGATGGCCGCCCTGATTGAGGTTCATGCCCATCAGAGTATCGCCGGGCTTTAAGATGGCAAATTCTACAGCAAGGTTTGCCTGGGCGCCGGAATGAGGCTGCACGTTTGCGTAATCACAGCCGAACAGCTTCTTGGCTCTCTCAATAGCAATGGTCTCTATTTCATCAATCACATAGCATCCGCCGTAATATCTCTTGCCGGAGTACCCTTCCGCGTATTTATTTGTCAGAGGACTTCCCATCGCAGCCATAACAGCCTTGCTGGTCCAGTTCTCAGAGGCGATCAGCTCGATGTGGTCGTTCTGTCTCTTGATTTCTTTTTCAATGGCAGCCGCGATCTCCGGGTCTGTCATTCTTACTTCCTCGATCGAATACATTTAACTCCTCCTGTGTGAGTGTTTTTCCAGACGGACATTTGTCTTTTTTTAAAGTCGCCAAAATGTAGTATAGCAAGGTCACACGGGCACTGCAAGAGAATCTTCCACTAAAACAAAAGCGCAGGATCAGCCTCGCATTGTTCAAAATGCATCCTAAAGCCTCGTTTTTCCTAAACAAACATACGATTCCCCGATGATTTCCCTGCTTTTTAGCGTAATTCAGTGCCTTTATTTTTGTACACCTCTTGATTTTTCTATTTTTTGGTTGTAGTATGTCTGTCGATAAACCCGAAAATGAAATTGAGTATTTTGAAAACCAAAAGAGGTGATTTTTCAATGAAAGAACTTATTTGGGATTCGGGATACGGATTTGGTCCGCTCGCCGGCAAGTCAATGCCGGAGATCGTTCGCTATAAAGCGAAACTTGCAGCTCCGATGGTGGCGTACGGGGTGTTCTACCTTGTGACGTTTGCCCTGATTGAGAACTGGAACCGGCTTCACTACACGGTGATCCACACAGCAGTAGACGACATGATCCCCTTCTGCGAGGTGTTCATAATCCCGTATCTGATGTGGTTTGTATATGCCTTCGGTTTTGCATTCTACATGTTCCTGCAGGATGAAAAGAGTTATCACGAGGTCGCAGCATTCCTTGTGATCGGAATGACCGTCTTTCTGGCAGTCTCCGTCTTCTTCCCGAACATTTTGCTGCTCAGGCCGGAAACAATGCCGCGAAACAATATTTTCACGTACATGGTCGAGCGGTTATACGCAGTTGATACCCCCACTAATGTAACTCCGAGCATTCACGTCTACAATTCTCTGGCCGTGATGATCGCTGTGTGGAGGACAGACGCGAAGCTGGTACGCTCTAAGATGAGCAAGATCCTCATGACAGTCCTCGGCTTTCTCATCATTCTGTCAACGATGTTCCTCAAACAGCACTCGTTCTCAGATGTGATCATCGCCACTGGCCTCGCGCTCTTCTCTTACATCCTTGTATACAGACTTGGATTTGTTTTTATCGGAAAGAAGCAGCGTAGAGTGATCTACGAATCCGTATTCGAACACTAAACAATGAACTAAAAACAGCACTAAAAAAGAGCAGGCACATCGCCTGCTCTTTTTTGATACTGTTTTTAGTTCTGCGCGGTTTCCGCGGTCTCTGTATTCGTCGTGTAGCCTTCGCTCATGATCATTTCGATCCTGGCCGTATTGACCTTGACGCTCGCGTCGTCCGGCCACATGATATAAAGCGGCGTGCTGCCTGCCGAATATGTGGTCTCAAGAGCACTTTCACCCTGCTCTGCCGACTGCTTCATGATCTCCCAGCTCGCGTTGTCTGTGAGCTGCATGTTGACCAGCTCGGCGATCTTCTCCTGAGGGATGTTCATCTGGAAGAAGCCGTCCAGGCTGTCCAGGATCTCTGCATAGTGCGGCAAAATAGCGGGGGAGATCAGTTTCTCAATAAGTGCCTTGAGTACCTGCTCCTGGTTGCGGCCACGCTGGTTGTCGCCGTCCGCATAGCTGTATCTCTCGCGGCAGAACGCCAGGACCTGGTCGCCGAACATGTCGTGCCAACCCTTGTCGAAATGATACTCATCCGTGTATGCGTCGAACGGATACTCGACGTAAACATCCAGGCCGTCCATTGCGTCAACCAGTTTGATCAGCGTATCGAAGTTTACCCGGACGAAATAAGTGATATCAATGCCGTAGAGTTCCTCAAGGGTCCTCATAGACGCGTCCACGCCGTAGATACCTGCGTGCGTGAGTTTATCTCTGACGCCGTCTGATACTTCCGGAATCGGGACGAAATAGTCACGAGGCGTGGAGGTCAGCAGCACTTTCTTGGTCTTGGGATTGACAGTTACGATGATGTTGACGTCGCTTCGGCTCGTCTGGGAAATATCTCCGTAGACGTCAATTCCGCTGATCAGGACGTTGAAAGGTTCTCCGACGTTGACAGTCTCCTTAACGATGCTCGTCTGGATACCGTACTGATAGAGAACTCTCACCTTATCCTCGTATTCGTCGTCGTCGAGAGATTCCGCTATGACCGATGTATAGGCCTTATTGTAGATCGCGGCGTCCACCTTGCCCTCCAGAAGGGCCCTGGCCGCCTCCACGTCACTGTTATATGATTCCACCTTGACCTTGGTGGAGAGCACCGACTCGATGTCGCTTATCATTTCGCCGCTTGCACCTTCAGTGACCGATCCGTGCATGGCAAATTTGTAGTCCTTGGCGTCCTTGAGAACTTCCGCGGGATCATTGGCTCTTACCACCACGACCATATTGTCTGTCTTCTGGGCCTTGTCGCCGCTCGAGATCAGTCCCATGGTCCTGTTAAAATAGCGCGTAAATACCAGCACCATTATGATCACTACAGTGCTGATCCCTATGCCGACCAGCCGGACTTTTCTGTTCCGCTTCAGATTCAGCATGAACGTTGCAGCGGCCAAAAGAGCCAGGACTGCAAAGATCAGTACCATGTATTTCCAGGGAAGCATTCCCGTCCTGCCGACGGTAATGATCATGATCAGAGATATGATCACCTGAAGGATAAACATGACCCTTCCGCTTATCCTGACATATCTGTTTATCTTCTTGCGCTGCGCTTTTTTTGCGCTTGAAGCGCTTGTCTTTCTGGGGGGCCTTTTCTTCTGCGGGCTCACCTTATTACTGCTCATTTACGTTACTCCTATTAAGAAAAACACAATATCCTAATAAAGATACTCCTTAAATCCGACAAATGCAATCATTATCAGTTTTTTTCGGCGTTCATTTGAGCAGATTTTTCAATACAGGCCTCTGTTCCCTCAATTATTGCGCTGCGGAGCCCTAATTCTTCGAGAACCCTGACAGCTTCTATAGTGGTTCCGGCAGGTGAGCACACCATGTCCTTGAGCTCTCCGGGGTGTTTGCCTGTCTCCAGCATCATCTTCGCGCTGCCCAGCACAGCCTGTCCGACAAATCTGTAAGCCTGCGCTCTGGGCATTCCCGCAAGAACCGCCGCGTCCGCCATAGCCTCCATCATCATGAACACATAGGCGGGAGAGCTCCCGCTGACGCCCGTCACTGCGTCAAAGAGAGTTTCCGGCACTTCTTCAAACAGACTGAAAGTCCTGATGAGATCTCCGACCTTTTCCATCTCTTCCGCGCTCACCTCCGCGCTGCAGCAGGCGGCCGTCATTCCTGCCCCCACAAGCGCCGGCGTGTTGGGCATTAAACGGATGATTCGGATCTTTTTACCCAGCATCTTCTGGTAATATGCGATGCTCCGGCCTGCGACTATACTGACAAGAAGCTGATCTTTTGTGATCACATCCCTGATCTCATTAAGCACGTCGTCCAAAAACTGCGGCTTGACGCTGAAGAACAGAATCTGCGCTTGTGCGGCAACTTCTCTGTTATCTCCGGTCATCTCTATGCCGTAAAGAGAAGCCGCCCGATCCCTGCTTGACTGGGAGTGGTCGGCTCCGATTATGTCCTCTGCCGCCATCTTTTTTCCAGCCAGAATCCCGCCGATCATAGCTCCGCCCATATTACCTACGCCAATAAATCCCAGTTTTTTCATATTTCCTCCTATATTCTCTCCGGTTTCCGGCACTTGCCTATTACCCCTTCGAAGGGTATTCTACAATAAAAGTCAGATTTTTCCCAACATATATGTATCGAGGTATTTTTATAATGATCCTTTTTAAAAGGCGCCGCATTGGCGCGCTGTTCCTGATAATAATGTCCGCGCTCCTCATGGCCTCCTGCGGAAGCGGAAATGAGCAGTCCGACGTGATGCGCGAGATCACAGAAAATCTCTCCTCAATGAAAGCCGATTCAGCGAAGGATCAGGGCGCGCTCTACGAGATCACACAGCTGACCTCCCCGGAGAACAACGCCGTTCTGTGCTGCGCCGGCCTCTATGATGAGTCCCGTCTGCTTCTCATTACCGCAAATCCGGACAGTCAGGGCGTCGTCTCTTCCTATACCGCGCAGTTACTGGACCTTTTGAGAGGAGAAAAGGAGGAGCTAACCTCATTCGACCGCGCTCAGGTAAAGGAGCGCCGCTTAGACGGGACTGAGGGTCTCTCTGTGATCTCCTGTGATCCTCTGGTAATCTTCGACAGCCGCGGCGGTGTTATCTACCTGCCGGATACTCCCGCAGGCAGGGTCATCCTGCCCTCTTTCCTCTCAGACGCGGTACCCTGCTGTCTGAACGGGCGCCTATGGCTGTCCTCCGCAAGGGGCATTGTGTACGAAGTCACCGAAGACGGGGAACTGCGTGTCTCATGGACTCTCCCCTGTGAATTTGGCGCCTTCACGCCCGTAATATGCGGCCACGAGGGCCGGCTCTCTTTTGCCACCTATTCGCGGCGCGATCCCTCCCTGCAGGTCTACGTCGACGTAGATCCCGAGTCAGGTGAGAGCGAATACTACCTTTCCGATATCAATCCATCCCGCTTCACCGTCACTGACAAAGGGCGCCTTCTGGGATCATCCTTCAGGACAAAGCCTGTGATCTCCGTCTGCGACCGGTCCGGACAGGTCAAAAGAGAGATGGAGCTTCCGGGCGATGTCCTCTCTGTGATCGGAGCAGACAATTCCTCGAAAGAGACAGATTCTTTCCTGGCTTTCAGCACTTTTCCCCGCTCCCTCTGCGGAGACTGGTGCCTGTGGGCTTTGTGCGACGACGCCGGGAGGCCCGCGCGCGTTTATCTCTGGGATACCTCTTCCTGCCGCGCTGTCAAGTGGGAGGCGCCCTCGAGTTCCGAGTACAGTGCGCCCGAAACCTTTAGTTACGATTCTCTCACCGAAAAAGCCGGGAAACTGGAGGATCGATACGGAATCCGCATCCTGATCGGCGCCAACGTCCCGGCTGAGTTCTCTGATTACACCGCGGAAGCCTGCACGGACTCCGCCGTCATTGACGGCTCGCTGTCAGTACTGGAAAACGTGCTTTCCCTTTACCCCGACACTTATTTCACGCAGCTAAAGGGTGGTTATTACAGGAACATCGCAGTCTATCTGACCGGAGCCCTGCATCCGCTGGATGCCTCGAGCAATATTTCTAACGCAAGTGCCTTCGCGACAGAGTCCGGCGGGACGATGCAGCTCGCTTTCGACCTTGGCGACGACCTGAGCCCCGATACGGTGATCCACGAGCTCACCCACGCGGCGGATTATCGCTTCGCGGGAGAAGAGCTTTTAAACGAGGACGAATGGAACTCCATGAATCCCGAAGGTTTCTCATACTACTATTCTTACATCAATGAAAAGGGAGAGAGTTATGAAACTGCGGGGAGCCTTGAGAATACCGCGGTGAGCGGATGTCCCGCGGACGACGTCTGGTTCATCGATCCCTACAGCAAGACTTATCCCATGGAGGACCGGGCGCGCCTGATGGAGACCTTGTTATCCGGCAGAACGCCTTACTCAGGCTGTTTTCAAGGCCGGCACATACAGGAAAAGCTCTCCTTCTATTTCCGTTTCCTCAGAGAAACCCTGGACGACGGTTCCTGGCCTTCCCGCACTTCATGGGAGGATGCGCTCTACAGCAGCTGACCGGAATCTGTCACCTCATTTTCCCGATCGCCTCGGAAACTGACAGCACGATCTCATCCGCGGCTTCCCTGAGTTCTTCGGGGGCGTCCGGGAATGTAAAGCCGACATCGGCTGCCTGAAGGAGCGGCAGATCATTATAGGAATCACCGATTCCACCAAAGCGGTCAATCCCGAAGATTTCCCTGACTTTGCACATACCGGTTCCCTTAGAGCAGCCGGCAGCCACTACATCCACATGTCTCACATTCTGATACGGCGCGGCTTCCGCGCCGTATTTCTCTTTGATCCGGGCTGTTGCTTCTTCCGCCTCCTTTTCGCCGGCAAAGCGCATGGAAATGCCGTAGATCGCGTCCTGCGGAAGTTCCTCAAAATCTCTGATGGCTATCTGAAGCGGGTACTCTTTCTCCGCGAAGGAGTATACATTCCCGCCCGCGTGTACTACCATCGCGGCTTCCCCGTCAAATTCCTTCAGGATCGCTCTGGCCGTCTCAGGGGCAAGGCTGCGGCTGTCCAGCACCTTTCCCTCTCCGTCGACAATGAGCGCGCCGCTCACGGAGATGATGAAATCAGGGTGCAGGAAACTCCCTGCGATGTCTAATATACTGTCGGGCGATCTTCCCGTGCAGATCCCGAATAGTCCCCCCTCCTTCCGGAAGAAGAGGATCTCAAAGACATCCTGTGCCCGAAACCGTTCCTCCGTATTCATAAAATAAAGTGTATTGTCAAAGTCGCTTGCAAGTGCTTTTTTCAAAATTCTTACCTCATGTCCCGTTCTTAGTCCTGTTTGCCAGTACCTGCTCCAGAATCTTTTTCACAGCCTCCGGATCGACAGGCTTGGCGATATATGCGTTCATACCCGCGCCGCGGGCTTTCTCCATATCGTCCTCGAAGGCGTTCGCCGTCATGGCGATGATCGGGGTCTGAGCGTGCTCCCAGTCGAACAATCGCCTGATATTTCTCGCAGCCTCGTAACCGTCGATTCCGGGCATCTGAATATCCATCAGAACGGCGTCGTAATAATCCCTGTCCGATCTCCGAATCATCAGGACCGCAGACTCTCCGTCTTCCGCCGTCTCCACCAGATATCCGATGTCCTCGAGAAGCTCCTTGGCGATCTCCCGGTTCAGTTCGTTGTCCTCCACCACAAGGATCCTGATCTTATCCTTTTCCTTTACTATGCCCGTATCCGCAGCGCCATAGAATATCGCCGACCGGGAAGTGACTGTCTGCCTGCCGCTGTCGGCTGCCTCTTCGGCATCGATCTCCGCAGTTTCTTCATCCTCATTCCTGTATTTCATTGCGAGATTCACCGTGATCACAGAGCCTCTTCCCTGCTGGCTGTCCACAGTCAGGGATCCGCCCATGGAATCTACGATTCCCTTGCAGATCGACATTCCCAGTCCGCTTCCCATGACCTTGCTGACCGTAGAGTTGTTCTCTCTCTCAAAGGGCTCGAACAGGCGAGTCTGAAAATCCCTGCTCATTCCGATCCCGGTGTCGCTGATCACGAATTCCAGGGCAAAATATCCCTGGGGCGCCCCTATTCCCTCTGCGACCGACAGTCGGATCCGGCCCTGTTTCGGCGTATATTTTACCGCGTTGCTCAGGATATTGAGCAAGAGCTGCGTAACTCTGAGGCGGTCGCACAGCACATAGTCCGGTATGTTCTCCCCGACACGAAATTCATATTCGTGTTCCCGGGCAAGAATCTCCGGTTTCATGAAATCCGTCACTTCATGTACGATTTCCCGGATATTGACCCATGATTCTTCGAGTACCATTCTGCCGCTCTCAATTCGGCTCATATCGAGCACGTTGTTGATCAGCTGCAGAAGGTGATTGCTTGAGACTAAGATCTTATCAAGACTCTCCTCGACTTTTACCGGGTCCTCGAGGTGCGATTTGGCTATATTTGCAAAGCCCATGATCGCGTTCATGGGAGTCCTGATATCGTGGGACATATTGGAAAGGAAAGTGCTCTTGGCATCCGCCGCGTGTCTGGCCTGTTCAAGCGCGTCCTCAAGAAGTTTTCTCTTTCTGAGTTCTTCCTGTCTCTCCTCCTCAATATTGGCAAAGCCAAGAAGCAGCTGCATGTTCCTGCCGCTGCCGATCCGGACGCCCTTGACCTGGTAGTACTGAGGGGCTCCGGTGTTTCCGGTGCGGAAGGAGAAGGTAAATCCGTTTTTCTTCCCGAGTGTCTTTCTGATCTCCTCAATGCTCAGCAGACGGATGAAATTCTCCCTGTCCTGCCTGTAGACTCCTCTGTATGCAAAAGCCTCAATACTATCAGAATAGCTCGGCAGGAATATGCTGCTGTATTTGGTCGTGATCCGGTCGTTGCGTCTGTAAATATCATAGGAATCCGTCTCAAGATCCACAAAATAGACTGATTCATAGTCATTAGTGAGTCCCATGATCAGGTCCATGCGTCTTGTATTCTCGATCTCGATCTTTTTTCTCTCCGTGACATCCCGAACGACGATCAGTGCCATAATGTCTCCGGTCTCATCACTCTTGGAGAGCGCGATGATCCCTCTGAGCCAGACCTTATTTCCGAAGCGGTCCTTCACCATGCACTCGATCCAGAGGTCTCTCTCCCCCAATCCGTACAGCGTGATCAGATTTTCTCTGGTCATAAGATTCCGGAACTGGTCCACATTGTCAGAGAGTATCCTTTTCTCCCATTCCTTTATCAGTGCATCGAAAGGACCCGGTATTTCTAAGGAATCCTGATAAAAAATATCATCATTGTTTCCGATCGCGGCGATCACGGTGTTCCGGGTGACATCTACTTCGCAGGTGGAGAGGGTATCGAGGGCCAGCACTCCCTTGTAGAGTTTCTCTCTAGCCTCCCTGAGTCTCTTCTCGGAAGTATTGATCAGCTCCGAAAGACCCGGATTGTTGTCCTCCAGAATCTTCTCGCTCTCCGCCAGGCGGTCCTTCTCCTCTCTGGGTATGCAGGCGAATACCTTGATGGGAACGCCGTCCCTCTTTTCCAGGATTCGGTTTTCCACCTTCATCCATCTGCCGTCCTTCATCTGATAGGACAGCGTAAAGCTGTTGCGGTCTGCCAGGACTTTTCGGATATTCTCCACACTTCCCATCATTTCGCGCCACTGGGAATACTCAGGCTCGAGCATGGTGTAACTGTAGACTCTGTTGAACTCCGAATAGTGTTTTTGACGAACCGGGTCAAGCTCCGGCGCGTCCTCGGATTCCTGTATTTTGACGATCGTGTCCTTTTCAAGATCGATCAGGTAAACGCGGCTGTAGTTATCAAGAAAAGACTGCAGAAGTTCATCTTTGTATTTGTCGATCATAGCCTCTCCTTTGCCTTATAAAAACCGGGTCAATAGTCCACTTTCATCAGACACAGCCCCTGCGCGGGCGCTGTATAACCTGCTGCCTTCCTGTCTTTTGCCTCAATGATCCGCGCCATGTCCTCCGGCTCTCTTTTGCCGAATCCTACCTCCAGAAGTGTTCCGGTCATGATCCTGACCATATTCTGGAGAAATCCGTTCCCGTGGAAATAAAAGCGTATGTAATTACCGCTCTGCTCGATCCGGATCACGTCCACGACCCTGATAGTCGACTTTTTCATTCTGGCGTTGCCGCAGAAACTCTTGTAATCGTGCATACCCGTCAGGTATTCCGCGGCCTCCTGCATGCGCTCTATATCAGGTTCCCTATCAAGGACCGTCACATAGCGCCTGTCAAAAACAGGTTTGCTGCTGCCGTACCAGCAAGTATAGCGGTAAGTCTTTCCTATGGCTTTGAAGCGGCTGTGGAAACGCTCAGCCGCCAGTTTGACGCTGTTTACGCTGATGTCATCGGGAAGGTAGCGGTTCATATATGCCTGGATCTCTTCCTCCGTCTTCTCCGTGTCCAGCAGCACATTGCACGTCATAGCCCTCGCGTGCACGCCTGCGTCCGTCCTTCCGGCTCCGATCACGGTCACGGACTGCCCCTCCGGCAGCTCCTGCATCTGGCTGAGCACTTTCTCGAGTTTCCCCTGGATCGTCATTTCTGTGTCCGGCTGATGTTCCCAGCCAAAATATCTCGTGCCGTCGTAACTGACGATCATTTTGAAATTCTTCATGCGCCTCCTCCTTTCCGTGATTTCGCTTCTTCAGTTCTTCTATTGGTAGTTTCTCTTGAGCAGAGAAAACAGCTTATCCGCCTGGCTCTTGTTGTCCAGAGTCAGTACCTCCGCGCCTCCCTGATAGATCACCCGGATCGTGGGGTGCTCTATGTGGTATCCTCCCATCGCGCTGCTCTCGTCCTTGCTCTCCCTGCCGGGTATCACGCCCCTGATCCTGTCAAGGGGCAGATATTTCCAGGAAAAGCCGCCTCCGGGCATAAAGAGCGCTTTGCTTCCGACGTGAAATTGTTCGATGACCGTGGCGGTCCTGAAGTCTTCCTTCGGATCCTCTATCGCAAATTCCGGCAGTACCGGTCTGTATCCCCAAAACGCCATGATGTCCCTCGTTTTTTCAGATCCCGAGAAGGGAAAGCGCTTCCTGCTGCAGAGATTCCCTGCGGTCCTTGAGCAGCAGAAGCCTGTTGTATCTGTAAAAAGCCTCGTTCCCGTTCTCGTTCACAAATTTCAGGCTGTAATAGCCTGCGGTAAGTTCCGACAGAAACAGCACGATCTCCTGCCCCTCTCCGAAAGTCGCCGAGAGAAAACGGAAACTGTTTGTCAGATGTCTGTCTGTCGCCGCGATCTCCTCTTTTCTCGCTGTCTCCGCCGCGTCAAATGATTGTTTGAGCAAAGTGAAATCATGCCGCGGGTCTCCGTTTCCCTCCAGCGAGACGAGCTTTTCCATCTCTCTGAGTCTGGCGCTGACCTTTCTCTCCACTCTCTCGCTCTCTCTGTCGAGCATTCTGGCTTTTTTCAGGCGCTCAGTCTCCTGCTCACACAAAAGCCTTCTTCCCGCCAGAAGATATTTTGCATTGTTTTCTCCGGCGTCTGTCTTCAACTCCGTGCTTCTCTTAAGCGCTCCCCTGACAGTGGTGAGTTCCTCCAGGACCCTCTTCTGAACCCTCTGCTTCTCGGCATAGGCCGTAAACTCCTGACTGAGGCTGTCAATAAGAAGGCCGAGGATACTGAGTTTCTCATCGAAGGGAGCCTCCCTGAGCACTGTACTTTCCTCAGGGACAGACCCTTCAAGGATCTCCGGGATCCTGTAGAGAGTGCGGTATTTACTGTACAGCTCATAATAGGACGCAAATCCCGCCGCGATCTCCGAATCCTGCAGGTACTGTACGCAGAGCCTCTCATTCACCGGAATGCCCATCTTCTCGTAGACCTTGATGATCCTGGAGAGGTCCTCCCAGCCTCTGGCTGTCACGAACTGCCTGCCGTCGATCTGTGTTTTGACACTGTAAAAGTCTTTCTTCCGGATCTCAAGATAGGACAGGATCGCCCCGTGGATCCCCATCTGGTACGCGTACTCCTTCCACACCGGGAAGTCTTCCTCGATGTCGATCCTCTTTACGCGGTCCAGCGTAACGATGTCGAAATCCCTCACGGACTTATTGTACTGGGGCGGATTTCCGGCTGTGACGATGATAAAACCGTCCGGAACCTTGTGATTGCCGAACATCTTGTATTGCAGAAACTGCAGCATGGTGGGCGCCAGCGTCTCCGAGACGCAGTTGATCTCGTCAAGGAAAAGGATGCCTTCCGAAATACCGGACAGCTCGATCTGGTCGTAGACCGAGGCCACGATCTCACTCATCGTGTACTCGGTGACGGAGTACTCCTCCCCGCCGTATTCTTTCTTAGAAATAAAGGGCAGGCCGATGGCGCTCTGCCTTGTGTGATGGGTGATCGTATAGGAGATCAGGCTGATCCCGCACTCCTGCGCCACCTGCTCCATAATGGCAGTCTTGCCGATGCCGGGAGGTCCCATGAGAAGGATAGGCCTCTGCCTCTCCGGCGGGATCTCATAGGCGCCTGTCTCGTCCTTCTTCAGGTAGGCCCTGACTGTATTGATCACTTCCTGCTTAGCTTCCTTGATGTTTAATCTGATATTCAATGTGTACTCCCGCGTCTCTCTACTGTTTCCATCCCCTCCGGGGTCAGGAATAGTTTAATAGCCCAGTCCGGCACTCCGGTGTCATCCAGTTCCTCATCCTTCCAGAAGACAAATGCCGTCTCATAATCCGTCGGCTTCTTCGGGTACTCCCCGAATCCGTCCGTAAAATACATAAGCCCCCTCAGGTTCTCCAGTTCTCCCCTGGCCCTGAGGTCCTCCACATAGTTGAAGACCGGTCTGAAATCCGTTCCGAATCCGCCCTTCACCTCAAATTCCTCCGCATACTGCTGAAGCTGGGAAATGTCGCTGATCACCCGGTCATTCTGGACTTTGTCATCGCATTCGATCAAATGGATCTCCGTTTTCTTAAAAAAGCTCCCGATCCCCGACAGAAGGTCCGCCGTCTCGTTCAGGAACTGCTGCACGAGGACCTTCTGACAGGACGCCGACGTATCGATGGCGATCACCAGCGAATCCACTTTCCGGATCTCCCGGAACTCATTCTCCTCGATCAGCGGCATATTGCCGTACAGCTCCATCCCGTAATAATAAAACCCGTAGTCGAAGGAGTCGAGATCGATCCCTGCCTCCTCGCGAAGGATCGAGAACCTCTGGAGGAACTCCCTGTAGTCCGTGCGCTTTCTGCTCTCAAATCGAAGGATCCTGGATAGGGAGCCGTATTCCTCCGATCTCTCCTTCCCGATCAGGTCAAGATCCGCCTCGATCTGCTCCGCGTTTTTCTTCCATTCGTCCTCTTTGGGGTTTACCGGCTTTAAATGCCGGGAATCCTGCGTCTCCTGCTGTCCGTCCTGCCCGTCATTGTCCGGCGGAGCGCCGGGCGGAGTCCCGGGCGGCTTTTCCCGCGGCTCCTCGTCCTCCATGCGCTGCCAGAAACTGTGGTCGTCCACCGTAAACTCCCTGCGCAAGGCTTCTTCCATCGCGTAGTCTCGGTCCCTCTCCAGAAACCAGGCGTAGATCTTCTCTGCCGTCAGGATTCTGATCTCGGACTCGAGTTTCTCATACCATCCCTCCCGGAAAGTCGAGTGGGATCTCGCGATCACATCATAAGTCATGGAGTCTACGACCGACTCCGCGGCAATGTCGCAGCACAGATCCCACAGTTCCGGATCTTCCCTGTCTCTTGCTGAGAACATGTGGCGAAACAGGCAGTGGATCAGCATATGCATATACATTCTGTTCATCCTGCGGGGTCTCTCCACATAAACCTGAAGAAGAAATCCCGGGTTAAAGCGTATGTAAGCCGCGTCTGTTCCCGCGGAGGATGTCGCGAGGTCCATCTTGAAGCCAAGGCTGTTCAGGGCGGGCGCCATAAACCGCATGGACAGAAGCAGTTCCGTCCGGACCGCGTCCAGGATCCTGAAACCCATCTGCTCCAGTTTCTCTCTGGTGTCAGACATTCCGATTCCTTTCTGCTGTATTGTTACAGATCAAAACATAGTCATTACTGACGGTCATCATTCCCGTCACCAGTCTTCAAGCTCCATAGACAAATCCTGGTTTTTCCCGGCTGTCTCTCTTCCGCTCTCCATAAGTACCGCGCATATGGCGGTCTCCCCCAGTTCTGAGGCGATCCTGAGAGCTTTAGCACACGCCTGGCTGTCTGCCAGCCCTCTCTGCGTGAGGAGTCTCACTCTGTCGATCTGACCGCTCCTGATAAAGCGCTCCAAGGCCTGCTCCGCGTGTTCTGTAAGGAACTGCGTGTAATGCCTCTCCGCAGCTTCGTCGAGGTCATGGGGGAACATAAGTCTGTCTGATGCGATCACCGCCGCAAAGGACGCGTCGTCGCGCTCCATAAAGGAAAACAGTCGGTCATACTCCCTGAATCTGATCTCCCTTTTCCGGACACAGTTTCTGTACGCGTACCCGCCTCCCTCGTAGGCGAACTGGATCGTCCTGGCCATCGTGTTCTCCGATGCGATCAGGGCGTATTCCGGGAAAGACAGACGGATCTCCTCCCCGGGCAGAAGCAAGTGAAAGCTCATAGCGTGGTCGTTGTCCGAAAGCATATCCTTTACAAGCGCGTAAGACTGTCCTCCGAGTCTGATCTCGATCTCCTCAAGATCGGTACACTGGCGGATAACGCCGTCGTAATAGTCCTCTACACTGTCATACAGGCTCATCCTGCGCAGAGTCGCGCAGTTGTGAAATGCGAACAGACAAAGTCTCTTTACCGATGGTGGAAGCACCACTTCCCTCAGGTCCTTTCTGCCGGCAAAAGCATGCTTTCCGATGCTTCTGACCGCAAGCCCCTCAATCCTGTCCGGTATCGTCAGGCTTCTCACAGAACCTTCAAATCCGGTTATTTCTATACAGTCCTCTCCGAGGTACCGTATCTTCTCATAAGTAAATGGCATTCCCGCGTCGCTCCTTCCCGTTTCACAAAAATTATAGCAAATAAGAAGGCATTACTCCATGAATTAGTCCATATATTAGTCTGCGAAAAGATCCGCGTGCTCAAAAAAAGGAGCAGCCTCGGCTGCTCCTTTCCCATACCTCTTCAGGTACCCGTATTCTGTTTTAAAGTCCGGTCACGTTATCAAAAAGACCGGTGCCGGACGCATCAGGCGCATCCTCTGCGGAGGAGATCACTTTCTCCGGGATCTTCAGCTCGTCGATGGTATTGTATTCGAGATCATCCACCGTGATCACAAATTTGTCTGTGGTCACGCTGACGCCGTTTTCTCTGAGCATATCCTTGATCAGAAGATTTCCGAGAGCTGTGCAGTCCACTGTGGCTGCGGCAGGCAGCATCTCATCTTTGTAGATATAGAGTACAATGTTCGCGTCTGCTCCGGTGAAATCCAGATCCTCCGATATGGAGGAGCCCTCTCCCGACATATCGTCGGCAGCTCTGAGGATTTCCCCGATCAGTTCTCCGCTCACATTGACGTCCATTCTGTAGACTTCTCTCTCGCCCTTCATCTCTGTCTCTTCAGCCAGAACAGCTTTGACGTCGCCGGAAACGATCTTTTGCAGGATTCCGAGCATTACCTTGTAGTCAGGAAGTTTCTCCGTCTCCTGCCCGTTTTCCTGCTCGTTTTCTTTGTCATTCTGTAGTTTCAGCCAGTTCTCGCCGTCCATACTCGCGTATACGACTGCTTCATCATCCCGGGTCTGCATATAGCTCTCCACGGGAAGAGAAATCTCCCCGATAACAGGGAATTTTGTCCCGACAGATCCCTTTACATGGCTCACTCCCGAATCCCTGACTGTTTCCATTTCAAGATCCGCGTTCAGCGCAAGGTCGAATTCAATGCCTTCTGCAGAAGCCGGTCCCTCATAGTCCGCTCTGATATTGCCCTTGACGGATTTAACCGTTTCAAGGTTTTTCATCACTTTTTTGGTAATGCTGACCGCAGTGGGCTTAAAGAGGCTGCACCCCGTAAGGGAGGTCAGCGCCACGACCGCGGCAAGAAATATTGCGATTATTCTGGATTTTTTCATACTCTTCCTCCAAAACTTATTTCTCATTCGTAACCCGGAAGCCCCGGCGCGCACAGAGCACTGCCGGGATCATCCTATATAATATACGTATTTCATCCGCTTTCGGCACGCTGTTACAGAAAAAACGGCTCTCTGCCGCCTTCACGGTAGAGAGCCATCCGATTCCCGTTCCCTGGGTTTATTATTCTACATAGCCGTCAGGATTATTGCTCTGCCAGTTCCAACCGTCCCTGCACATATCCTCGAGATTCTTCTCCGCAGTCCAGCCCAGAACTTCTCTTGCCTTGGCGGGGTCGCTGTAGCAGACAGCGATATCGCCGGGTCTTCTGGGGTCGATCACGTAAGGCAGTTCTCTTCCGCAGGCCTTCGAAAACGCCTTGATAATGTCGAGAACGCTGTAGCCGTGCCCTGTGCCCAGATTGAAGATATTGACGCCGTCCAGCTTCTCCATTCCCTCAATAGCCTTGACATGGCCCTTGGCCAGGTCCACAACGTGGATATAGTCGCGGATGCCGGTTCCGTCAGGCGTATCGTAGTCGTTTCCGAATACGTGAACTTTCTCGAGCTTTCCGGTAGCTACCTGCGCCACATAGGGGAGAAGATTGTTCGGGATTCCCTTGGGATCCTCGCCGATCAGGCCGCTCTCATGAGCTCCGATGGGGTTGAAATAGCGGAGCAGCATTACTTTCCAGCGGTTGTCCGCTTTCCAGATATCTGTCAGGATCCTCTCCTGCATGGACTTGGTCTCGCCGTAAGGGTTTGTCGTGATCCCCTTGGGGCACTCCTCCGTGATCGGGATAAACGCGGGATCTCCGTAGACTGTCGCGGAAGAGGAGAACACGATCTTGAAGCAGTCGTGCTCTCTCATCGACTTGCAGAGCGTCAGTGTGGATCCGAGGTTGTTCTCATAATACTCGATCGGCTTCCTGGTGGATTCACCGACAGCCTTATAACCTGCGAAATGAATGACCGCGTCGATCTTCTCTTTATCGAACAGCGCGTCCAAAGCCGCCTTGTCGCATACATCCAGTTCATAGAAAGTCGGACGCTTTCCCGTGATCGCCTCGATGCGGTCTACTACCATCGCCTTGGAGTTGTAGAGATTATCCGCGATGACGACTTCATATCCGGACTGAAGCAGCTCGACTACGGTGTGACTTCCGATAAAACCTGTTCCGCCTGTAACTAATATTGCCATGGTGCTTTCCTCCTTCACCGTAATTCTTGTTTACCTAATATATTATAATGCAGGACCTGACTTTTAAAAACAATGTATTTTTGGATCCAAAATATACCCTGTTGTATTTTTTTATTTCAGCACGCATTCGAGCAGCACCGGGTTGTGGTCCGTGCACACAAACCCCAGATCTTTGGTCTCACAGGAGCGGACCTCGATGTTGGAAGACACAATAAATCCGTCGACCGCGTAGTACTGAAAACTCTCCTTGTCCGAACCGGCGTAGGGCTGGTCGAGAGAGCGGCAGGATGGAACGCCGCTGTTCATAAGAAACTGCCACCCCTCTCCGAACGCTGCAGTTTCAAGTCTTCCGGGAGCCCATTTTCCTTCCTGAAGCGGATAAGCGCTGCTATCTATGCTGTCAAAGGTCTGGTTGAAGTCCCCGCCGGCAACGACGTAATTGCCCTTCCCGGCCTCTCTGTTCATGATCTCAAAAAGCGCCCTCGTCTGCTCTGTTTTGCCCACTCCGTCGTCATAGGCGTCCATGTGAAGGTTGATGATCACCAGTTCCTTATCGCTGTCCTTTATGGGAATACGCGAAAGAAGAAGGCATCTCTTGAAGTTTGCGAGCCTCACAGGCCACTTAAAGGGGCAGGGAAGCTGGATTCTTTCCGCTGAGCTCGTAAACGCCCCTGTAAAGTTCATGATCCCGCTTTTGACCCTTCCGATGGGCGGAATGGGAAACGGGATAAATCCCACATTGAGATTATCGGCATAGGCTGAGGAATAGCGCAGTTCGTCCTCTTTCAGAAGCCCGTTGATCATAGTGATCTCTTCGTCGATAAAATGGGACCTGGCCGCGTTCGTGTCTATCTCCTGATACAGGATCACGTCAGGGTCCATCTGCGCAGAAGCCTCCAGGATCCCGTCAAGATTGCTCTGCACTCTCTCCCGGTCGGCAGTCATGACTCCTCTGCCGCCATCCATGAAGAAATCCGCGTTATCTCCCAGAGCGCCGTATCCGCAGTTCCAGGTGAGGATCTTCAGCGTATCTCCCTCTTTGAGCAGATCCCAGTTTCCATGATCAACAGCAGCCATCTCTCCCGGCTCCGGCTTATATTCGGTCAGCGTCAGGTATTCCAGTATGGCCGCAAACAGTAGGACGATCAGCAGAACTGCTGAGAGCAGGAACCTGAATATCTTCTTTTTCCTTATGGAATACTTCTTATCATTATCCTTAATATTCACTGAATCACGCTCCACATCACCGCATCCATAGTCGGGATCACGCTGCACAGCCATCCCGCAATAAAGATCAGGAGATTCTTTTTCTTACTCATGATCGCCGCGAACTCACGCAAAAGCGCGCTCGGCCAGTAGTACCGTGCAACATGTGCCCCGATCCCCGTGCATTCCAGGTCTATGTCGTCGCACAGGCTCAAAGCCCTGTAGACGTGATAGTTGCTCGTCACGAGCGCCACGTAAGGGTCCGCGTCCCGTTCGTCGATGATCTTTTTGGAAAAGGCCAGGTTCTCTCTTGTCGTCGTCGACCTGTCCTCCTTAATAATATGATCCTTCGGGATCCCGTGCTCTATAAGATACTGTTCCATCGCCTCCGCTTCGGAGATCTCTTCGTCCCGCCCTTTTCCTCCGGAAGGGATCAGGATCGGCGGCGTGGGATCCTTCTCGTAGACCTCTATTGCCTTGTCAATACGGTCTGCCAGAAGCTTCGAAACTTCTCTTCCCCGCAGCAGCCCGCTGCCGTGAATGATCACATAGTCAAAGTCCCTCTTGCGGGGAATAAGCTGTAAAAGCACCGTATAACTCATAAACGACACAAATACCACTGATACATATATCACCGACAGGCTTATAAAAAGCAGCACTTTCATTCCGGTCGTGATAAACTCGGAATTTTGGTCTGACCAGAATATCGGGAAAATAAAGAACAGGAAAAAGCACAGTTCTCCCACACCCACCAGGATCCCCATGAGCAGGGAAAGCATATTCTGAAGAGACCTCCCCTCTTTGCGGTACATGATCACGCCGTTCTCTATGAGCACAGCGGGAACAGACAGGAGCACAGCAAAGATCAGGATCGAAAGGGCCTTGGCCGTCCCCGGCGCGTGTCTTCCCGACAGCACACAAAAAAGCGGCGCCGAAGACGCCGCTGCCAGCAGCAGATAAATACAGTTCCTGAACCTGCTCCTGTCGACGGAGACCGACACCGCCAGGACTCCCCAGAAAAGCAGGCAGGGCACCGCGTATTCAAATACTCTGCTCAGATAATCACTCATTTTTCACATAATCTCCTAATATGATCGATAAATCAGAAGATTATTATATCACTTTAAGTCTGCGCCGTCACTGCAGAGCCATAGCTTTAACTCTGTTCAGTGCCTCGGATACTACCGGAATACTGATGAGGATCAATACGATCACCGCCTCGCCCGCAATGTAAATGATATTGTACACTGCGGAATAAGCTGCCGCGTTCCATCCCTCCCAGGCATATTCGCCAAAAAAGATCCAGCCGGAAAGAAAAGCGAAAAACCAGCGTCCGATACATGCGGCAATGTAGCCCTTCTGGTATCCGAACTTCTGGCCTGCAAAGAATCCGGAGAGTCCGAAAGCCGCAAATGCAAGGCCGTAATCAATAAAGACCTGCACAGGGGTCAGAATATAGGGGCCAAGGAAGAACTGAAGGATCCCGTGTGCAAATCCCGCCGCGATCCCCACCGCAGGGCCGAAAAAGAAGCCCGGAAGGGTCGCGAACAACGTAGACGCCAGTGTAATGGACCCCCCGGTGGGGAACTCAAACACCTTGATCATACTGGTCACACTGGCCAGTGCGATGCACATTGCGCTAAAGACGAGAACTTTGATACTTTTGGACATAAAAAAACCTCCTTTGTTGTACAGGAGGAGAGTTGGTTCACAGCACATCAAACATATTTTAAAGCCGCTTTACAGCCGCCCGTCATCTGCTCAAGTACTGTGCGCTTCCTTTCGCCGGCATTACCCGGATCAAGTAATAAGGGTCAGCCGCTCCGCTCCTGCGAACGGGCAGCTGTCTCAGCATCCGCTCCCCCAGCAAGTATTGTTTACTCTAGTAAAGTACTACGTTGAACTGTAATTGTCAATGAACAAATCGGCTCTGATATTAAAAAACGCCGCTGCAATTACCGGAATCGGTAATTGCAGCGGCATCTGTTTACTCATTTACAGGTTTTCTTCACTTCACCTCTGACATTCCGTAAGGAAGTCCTTCGTTGAAGTTTCTCGCATTCTCCATAGTGACTGCAGCGATAGCCTGCAGCGCTTCTCTGGTGAAGAACGCCTGGTGAGAAGTCAGTATCAGGTTCGGGAACATTGTAAGTCTTGCTACGATATCTGTGTCGATCATCTCATCGGATCTGTCATTGTAGACGTTGGCATCCTCGCCCTCGTAAACGTCCAGCGCCACAGCGTGGAACTTGTTCGCCTTAAGGCCTCTGATCAGCGCTTCGGAGTCTACAAGAGGTCCGCGGGAGGTATTGACGAGCATGACGTTGTTCTTCATCATGGCGATCGCATTGTCGTCGATCAGGTGATATGTTCCGTTCGGGCCCATGACCAGCGGAGCGTGCAGGGAGATGAGATCCGCCTTCTGAAGGAGCTCTTCCTTGGAGACATATCTCAAAAGTCCCTTCTCCTCAAGAGCCATATTCGGGAAAGCATCCCATCCCAGAACGGTCATGCCGTAACCCTTGCAGATATTGGCCATGATCTGGCCGATCCTGCCGGTGCCCATGATACCGGCTACCTTGTTGTGAAGATCCAGTCCCAGAAGTCCGCTCAGCGCGAAGTTGTTGTCCTGAACCTTGATGTAAGACTTGTGAATGCGGCGGTTTGCTGCCTGAAGGATCGTCATTGCGTGCTCAGCTACTGCATAGGGGGAATAGGCGGGGACACGAAGAACAGTGATTCCGCACTCTGCGGCAGCCTTGGCGTCAACGTTGTTGAATCCTGCGCAGCGAAGAAGAATGAGCTTAACGCCGCCCTCCGCCAGGATCTCAATAACTTCACGGGGCGCTTCGTCATTGACGAAAATGCAGACCGCGTCGTAACCCTTAGCCAGGTTTGCAGACTCAATGGTCAGACGGCTGTTGAAATACTTGATGTCAACATTGTAAGTGCCCTCTCCCTTGTCTCTGGAGAGTTCGCTGAAGAAAATGCGGTCATAATCCTTGGTGCCGAAAAACGCGACCCTGAGGACCGTATTCTTCTTGGCCTTGGGAGCGATTTCCCTGAGCACTTCCTGGATCTTCGTGATCGCCTCTTCCTCATCGGGACCGTCAGCAGTAATGTTCAGGACAGAACCCTTGGCCGCGTGAAGAGCGAGGATCTGAAGGACGTTATTGCCGGAGGCAACATTACCATTGCACTCGATCATGACTGCACTCTTGAAATTGGTGCATGCCTGGGCAAGAAGTGCCGCGGGACGCGCATGAATACCGAGCGAATTCTTGACAGTATACTGCAGGTCTTTCATTTCTTTTTCCCTTCTTTTTATAAGCTTGGTGGATAGCTTCATACATAATATGCTATTGTCATTATATACAAAGTACACTATCAATTCAACGAAAAACCGCTCCGTTTAGGTGATGTTGACAAAAAAGCTTCAGTGCCATGGCTGATCACCCTTGGCGCTGAAGCTTTGTTTTACTCACCCGGCGTGGCGTGTGGCTATTTTTCTGTACTGTGCCGGAGACACCTCAAAGGTCTTCTTGAATACCCTTGAGAAATGCTCCGCATTGGGATAACCGATGGAATAAGAGATATTCTCGATCGTCATATTGCCGTTTCTGAGCAGCGTCTTGGCCCTCTTCATGCGGACTGACGTGACCTGCTCGCCGAAGGTCTTGCCGGATTTCTCGCGGATGAACTTGGAGATATACGGCGTGGAGAGATGAAATTCCCTGGCCATGTCCTCGAGTGTAACTGTCTGATAATTGGCCTGGATGTAGTTGAGCATTGCGATCAGCCTGTTGTCCTTCTCCGTCGCGCTGTCCTGCAGCTGCGGGAGCTTATTGACCGCTACGACCAAAGCGTTGATCGAAGCGTGAATGATATCCTCGTGGATGCCTACGCCCCAGTATGTTTTGCCATTGCACAGGACGCTGACATAAGCCATAGCTTTGGAGGAAGAGCCTCTGGAAAGCGCATGCTCCTCGTAAGTGGAGAGCTCATAGCTGATCCCGTAATACTGCTTGATGGTATTGCTGACCGCGTCCAGACGGCCGTTTCCGTTCGCGTCCACGACAGTCCTGTTGTCTCCGGCCGCGATCGTCGCCTCTGCCATAATGCCGTCTGCCTGGCGGAAATGGCACTCCGGGATCGTAAAGTGAGGCGTGTAGTCCACATATCTGTCTGTGAAGATCTCGTAAACAGCCTGAGGCGCAAGCTCGCTGTGAGTCTCGTCCGAAACCTGCTTCACGGCGTAACCGACTTCCTCTCTCATCTTCTCAGGCAGCACGATCGCGTAGTTCTGCCTCAGCACATATGCTACGCCGCCCTTTCCGGACTGGCTGTTGATGCGGATAACGTCTGAATCGTATGTCCTCGAGACATCCTGCGGGTCGATGGGAAGATAAGGAACTGTCCACTTGTTGGGATCGTTCTTCTCCTTGTAGGCCATGCCCTTGGAGATCGCGTCCTGGTGGGAGCCGGAAAACGCGCTGAAGACCAGATCTCCTGCATAAGGCTGCCTGGGATGGACATCCATTCCAGTCAGTCTCTCATATTTTTCGCGGATCTGCGGCATATTGGAGAAATCCAGTTCCGGATCGATCCCGTAGGAGAAAAGGTTCATCGCTACAGCGACCAGATCGACGTTTCCGGTTCTCTCGCCGTTTCCGAACAGCGTGCCTTCGACGCGGTCTGCGCCTGCAAGGATGCCGAGTTCTGTGTCCGCTACGCCGCAGCCGCGGTCGTTGTGCGGATGAAGGCTGAGGACGACGCCGTCCCTGTATTTCATATTCTTGTTAAGATACTCGATCTGGGAGGCGAAAATGTGCGGCATAGCCGTCTCCACCGTAGCGGGGATGTTGATGATGGCTTTCCACTCAGGGGTAGGTTTCCAGACGTCCAGCACCGCGTTGCAGACTTCCAGCCCATACTCCACCTCGGTCCCATGGAAGCTCTCAGGGCTGTATTCGAACATGAAGTTGCCGTCGGTCTCGTCCGCCAGTTCCTTGAGGAGCTTCGCTCCGTCCACCGCAAGTTTCTTGATCTCCTCTTTGTTCTTTCTAAAGACCTGTTCCCGCTGCGCCACGGAAGTGGAATTATAAAGATGCACCACCGCCTTCGGTGCTCCCTTGACCGCCTCAAAAGTCTTGCGGATGATGTGCTCCCTGGCCTGTGTCAGGACCTGGATCGTGACATCCTCCGGGATCATGTTTCTCTCGATGAGAGCGCGAAGGAAGTCGTACTCGGTCTCCGAAGCAGCAGGGAACCCCACTTCGATCTCCTTAAAGCCGATGTCCACCAGCATGCGGAAGAATTCGATCTTCTCTTCGAGGCTCATAGGCTCGATCAGGGCCTGATTGCCGTCGCGCAGGTCGACGCTGCACCAGATCGGGGCCTTCTCGATATGATCCTTTTTCGCCCAGTCCAGACACTCTTCCGGAGGGAGAAAATATTGACGCATGTACTTCCTGTAGTTCATCATTGCTTTTTCCTCTCAATCTTTTGATCCATTCGGCTTAAAATTTATCAAAAACCGTGATTAGATTTTATCCCCATGGACAAAGAATTAGAATGATTATATTTACTCTGTTTTGATGATTATTTTTAACACAAAAAAAGAAGCTGCATCCTGCGATACAGCTTCTCCACAGTGTCTTGTGAAATATCATTTGCCATCAAATGCAAGTACAGAATCCACGCGGTACCCCTCAAGGAACTTGCGGCCGTTCAGACCTGCAAGTTCAATCATGAAGAGCATGTCGACAACTTCACCGCCCAGTTTCTCAACGAGCTGCGCCATAGCCTTGGCTGTTCCGCCGGTCGCCAGAAGATCATCCACAACGAGACATTTCTGTCCGGGCTGTATAGCATCGATATGCATCTCCAGCGTTGCCTTGCCATATTCCAGATCATAATCCACAGAGATGGTTTTCCAGGGGAGTTTACCCTTCTTGCGGATCAGAACCAGCGGCTTATGAAGGTTGTAAGCCAGCGCCGCGCCGTAAATAAAGCCGCGGGATTCCGCGCCGACGATCACGTCAAAATCCACATCCTTGATCAGTTCCTGCATGGAATCGATCGCGAGCTGAAGGCCGTCAGCATCCTGAAATACTGTTGTAATGTCTCGGAACATAATGCCGGGCTCCGGAAAATCCGGAATAGTACGGATATAATCTTCTAATTTCTTCATGATTACCCCTTTTCTGTAAGCGTAGGTGTAGAGTTCTAAGAACAATTTTAATTATAGCACGGCAGGGGGTCACTGAGTATCCCCGTAATGGACCACAACGGGCATATTTTCATAAACCAGCTCGTAGATCGTCGGCATCACCTTCGGAGGGATGTTGATACAGCCGTGAGAGCCGTTCCATTTCCAGATATTTCCGCCAAAAGAGTAGCGCCAGTTCGCGTCATGGAGACCGATGCCGGTGTCCGTAAGACGGATCCAGTAATCCACCGGTGTCTCGTATCCCCATTCTCCGTCGTCCTGTTTGTCGCCCCTGAGAACTGTGTCTGTCTTTTTATCGTAGGCAAAAAATGCCCCCGCAGGTGTCTTGTGCTCTTTGTCGTTAAGGCCCGATACCACATCTGTTTCCAGGATCACCTCTCCGTCCTGATAGATCCACAGATGCTGTTTCGAGAGATCGACCTCCACATAGCTGCTGCCGAAGCCATGGTTGTCATCGGGCTCTGCCGCCTCCGTCCTGCGGTATACAGGCTCCCTCTCGACCTGTTCATTTTCGTCCAGTTCTTCCCACAGCTGCTCTTCTTCCTTTGTCTTGTCTATGCGGTAGCCATAGTAGCCCTTTCCGGGCACCATGATCTCATCGCCGTCGTGGGTGGTAAAGGCATGCTCTTTATAGACCGTGTCTACCTCTTCTGCAAGTTCCTTTACATATTCCTCGAGGCACTCATCCCAGACGTCGTCGTCTCTGTAATAATCGCCCTCGTCGTCCACTTCCAGCCAGTCCTTGAGGATCGGTCCGTCCAGGACCTTGGTCGCGCCGCCCGGCAGTTTGTAGACAACTCTGCCTCCGGCCAGCTCATTGAGCTGCTCTGCCTCTTCACCCAGATCTTCGTCATCTTTTCTGATCTCCGGATAGCTGTAAATTCCTTCCGTGTTTCCCAGGTCGACGGAACCGATCTCCTTGTCGACAGCGGTGATCACCGTGCTTCTGACGAGCTCCGGATCCAGGGTTGTGCCCTCCACCTCCGGAATGACCGTAAAGGTACCGTCAACATAGCCAAGATGGGCGTCTTCCGGTGCGATCATGTTGGACTTATTCATCTGCGGCGCGGCGTTAAGGATCGCCAGGAGTTTCTCTTTGGAATACTCTTTTTTCTCGTTGATCTCGTGCGAGTTCTTTCTGAAAAGTCCGGCGCCCCACAAATACGGATTCTGCTGCTGCATCAGCGCGTCCAGTGTGCCGTCCGACACATAATGGTAATCTATTTCATCGTTAGAGACAGCCAGATCTTTTCCATCGCGGAATTTCAGGATCAGGCCGTAGTCTCCAAACACTTCTTCCATTTCACTGACTGTGAGGCCGGAAGCATCCACGCCGTTTATCACAGTACCGGGAATAAAAGTATCCCGAAATTCCAGCGCCTCATTGATATACAGGCTTCCCACAAGAGCGGCGGCTGACAGTACTGCCGCGATCGCTCCCTGCGCAAATTCGTTTTTTCTCTCGATCATATCCTATTCCTGTTTCCTCGTCCCCTCATTTCCCCAAGTGGTGCACTGTCCTATTATAGTCCCAAATATGATTGAGCGCACACAAAAATTTTTCTTTTTCTGAGGACCCGGCACTTTTTTGCCGGTATGTGTTTTAACCCTCTTCGAGAACTGAAAAACCCCGAAAACAGATCGTTTTCGGGGTTGAATAAGTATTGTCTTTATTCCTGAAAACATAAAGAAAACCCCGAAAAACCTTGATTTTTCGGGGTTTCTGAACTTCTTGACTGTAAGTTCTCCTGACAGCAAATTATCTCTTGGAGAACTGAGGTGCACGACGAGCGCCCTTGAGGCCGTATTTCTTTCTTTCCTTCATACGAGGGTCTCTTGTAAGGAATCCGGCTTTCTTCAGAACGGGTCTGAACTCAGCGTCTGCCTCGCAGAGTGCACGAGCGATGCCGTGGCGGATCGCGCCTGCCTGACCGGTAGTGCCGCCGCCCTTAACAGTGATCTTGAAATCATACTGATCCGCAGTCTGGGTCTCAACCAGAGGCTGTCTTACGATAACCTTCAGAGTCTCAAGTCCGAAGTAATCATCGATAGTTCTGCCGTTGATGGTCATCTCGCCCTTACCGGGGGTCATAAAAACTCTGGCAACAGAGGATTTCCTTCTGCCTGTTCCATAGTAAGTGGTTGCTTTAGCCATTTTTATCTCCTTTCAGTCTCCGATTAGAACTTAAGCTCTTCAGGCTTCTGGGCTGCGTGATTGTGCTCGCCGCCTTCGTAAACGTACAGTTTCTTGTACATCTGCTCGCCGAGTCTTCCCTTAGGAAGCATTCCGCGGACAGCCTTCTCGACAACCCTGACGGGCTTCTTCGCAAGCATCTCACGAAGTGTTGTGTACTTCGCGCTGCCGACGTACTCGGAATGTCTGAAGTAGATCTTCTGATCAAGCTTCTTGCCGGTGACCTTGATCTTGCCGGCGTTCAGGATGATCACATAATCGCCTGTATCCAGGAAAGGGGTGAAGATCGGCTTGTTCTTGCCGCGAAGGACCTTCGCGACTTCGGAAGCAAGACGACCAAGGGTCATATCAGTAGCGTCAACTACATACCATTTTCTCTCGATCTTAGCTGCGCTAGGCATATAGGTTTTCATCATATATCCTCCATTATCAGTTAACCGTCACAGATAGTCAATTGTGTGCGATTCGCAGTCGGTGTATGATCCAAAACCGGGGAGTTTGGGCATCAAAAAAGACGCAGTTCATCACCGTCGCACCCGAATATTATAAAATGCGGTTTTGCGCTTGTCAATTTAATTATTATTTTTTTTCATATTTTTGTCAGAATTCCCGTTAAGGATCCGATAGCGCACAAGGGTGAGTCCCTCGGGCGGCGCCGTGGGTCCGGCCTTGCTCCTGTCGCACGCGTTCAGAATGACTTTGATCTGCTCCGGCGCAAGCGCCCCGCGCCCCGCTTCCATAAGCGTTCCCGCGATGATCCGGACCATATTGTACAGAAATCCCGTTCCGCTGACCCGGATCACTATCTCTCTGGGAGATACAGCCCTGCGCGCCGGGCCCGGATCCGTTCCACTGTCATTGTCCATATCAAAGGGAGGTATCATCGCCGCGACTCTCTCAGCGGTCTGCTCCGCCTCACAAGGTCTCTCGATCACCTCAATCTCAGTGATGGTCCTCGTCGTAGTCTGCGCCTGAGTGTGGATGCTGCAGAAACTCTTAAAATCATGCTCTCCGACCAGGTACTGAGCGGCCTCCCTCATCTTTTCCACATCAAAAGGGGTATAGGAATAGTGCGTGTACCTCTTTTTCCTGGGAGAAGGGAACGGCGCGTTGTATATCACATAGTCATAGGTCTTGACCGTGTCACAGAATCTGGGATGAAAATCCGCAGGCACTTCCCTCGAATTCTGCACACAGATCTGTTCCGGCAGCCGGACATTGAGGGCGTTCGCGAACTTCTCCGGAGGAATGCGGCTCTCCGTGTCAAACACCGCGAGATTACACAGCGCGTGCACCCCGGCGTCTGTCCGGCTCGCTCCGCTGACCTCAGTCTCCACGCCTGTCAGCTCCGTGAGCGCTCTGTTCAGTTCTCTCTCTATGGTCGGGACTCCGCTTTTCTGTGCCTGAAATCCCGAATAACCGGTGCCGTCATAGGCTACCGTGAGAAGTATTCTCTTCATAACTTGTCACCGCGTAAGGCCTCTGACTGGCCTTTTCACGTTCTCTAGAAAAAGATCCTTGTCAAAATACAGATTGCAAAGAACGCCAGAAGCACCATATACGCAACGCGATCTCTTCCATGGTAGACCAGAGGCTTCATTTTGGTGCGTCCTTCGCCGCCGCGATAACACCTTGCTTCCATTGCCATGGCCAGATCGTTGGCCCTTCTGAACGCCGAGATAAAGAGCGGCACCAGAAGCGGCACCATGCTCTTGATCTTCTTGACGATGTTCTTGCTCTCGAAATCCGCTCCTCTGGCAATCTGCGCCTTCATGATCTTGTCCGTCTCTTCCATGAGGATCGGAATAAAGCGCAGTGCAATAGACATCATCATGGCGATCTCGTGAACCGGTACATGGATCTTCTTAAGAGGCCTCAGGAGGCTCTCCAGAGCGTCTGTAAGCTGCGTCGGCGTTGTCGTCAGGGTCATGATCGACGACCCCAGGATCAGGAGGCTCAGTCTGACAGCCATCTTAATGGCAAAGGTCAGTCCCTCCCTGGTGATCTTAAAAATTCCCGCGTGCCAGATCACTTCACCGGGCGTCAGGAAAAGATTGAATACCACCGTGATCAGAAGAAGAAAAACGATCGTCTTCATACCTCTGACGATGTAACGGAACGGTACATTGGAGAGCATGATCATCGCGGCAAGGAACAGGGCTGCCGCAATATATCCGACAAAAGAGTCTACAACAAACAGTGAGATCAGATATACAAAGGTCCCCACAAGCTTTACTCTGGGATCAAGTCTGTGCAGCAGGGAATCCGTCTGATAGTATTGGCCGAGTGTAATTGTATCAAACATGCAGTTCCCTCCGATGTGCCATGATCTCCGCGGCAGCTTGCTCAACAGTCAGGGCGTCGGTACTTACATCGAGCCCCTTCTCTTTGAGCAGCTTCATGATATAAGTGATCTGCGGCGCGGCAAGGCCAAGATTCTCCAGTTCCTGCACATGTCTGAACACTTTCACCGGCTCATCGTCGTACAGAAGTTTGCCGCCTCCCATAACCATGATGCGGTCCACATAGCGGGCGACGTCATCCATACTGTGTGAGACAAGGATGATCGTCATATTAAGATTCTTCTTCATATCCGAGATCATTCCGAGGATCCCGTCCCTTCCTTTGGGGTCGAGCCCCGCCGTGGGCTCGTCGAGGATCAGGATCTTCGGGCGCATAGCCAGAACGCCCGCGATCGCCGCGCGTCTCTTCTGTCCGCCTGACAGGTCAAAGGGCGAAGACTTGTAGTATTTCTCCGGCATATGAACGCTCTCAAGAGCTTCAAGCGCTCTCTTTTTTGCCTCCGCATCGCTAAGGCCCAGGTTTTTGGGGCCGAACATTACATCCGTGAGCACGTCGATCTCGAAGAGCTGGTGCTCCGGATATTGAAATACCAGTCCCACGTCAGCGCGAAGCTTCTTTTTGTCGAATTTCTCTCCGCTGATATCCTCTCCATTATAATAAATGTGCCCTGAAGTCGGCTTTAGAAGGCCGTTCAGCGTCTGTACCAAAGTGGATTTTCCCGAACCCGTGTGCCCGATCAGCCCGATAAACTGGTTGTCCGGGATCTCTGCCGAGATGTGGTCCAGGGCTGTGACCTGCATAGCAGTTCCTCTCTCATACTCGAAGCAGATATCATCAATTTTGATCCCCATGGGCAGCCTCCTTCTTCGCACAGTCCCCGCCGAGGCCGCTGTTTTGGCTTGTCTGCCCGCCCATCAGAGCGGCTGCCAGTTCCTCTTTGGTCAAAATACTGTCCGGTATCTTCAGTCCCATTCCGCGAAGCTCATGGGCGAGCAGCGTAACCTGCGGTACGTCGAGCTGAAGTTCTTTCATGCGCTCCACCTGACTGAAGATCTCCCGGGGCGTTCCCTGCATAGCGACCTTGCCCCGGTCCATAACAATGATCCGGTCCGCGTTTATGGCTTCTTCCATGTAGTGAGTGATCAGAATGACCGTAATGCCCTTCGTGCGGTTCAGCTTCATAGCGGCGCTGATGACTTCTCTTCGTCCGTTGGGATCGAGCATTGCCGTGGGCTCATCGAGAATAATACATTTGGGCTCCATGGCAATGACGCCGGCAATAGAAACCCTCTGCTTCTGTCCGCCGGAAAGCCGGTTTGGAGATTTCTTGCGGTGTTCCCACATACCCACTGTCTTAAGACTGTACTCCACTCTCTGCCAGATCTCTTCTGTGGGGACGCCGATGTTCTCAGGCCCGAATCCTACGTCTTCTTCGACGACCTGCGCTATGATCTGATTGTCCGGATTCTGGAAGACCATTCCCGCCTCTCTGCGAATCTCCCAGAGATTCTTCTCATCCTTGGTATCGAGTCCGTCCACCCATACTGTTCCCTCTGTGGGGAAAAGCAGCGCGTTAAGATGTTTGGCCAATGTTGACTTTCCGGATCCGTTGTGTCCCAGGACCGCTATAAACTGCCCTGCTTTCACATCAAGATCAACGCCGTCTATGGCGCGCTGAGTGCCCGCCGCATTACCTTCGTCGTCTCTCTTTATATAATCATGTATCAGTTTCTGTATTTTGATCATAGGCGTCTGTCCTTCATCCATGCTGCCCATTGCTTACGCAGAAAAGGCCTCCGAGAAACCATTTCCCGGAGGCCGATAAACTCATTATCCGTCAGATAACTTTCAGTAATCAGACAAACTCAAGTACGACTTCCATCGCACCGTCGCCGCGTCTCTGACCGATCTTGATGATTCTTGTGTAGCCGCCGTTACGGTTCGCATACTTGGGGCCGTACTCGCTGAACAGCTTCTCAACAAGATCTACGTTCTTGGAGTTCTTTCTGCGGGCCTTGCCGTCAGCCGGAACTTCAACAACAGGGTACAGATAGCGCATCAGCTGTCTTCTTGCATGCAGACGAGCAGGGGAATCCTTCTTCACCTTCTTCTCTACAGTGTCAAAAACAGTGACTCTCTTGCCATCGACGACTTCCTTGACGCGCTTGCCGTCCTTGTCCTTGCGGGCGACCTTAGCCTGAACGGTAACTTCTTCGTAGTCATCTTTGTGCTTTGCAGCCAGAGTGATCATGGGCTCCACGATCTTCTGAACTTCCTTAGCTCTTGCCTCAGTTGTAACGATCCTTCCCTTGTAGATCAGAGCCGTTACCTGGTTGCGGAGCAGAGCCTTTCTGAGTTTGGTCTTCTTACCGAGTTTTCTGTACATTGCCATTTTGTTTTCCTCCTTTATGACAGCGCCGAAGGAAGCACTCTTTGGACTTTACCTTCCTTCGGTTCGCGGTTTTCCCGCTGCCGTCGACCGCCTCGCACTCTTCGGCTTTACCTCGGCGGGATCTTCAGTGATAGCAGTTACTGGACAACTTCCTCGCTGTTATTGAGGGAAAGTCCCAGTTCCTTGAGTTTCTCAAGAACTTCCTCAAGAGACTTGCGGCCCAGGTTGCGGACCTTCATCATCTCATCGGGAGTCTTGTTGCAGAGTTCCTCAACTGTGTTGATGCCTGCTCTCTTGAGGCAGTTGTAGGAACGGACGGAAAGTTCCAGCTCATCGATGCTCATCTCGAGAACTTTCTCTTTCTGGTCATATTCCTTCTCAACCATGATCTCTGCGGTCTTGGCGTTTTCGGACAGGTCGATGAACACGCTCAGGTGCTCGCTCAGAACCTTAGCTGCAAGGCTTACTGCCTCGTCAGGGCCGATCGTGCCGTTTGTGGTAACATCCAGTGTAAGCTTATCGTAGTCAGTCTGCTGTCCGACACGCGTATTCTCAACTGTGACGTTGACTCTCTCTACAGGTGTGTAGATAGAATCTACAGGGATAACACCGATCTTAGTATCAGGTGTCTTGTTCTTGTCAGAGCTGATGTAGCCTCTGCCCTTTGTGATCGTAAGCTCGATGAACAGTTTAGTGTCCTTTCCGCTGAGTGTAGCGATCACAAGGTCCGGATTCATGATCTGAACGTCCTGGTCAACCTGAATATCAGAAGCGCGGACAACGCCCTCGCCCTCATACTCGATATAAGCATTCTTGGGCTCGTTCGTCTCGCTGCTGTTCTTGATAGCAAGACCTTTGATATTCATGATGATCTCAGTAACATCTTCCTTGACTCCGGGAATAGCTCCGAACTCATGCTGTACTCCGTCAATCTTGACCTGGCTTACAGCTGCACCGGGAAGAGAAGAAAGCATGATCCTTCTGAGGGAATTTCCAAGAGTGATGCCATAGCCTCTCTCAAGGGGTTCCACTACAAATCTGCCATACTTCTTATCATCGGAGATCTCCACGACCTCGATGCTCGGTCTCTCAAAATCAAACACGCGAATACCTCCTTTGCGCGGCTCATCGTCAACATATAAGCGTAATAAACCTGCCTGCGCGTCGCCGCGCAGTGCAGGTATTTATCGTATTACTTGGAATACAACTCGACGATAAGCATCTCATCAACAGGGACATCGATCTGCTCCCTGCGGGGAAGTGCGCTTACGGTGCCCTTGAGGGCTTCCTTGTCGACGACTACCCACTCGGGTGTCAGTCTTCCGGCCGTTACTTCCATGATATCCTTGAAGCGCTGGATAGACTTGGAGCTTTCCTTAACCTCTACAACATCACCGGCTTTAACGCGGTAAGAAGGAAGGTTGATGCATTTGCCGTTGACGAAAATGTGCTTGTGGCCGACAACCTGTCTTGCCTCACGTCTGGTTCTTGCAAAACCCATACGGAAGACTACGTTGTCAAGGCGGCTCTCAAGCATGGTCATGAGGTTCTCACCGGTCATGCCCTTCATTCTGTCAGCCTTCTCATAATAATTTCTGAAAGGCTTCTCAAGAACGCCATAGATGAATTTAGCTTTCTGCTTCTCGCGAAGCTGAAGGCCGTACTCACTCATCTTGCGGCTTCTGCGGATCAGAGTTCTCTTGGACTTCTTGTCATAGCCAAGGAAAGTGGGATCCAGATCGAGGGATCTGCATCTTTTCAGTACTGGTGTCTTATCTACTGCCATGATGGCTCCTTTCTGTCACGGTCTCTGCCGTGATTGTTGTTTACAACACGTTTTCGCGTGCCTTCTTCCAAGTATTTAATGTTTCTATTATGCTAAGCAGCATTTGCTGCCTTGCTGTCAATAATAACCCTGAAGGTTTGCGAAGCAAACCTTCTAAAGTTAATACTGAGGATCGTATGCGATCCGAAGAATTTACTTTTTCAGACTCTACGTCTCTTAGGCGGACGGCATCCGTTGTGAGGAACGGGAGTTACATCGGTGATGGAGATGATCTCCAGACCATTAGCGTTGAGTGCGCGGATCGCTGCTTCTCTTCCTGAACCCGGTCCCTTAACAAATACATCGACTGCCTTCAGTCCATGAATCTGCGCAGCCTTGGTAGCTGTCTCTGCTGCCATCTGTGCTGCATAGGGAGTAGATTTCCTTGAACCTTTGAATCCAAGACCGCCTGCACTTGCCCAGCTCAGTGCGTTGCCCTGAGCGTCTGTCAGAGTAACGATTGTGTTGTTAAAAGAAGACTGGATGTGCGCCTGTCCGCGTTCAACGTTTTTCTTGACACGTCTTGCAGCTTTTCTTCTAGCTGCAGCATTCTGCTTTGCCATAAAACTAACCTACTTTCTTTCCCTTATAATAGTATTGCTGTGAACGATCAATTACTTCTTCTTGTTTGCGATGGTCTTCTTGGGACCCTTTCTGGTTCTCGCGTTGTTCTTTGTGTGCTGTCCGCGAACAGGAAGGCCTCTTCTGTGACGGATGCCTCTGTAGCAGCCGATCTCGGTGAGACGCTTGATGTTCATAGCGACTTCACGGCGAAGGTCACCTTCTACCATGTAATCCTCAGCGATGACTTCGCTGAGCTTCTTGACTTCTTCGTCAGTCAGATCTCTGCAGCGGGTATCGGGATTGACACCTGCCTTCTCGGCGATCTTTGTTGCACTTGTACGGCCGATTCCATAAATACTTGTCAGGCCGATCTCGACGCGCTTATCTCTGGGTAAATCTACACCTGCGATACGAGCCATTTTCCTTTTCCTCCATAAATCATTTCTAAATTCGTTACTGATTGATTGGGGCCCATCTGAGCCCAACCGGAGTTCTCCGGTCTTTCCGCTGCGTTTCCGTCACAACCTGCATATCCCGAACGGGTCTTCTTATTTGAAAGGGTCTGTTCAATAAGAAGAAATGCAGTTTACAGATTCAGCAGGGTATCAAAGAGTAATTCGCGGCTTACGGCCGGCAAATGGCTCTCTTAACCCTGTCTCTGTTTGTGCTTCGGATTCTCGCAGATGATCCTGATAATACCCTTGCGCTTAATGACTTTGCACTTGTCGCAAATAGGCTTTACAGAAGCTCTTACTTTCATAGTCGTCTCCTTTCATCATTCTCTGCAGTTTCCTGGCGCACAAGCGGGTCTTCATGCACGCACTAAAGAAGAATTCGTTGTCCGAATTCTCCACAGCTTGTCCATTGTATCACAAGACAATGTCGATAGCAAATGTTTTTTAAATAATTTTTTGAAACTCTCCGGATATATTACTTGTCTCTCCAGATGATCCTGCCCTTTGTAAGGTCATAGGTGGACATCTCAAGGGTAACTTTATCACCCGGAAGGATCCTGATGAAATTCTGTCTCAGCTTGCCGCTGATATGGGCGAGAATAACGGCTCCGTTCTCCAGCTTCACGCGGAAGAGCGTGTTGGGGAGCTTTTCGATCACAACACCTTCGAGTTCAATGACATCTGCTTTTGACACTTTTAATCCTCCAAAATCTTAACAATTGCCGCAAAGACATCTTTCATATCCTGTGTCCCGTCGACTGCCCTGAGCGCTCCCTGCGCTTTGTAAAAGTCGATCAGCGGCTGAGTTGCTTTGTGATAGACATCCAGTCTGTTCTTGACTGTCTCAGGCTTATCATCGTTCCTGAGAACGAGCTCTGTTCCGCAAACGTCACAGATGCCCTCTTTCTTGGGCGGGATGTACTGCACATGATAAGTTGCGCCGCAGTTCGGGCATGCCCTTCTGCCGCCCATGCGGTTCACGATGTTCTCATCCGGAACTTCGACGTCGATCGCGAAATCGATCTTTTCGCCGTTCTCGGCGAGCTGCTTCGTGAAGACTTCCGCCTGCGGGATCGTTCTCGGGAAACCGTCAAGGATATAACCTTTCTCACAATCGGGCTGCGCGACTCTGTCGATCACGAGATCAACAGTCAGCTCGTCCGGAACGAGATCTCCCGCGTCCATGTAAGCTTTCGCTTTTTTGCCCAGTTCCGTACCGTTCTTAATATTGGCCCTGAAAATATCACCGGTCGAGATATGGGGAATCCCGTACTTCTCAGCGATCATCTCCGCCTGTGTTCCTTTGCCTGCTCCGGGTGCTCCTAACATAACGATCTTCATTGTACCCTCCATTTCTGGCTCTTGGACCATTGTACTAAAACTACCTGTTAACTATGCACCAAACCGGAGCCGGTGAAACCCAGGTTCCACCGCCTCCGGATCAATTCTTGACAAGAAACCGTCACCGGATCCTGTATCAGTCGTTCAGGAATCCCTTGTAGTTCCTGACCATCATCATGGACTCGATCTGCTTGATCGTCTCAAGCACAACGCTGACCACGATGATCAGGCTCGTCCCTCCGAAAGAAACGGAAGCGTTGAACACGCCCCTGAAGATGAAGGGAAGGATTCCGACGATCGTAAGTCCGATCGCGCCGATAAAGATAATGTAGTTCAGGATCCTGTTAAGATAGTCGCTAGTGGGCTTGCCCGGACGGATACCGGGGATGAAGCCGCCGCGCTTCTTCAGGTTATCGGCAATCTCAAGCGGATTAAATGTGATCGACGTATAGAAGTACGCGAAGAATACCAGCAGTACGATATATACGAGAAGTCCGATCGAATACTTGATCTGGCTGGGATTGCACCAATAGGAAGTGGAAAGGTAGCGGAGAACTTCCGACCAGATTCCTGTTCCTTTATAACCGGCCAGCGTGGAGATGATCACAGGGAACTCCATAAGCGAGGAGGCGAAGATGATCGGCATAACGCCCGCGGTGTTGACCTTGAGCGGAATAACGGAATTCGCTCCGCCGACAAGTCTTCTTCCCTGGATCTTCTGCGCGTACTGTACCGGGATCCTTCTCTCAGCGTCGTTGAGGATGATGACCATGACCACCATCAGGACAATGATCGCAATAATGATCACTGCGGCGACCGCGCCGATGGCAATGGTCTTTCCGAACACGAACTGGGAGAAAAGACTGGCAATGTCCTGCGGCATCCTTGAAATGATATTGATCGCGAGTACGATCGAGATACCATTTCCAACGCCCTTCTCGGTGATCTGCTCACCTATCCACATAAGGAAAGCACTGCCTGCTGTCAAAGTACAGATGACCATGATGATGTTGATCGCGTTGTACTCCTGCAGAAGGCCCTGCCTTCCGAATCCGATCGCCATGGCTGCCGCTTCCATAAGCGCAAGCGCTACCGTGACATAACGGGTGATCGATACCAGCAGTTTCCTTCCTTCTTCGCCTTCTCTCTGCATCTCTTCCAGCTTGGGAATAGCGATCGTGAGAAGCTGAATGATAATGGAAGATGTGATATAGGGCGTAATGTTAAGTGCCAGAATGGACATGTTCAAAAAGGATCCGCCGGTGAACGCGTCCACAAAACTGAATGCGTCACCCGTCTGAGCCGCGAACCAGTTGCTGAAATACGTCCTGTCGATGCCGGGAGCCGGAAGCTGTGATCCGATTCGGATCACGACCATCATCATCAGCGTATAGAGCAGCTTCTGACGGATCTCTTTGAGCCTAAACATATTTTTTACAGATTCTAACATAACACAGACCTCTTAGGATGAACGGGCCAGGCCGTCCTCTCTTCCAAATTGATCACTTTCAAAATGGTCAAAGAGTGAAGACGGCGTGACCTCCCGTAAATTATTCTGCGACTTCAGCGGTACCGCCGGCAGCTTCGATGCTTGCCTTGGCGCTTGCGCTGTACGCGTTGACCTTGACATTGAGCTTCTTTGTAAGCGCCGCATTGCCAATGATCTTAACGCCGTCTCTGAGTTCTTTTACGATTCCCGCTTCCTTGAGTGCCTGAAGATCTACAGTAGCTCCGTCTTCAAATTTCTCAAGTCTGGTGATATCAACTGCCGCGATATCCTTCCTGTTGTAGCATTTGAAGCCTCTCTTGGGGAGTCTTCTGTACAGAGGCATCTGGCCGCCTTCGAATCCCGGTCTGGGAGCTCCGGAGCGTGCCTTCTGGC
>CAMOIJ010000021.1 GCA_946615865.1 uncultured Lachnospiraceae bacterium | reverse complement strand
GCCGGCACTCCTTTGCCGCTCACGTCAGCCACGACCAGCGCCAGGTGGTCATCATCCACCAGGAAGAAGTCATAGAAGTCGCCTCCGACCTCCCTCGCCGCGTTCATGGTCGCGTAAATGTCAAACTCCCTCCGGTCCGGAAAAGGCGGATAAATGTTCGGCAGCACTCCCTCCTGGATCTGCTCCGCCATCTTCAGCTCTGTCTCCAGCCTCGCGCTGCTCTCACTCAGCTCTTTCTGCTCATGGACCATCTCACGCCCGCGCCTTGCTATCTCCGCAGCGACCACCGCCGCGATGGAAAACATCAACAGCTTAGGCACATAACTGAAAAGCAGCGTGTCGCGTGCGTACTGTGCGCGGTCCAGCGTCTCCTCAATGCCGCTCCCCAGCCAGATCCCCTTGTCTGTAAAAGTAGTGCCTACCGGGAGCCTCACGTCGTTCATATTGATCCAGCCAAAATATGCCCCCAGAAAGCCCGACACAAAAAACACCACCGTTGACAGCCCCGACATCGCGATGGTCAGTATCCTTGAAAAATAACGGCTCGAGCACAGCACAGGAATCACCATCAGGATCGCCACCTTGTGCGTGAGCAATGAGTCAAGCTGCGCATAGACAGTCATAAGCCCCAGCAGCAGCACATATTTGAGCCACCAGGCGTCCTGCTTTACCTTGTAGGATATAGCCCCCAAAATCAGGATCTCCACCAGCGCTGTACCCAGCCTCGGCAAAATCAGCCCCGACACAGGGAACACCCCCGCGATCACAGCGGCCAGGATGAGCACAATAATGATCGCATTTGCGATCAAAACCCGCACGATCAGCTCATTGGCCTGCACCTCCGTGTCATGGAACAGCCCATCCTCTTCGTATATCTTACTCATCCGCTCAAAGAATGCCCCTAACCGCGTTTTCATCTGAATTCTCCTCTGATAAGGGTTCTTACCCCTGCGTCCTGATTAGTATTCTATCATTTATTGCAACTGCAGACCTTAGTATTTTTAATGTTGTTTTAATCTATCTCTCAAGATTTTTTCATATTCCGGCGGTATCCTTTTACCATCAGATAAACAAAAACTACTGAAAACGTTTAATATGGAGGTTTGATCATGAAATTCATCCGTTTTATCAAAGAAACCACTTTCGTCGTCACAAGAAACGACAAGACCATCATCGAAATTCCCACCCTCATGTTCGCGCTGCTGATGCTGTTCTTCTGGCAGGCTCTCGTCCCGGTGCTGATCATCGCCCTCTTCTTCGATGTCGGCTACTTCTTCGTGGGCGATTTCTCCAAAGAGGATCGCGGTTCCGCAGGTTCCGAGTGAACCAGCCAAAGCCTCTAAGAAAACCATGGCTCCGGAGGTTCGGAATGAACCCGCCCAACGACGCCTTAACATAAAAGTCGGCCCGGCAAATATGCCGGACCGATTTTTCCATTTTAACTTTAATTCTCTATTTTAACTCTCAACTGGGCTGAGATTACATCTCTCTCCACTGGCCGTTGTTGGCAGCTGTCTCTGCGAGCTTCTCGGCGTCTGTCTCAGAGAGCTCATCCTCAATAAAGCGCGCAAAGCTCTATTTCCGTTCCCATCGAGCAATTCACTGGATCACCGTACAACTTTCAGCCACGTCGTCGAGCGTAAAACCTGGGTCAATCGGGTTCCCCTGAACGTCCAGGTATTCGAGGCCGGGAAGGTTCTGGAGTACGCTGATGTCGCTGATCCGGTTGTTGCTGACCAGAAGGTGGTCGAGGGTTTTCATGTCTGAGATCGGTTCGATGTCTGAGATCTCGTTCCCGCCCACGCTCAGGTAAGTCAGTTTCACCAGCGATTGCAGGGGTGTGATGTCGGTGATCTCGTTGTTGCCGAGGTAGAGGCATCTCATATCCTTCATGGCTGAAAGGCTGCTGATGTCTGAAATGTGGTTATTGCGGAGGTCCAGGACGGTGAGTTTGGTGAGGCGCTTGAGGGCGCTGATGTCTGAAATTTTGTTGCCCTCAAGGTCGAGGAACTCGAGGTTGGTGAGGGATGACAGGGCTGCGACGTCGCTGATCTGGTTGCCAACAAGGTGTAGGATCTTCAATTCTTTGAGCTTACTGAGTTCGCTGATGTCTGTAATCATGTTGTTGGCGAGATTCAGTTTTTTGAGATTGGAAAAAGCAGAAAGGCCTCTTAGATCTGTGATTTCTTTGGTGTATCCCTCCATGAGGGAGGGGTCCAGGGAGACGACTTCCCGGGCTTCTTTGCGGGTGATCGGGCGGTCTGAGATCCCGAGGCCGGTGCGAACAGCCAGTTCAAGCGCGGGATCGTTAAAGACGACGGGCATGTTGTCCAGCAAATAATGAATTGCGGATCCGCCGCAGATCACGATGAGGATCGCTGCAATAACAGCTGCCATGATAGTCCTTGTTTTCATTGTAACCTCCTTCCGGGGTCTGACCCCTATGCATTGCAATACAGCATTATGAACACCATCGGGCTGAAAATGATGAATCCGGCCCACAGGATATACTTTTCATTTGTGAAGAGGATGAGACGGAAAAGCGCGATGCAAGCTATACCGGACAGTCCTGCGGAGCGGATTAGCCTGCGGCGTCGCTTTTTGCTTCTCATACACTTTCTGGCAACTGTATAGATGCTCTTTACTTCGAACAGGCAATTCAGTGCGACCTCTCCGTCGTCTTCCATTCCTTTGGCGGGCACAAGATTGGATATGATGATGAAGATGTTGGAGACCGCTGCTGCGAAGAAAGTCATGCTGAGATCTTCCCACAGCGCGGCGACAAGCAAGAACAGACCTGCGGCGAGAAGATTCGCCTCGATCCCTGCCAGTGCCAGCTGGATCTCTTCGCCTTTGGTGGCATTTTTCTTCCGGCCGTGTCCCACATAGAGGCAGGCCGGGAGGATTTTCAGATAGAAAATGACGCCCGCTTCTGACACCGGGTAGCCATACGCCACGGCAGCGATCAGGTGCGCAGCCTCGTGCATGAACATGGACACGATTACCAGAGCGTAGAACAGAAGCAGGCTGTAGTTGTCCACCGGGACACGGTCGCTGTTTTGCCAGAAAAGTAATGCTGCGCCGATGAGGAAAGTCAAAACAGAGCCGGCCGGAAGCGCCGCGTTGAGCAGCCTGCACAGCGGTCTCGCTTTTCGGACTCCTTTCCCGAATGTCAATAGAGTCAGTCCATAGTACACTTTCCCGTCTTCGCATAGAATGGGATACATATCAGCTTCACCTCCTTACTGCTGTGGTCTTTGAGAGTTTAGTTTCAATAGAATACTCTCCTGTCCCAGCTCTTGACAATCTGAAAAAGCTGAACATAATTCGCATATGGAAAATTCTATAATTTGTAATCCCGAATTGTCAGATTATATCTATAATTCAGCCAAATTTAACTCGTTAAGCAAAACAAAACCCAAGCCATATTTTCTCAAATTCAGTAATTCCATATCTCTTTTTCATCATTTTCTTGAATTATCAGTTAATTTCCACTATAATTGGTCAATCATCAAACAAAGGAGGCGAATATAAATGACTGCAAGTGAGAAAAACGGGACTGGAATCTCCGGGACTTCCGGAGCCGGCGGCACCAATGGAACCACCGGAAGATCTGCGGCGGCAGCGAACAACCAGGACCTGGCAGAGATTGTATCTTCCAACCTTAAGAAGCTGATCGCACAGCAAGGTATAACGCAGAAAGACCTGGCAGACCTGCTCTGCGTGGCGCCCGCCTCGATGACCGACTACTGTAAAGGCCGGAGGATCCTGGGCACAGAGCACCTGCTCAGGCTCAAGAAACACTTTGACATCTCCATCGACGATTTCCTTACTAAGAGCATCACTCCTTCTGCCGTCACAGTAACTCCGAGGAGCGCGGGAATAGACAAGGAGAAGATGGAAACCTTCCTCAAGTACTGTGCAGCTTACTACATGTACTATTTTGACACGAGCAAGTCGAAGGGACGGGACCTGCTGCCGCCCAGGGATTCCCTTCATTACGGCGTTCTCTACATATATGAGAATCCCACTTCCCTGGACGTGCCGGAATTCGGCTGCGCGGCTATTCTCGGGATCAATGACAGAAGCGAAGTCACCCGGGTCAAAACAGAGCTGGACCAAATGAAAAACCCTGAGGAAGTCATCCGGCACATCGGCGAAAACTACGAGAGCAGAGCCTATTTCGGAGATTTCACACTCTCCCAGTTCCATGCTTTTGTCAGTATGAGCCACGCCAGCACAGACAAAGCGCTGCTGATCTTCCACAGGATCGACAACAATAAGCCCGAGTATATCGGAGGCATCGGAACGATCAACTCAGTATCCAAGGGGCGCGAGCACACGCCGGTGATCCAGTTTATGGGAATTTCGAGATACCCTCTCACCATGTCAGAGGAGGAGATCCATCACAATCTCCTGCTTGATTACCCGGATTTCGAGGCGGACCCGGAGATGGTGGATGAGATGATCATGAACTTCAAGGCGCTGTACGCGGAGCCGGACGGAGTGTTAAATGAGAGATTTTCAGAGTACCAGAAGGCAGTTATGGTCAGATCGACTTTAGAACGGTTTGTTAAGAAGAGCTTGGAGCGGAATATGTTCAGATATGGGAAGATCTCAGGGACGACAGACGACGACCAGTGGTATCACGCCATCAAGGCCGCTTCCGTGAAGAGTTCAGACTAAAGATCGCCCGGCGCGGAAAGGAGGCACCCATGGCATATGAACTGAAAGTTGAATTTAGCGATATCATGAACATTTACAGCAAGAATCACAAAGTGGGGAATAAGAACGGCATCAAGCGCGCTTACCACTTTGCTGAGGAAAAGCATTCGGGAGTGAACCGTGGTTCGGGCGAGCCTTATATCAATCACGTGCTTCGCGCAGCGCGTTCTGTAGCTGAATGGGGAGCTGAGAGCGATGTGATAATGGCGGCGCTGCTCCATGACGTAGTCGAGGATTGCGACGTTACGCTCGAAGACATCGAGAAGCAGTTCGATTCGAGCGTCGCGGACATCGTAGACGCAGTGACAGCTCTGAGCGACAAAGACTTTGACGCAGCCAATCACACCCTGACAAAGGCGCAGAAGGATATGCTTTCGGACGCCAAGCTGCAGCGCAAGATGAACAGCAAGGCCCTTCTGGTCAAGATCGCCGACCGGATCGACAACCTCAATACCCTCTCCGGCGTGAAGGAGGAGAAGCGCATCCCCAAGGCTGAACACACCAAGGCGATCATCATTCCCATGGCAAGGCTTGCTAAGGCGGACCACCTGGCCGATGTTCTGGAAGAGCTCTGTTTCAAAATAGAGCACCCCGCCATGTATGACAACATCGAGGGGCAGTACAGCCATCTGCTGGAGACTAACAGTAATGCCTGCAAGGAATCTCTCAATACACTGGAACAAATCTTCAGCTCGGATTACAGCAGCGCGGCGCTCAGCCGCTACCGCCGCTACATCGTGGACCTGATCCACAGCGAGCGCTCTAAGATCAGCATTTACCGCCAGATCAGCCGCGACGCCAAGAATCTCAGGGAAGACTGGTCTTCGCTCCTCACCAAATACAACATCGAACTCTACGACGTGACACTGATCGTGAGCGATGAACTCGGCGAAGAGAAGTCCGGTTTGCACCCATATGATGTGTTCTTTCACTATTTTGACAGGGCCCTCTCGTCGAAGGGCTTCTACCTGGTCAAGTACTGTTTCACCACCAACAAGGATACCGGATACTTCCTGCTCGCCGACGAGACGGACAACCTCTACCGCCTCTTCGTGCGGACCGAGCTGGAGTACCTTCGCTTCCTCTACGGCAGCATCGTGGATCCGGACTCCGATTTTGCCATTCACAACGTCAACGAGATCGAGCCGCAGGACACTTACAACGAGAAGATCAAAGTCTTCCGCCGCGACGGCTCCGCCATGGACATCGACAAGGGTGCCACTGTGCTGGACTTCGCCTTCTATGTCCACACCGACCTGGGGCTCCATTTCGAGTACGCCATGGTCGACGAGTCCAAGACCAGGCTCCCCAAGAACACCCGCCTCAGCGAAGGTGACCTGATCACAGTTGTCTCCAACGAAAAAATCCTGCCCGATATCACATGGTTCAAGCATGTGAACACGAGCAGGGCAAAACATAACCTCGTCAAGTATTTCCAGAAATTAGGATATTGATCAAACGTCTGCTTCTCTCCCCTGCATCAGGCAGGTGACAATAATGCAGCCCAGGGTCAGGGCGCCCATAATCATCAGCAAAGGATTCCCTGCGAAGCTGCAAGGTAACCCACGCTCCAAGGCCGAAGTCGCTCGACGTCAACACAATGAGCACGGGGAAGCCCAGCGCCATAGTGAACGTTAAATTGTTAATGAATATGCCTGTTACAATACCCTCATAATACTGCCCGAAAACAACTTCCAGGCCGAATCCCAGGAACAGCGCGCAGGCCAGGCAGCTGAGCACTGCCGACCATGCGAACAGGCCAATCTTCTTCCAGGTATGTACATTGACCATGTCGCCGGCGATCGCTCTATATACCTTATAAGGTATATAGGCGGACAGGAAGTTCGCGATAAATCCGAGAACCACTGTTCCCTGCAAGGTACTGATCCGGACCATGTCTCCCAACAGGTTTCCTATGGCGCAGCCGAGCGCGCCGACCGGTCCGAAGACCATTCCCACCGGCGCCGGAATCGAGTTGACCGGTCTTATCTGCGAGTAGCCGCCCGCAAAAGTCATTACGTTTATGGATGCGGACAGGATGGCGAACATCAATGCGACCAGCAAAAAAACCACCTTGGGATCCGGCAGGGAAGGAAGCCTTGCCTCCGCTTCCTTGTCCTGAGCCTGGGCAGCTTCAATGCCTTCCAGCACCCTGACCGTCATCTCAAAGCCCATATCCTCTCCGATCTCTTCATCTGCCTCCGCCTGCTCCTCCAGGAGAGATTCTATATCTTCATCCGCTCGGGCTGTTTCCTTTTTGGACAAGAAATTCGTGCCTGCGACGATCGCGCCCAGAGAGATGATCAATGCGCCGATCACTGCTTTGGCAGAGAACTGTTCGACGCCGCCCATCGATTCGGGCAGTAACACTGCCGCAACCAAAGTCACAACCGGCTCCGTCGAAGCCACGATCGTAACGCTCACGGCGTCCGCATACTTGTCCGCGTACATAAGCATCAGATATGCGTAGCACTTCGAGAAGAACGCGATCAGGAAGATGTAGGACAACGTCACCTGCGACCACTCGATCGTAAAGAGCGAACTCGCGTCCGTCGCCATCCACAGCACAAAGCCGAACGCCGCCGACACAAGCATCTGCAGGACCGTCAGCAGCGACGGGTCCGACTCCTTCGTGTACTCCGTGGCAAGCACCGTGTACATTGACATTGTCGCCGCCGATCCCAAAATATACAGGGCCCCAACCAGCCCCGCGCCTCCCATGGTTCCCCAGTTCGACGTCAGGATCCCTATCAAAATAATGAAGATTCCGACCACATTGTTGCGAGTCGGATACTGCTTCCTCAAGATCAGGATGAGCGGCACAATAATGATCTCCATCGAAGCATACACGCTCGCCGACGACGCCGCTCGTCAGTGCCAGATACGCGTAGACCGAGAAACTCTGCGGGATGTCCTTGATAAAGATGTAGGAGGACGACCAGCATAATGTAATTGAAAACAGGATGAAGATTGATTCTTTTTTGGTCATTGTTCCTCCAGCCTGTAATATGCAGTTCCCTTCATCCTTACGGCCTCTTTCTCATAAGCCAAGTAAAGCTCATTCCATGATTCATAGGCCGGATCATTCCGGTGGTCCGCAAGTTCATGCTCTTTGATAAGGTAACGGGCGACGTACCCGGTCATCTTTTTCGCCCCTTCCAGATTCAGATGGTCGCCCTCATCATAAATATCCGTACTCCAGTCGATCCCGATCTGCGCAAGGTCTGCGTCCCCATCCAGGTAATCCAGGCCTTTCTCTTTTGCGAACTGTATGATCCCGTTATGGCCCGCAGGTTCATAACAAACCGGAGACGGATTGCTGTACAGCACGAGCTTTATGTTTTTTTCATCGCACAGCTTCTTTATTTTGTCAAAATAGTAATGCCCTTCCGCGCTTATTTCTTCCACGCTTGTGTCATCTTGCTTGTAATACTCCCCTCCTGTATAGGGTTTTACCACTTCATTGATGACATAGCCCTTGAAATTGGGCCTTGGGATGAAGTCGTTTACCTTGTTGAGCCAGGCTTTGTGGTATCGCAGAAAAGGATGATGATATCTGAGGTCCTCGGCAAGCAGAGCCGAAGCCCCCATAATAAGATCATTGTCTACCCTGGCGATATTGTCTGCCTCCCATAAGATGACCTTGATCGGATGCCGCCTAAGCGCCTTTCGTATCACATAATAAGTCTCCACCGGCGTCTGCATCGCATTACTCGCGACATAGGAAGTGATTCCGGTATTCCTGTATAACTCCATCGGGTTGATGCTGCAGAACCCCAAACTGTTTCCAACACACAGAACGTCGATCTGATCAGGCTCCTCCGTGTCTAGCTGCGCTATGACCAGGTCCCGGTTGGAAATCAGCCCCTCCCTGATCAAAACTTCGTCTCTGTGACAGAAGTCAAACAGCGACAACACTATCATAAAAAAACAAATAAAACAGGCTACTGATGTAAAATGTCTCACTTTCGTTCCCTCAGCCAATTATGTTTCAATTATATTTATAAGATTCTATGCCCAATAAGATTCAATGGCCAATAAGATTTTATGACCAATAAGACTTTATGTCCACAGCTCTGCTAATCCACTGTATCACAATTTGCCTGCCCGCAATGAACTTGGTTCGGGTGCTCAACGGCTTCATGCCCCTGGACAACGACAGAAACCTGCCGGTCTTTAGCTCCATCGCACTGACCATCTCAGACATCGTGATGGACCTGGCGGCAGTCCTGATCTTCCACGGAGGAACTTTTGAGATGGGCGTCGCCACCAGCGCCAGTTACTATGTCGCGCTCGCCGTCCTGCTCACCCACTTCCGCAAAAAGGAGGCTTTCCTCCGCTTTACATTCAGAGACCTTCCCTGGAAAGAGTCTGCCGAGATACTTGGCAAAGGAATGCCCTCCGGCGTCTGCCGCCTTGGAAACACCGTCCGCTGCATCTTCATGAACAGAATGCTGACCCTCATCGCATCTTCCGCGGCCATTGCCGCCTACTCAGTGCACAGACAGGCGGATTCCTTCTTTAATCCCGTCACCATAGGAATGGCTGACACCGTGGCGCTCCTGGCAGGAATCCTGGTCGGCGAAGAAGACCGCCCCATGATGAAGCGCCTGCTCTTCACTTCCGTACAGGCCACCGTCATCATAACGGCGGGAATCGCTGCGCTGATCTGGATTTTGGCACCTCAGTTTGCCTCCCTGTATATCAAAGGAAACCCCGAAGCCCTTCGTCTGGCAGTCACCGCGGTGCGCTGCTACGCCATCGGAATGCCCATCAACGGCCTCAACCTAATCTACCTCAACTACTTCCAGGGCATCGGCAAGAGCCGCCTGGCGTCCATTTCGGGATTTATCTGTGAGTCCGGCTTCCTGATCCTCTCGGCCGCAGCCATGATGCCGACCTTCGGAGCCAACGCCGTCTGGCTGGCCTATCCCATTTCCCAGCTTCTCGTGATGTGCTACTACGGCATCGTTGTGGCCGTCGAAAGCCGCCGGCTCAAAATCCACCGCGAAGGCCTGTGGAACCGTGTCCTCCTGCTCCCCGACACCTTCGATGTGCTCGAGCAGGACAAACTCGACGTCACAATCACCCGAATGGACGACGTGATGAACCTGACCGACACCGTGTGGCAGTTCTGCGACGAACACGGCTGCGACACCACCCGGCGAAACCACCTCGCCCTGAGCGTCGAAGAACTGGCAGGCAACATGATCCAGCACGGCTTCACCGACGGCAAGCCCCACTGCATCGAAGTCCGCGTCCTCAAAAAAGGCGACCGCTACTACGTCCGCTTCCGCAACGACTGCCTGATCTTCGACCCGCTCAAGCAGCTCCGCCTCCTCTCCGACGAAGACCCCACCTACCACATCGGCCTCCGCATGATCGCCAACCTCGCTCGCGAGATCCAGTACACCTGCGTGCTGAAACTAAACAACATTTTGGTCAAAATATAGTCTAAAGGGGTCGCCCTTTAAGAAAGGAAATCTGCCCCCTCACCTTAGAGAAAAGCCGCGGGACGCCCCGTGGCTTTTCTGACTTGGCAAGAGCACTTGTGAGGGATCTGCCCCCTATCTTTTCGCCCCCATCTTTGCAAAATGCATAAAAGCTGCATAATTTCCTGCAAATATACAGTATTTTAACGGCATATACCCCTCTTGTTTTTCCCTTTTTTCTTTATATTCGTTTATGGAGATGATCTGTATGCATGAGTATGCATTTTTTATGCATTCGAGCCGCCCCCACTCCTTAACCGTTTAAGATAACGAATTCTCGTCCAAAATCGCGTTTTGGGTCAAATGTTAAGAATAAAGGGTTCTCACACACGCATAAAGACCCCAAAAATGCGAACGGAATTTCATATTTTGGCAAGTCCGCTTACGAAAAAGCACCTTTCTGTTAAGTTCAATGAGACTAAGCAACTTTCTAAACAAGTCACCTCATCCATCCAAACAGCCTCTCCAGAATCCCCTTCTTCCCTTCCCGCTTACTCTTATTATCAGGAGCGAACAGTTCAGGCCGCGCCGCCTTGCTGATCTCCCTCTGGTACTCGTCGGTCTGAGTCATCTTTCCATAAGACGGCCTGAGGAACGGCCGACGCTCATCCGACGAATATCTATAATCGATCACCCAGAGATCACCGCCGGCGTCGAGAAAAGCCGTGCCGTTTCCATTAAACAGAATTCTTCCGTCTGTTGAAATGGCTGACGCTCCGGAAACCCTCTCATAAGGCTGAATCCGCATAGATTTGACCGGCCTTTCGTACACAAGACCTTTTCTCGGATCAGAGTCCTGAACCTCAATAAGATAGTCGTCATCCGATCGCGGCGAGAACAGCGCAAGCGACCCGTCGTCGCCGACCGCCACAAACCCGCTGCCGTCCGGCGTAAATGAAGACGCTTCGAATTTGCTTTCCCCAGCAATTCCGGCGCTCCGCACCGCAAACCCTGCCGCATCAGGGAAGAACACAATGGCAAACACCAGCGCCATCCCCTCGTCATTGACATCCAATCCCGACAGTCCGTACGCCTCGGCGCTATATACTACTGTGCGGTCCTCCGGCAGGCCTTCGGTCCGAATAACCGTCACTCCCTGTCCCATGACTTCGCTTCCGCTGGAGTATGATGATATCCCGGCTCTGGCAAAATATCTCCCATCAGGCGAAAAACACCCAAACGCCATGGATTCCGACTCAGCTCCCGCTATCCGATACTCGCCTCCTCTGCCAATCAGAACGCAATGATGCCCTGTAAAAATGAGAATCCTTTCTCCGTCCGTTGCGGCATGCAACTGATCAGGCTCCGCATGGACAGGAACCACAACTCTCTCAGAACCACCGTCCGCCAGACACATCTTAAGAACAGTAAAGCTTTCTTGAGTGATATCCTCAAACGCCGCGGCGAGAGAACCATCCCTGCTGACACAGGCAAACACTGAGTTGGCCGCAGCGGGATAAACCGCCCGGATCTCCCCGGTCTCCCAATCGACCAGACGGTACTCCGCCCGACAATCGCCTTCCGGCCGCTGACTGCCGCCCGGCTGCCGAGCGACTTCCGCCCCGCAATACGTAAGTACTCTCCCGTTCCCGGTCAACCCAACAGCCTCTTCCCCACAAGCAAGTTCATACGCGGAAACCACCTTCTGTATATACCGAATCCCGATAATATCCCTGCCCTTTCCGGCGGTCTCACTGAGCTTTCGGAGTTCACTGTTTTGCTCGAATCCCTTCATCTCGTAGCCCGCTTCCAACAGGCGGAGGCAGGCAGGAATGTTCCCGGCATCCAATGCGTCATGGGCGTCGCCGAGCAGCTTGCGGAATGCTTTCTCCGCTTCCAGGCGCTCAGAAAAGCTCTGGATCCTTGAAAGGTTCCATGCGCACGGTTCTCCCGGAGCCGGAATCCTGTATGTTTCATAGATGTACTCCGGGTGATGGCCATGAATGGACTGATCATAGACTTTGTTCTTGACATGCAGTGTAAAAGTATCCGCGCTGCCGGCGAACACAACGACCTTTTCCCACTCGCGGAACCGGTCCTCGTGCCAGTCCGCGACGCACCGGTGCAGCTCCGTATCATAAATCTTGATATGACTATTTTCAAATGTGATGACATGTTTCCCATCCGAAGACACATCACCTCTCCCATTGGCATAGTTTCTACTCGCGGCAATCGTTTCCTTCTCAAGTGTTACCGTATCCAGTGACAGGGTCGCATTACCTGTCATAATATACACTTTATCATTCTTCAGAATTGCCTGAACAATGGACGGAATCGGGATATCCGCCAGTTCTTTCAACTGCCCGTCCAACACGATGACACTGTCGAACCCGATGAGAAAGAGCTTTCCGGTAATCCAATACACATTGTCGATTTCATCAGAGATCTCAATTTCCGTTCTCCGGCTCTCCCGTCCTTCCACCAGCTGAGCGAGATTCCCGTAAAACTCGACGCAATAGCGATACTTTCCGCCTCCGCTTCCATTCTTTTCTTTGGTCAGGACGATGATCCGCGAATCATCCGTCTCTACGATATGCTTGTTCCAGTATGCGCCGTTCTCCTGAATCGTGTGATACGGCGCACCAACGCCAAAATGATAGAACAGCACGCCCTCGTTTGTAAAAACAAGCACCGAATCATCGATCACGCTGAAGCATGTCGAAGCATTCCCGGTCTCCGTCTGCATGATCTCGCTGTCCGCGATCCCGTTTTCATCGCAGGAAAAGACCGAAAAAAGATTATTGGGATCCGACCAGTCCCTGGCTCTGAGAACGCCGAGATAGTTTCCATGTTTTGCCGCTCTGACGTCGAACGTCATGGGCTTCATAAGAGACTTAAGATTGTAAGTGGACACAGACGTATCCGTTGTGACCCGGCACAAGCCGTCTTCGTACCCGCGCTCCCGCTTGATCTCCGAAATGCTGTCATCCCTGTCCCCGAGATGCTCTGTCAAAAAATCGACACACTCCGCATCCGTGATCTCTCCGCTCCGCCAGCGCAGCAGCGCATAATTGAACACCGGATTGCGCGCGTTGTTCTGCCTGTGCACTGCTTCCTCGAGAAGCTGCTCCGCGTGCTCAGGAAAGCCCAGGTCCAAAAAGCTCAGCGCATAGTTGTTGAGCGAGTCCGACGTAGCGTCGGCAGAAGAAGTCCGGTCATCCGGATACTCCATGCCGGTCACATCCCGGTAAACCTTGAGCAGAACCCGTTCAACTTCACCAAATAAAACATCACCGGCCGTATTCTCTCCGGCATTGCCCTCGGATGCGTTGGGCCCGAATGCATTGCTCTCGGATGCATTCTCGCCGGCCGGGTGGCGCAGCCACGCCACAAGCGCCTCCGCCAGATCCGCCGGGCAGGACACCCGACAGTTTCCCAGGATCTCTGCCGCCTGCTCCCCGGCTTCCGCGCCGGTTTTCCATGACCGGCCGCCCGCAAACATCTCTATGACCGTCAGCGCGAAGGCGTACAGATCCATCCATCTTTCCGGCTCTCCGCCTTCCGCCTGTTCTCGCGGGCAGTATTCCACAGTACCCCCGAAAGAAAGCGGTTTGCCGCCGTCACGCAGCCGGCTCTGTGCTTTGGCCAGGCCGAAGTCGGAGACCTTGGCGTCCCACTCTTTTGACAGCAAAACATTGCCCGGCTTTACATCCTGATGGACCAGCCCCTGTTCGTGGGAATACCGAAGGCCCCTCGCAGTCTGAATGGCAATGCGCAGGATCCGCTCCTGCACCTCCTGCTCCGTGCCCTCGTAGAGCGAGCCGTCGCGGATCCGATCCCTGAGACTGCCGCCGTCCATCCACTCCGAGAAAATGGACGGAACGCCGCTGATATCGCGCACATAGTAGCAACTGACAATGCCGGGGTGAAGGCCCAGGTTGATCCAGTTCTCACATTCCGCAATGAACTCCTCTTTGCTGTCGTCACTTCCCTCGGCAAAGTACTTCGGCTGCGGGCGCTTCATGGCCAGATCCACGTCCCAGCCGTTATGATGCACCCGCCAGACACTCCCCATGCCGCCATGGATCGCGTCGGAAGTCACCTTGTACGTATTCAGGATCGGATCGCCATTATGGATCTCCTCGTCGGAGATTGCATCCGGTCTTCTTCCGGATGCTGACCGGCTTAAGGCGTCCTCCATAGTCGCGCGGCGCATGGACAGCGCTTCGTTCACGGATCCCTTGCTGATCTCATTGCTTAAGCTGTTTGACGATAATTCCATAATTACCTCCCCGAGTCACCAGACCTTTCACCTGCTTTGTTGCAGCCTCCCGCGCGGTTGCTACCTCCCGCGCGGTTGCTATCTCCCGTGCGGTGCGGCAGCGCGCCGCCCAAAATGTATAGCGGCCGAGCGCCGCCCATAATGTATAAAATCTGCATATTCACTTGTAATTATACAGTATTTTGACGGCGTATCCCCCTCTTGTTTTACCCTTTATTCTTTATATTTGCTTTTGGAGAGGATCCGTATGCATGAGTATGCAGTTTTTATGCATCCTGGGTAAGCAAAGGGAGCAGCCCCCTTACTTGACTGCCTTTTACCTCAGTCCTATAATACTTCTATGAATTGCAGGCATTTCGCGGCGACGTCTTCGCCGCATCCCTTTTCACGGCTTATGTTCTATTCGAGCCGGTATTCACCGGAATAGTCCCTGCATTTAAGAATTTCATAACCCGCAGGGAAGCATGCCAGGATCCGCTCAGAGATAAAACCGAGTTTGTACATACAGATGAGATCCTGAAGTTGATGTCTCTACTGACTGACGACGACAGATATGAACTTACACTTAATTCGGAAGGAGGCAAGCCCCAAAATATGTGTGAAATGCTAGACAGAGTGGAAGCCAGAGGCGTGGAAAAAGGCAGAGCCGAGGGCATGGCGAAAGGCAGAGCCGAGGGCATGGTGAAAGGCGAAGACATGATTATCTCCCTGCTCAAAAAGCTCACGCCCGGAAGTGAAGATTATTATAAGGCCTTGAACGCTTCGTCTGAGGAACGTAAGGAATTGTATAAGAAATACGGAATCGCTTAGGGCAAAAGAGGCAAGCCGGCCGCAGTCAAATACGCTGCCGCCGGCTTGTCACATTGATCAAATAGATTATCCCTTCGCTTAATCGTTTAATAATACGAATCTTCGTTCAAAATAGCGTTTCCGGTCAAATGTTAAGAATAAAGGGTTCTCACACACGCATATAAGCCCCGAAAAAGCGAACGGAATATCATAAATTGCGACCTCACGGAGCGAAAAACGAAAACTCTTTTAAGCCATCTGCTCACCCCAGCACTTCCGCATACACCCTCATCACATTGCGCCAAAAGATCTTCTCAATCTCCCCCGAAGTAAAACCCGCCGCCGACAGCGCGTCAGCAAGCCTATGCATCTCACCCGCACCATTAATCTCCAATTGATCGTCAATCCCGTCAAAATCCGTCCCGAGTCCAATGGCATCACAACCGGCAATATTGTAAATGTACCGCACGTGCCTGACCATATCATGGATGCGGCTCACGCCATTCCCATCCTCTGTCAGAAACGCTGCGCAGAAGTTAATTCCTGTCACGCCGCCATGCTCCGCGATCCCCCGCAGCATCTGATCCGTAAGATTGCGCGGATGACCAGTCACCACCCGCGCATTGGAATGGCTTGCGATCACCGGCGTATGAGGCCCCACCGTGTCCAGGATCTCAAGAATCCCCGCGTCACCGAGATGGCTGACATCGATCAGCATTCCCAGCTCCTCCATTAGCTGCACGACATCTTGCCCCGCCTTTTTGAGTCCCCGCTCCGTCTCCGGAAAGACGTGGTAGTCTCCGGTCTCCGCATCTTTGACCGCTCGATTTGGAAACGCCAGCTCATTCTCGAAATTCCATGTAAGCGTGGACTTTCTCACACCGAGGTCATAGAAGAATCGAACCATTTCAGGGCTTCCTTTGTAGACAGCGCCCTCTTCAATGGTTTTGACCGCTGACAGAAACCCCTCCTGATAGTTGCGGACAATATCCGCCGCAGACAAGGCCGGACGGATCAGGTCCGCATTCGCTTCCAGTTCCCTGTCCATCGTATCCGACAGGGCCTTCGCGTACTCAGCCGGGTCCACGCCCCTCTCCTGCGTATAGGGCATATACGTGAACAGGGCAAAACATTGCGCCATATACCCCGCCTCTTTCATCCGCATCAGATCCAGATGCAGATCATTCCTGCGGAGTCCGACGGCTTCTCCCTTGCGCCGTAACTCGTAGATTTTGGAAATTGTGTCGCAGTGCATATCAATAATTGGCATCATATTTCTCCTCGCAGACTATTTAGAGTTCTTAGAGCGGGCCCTCCTATCACTCTTCATAAAGTACTCATGGATAGGCGTTACAACTTAGCTATACCACTACACAGACCCCTTACTCCCGCCGTGCGCCTGCCGCGGGGCGCGAAGTCCTCAGATTAATAAAACGCGAGCCCCTCAGTTTCAAAAAACCGGGGGACCCGCCTGTTGTAGATTATGTCCGGATGTCAAAATACAGTGTGCGAAATTCCGACGCTGAATTATTTGTTCTCTTCTGCATTCTCTTTAATGAGCTCTTTTGTCTCCGCTACCGTCTCTTTGATAGCCTCTTTTGTCTCCTTCCCTCTTTACAAGACCCATCTGAAGGATCGCGTACTTGTCCGCTACCGGATTCTGACGAAGCTCCGTGATCGCCTGAAAGCCTTCACTTTCTTTTTCGAATAAAGCCGCAAGAATATTTTGCATTTCGTTCACCTCCCAGTCTCCTGTTTTCATTTTTCTGACTTACCTAAAAAGTATCTCCAGGAAATTAATCCCTTACCTTGTATTATAAAGTACACAAAAAGTTAGTCAAGTTTACGATTGCACGGATTCGGTCATTGCGCCGGCTCACTCACCCGCTCGCCTTCAGCACCAGTCCCCACAGGAAAATGGTCGGGATCGAGCATAGTGTCGACAGGATGACCATCTTGGTGGCGAAGTCCGGGGCGCAGTTATATTTTGACGACAGCATGCTGGTCGTGGCGGGCGCGGGCATCGCCGCAAGAAGGACAGCCAGATTGGGCGCAAGGCCGGTGACAATGCCGAGCCTGGAGAGGCCCAGAAGGATCATTCCCAGAACTCCCGGAATAAGGATCAGGCGCTCCAGCGTGTATCGGATCACAAGCTTGTCCATAAGCTGCTTTCTGTCGATGTCGGACAGGATCATCCCGATCACCATCATGGAAAGGCCCGTGTTGCAGCGGCCCACGGTCTGCAGCATGTCAAAGACCCACTCCGGCACGATCGAAACATGCGCCAGAAGGTCTGCCAGCATGATCACAATGCCGATCATACAGGCAATGACACAGGGGTGGGTCACTACTTTGCGCAGAGTCTGCCGGCGGTCGGACTCGCCGCTGAAGATCGCGATTCCTTTGGACCACATGATCACCCTGACAGGAATCAGATAAACGCTGGCCAGCATAAGCCCCATGGGGCCGTAGACGCCCTCCGCCACCGGATTGCCCAGAAATCCCGCATTGGAAACCAGAATTCCGTAGGTCAGGCACTTCTGCCTGTTCGCCTCCACGTTTCTGTAGGCGATTCTGGCATAAAGCATGCACATGATCTCCATGCCCACCGAGATCAGAAAGATCATCACGCAGTCCCTCAGCGCGCTGTCCGGCAGTTCCTGCACAAAGGACGTGACAATGTTGCAGGGAAGTACCACGTTGATCACAAGATCCGTGATGCTCCTTTGCCCTTCGCGGCTGACGATCCCCTTTTTGCGGGTCACAAACCCGATCCCGATCAGCGAGAATATGATAAATTGAAGCCGCAGCATAGCGATCATACGTAATACCTCTCAGTTCCGAACAACTCATGAGAGAATTATAACCCCAAACCCGCAGAACAGGATACACGCAAGTGGTATAAAACGGAAGGAGCGCCGTCGCGCTCCTTTCCCTCCTGTTTCCCGGTATCATATACAGCATGCGCCGTATAGTATTATTTCCTGGCAGGCTGCCCCCAATATCATACAATCTCCGCCTCCTGCTCCAGTCTTATCTTTTCGCTGCTCATCTTTCGGATCACTTCATAAAAAACCTCATACTCCGGCTTTGCCTCCAACCCGGCTAAAGTGTCCAAATAGTTTTGATCATCGATCGGCATACACCTGGCTCCGTATTTTTCAAGGGTCTCCAGATCCATTTTATAGGGCCTTAGGCTGCTGAATATCTCGTCTCTAAGCCGAACAAAAATCCGGAATCCCCCCAGATCAATATCGCTCCAGTGGAATACCTGGATCTTGCCCTTCTCCGCTTCCTCCGCGATCAGGCGCAACCACCGGCCCTTGATCGGGCTGTAGCATCCCCCGTGATAGATGACCAGCTCATCCGCCGCCATCATCCCATTGATATAGGAAATATAATTGGCCTTATTCTCTATGGTCAAAATCCTGCTCACCCCATTCATCCGCACGCCTGTAAGATGCCTCACGGTATCGGAATTGATATAGGCGCCGTAAACTTCATCCCGATAATCAATCTTTCTAAGACTCCCGTCCCCGCCGTCCAGCATAGCCACGACCGGCCCGGTAAATTCCAGGATCTCCGGCCAGCGGACGATTCCGTACCTGCCAAGAAGCTCTTCCCCGTTCAGTTCCTCCGCATAGCCATCCTCCTCGATCCTGCGCAGAACGGACAGAACCTTGCTCCGAAGCTCGCGCTCAAAGTACTTGCTGTCCCCATACAGTCGGGTGCTGACCACCCGCTCCAGAAGTTCGTCTTCATTCCCCGCAAGAAGCTCGAGAAACTGCAGCAGCCGATTATTCTTCTCTTCGGCCGTCTTCTCCGATTCCGGATCCTTTTCTCCTTTGAAAAACAGGCGCGGGATCCTCCTTTTGCACCGAATCTCTTCCAGCGCAGCCCTAAGCCACGCGGTGATCTTCTCATCTCCCTTTCCCTCAATCTTCTGAAACGCAGCCTCGATCCTGAAAAGAGCGGCCTGCACCTGACTCTCCAGCACGTCCAGCTGCGCCTGCTTTCGAACGCGGCCGATTCGCAGATAACTCTGCCTGACGGCCGCCTCTTCCGTACGCAGAAAGATTCTGTCGATCAGGTTCCCTTCCTCATAGCGGACCCAATCATATTCGATCAGGCCTTCCGCCGCCAGTTCCTCTGCCGTATCCAGAAATTCCCTTCTCGCATCGGACTGCTCTGCCAGCTCCGCAAACTCTTCCCTCTCCATCGGACGGAACTGGATCCGCCGCGCAGAATCGCCTTCTCTGAAAAGCCTGCTCCGCTCATAGCTGTCCAAAAGGACAGCCAATATTTTCTTTTCCATGAATCGGCTCATTGAAACTCCTCTTCGATCTGCGCCGGGTCAAAGTTCCGCGTAAATGAATGGTGCCCCGACTTATAAACCGCGATATTCCGGTCCACGATCGGCGCAATATCCGGTATTTTCTCGGGCGGCGCCGAAAAGATTGCCTGCAGCCCAAAGCGCTTGAGCAGGCCGATGCTCTCCCGGATCCGCTCGCCGTCCATCTTGCTGAACGCCTCATCTAGAATGATCAGGCGGATCGTATTGTTCTTACCCTTGCTGCGGATCCTGCACACCTGGGAGAAGGACGCCAAAAGAGCGATGTAGAAGGGGATCTGCGTCTCGCCGCCGGACTTCTTGAGCAGTGTTTTGGAAAGGCGCTGTTCTTCCCCCTGTTCATTCGTGACGATCAGGTCAAAAACCAGATAAGTCTTGTAATCAGTGAATTTCTTCACGCTCTTTTCGTATTCGGCGCGGCGCTCGGCCGTGACATTGGTCTCATTGAAAATCAGCGTCTTAAAGAGAGAATCTATCTCCTTCTGATACTTTTCATTGAAGCTCTGCGAGGCGATGTTCCATCCGCCCGTGTCCATCAGGAGCGGATCCATGATCATGTCGTAGTAATTGCGGTATTCCGCCCTCGGACCGATCGTAAACCGGTAACGGTCCGTTCCAAAAACGCTGTTCCTCAGCGAGTAATTGAGTTCCTCGATCTGAGCCCGGACAGACTCAATGTTGGACTTCAGCTTCGCGATGAAATCGTCCCGGAACTGGTTATAAGCCTTTTCTTTGGCATCCACGATCCGGCTGAGGTATTCCGGAAGGCGGATGTCACTGAGAACGCGGAGTTCTCCGGAGTATTCATCATTATCCTCACGTTCCGTATCATAAGGCATCCTGTATTCCTGATTGAAATCGCTGCGCTTTTTGCGGCGCTCCCGTAAATGTCCCTCCATGATGGTGGCTGTCTGATTTCGCGCACGGGTGAAGCTCTCCCGCAGCGTCAGGCGCGAGCGCCCGTCTGCATGGAGTTCTTTAAGAAAACGGGGCTCGGCGGTCTCCTCGATCCAGTTCTGTGCGAACTGTCCGGCGATCTCCCCCTTCACCTGCTTGATTTTCTCTTCCGCTGCCACCAGATCCGTTTTTTCCAGCTGCTCCAAGCGGACTTTGGCCCCTGCGCGGGTCTCCAGCGCGCTGCTTTTCTCCTTCTCTCTGGCCTCCCGCTCTTCTTTCTTTTCGTCAATTTTCTCGCCGAGCCTGAAGAGCCAGGTCAGATCCAGCTCCTCATACTCCGACTGTACCTCGTCAAGCCGCTCTGCAAGCGCAGGGATCCGGTGGGCCTCCTCCACAGCCTTGCCCAGCTGCTCCGCCTCGAATTCGCTCATTTCGTTCTCTTTGGCAGCCCGGTCGATCAGCCGATGCTCATTCTGAGTGCTCTGCAGCTCACGCTTTTCCTCCTCCAGTTGTCGGGTCAGATTCTGCAGCTGGATCTCCAGCGACCTTCTCCCGATAAAGGGGTCGGCGTATCGCGCCGGATTGAGCCGCCGGCTGACATAGTTCTTATAGAGCATGACTTCTTTGGTGATCCCGGTCCTGCACGTTGCAAAATCTCCAGGATCCTCACATTTCATCACATTGCCCAGAAGGTAATCTGCATATAAGCGGGCGTCTCTGTTGTCCGTCTCAATTTCTTCGGCCAGGGAATTGACAGCGGGTTTGCCGCGATATTCCCGTCTGAGCCGGCCAAGATCCACCAGTCCCGCGTCGAAGATCTTCTCTTCCTTTTTGATCCGGTTATAAATCTTGTTTGCCTCGGTAAAGTGCTGATCCGGCACAAGAAGATAGAATTTCTGCTTGTCCAGATATCCCTCTATTGCATCCTGCCAGGCGGGATCGCGGATCTCGAGAAGTTCCGCAAAGATCGGGATCTCCACCGCTTTCCCGTGTCTTTTGAAAAGTTCCGCTTCCAGCCGGCTCTTGAGGGCCGTCACCCGGGACGGATACGGCTTAATGCCCTTCTTCAGGTTCTGTATCCTTCCGGAAAGTTCCTCGATCCTGCCCGCGATCTGTCTTGCCCGAAGCTTGAGCTCGAACGCATGTCCTGCCAGTTCCTCTCTTAAGGCAGCCATTTCCCTGGCCGCACCTTTGATGTCAAACGCCGACAGCTCTTCCGCCGCAGACGCAAGCGCGGTCCTTTGTGCCCCAAGCGCAGCCATCCTGCCCGCCAGCTCCCTTTTCTCCGTGTCTGCCGGGAACTGCGTCTGTTCTATGCTGTCCATACTCGCGAGCCAGTGCGCTCCGAAACTTCCAATGCGCTCCGCCGCGCGGCGCAGGCCGTCTTCCAACTCGCCGATCTGTTTTTTGACAGAGCGGATCTCCTCCTCCAGCCGCTTCTGCTTCTGCGCGATGTCCGACCCGTGATACTCGCTCTCCATTTCCTCGATCTCTCTGCGCAGGCGGGAAATCTCCTTCTCCGCGTTCTGATACCGCGCCTCGGCCTCCTCGAGGATATCCCTCTGCTCCCGGATTCCTTCTTGTATGCGGGCTGCCTCCTGTTCGGCCTCCTCTCTTAGTGCGCGCAGAATAATATAGCTCTGCAGGCGGTACCTCTCCCGATCCGCCTCGTACTCCTCTGTCAGAGTTTCAATCTCCCGAAGGGCGATCACCTTTTCATGCGTGCGCGCGGCATCGGCCTCCAGGTTCTTGTACTGGCGGATGTCGCTCTGCATCTGCTCGATCTGAATATTGTTCCTGACATCACAGATTGACTCCGTGATGAATTTTTCGATGTCCGTGATCGGCGTAAAGGGGACCGCTTTTTTGAGCAGGACCAGATACTTGCGCTTGACCGCCCCGTATTTGCCCATGATGATTTCCTGATAGCGGCGGTTCGTATCGATGATCTCAAAGTGTTTTCTGCTGTCCCGAAGATAGCGCTTGAGCTGTGGGATCGTGTAGGGCGTGTTCGTCCGGGGATTGGTAAAGCAGTTTTCGGGGATGCCCATCTTGTCCACTGTGAACCACTTGTAGTCGAAGTGGAGATCCTCATAGCAGTCCGCCGCCAGCCCGAGCAAAAACCGCGTCTGCTTCTCCGTGTCCTCGAATTCCACCACCACATAGCTGGTAAAGGTCGCGGCCCTCAGATACCGGAAACCCGTCTCTCCGTCGTCGCCGTTTTCTCCGTACAGATAACTCTTGAGCGTTCGCACCGACCGCTCGTTCGCCGCCTTGTTGAAGAAATTCCCGTTCGTGTCTCCGAGGAGGACCAGCTGGAGCGCGTCAATGATCGTAGACTTTCCCGCCGCTGTTTTCCCGGTCAAAAAATTGATATTTTCAAATTCAATCAGCTCCCGGTCATAGGTATACCAATGTATGAGGAGCAGTCTGGTCAGTTTTTTCAAATCGTCATTCCTCCTCCGCGCAGACCGCCGCGTCATTCCTCTTCTGCAAACGCCGCCGCATCGTCCTCTTCTGCAAGATCTACAGCGTCGTCTTCCTCTGAAAACGCCGCCGCATCATCGTCCTTCTCCTCCACGAGCCTTGCCATGTTCGCGATCTGCTCGCCGGAAACCGCAAACAGGACCGTGGGCAGGATCACGATGCGCGTATCTGCGCTGTCCCACGCCCCTTCCAATTTGCGAAGGATCCTGAACTGGCTCAGCATTCTGAGCGACCTTCCAAGGGCAAGATTCGCGGGCTTTTTGCCGATTGCCCCGAGATTGATCAGCTTATGAACCAGCTCCCCTACGGTCAGCGCGACCTCCTTTGACAGCGTCAGCTTCTCCCGCTCTTCCTCATAGATCAGCCGCAGCGCATAGAGCATGATTGTTGTCAACTTGTCAAAATGCACCCGACTTCCATCATAACCACTGGTCAGGCTGACCACCCCGTATCCGCTGTCCTTCACAAGTCCGAATCCCGCCAGTTCCAGATACTCGGTAAACAGCTCATAGTTCCGTTCCAGAAATATATAATCCCGGTTGACCTTGCTGATCCCTTCCTTGTAATCAAACTCGTCGGACAAAAGAAAACTGTGGGCCAGCAGCTGATTCGTGACCCTGGCGAAAGTCTCCCTCTCTGCCAGGCTGAGTTTCTCATAATTATCTTTCAGCATCTCGTCTCCGTTTCTTTCTGAATAATACTCTGGGCAGACTGCTGCCGTTCTTTTGCAAATCCCCCTCGAGAAATTCTGCCGTAAAGAACGCACTCCTTTCCTGTCCCCGTATGGTGCTCATGAGGAACAGCACAAAGTCCTCCGCCGTATCTACCGGCACTTCCTCCGTAGAATAGGTGTCCCTTCCGCCAAAACAGTCCCGCACATAGCTGTCGATCCTGGCGTTTGAATACCGGCTCCGAATCCCATCCAGGAAGGCGCGGACCGCCGCTGCATCCTCGACAGGCTCCGCAAGAGGCAGCGGCTCTCCCATCTCCCTCCGGGTTCGCTTCACTTCCGCATAAAGGGACTTGTCATCATAAAACCTGTGCCGGTAGATGCCGACCGAATCTGCCATCATCTCCATCACTTCCTGATCCCCGGAATGCTTTAAGAGCTCGATCAGCTTTCCCTTAATCCCTCGGTCCGCATTCATCAGATATCGGATATGTTCAACGGAAGCTCTTGTATACTCCACATGCTTGCGGTCGATCTCTCCGATCATCTCTTCGATCCCCTCATAGGTATCGATCACATAATTGATGATGCGCAGCATCTCCCCTCGTCCGCTCTCTTCGCCATCCCAGACGCGCCGCGCGACGCCCTGTTCCAAGATCGCATTCTGCACCTCGTCGTTCATCAGCCACTCATTCAGTATCGAAATGATGGCATGTTTAAAACGCGGCACCGAGTCGATTGTCTTGAGCGGATAATACACTGCATCAAATACTTTCTCTTTATATTCGTCAAAATGCTCTGCGAGCAATATGTTGACATCATCTTCTCCCGGGATTCGCCTGTAATAGGCCCGAATATTGTTAAAAAGAGACTTGAGCTCATCCACCAGGCGTACTGTATTTTGATAAGCCGCCTGCAGAGCCTGATAGATATACTCCGGATTCTCCGCCGCGTTGGCCAGCGACGCATAGGTCGCGTAGACGTAGCTGTTGTACTCTCGCACCCGCTCCTGTGACAGATCATAGAGCAGATTCATGACCAAAATAGCATAATCCGGAATGGTAATATTCTCCTGAAAGGTGCCGCTCTCATACTCCGTCTCGATCCAGCCTGTCTCCTGGAGGCGCCTTAGCAGAAGCCGCGCCTTCCCTGAAAGATTGTTCGCCTCTCCCGCACGAAGATCTCCCTCCTCCGCCGCCTCCTCGCTGAAATCCGCTTCCAGAATATCCGCCTCCAGCGCGTCCATCAGCATTGCGGTCAGCTCGTCGCGCCGTATGACCAGCTCCGTTTTGAACGCCTGCCGCAGCACGAACAGTGCCTGCACATACAGCTCTTTGTTCCCGGAAGCAAGCACGGAAAAGAACCTGCCCGGTATTTTACTGAATAACTTCATGTGTCTCTGCCTTCTTCCGTGTTCCGAAAGTCATCATAACAATAGATTGACTATATAATACATTGACCTGACTCAGGATCCAGTATCTTATTCCCGTTTCGAGATTGCCCTCAACGCTTCCGCATTATCAATGATAAACAGGTTCCCTTACTATCTTCAGGTATCTTGCATACTATTTTTAAAGATTAAGCACTGTTCCTAAAAAGACGAGATCAATGCAATGATCTTATCTCCTTCCAACCGCGAACGGTGAGCACCACGCTTTTCTTCCCTGCCTGTCGGCCAGCTCGATTCTGACGAACCGGTCCGCCTGCATGATCCGATAGGACGCAGCGCCGCTTCCATTAATTTCCCGGAAGGCATCGTCCGGCCAAGGTGTATTGGATTTGAATACGACTGTCTGCACATCTTTGGAGCATTTCACGGTTACAAGCCCCTCTTCCGGATCATAATCGATGCTGTGGAACCTCGGCCCGCAGCTCGCGTAAAAATTCCCTTTGCGAAGAGCTTCCATAATGGCATCGCGGTGAAGGGCAGGCGCGTTCACCATCGTAAACGCCTTCGTCTGCTCACCGCTGTAATAGTGCGTATCATCGTTTGCAAAAGCACCTATAAGCCGTCCATTTTTTGCCCAGATATCCCAGTAGTAGGACGCCTCGTCCCTTCCGGGATTGAAAGGAACGCCGGAGACACTGTTGAAGATTTCAGCTCCTGCTAAGCCGTGAAGGTCATAGAGTTCCTCCGGCGACATTACGGACCAGGCCGGGTGCGCGAGGATCGCGATTCCGCCCGCTGCCCTGATCGCCTCGATGACCGCCTGCGGGTGGGGGTGATAGCGCTTGCGGCCCGTCCGGCTTCCGACCCACAGTCCTGCTCTTGCATTTCCGAGCGGAGCGCCCTCGTAAGGCGCACCATGGTAGAAGTCAACGGTTTCTCTGTCCATTCCGATTCCCAAAATATGGTAAACCGCCATGTGAATGGCATCACCGGTATCCCACTCGACACCGGGCAGGATCAGGAAACTGTCGTCCTGCCAGAGATGCCCGACCTTTCGGTGATCGGTGATGGCAATGAAATCATAGCCGGCTTCCCGATATATATTGATGGCCTCCACAGGATCCAGGACGCCGTCAGACAGCGTCGTATGCATGTGGAGGTTTCCTTTGTACCAATTTCCTCTGTTCTCAAGAATTCTCATTTGTTCACCATTTTTTAATCTACTGCAGGTGCCATGAATCATTGCACCCGCCCCAATGTCGAAATCGCGTACAGCCATGGTTTATATTATATGATATCATAAGCTGAGGCACAAAGGGGTCTGACCCCTTACTAAAAGCCTGCCGCAGTTAAATACGCTGCGGTCGGCTCTTCACATTAATTGAGAATTTGCGTTGAACATTAATCGAGATAATTCTTTGAAGCTCACTTAATCGTTTAATAATACGAATCTACGTTTAAAATCATGTTTTCGGTCAAATGTTAAGAATAAAGGGTCCTCACACACGCATATATGCCCCAAAAAAGCGAACGGAATATCATAAATCGCGACATACCGGAGCGAAAACTGTCAATTCTTTTAAGTTATCTGCCGCATGATCCTCTCAAAGCCATCCCCCGAATGCTCGCAAATCGAACAGATGAGAGCGCCTGCAGCTGCTCACCCCGGCACTTCCTCTGCTCACCCCAGCACCTTCGCATACACCCTCATCACATTGCGCCAAAAGATCTCCTCAATCTCCTCGGTCGTAAAGCCCGCCGCTGACAGCGCATCAAATCCATATGCAGATTATTGCTGCGAAGTTCGACGTCTTGCCCCTTGCGCCGCAGCTCGTAGATCTTGTAAATTGTGTCACAGTGCATGTCGATGATTGGTATCATAGTTCTCCTTGTAGGCCATTATTCTCCACATCAAGATGTAACCTTATCTATCCTCTCCAAGCACACTATTCTTTACTTTATAATTGTCACAAGCATTTCTTAACGAGTGTATCGTCATCAAGAGCTGCATCGATCAGGCGGCTGAGAAAAGATGTATAGCCTTTTCCATATGCTTTGGAAAATCTCTGCGCCTTTTCTGACAGACGTATTGAAGCAGTTTGCTTAGTCCTGCTATTCTGTTTCATCCGCTTAAACTGCTTCAACATTTCTTCTGTCATTTCCGGACTATCTTCATCGTATTTAATAGTACGAGCCGCAGCGTTTTCTAACTCTTCAAGCTCCTCTCTGGTCAATTCGGCATTTAATTCCTTAAAACTCACATTCACCATCTTCATACCTTTCTCTTTCCGGAAGTGATGCTGTACGTGCAGATATTATTCGTACTGTATTCTTTTTTCTTAATGTGCATACCACAAACAGCACCTTTCCAACTCTTCCAAGTATATTCCATGTTTAGTAAAGTTTAAGTGATCTTTCTCTTCATCCCACTCAAACTGGGCATCCTCTATATTAAACTCAAAATACTCGTACATTTATCTCCCCTCAATAAAGTATAACTAAATTGAACTGCATTTTGCAATGCATTTTGTAATGCCTTAATAAATTAGATTCATTTCAGTGCTATGCCCCTCGCTCCTTACCAAGGCTGCCATAACTCGTTCTCCTTCATTTCTTTCTTAATCAGCATCTCTTGTTCCGCATGGGAGATCTTCCCTTCCACGAATATGCGGTACTGTTCGCGCGGGTCTGTCCCAAAAGCCCCCAGCACCCGGGATGTATCTATCACGATCTCCCCTTCCTGCTGCCATCAGTCATATAATGCCGGTAGCTGCTGTATTCATATGCAAGCGGTTCCCTAACCATTGCAGCTTTGACTGGGTTCAAGTGTATATACCTGCTGACTTCCAGAAAATACCTGTCATCCTCTATCAGGCAGGACGTGTACCGGGAATCAAACAGGTGTCCATCATAGCCATATTTCTGATTGAACATCCGGGCGTAATGGTTCATCACCGGCTGCATGATCTTCCAGATCGGGTCGTTCACAGTCGTAAGTTCCAGATGAAAATGGTTCGTCATCAGGCAGTATGCCTGAAGGACAAACGGGTACCTGTTCTGTACTTCCTTCAACAGCCTGAGGAAAAGGCCATAGTCATCCCTGTCGCGATAGATCACGCCATGCCGGTTGCCTCTTCCCATGATGTGGTAACTTGCCCCTTCATACCATTCCCTCTTTTTTCTCGTCTCTCTGCCCCTCTTTCTTCCCTGTGCATCTTCAACTCTGCTGTTTATAGCAATTATATCGTTTATGCGAATATCTGCTGTATTTATAAGGAGAGACCTACAGATCTCTCCAACTCTCTGCCGTTCAGCTGTCCTGCCGCATTTCTGTAAGCGCTTTCAGGTATCCGAGCAGCCTTCCCTGATTTCCTCTATCCAGGGCAAGAAAATCCATTATAGCGCTGCCATATTCCGAATTCTTGTCGATCAGTATCATATCGGACGGGTTGCTTCGGCTTCCGACTCCGTCAGTACCTCCCAGAAGCTCATAAGGCGTCACATCCAGCACGTTGCAGATGATCAGAATCTTCTCGCTCACAGGATTCGTCTTCTTCCTCTTCCAGTCACTTATGCTGCTCTGGGCAATCCCCGTCTTCTCTGAAAACTCCTTCTGGCTCATCCCACGCTTATCCAGCAGTTCAAATATCCTCTCCGATATAGTCATTTCTCACCTGCTCCTCTTTCATCTAAAACAGATACGAACTTACTATAGCAATAGCACAAGCCTCCAAATTCGTCAATACAAATTACTACGTTTATAAAATTTAATGGTGTCAGGCACCAACGTGAACGTGGGTACTAGGTATAGGTGATAGGTGATTTCAAGTTTCTAATCTGATCACTATTACTCTGTGACGGTCAGCTCTGCACTGTCTGAAATGATTGTATTCGTTCCATCAGAAATCTTGCAGCGGTATTTGCGTCCAGAGAAAGTGCTCTTTGTTGTGAAACTGAAAGTATCCGTGTTATAGCCTGCACCCGTGCAGTTCTTCCATGTTGTTCCGGTGCTGCTCACCTGCCACTGATAGCTCAGGCTGCTTCCTTCAGCTTCTACATGGAAGAGAGCACTCTGACCGGCTGATACGGTTGCATCCTCAGGCTGCAGTGTTATCTTCAATGACTTGCCGAGTTTAAGTGTTGCAACATTCGATGTATATGTTTCAGTTCCATCCTTTACTACACAACGATACTTCCAGCCTTCATATTTTTCCTTCATTACAAAACTGAAGGTATCTGTGTTGTAACCGGAACCCGTGCAGTTCTTCCATACCGTTCCATTTGCACTCCACTGCCATCGATAGGTGGGGCTGTCTCCTTCAAATTCAACATGGAATGAAGCCATCTCACCGTCTGCTGCCTCAGCATCTGTCGGCTGTACTTTAAACTTTTCCTCCTCTTTCAGGCTCAGAAGCGCCGCATCTGATGTAATGATCTCACCTTCTCCGGAAACAATGCAGCGGTACTGGCGTCCTGCGTACTTCTCTTTCATCACGAAAGTGAATGTAGCGGCATTGTAACTGGCAGATGCGCAATTCTTCCATGTTGTCCCATCTGCGCTCCACTGCCACTGATAACTCAGTTCGTTTCCTTCAGCCTCCACTGTGAAAGCTACTGTCTCACCGGACTCCGCAGCTTTGTTGGCAGGCTGTGTCACTATTTTGACCCTGCTCACGACATGAACCGTGCACTGCGCAGAGATACCGCCATCTTCTGCTGTTGCCGTGATGACTGCATCACCAAAGCCGTTGCCTGTAACTGCGCCATTCTCATCTACTATAGCTACGTTCTCGTCAGAAGATGCCCAGTTCACTCTCTTGTTGGTTGCGTTTTCGGGAGATACCGTGACTTCAAGCTGCTCTTTAACATAGCGGTTTATAGTGATCTCGCTCTTATTCAGGCTGACCTGATTGACAGATATCCACTCCAGTGCCGGAATAACAATGTCACTTGCCGAGATCTCAATATCACAGTTCTGATCTCCAAAAATATGATCGCATTGCTCACACCTGTAATACTCAATGTTGCCGTCGCTCTCATATGTCGGTTCAACAGCCTCGAAATGGATCAGCCTGTGCCCCTTTGGCGGGATTGCCTGCACTGAACCCTCTTTGATCTCGTCGCATACCGCGCAGCGGATCGATTCGGATCCCGCTTCGGTACAGGTCGCTTCCTGATCAACAGTAGGTGTTTTCAGCCAGACATGGCCTCTGGCGCCAAATTCGACTGTTTCGCTCTCATCACAGACTGCACAAGTCCGCTCCATCTCGCCGCTCTCCGTGCACGTTGCTTCCCTTGTGACCGTCCAGTCGCCGTAAGCGTGTCCTGTCGCCGGGATCACTTCGCTGCCCGTTGTCGCTGTGCACCCTTCTGATGTGCAGTGGTAAGACTTACTTCCGTCCGCCGTGCAGGTCGGTTCCTTGTCCACTGTGTACTCTGTATCAAAAGAATGCTCTTTCTTATTGATCCCCTTGGTCTCAGTATATCCGCAGGCCTCGCATTCTCTGTGCTGGATGCCTTCCTCTGTGCAGGTGGAATCGTTATCAACGACCCAGTCGGTGAAGGAATGGCCTGTGGGGGTGGTTTCGTGGTCTATGTAGCTGTCGCCGCAGCGGCCGCAGACATGAGTCGTATGTCCTCCTGTTGTACAGGTCGGTTCGATAACAACTTCACCATATAGATGACCGAGTGCAGGAATCTCAACTGTATCCGTTTCACCGCAGTCCGCGCACACTTTCTCCCTGCTTCCTGCTTCTGTACACGTTGCTTCTTTTGTTACTGTCCAGTCACCGTATGCATGCTCTTTCTTCGGTATCACACGGATCGTTTCATCATTGATCGCATCACACTCTGCGCAGTGGATCGATTCAGAGCCTTCCTCCGTGCAGGTTGCTTCCTGGTCAACTGTATATACCTTCAACCAGACATGGCCTCTGGCGCCAAATTCGACTGTTTCGCTCTCATCACAGACTGCACAAGTCCGCTCCATCTCGCCGCTCTCCGTGCACGTTGCTTCCCTTGTGACCGTCCAGTCGCCGTAAGCGTGTCCTGTCGCCGGGATCACTTCACTGCCCGTTGTTGCTGTGCAACCTTCCGATGTGCAGTGGTAGGACTTGCTTCCGTCCGCCGTGCAGGTCGGCTCCTTGTCCACAGTGTACTCTGTGTCAAAAGAATGCTCTTTCTTATTGATCCCCTTGGTCTCAGTATATCCGCAGTCCTCGCATTCCCTGTGCTGGATACCTTCTTCTGTGCAGGTGGAATCGTTATCAACGACCCAGTCGGTGAAGGAATGACCTGTGGGGGTGGTTTCATGGTCTATGTAGCTGTCGCCGCAGCGGCCGCAGACATGAATCGTATATCCTCCGGTCGTACATGTCGGTTCGATAATGACTTCTCCATATAGATGGCCGAATGCAGGAATCTCGACTGTATCCGTTTCACCGCAGTCCGCGCACACTTTCTCCCTGCTTCCTGCTTCTGTACACGTTGCTTCTTTTGTTACTGTCCAGTCACCGTATGCATGCTCTTTCTTCGGTATCACACGGATCGTTTCATCATTGATCGCATCACACTCTGCGCAGTGGATCGATTCAGAGCCTTCCTCCGTGCACGTTGCTTCCTGGTCAACCGTATACTCTTCTTTCCAGGAGTGGCCTTTCGCAGGGGTCTCTTCTGTTACCTTATCTCCGCAGTCCGCGCACACTTTCTCCTTGCTTCCTGCTTCTGTACACGTTGCTTCTTTTATTACTGTCCAGTCTCCGTATGCGTGCTCTTTCTTCGATATCACACGGATTGTTTCCTCATTGATCGCATCACACTCTGCGCAGTGGATTGATTCAGAGCCATTATCAATACACGTTGCTTCTTGATCCACTGTGTATTGATCTTCCCACATATGACCTAATGCAGGGATAGCAGTTTCGCCTCCGTCTTGCTCCTCTCCGCAGATTGAACAACAAATACATTTCACCCCATCATTGATACACGTTGGTTCTTGCAAGACCCTCCATTCGCTGTAGTCGTGTCCAGTTGCAGGAATTACTTCAGTAACCTTATCCTCACAGATTATGCATTCTTTTTCTCTACTACCATCAGAAGTGCAGGTTGCTTCATTTACTACTCTCCAATCACCGTAGTTATGATCTGTTTTATCAAGCGTTCTTTCGGTTCCTTCTTTTATAACGCCACATATAGAACAATGTATTGACTCTGTCCCTTCCTCAAGACATGTCGGTACCTTGTCAATTGAGTACTCAACATCCCAAGAATGGTTTTTACATATAGCCCTGTATCTAATATTATTTTCTATAGCATAATTCTCAGCAAAACTGCCAATATACACAATGACACATAATTGTGGACAATTCGAAAAAGCATCATTTCCTATACTAGTAACACCTTCAGGAATCACAATTTGTTCCAGACTATTGCAACCTTTAAAGACATTATCCTGAATAGAAACAATGCTATTTGGGAGTGATACTGTTTTTAAACCATTGCAGCCATTAAACAAATCCAATTCTAAAGTCGATACACTTTCAGGAATTACTATTTCAGTTAATGATGTACAATCCCTTAAGGTACCTTGCCCTAATGATGTCACAGTGTTTGGTATTGATATGTGTTTCAAATTACTACAATTTGAAAATGCCCCATTATATACTAGCTCAACTCCTGGTTGAATAATTACTTCTTCTAGATTAATGCAACCATAAAAAGCCTGCCAGCCCACGCTTTCAACATATTTAGGGATTGTTATCTCCTCTAATGAAGTGCACCTGGAAAAAGCTTTTTGTTTTATTATTGATACAGTCTCAGGTATAGTAAAATCAGTTAGGTTGACACAAGCGCCAAAAGCACCTTCACCTATTATTGTCAACCTTCCTTCAATTGTTACTGATGTAAGACTATCACAATTTGAAAACACAGCTTCATTTAGCGCAGTGACATTCTCAGGAATAACTATCTCTTCCAAACTATCACAATCAAAAAACGCATACATACTTATTGTAGTCACACTGTTAGGAATCGATATATTTTTTAAACTGGAACAGTTTCTAAACGCATGGGCATCTATCCGAGTCACACTATCCGGAATCGAAACACTCTTTAAACCAGAACAATTATGAAAAGCCCCATAACCTATACTATCGATTCCGTTCGGTATATCAATGCTGGTTAAACTGGAACAGCTAGCAAACGCTTCCATGCCAATTCCCATCCTCATACTACTTGGTAGAGTTATACTGGTCATGTTGTTTAGTCCATAAAAGGCGTAACTTCCTATTGACTTTACATTCTCTTCAACAATTACCGTTTCAATTAAACGTCTATATGTCGCCCATGGTGCTGATCCTTCTTGATAGCTAGTCATATAGCCATTTCCGCTGATTCTTAAAACCATTCCAGCTTCATCACCTGTTAATTCCCACAATAAATCGCCACTTTCACCAGAGTCTACAACTACCTCTCCCTCCAGCGCTGCCTCTTTCCCCTTTGTACTTTCTACGGTCGGTTCAACAACAGCCGCTATTTCAGTATCTACATCTGTCGCTGCGCTTCCGGCTTCTTCACCTATAGCTTCTTCATCAGAAAGGCCTTCTTCTGTAATTTCATTCTCATCCAATTCTTGAGTGATTCCATTGCCTGGCTCCTCTATTTCATTGGATATAATCTGCTCTTCTCCTCCGACAGGCTCATTCTCAACAGACTGTCCATCAGCACTCTGAGAGGAAGCAATCGCGGCTGCCTCTTCTTCCCCTGACGCTGATAACTCATCTTCTGAGGGCACACTTGCCCCACCCTGCTCATTTTCCGTTATTTCTTCTTGTGCTGTTACTTCCGCAGCATATGATGGTACCGCGCCAAATGATCCTGCAATCAAAGAGATACTCAGAAGAATTGCGATTACATTCCTTTTCATGTCTTTCCTTTCAAAATAATTCAATAAAATAGTAATAGTCTAACGCGAAATATATTACAATTCTATCACACAACTTTGATGTTTATATTGCTTTTTTTACTTTTATTATGTATTGAATAATAAATCGCCCTAGATAAAAACAATGCGCTGAACATACTCTGTTCAGCGCACTGTTTCCTGTCGTTACTTATCAATACATCAATTGTCATTCAACAACTTCAATATTAATCGGCTCTGTATAAACCGTCTCATAGCCGTTCGTAATCTTGCATCGATACTGGCGACCGGTGTAAGAGCTCATGAGTTCGAAACTGAATGTATCGGTGTCGCAGCCTTCCGAGAAGCAGCTTCTCCAGCTGCCGGTTGCGCTCTTTCTGCGCTCCCACTGGTACTGCACGTTCAGTCCGTCTGCCTCTACTTTTAAGGTAACCTGTTTGCCGGCTGATTCCTTCACATCTTCAGGCGCATTTATGATGCTCAGCGGCTTCAATGAAAGATCTACTGCATCGCTGAAGATCTGTGACTTGCCTCGAGTGATCACACAGCGGTATTTGCGTCCGTCAAATCTTGGCTCCATCACGAAGGTGAAAGTATCTGTATCACTTCCGATCGATGTGCAATTCTTCCAGGGACTGTCGTTTTTGCTCCACTGCCAGCGATATTTCAGGTTATCTCCTGTAGCTGTTACAGTAAGTGTTGTCTCTTCGCCTGCGTATACGGAGATGTTTTCCGGTTGCTGCGTGATCTCCACTGACAACAAATTAAGTCTTACAGCATTACTGTAAATTTCTGTTATTCCGTCAGTAACCATGCAGCGATACAAGCGTCCGTCAAACCGGTCCTCCATAGTGAAGCCGAACGTATCGGTCTTGCATCCTCTGGATCCGCAGTTGACCCACTTTTTGCCGTTAGTACTTCTCTGCCACTGGTACTGCAGGTTCTCTCCTGTTGCTTCGATTGTGAAGATGCCCTTCTCACCGGCATAGACACTTACGTCTTCCGGCTGCTTGGTGATTACCGGTTTGATCTTGGTTCGTGCCTCTATCGAAGCGTCGCCCTCAACCTCATAGTCGATCTCCTCTTCCATTGACAGAAGCATTCCGTCTTTGTACCAGCCTTCAAATCTGTATGCGGGATTGAGCGTTGCCTTTAGGTGCGCGGTTTCTCCGATCCAGTATTCTCCGGCTCCTGTTACTTCACCAGCTTCGCTGTCCATGCTCGTGGAGAGCAGTACGGCCTTCTCTACTTCAAATACTCGTGAATACGACCTGAAGCTGAACATCGACGCGTCTTTCGCGATCACCATATACGGATAGTACTGGTCATTTGCGATTTGTGCGGTCTCAGCGCTGTCCACTGTGACTTTCTGAACTAGCTCCGCATCTGCGTTATTCACGTCAGTCAAAGCATAGACATAGTCACCTTCCAGTCCGTCAATATAGTATACGCCGGTTTTATATTTTGCCGTAACATCTGTAGACATTCTGGGTCTCTGCGGAACATACAATTTGGTAATGTTGCCTGCCAGGTTTTCAGAGGATTCTTTTCTTCTGACCCACAGATGTCTTCCAATGGTTCCGGGATTCAGGGCCAACCTCTGGTCGTCACAGACAGTCCAGTTCTCTCCGTCGAAGCTGTACTCGTAGTTTGCTCCGAGCGCCTCCTTGATCGTCTCCGCGCTGTAATCAATATCAACTACAGGCGCGATCGGAATTCCATCGACAGTAACTATATTGCTGTAAAGGATGTCGCGATAGTTGATAGCCCGTGTGCGGAACATGTCGTAGTATTCGTTAAGATTCTCGAAGTTCGCGTTTTCGCATTCCGCATTGATTTTACCAAGGATTTCCTGTTCTCTATTCTCTCCCTTAACAATACCGATATAAGCTTTCTCTCCTTCTATTCTCATTTTGATAAGGTATTTCAGAGAATCCAGGAAGTGTTCACTGTCATTCGAAACCCGGCTCTGTATCGTCTCAGATCTCAGGGCATGTGTCAGTGCAGCAGAAACTCGAAGTTCTTGCAGAGCACTCACATTCTCCTTCCAATTGAACACATAGTTCATCGTGTTAAAGCCAAGTTTGATCGCAGAAATAACTGTGCCTGTCTTTAGTGTCTTGATTCCGTATGCCTTATCCAATACTTTGACTATACTGCTAAAGCCGCCCGCGAGCTGACCGGTCGCTTCTGCTTTCATGAACTCTTCAACAAAGATATCGCACTGTTTCTCGTACCCTTTCAGAAGGCCTTCATGTTCCTTCTTAATCTCCTCATAAACTATACCGTTAATTTCAGGATGGTTCTCCAGAATAGCAAATAGTTCTTCCGCTTCTGAGTGAGCTGCACTGATCGTCATCAGCTGGTTCGTCAGCTCAACCGACTTGTTCCACGCCGAGATTCCGGTAGAGATATGGCCGAGCACTGTATTGATATCAGAAATCTCACCTGAGATCGCTTCTCCAAGCCAGCCGGAAACATCATCACGGGAATAGTGATTCTTAACATATTCAATCACAACGCCTGCTTCCGTGCTGAGTGCGTAACCGATCAGTCTGTCATAAAACGCATCACTTCCTTCATTCTTCAAGGTACCTGCCAGGCTGCGGACGGTCTCTCCGTTGCTCAAGGTGTCCACAAGTTCGGCGAAGCCTCTCTCGACTTCTGTATCCGGCAGACCTGATTTAAAGGTACTGAGTACACTCTTCGTTACCTTGAGGAATTTATCGTCGACTTTCTGTTCCACAGTGGATGAGAATCCCTCGTCTTCAAGTAGTTGAACGACATATTTCCTGGTAATGTCCTCGACGTCCTCGTTTGTAAACAAATTCCAATTCAGATTAAGGACACAGTCCGTCGAGCGGTAGAAAGCTTCTCCAAGCTTTTTCCATGTGTCATTATCATCTTTGAGCGCTTGCATATAGTAGTAGAAGTTGTCATTATCGTAATCGGTAAAGTACTCATAAAGCGCTCTCTTTGTGGCATCTGTATAGAAAGATTCTGCCTTTTCATCAGCGTTCTCATTGTCATAAAGGTCCATATCAACGCGGTTGATCTGAACTTGTATGCCATAGTCTTCTGCCACTTTGTAGATTGCTTCAACCAGATATGCAATATCATCTGAGCTTATGCTGTCGTAGCAGACATATTTCCGTGTCAGCATTTCGCCGACGGCAAGAGACATAACTTCTATATTTCTTTCCCTGATCTGCTCGTCATAATTGGCACTTCCGACTTCCAGATCGCTGTAATCAAGCGCGTCGAGAGTCTGTACATATCCGCTGGAATTGCGGATCTCAGCTCCGATAGCCTTTACTCGCTTAACAGCCGGAGTAAAATCGTTTCCTTCTGACGCGTTTGCACTCTTTTCGTACTCGATCAATACGCTGTCGGCTACCTTAATATTAGGGAGATACATCTCCGCAGTTCCAACGTTCTGCAGCGACAGGTCAAAATAGAGTCCGCCGTTAATGATTCTGGTATTGATATCCGCAATGATCTTCATTGCCTCCAGTCCGTTAACCTTGATCGGATTCTCTGTTTTGAACACCGCGGTTACAGGCTGATTGAACTGTTCAAGTACTGCTGAGTAGTCCGCTGTCAGGTCATACTCTCCTGCCTCGTCACCTCTGAGGATCCAGGCGAGCGTAGTCTGCTCCTGCCCTGCCAGCTGATCAAAGAAAAATGTATTGGAATCCAAAGTCTGCAGACTATCCACCAGCGACATTCCGTCAGGAATATTCAGCGTAACTGTGTTATGACTAAGTACAAATTCCGGATCCGCATTATTTACAATGTGAAGCTTGACATCGAAGAACTCCTTCAAGTACGAAGCTTCGACCGGAATATCCATGATCGCAACGACGGAATATGAAGGCGGCAGGTTAACCGACCCTGAACTTCCGCTTGAACTGCTTTCGAACTGCAGCATTGTTGCTGTGAGCTGACGTCTTCCCTCAGAAGTCTCTACGATCGTTGTCTCACCGGAATAAATCTGGGTTCCGTTCGTCACCACATTCATAGTGATTGGTTTGTTCCCGTACTCCAAGTGGATTATCATGCGAACGACCTGCTGATTGGCAGGATCCGTAACGTCAATTCCGGCCGCAATGATCTCATCCAGCGTCATTCGATTGACTTCGAATTCTCCCGTTACGATTGGCTGGTTGACCATCGTCAGTGTCAGATTTGTCTCTGTGCCTGCCCGGACCGCGATGCCGCTCTTGACAGGAAGATAGCCGTCTCCATATGCGCCCACCATATATGCGCCGGCGCTCGCGATGAAACTGACTAATCCCTTATCGTTCGTGTAACTGACATTTTCCGATGTGTTCTCAATGTCAAAATATACAGGCATTCCAACAATCGGCGTTCCGGAAGCATCGACTACTTTCACGCTGACTGAACCGAGAAGCCTTGCCTCCTCAACCTTGACGTCAGTCTCTGCGACCGACTTACTGCCTTCTGTGTCAGTTACTGTCAGTTTGACCTTATACTCTCCTGTCGTTACATATTTGTGCACAACCTTCGCAGACGTTCCGGTTACAACCGTTCCGTCGCCAAAGTCAAATTCATATTCCGCGATTCCAAGATCAGCAAAGGACGCAGTCCCGTCAAAATAGTATTCGACGTCAAGTTCCATGACCGCTTCCGCAGACAGAGCCGCCTTTACTTCCGGCAAAGTGATCAGCCATGCTGCTTCTGTCTCTTTGCTGTAACTGTTTCCTCTTCTGTCCAGTGCCTCCACCTTATAGTAGTAGGTCTCTTTGCTCTGGGCGTTGTAGTCCTCATAGAAGTAAGCGGAAGCCCCCGGGTTCACAGCTTTCTGTGCAATTAACGAATAATTCCCGTTCGCCGTTTTTCTGTAGATCCTGTAACCGGCGAGATCTGTCTCCTCGTTTCCGTTCCAGGTGACAGCAATGTGGTCGGTGCTTCCCTCCGCCATCACATTGCTGACTCTGGGTGCTGTTTTATCGACTGTATATGTAATATCACTCTGAGTAACCGACAATCCCTGTGCATCTGTCACGGTCGCGGTTACTTTAATAACATCTCCGTCTTTAAACGACTCGATCGGCAGATTAGCAGTGAAAAGCTTATAGTAATCCTTTATGTCATTGACGTTCAAAAGGATGATCTGGTCAAAATCATTCACCGTATATGTGATCAGTACAGAGGAAAGTCTCCAGTTGTCGGAAGCCAGCAGCTTAAACTCTCTGTTGGAAGGGCCGATCAGACTGCCATTCTCCGGGACAAAACTCAGGATCTTCGGCTCCTCCGTGTCGAGTGGGAGCGATATCGATACGACCTCCGAATCTTCACTAATATTCCCGGCCTGGTCTCTTACCGCCACCTTATAATAATAAACCTGATCTTTCTCGGCACTTCTATCCCAATAATTGACAGAGTACAGTTTCTCGGCAAGCTTGGTAAAGTTCTCCCCATCTGTCGAGCGATAGACAATGTAATCGTCGATGTCTTCCTCTGTGCCCATATCCCACTTGATCTCAATAGCACCGGTTATGGCATTTGTGTTCACCCCTGAAGGTGCTGAAGGCGCAGTGAGATCAATAATGTACTGGACATACGGCGCATTCTGTGAGCTGTCTCCTGTGTTGCCGTAAATATCCTCGGCAACTCCTCGAATATAAATAGCTCCTTCACCAATGCTCTCAATGTCAAAGGTCACAGAAGCAGTTTCAGTCTGCTTGTTTCCGCTAAATTCAATGGTCTCATAATCTGTCCATGTGACCGCATCTCTTGAGTACTGAACAACCATGCTGCTGATCGCCGTATTGTCCTTAGCAGTGATCCTCACAGGAATATTGGAATTATAATAATCCGCGCTGGGCAAAATCGCTGTAACTACAGGTTCCTGTGTATCTCTCTGCGTAGCCGCTGTGATCAGATCCGATTCCTCTCCCCGGTTTCCGAGCTGGTCATACGCCGTGACTCTGTAGGTATACTCTGTATCCGACTGGAGGCCATAAATATTCACGCCCAGTGTCTTGTTGACATCCTGAACTTTAACAAACTCGTCTTCTCCAACCTGCTGTTCAACTCTGAAGAAGGCAAAATCTTCATCTGTAACATCGTTCCACTTAAGTGTTATGGTTGTCGCTGTACTCTCATAGGAGAGACCTGTAACCTTCTCAGGTCCGATATTGTCAATCCTATATACATAGACCAAATCCGTGCTTTGGTTTTCTGCGGCGTCATACGCCACTCCCTTTACCTTGATCGTCTCACTCTCGATCAGTTTGGTATCGAGAGTACACCTGGAGTAGTTGTTCTTCGTAGAACTGAGAAGTTCCCAGCTCTCGCCGTCATCAGTTGAGAGGTAAATCTCTGTTTTGACAACAGCTACATTGTCCTGCGCATTCGCATAGAACTCAACATTTCCTCCGATCACGCTTCCGTTTACGGGGGTCAGCTGAACTACTCTGGGTGCCTCTGTGTCCGTTCTGGGTATAGCAACAGCAGTCTGCGACGGAACGCCTTCGGTTCCCAGACTGTTAACGGTCGTTATGTAATAATAGTATTTCTGAGGCTTGTCAGCTTTCGTATCCGTATAGGAAAGAATATCTCTCTTGAAGATCTTCTTGATCAGCTTGAACTCGTCCTCTTCCTCACTTCTCCTGTAGATATTGTATTTCTGCGTATCAATCTCGTGTGCCATCGACCAGGACAGTACGATCTGGTTCGTATCGCCAACTGCCGTCAGACTCGAAACAGCCTCGGGCACAGAATTCTCTACCTCAATATTCGCTGAGGCTGAAGCAGTCTTGCCGTCTCTGTCTGTCAGTTCAAAGACCACCTCATAGGTATTCGCCTCCAAGGCGGAAACATTCCAGTTGGCACTGTAAGATACCTGCCCGTCTTTTATATGGCTGTATTCCCCGATCTCTGTGCTGATCGGCATCTTGTTATCATAGTTGTCAAAATAGTAAAACCGTCCTACTGCATCCTTCAGGTTCTTCGTATCCGCGACAACAGCCACAAGCTTGTTTTTGGTCAGACCGACCTTATGATACCCGTTTTCAGAGTTCACACTGATCACATCCGGCCCTTTTGTCGTCACACTGATCCTGGCAGGCGCTGTTTCTTCACCTGCCTCTGTATATCCGACTACCGAATACTCATATGTGGTGTCCTCTTCAAGACCGTTCTCATAAAAGTTTGTATTTTCTGTATCAGAAACCAGAGTATCATCTCGGTACACTCTGTAGCCGATGACACTCTCACTGATCGCAGGGTTCCAGGATATCTCCGCAGAACTACTTGCAGCACAAACAATGCTCAGTTTGGAAACAGGTATTGTAAGCGTATCCGCGGTAATCGTGATCCTGCTGGGAATATTGCTGTATGCAGTCTTATAGGCATCGAGCGACTCGGGCAGGACGTAGATCGTCTCCAGTGACGACAGGCCGCTGCTCCCGAATAAGTTCGATGCATAACTATAGTTGTTGTACCCGTCC
>CAMOIJ010000020.1 GCA_946615865.1 uncultured Lachnospiraceae bacterium | reverse complement strand
AGAAATTAAAGGAGGAGAATTAGATGAAGCTCGCAACTATTGAAAACTGGCCCGGAAAGAACTATGAGATTCTGGGACTTGTAAAAGGAACCGTTGTTCAGAGCAAGAACCTGGGCAAGGACTTCATGGCAGGAATGAAGACTCTGGTGGGCGGCGAGATCGTCGGCTACACAGAGATGATCGCGGAGGCGAGAGCGATCGCCACCAAGCGCATGGTCGATGAAGCTGAGGCGCTTGATGCGGATGCTGTTATCGGTGTCCGTTACGGTTCTTCCTCTGTCATGCAGAGCGCGGCGGAGGTCGTAGCCTATGGGACGGCGATCCGTTTTATAGACTAAGCAGCGGCGGCAAGGGCTGCCGGGGCATCACGGAAAATATAAGGAGACATGCTGTTATGCGGCATGTCTCTTTATTTATTTGTTTCATTATTTTGGCAAAAAAATGAAAATGAGCGGAAAACTAAGTTTCAAATAAGGTTCGTATTGAATAATGGCATCATCAACAGAGAACAAGAAAGGAGTTAATCATGAAAAATAACAACTATCTTAAAATAGCGGCAGCAGGAACAGCAGCATTTATGATCTCGGTGGCAGCAGGCTTTACAGTAATGGCCGGTGCATTCGGAACTGAGACCACCACCCCAGAGGTCTCTGGATACACCGCTGAAGCTACCCCAGAGGTCTCGGGTTACACATTAGACAGCGCAGGGACGGTAACGGTCTCTGAGGATGTTGCGGAAGATGCGGCGGCGACCGCTTCCCTGAACATGGTTAGCGGAGGCGCGCTCGATACGACGGATATGTTCACCAGCAGAGACCTTGAGCAGACGGCGGACCTGAGCGAAGCGCAGAAATACACGATCACGGATGGACAGACCATTAAGATCACCTCAGAGGGTGTCTATGTGATCACCGGAACTGCAGCAAACGCGTCTATCGTGGTAGAAGCAGGCGATGAGGACAAGGTTCAGATTGTTCTCGACGGCGTATCCATAACAAATGACAGCACTCCCTGCATCTATGTAAAGAGTGCGGACAAGGTATTTGTAACCACTACGAGCACGGAGAACGCCCTTACAGTAACCGGAACCTTCACAGCTGACGGCGATACCAACACAGACGCAGTGATCTTCAGCAAGGATGATCTGGTTTTGAACGGAACAGGAACTCTTACGATCAAGTCCACGGACAACGGAGTGACCAGCAAGGATGATCTCAAGATCACCGGAGGCACGATCAACATCACCTGCACTTCGGATGCACTGGAAGCCAATGACTCAATTCGTATTGCGGACGGCACCATTAACATCGCTACAAAGAAAGACGCTCTTCACGCGGAGAACGATGAAGATGACACTGTAGGATTTGTCTATATCTGCGGCGGTACGCTCAATGTCGAGTCCGATGATGACGCTGTTCATGCTACGACGATCATTCAGATCGATGACGGCGAACTGAACCTTAAGGCTCATGAAGGTCTTGAAGCGACCTGGATTCAGGTAAACGGCGGTACGATTAATATCGAGGCCAGCGACGATGGTATTAACGCGGCTTACAAATCGGCTAAGATCACACCTGCCTTTGAAATTACCGGAGGCTATGTCACGATCGTGATGGGATCAGGCGATACAGACGCAGTCGACTCCAACGCTAATCTGATCCTCACAGGAGGAACGCTTGATATTACTGCCCAGAGTGCTTTCGACTATGACGGAACCTGCCAGAAGACAGGATGCACGCTGATCGTCAATGGGACTGAGACTGACACCGTATCCAATCAGATGATGGGAGGCGGAATGGGCGGCATGCGCGGCGGAAGATGGTAAATTGAGACCCCAGAGGTCTCAAGAGAAAAAGGGACCCCAGAGGTCCCAAGGGAAAAAGGGACCCCAGAGGTCCCTTTTCCCTTTGCATTCTAAACTGCAGAACATTATTATAAGAGTACAACTAAAAGGAATGCGTGGTGACGAGAATGACCCCTAAGAACAGTGAAGAAGCGATCCGAATGGGGCTGGAGGATATCGAAAGCAAATTCGGAATCAGATTTTCGAGAGTTGAGGACGGAGAAGCGGAGGCGTCAGCCCCGCTTATGTCAAAAGATAGAAATTTCTACAATGTGCCCTACGGAGCTGTTCTGTTCAATCTGGCAGACAATACTGCGGGCATGGCTTATCTGAGCACCGGCGGGAACGGCGTCACCGTGAGCGGGAATGTGAACTACCTGCGTGGAGCAGCCCCGGAGGCTATGGAACTTCGAAGCCGCGCGAAAGTGATCAAACGGGGCAGGAAGCTATGTTTTATCAATGCTGAGGTGGAAGACGATCTGGGAAACCTGCTGTCAACATACAGTTTTGTCTTCTCAAATATCTGAGAAGTTTTCTGTGTGCAATAGACTCATATTGATTTCATCTAGGAGAAATGAGCATGACACTGGCGAGTTACTATTTTAATCAGTTTACAACAGCACAGTACGCGGACTTCTGTATTCGCCTTGTGGTGGCATTTTTGGTCGGCGGTATGGTCGGACTTGAGCGGAGCAAACGTTTCAAGGAAGCCGGCATTCGCACGCACATCATAGTATGTGTCACTGCGGCACTGATTATGCTGGTCTCCAAATACGGTTTTGCGGATTTGAATCAGACTACAGGAATGGAAGTTTTGGGAAGTAAAGGCGCGGATCCCGCCAGAGTCGCCGCGCAGGCTGTCAGCGGTATATCTTTTCTGTGCGCGGGCGTGATCTTCAAGGTGGGCAGCAGCATCAAGGGACTGACTACAGCTGCCGGGATCTGGATGACTGCCGGCATCGGCCTCGCGGTCGGAGCGGGCATGTATGTGGTGGTTGCTTTTACGGCTGTGCTGTTGTGGCTTCTGCAGTACGTGTTCTACAGAATGCCGATCGGCGCGGAATCCTACGACGGCTATCAGCTGAAGTTCATAGTGAAAGACAGCGAAAAGTTTGAGGAGCTGTTGAGAGAACAGTTCACAAGCTGGGGAGTTCAACTGACAAGCAGCAACATCACTTGGCAGCGGGATGGGGTGACAGAGTTTGAATTTGTCGTGCGAGGAGCCAATGCGATTGAATACAAGGACATTAAGGAATTCGCAAGCAAAATCCCGGAAGTTGTTTCCTTCAGTTACAGTCCGCTGAATGTCATACATTTAATCTGAATCGAGAGAGCCGCAGCTCCTTAAACGGAAGCTGCGGCTCTTTTTTTACATATGCAGTATATTTTTCCAGCCTTTCAGGCTGACAGGTTCAAATCGCTTCTTGAGTTCTTTGACCGTCTGATCGCGGCCCGCATCTTTGATATGGACATCGCATTCGTCGGTTTCAGTGCCGAAAGTGATGACTTTGGGGGCGCCCACATAGCGCTGCAGGTATCCGAGCATTGCGGGTCGGTTAGCTTCCGCCGCATAGATGCGGAGGATCTTTTCCCCTTCCTCACAGTCAAAATAGTCAAAATTTATGCGGCATCTGTCGATCCAGAGCTGCTCCTTTAGCTTTTCGTGGAGACGGTCGATGTTCTCTTCGCGGTCAATGATCAGAATGTACAGGACATCTTTATTGATCGTCGCGTTCGTCCTTACATAGTTGCGATAGGGAGAGGTCCGCTTTTTGTGATAAAGCTTCGCCATGGATATGTAGGCGCTCTTCGAGAGGGCCAGATCAGGAACCGGCTCGTCCTCGACCTCTGGGGTAGGGGTGTGATGGGTGTGATGGTGAGTGTCGCGGACTTCCTCCAGGATCAGGTCTTTGTAGTCCTTGAAGTAGATGACAAGAAGGTTGTCCTGTACAGTGTTGACAAAAAAGGGAATCCCCTCAGCGTGCAGAAAATCCGTGATGTGGCTGACCAGGGCGGGCTCTATTTTGACAGTGCGGACGTATTTCATCGTATGGAGGTCATAGAGAACGGCGCCGTCCATTGCAATAATGGGAAGACGCAGGTCGACCCCGGACAGGATCTCACGAACGGTAGCGGGAGTCTGCTTGGTCGAGACTGAGAAGCGCATGCCGTCATGGAGAAAACGGTTGAGTTCAACCTTTGTGAAGCGGCTGAGTTCCCGGTCCTCTCTGAAGAGGACATGGTCGATGCCTGACACAAAAAGTGTTTCGCGGTCCCGGACCCTGGGAAAGTGAAGAGAGTTGACGATGATCGCCACGCCGACGCCGATGATCGTCTCGAGGGTACGATAGAAGACATGAATGAAGGGATTCGCGTCCTCGATATGGTACACAGCGATGCCCAAAAAGACAACGGCGGCGAAGAGAGCGTATTGTGAGATGTTCAAAAGGACAGTGGAGTAGATCACGAGTCCGGTGAAGACCCCGAGCAGGATATAGAAGACCACTGTGGTGCGGAAGTCGCCTCCAACAGGAAGGAGCTCCAGAAAGAGGATCGCGGAGCCCCAGAATGCGCCTACCAGAGTACCAATGATGCGGTCTTTGCCCTCTCTGAGCATGTTTGAGGAGTAAGGCTGTACGCACTGCAAGGCGGCAATGATCGAGTAGAAGGGCTCGCCGCGCATACCGCGAAGGACGTAGACGACCATACAGAGCCAGACGGAGATGACAGAGCGCAAGATGCGCTGACCGGGCGGCTGGATGCGGATACGGGCAGGCTGCGGGATGGCAGAATGGAATGTATTGGTTCGGGAAGTAGAGTTTCCTGACATAGTTCATTCTCCATTTTCTTAGGGAAGGAGTATCGGAGAAAGGCCTCCCCATTGTGGCAGAAGCAATGTGATTTCTGTATAATGATAATTGATTATGTGAAATAGTGCATTTATATGCATTTAATTATATCAGTTATGACAGCAAGAAGAAAGCGCGGACAAAATGGCAACTATGATACTGAAGATGACAGCAGTGGTTATCCTTTATTTGATCATTACTGCAGCCGTATGGAAATACCAGTCCCGGCATGCACAGACATGGGGATCGCGGATCGGAATCGGACTCATTTACGGGGCCGCCGCCATTGCCGCGACACATCTCGGCATCAATGAAAAATACATGATATTGAATGTCCGTGACATCGGTCCACTTGCGGCGGGTCTCTTTTTTGACCCCTTTGCAGGAATCATAGCGGGAGTGCTCGGCGGTGCTGAGCGATTTTACGCAGGTATGTTTCTGGGAATGGCAAGTTTTTCGACTGTTGCCTGCAGCCTGACAACAATGCTTGCAGGAATCTTTGGCGCGCTTATGAGAGTCTTTTTTTACAGAGGGAAAAGGGCGCCGGCAGGACAGTCCTTCTTTATAGGCGCCGTAACGGAAGACTTTCACATGTACGCGGTCCTTCTGACACACAGGGATAATATGAACAGGGCCTATGAAGTGGTCAGGAACTGCGCTGTTCCGATGATCCTTTTCGGGGGCTTGGGGCTTATGGCCTGTTCGACTGTCATTTGTCTGGTGTCCGGGGAGGACAGGAAGAGAGTGTCCATTTTTGATCGGGAAAGGACGCCGATCGCCAGACGATTTGCGCGAAGACTCCTTGCAGTCACTTTTGCGATTTTCGTTATCAACCATGTAATGGACTATAATTTCCAGGAGAGAAACGCACTTCAGGATGCAGAGGCCTACCTTCAGTACATGGGAGATGAATTCAAGAGATTTTACGATGAACAAGGCAGAGATATGGAGAAAACAGCGGAATATCTGCCTTATATCAGCATTGGCAGCTCTGATACCATTATGTACCTCATTTTCAATGAAGAAGGGGATGAAGTGGGGGGAATGTACGATGATGAAGACGGCCCGCTGGATATCGATGGCGATGGCCTGCAGACAATAAAGGATAACCTGGGCGAGGGCGTCTTCATATGGAAGTCTCCGTTTGAGGATGAAGACGACATGGCATGCGTGTCATTTGTGCTGGACAAACCGAAGAACCTGTATATGGTGCTCGCAATGTCGTATGAAGCGATGATGCAGTCCCAAAGCAATAAGATTTATGAGATCTTCCTGTCAGATGTACTGCTGTTTTCGGCGCTTTTTATGCTGATCGTAGTACTGGTGGAAACCCTGGTGTGCCGGAATCTGAAATCCGTAAATAACTCTTTGCAAAAGATAATCAGAGGCAATTTGGATGAGGTGGTCACGGTGCGCGAATCCGTGGAGTTTTCCCTTCTTTCGGATGACATTAACCAAACGGTGACGACGCTTAAGGGGTATATCAATGAAGCCGAGAGACGAATGGAGGAGGAACTGAAACTTGCGACCTTCATTCAGGAATCAGCGCTGCCGCATGTATTCACATCCTCCAGAAAGGATTTTGAGATTTACGCTCTCATGAAACCGGCCAGGTATGTCGGCGGTGATTTCTATGATTTCTTCTTTACGGATACCAATAAACTGGCGCTGGTCATTGCCGATGTTTCGGGGAAAGGAATTCCGGCCGCGCTGTTCATGATGCGCGCCAAGACGGCGATCTCAAACGCTGCCCGTATGGGCAAGTCTCCCTCTGAGACACTTTATGAAGTTAACAATTCTCTCTGCGAAGGCAACGAAGCAGAGATGTTTGTTACAGCGTGGGTGGGCATCATAGATCTTGAATCAGGACTTATGAATTGCGCTAACGCGGGCCATGAATTCCCTGTGTTCTGTCATGCGGGCGGCGAATATGAGCTTATAAAAGACGTTCACGGACTGGTTCTCGGCGCTATGGAAAATGTGCCCATGAAAGAGTACACGCTGCAGATGAACCCGGGTGACAGACTATTCGTCTACACGGACGGCGTGCCGGAGGCGATAGACAGGGACGAGAAAGCATATGGAACAGAGCGTCTCGTGGTCAAACTGAACGAACTCAGAGAGGAGCCGCAAAAAGAGACTCTCGAGAAAACACACCATGACATTGTGAAATTTGTGGGCGAGGCGGAGCAGTTCGACGACATCACGATGCTTGGCTTTACCTACGTGGGTGGCGGAACGGACGTCGGGTGAACTTTTTGATACCGTAATTACAGAAAGCCCTGCCGGGACTAAGCCGGCAGGGCTTTTATTACTTGGATAACTTCATTGATGTATGATGTGTGCCTTGGGTTACTGAATACTGTTGTCATCGCCCTGATCGCTGCCAAAGACGAGTTCCGGGCCCTCTACAGGGGGAAATTCGTTATTCGCTTCTTCTGCCGCCTGTGCCTTAGCTTCTGCTGCTTTGGCGGCCATTTCGTCACGCTGAACCTGTGCTTGTGCCTCAGCCTCAGCCTTAGCCAGTGCCGCGGCCTCTCTGCGAGCTTGCTCAATAGCCTGGGCCTGTGCGGCTTCCGCAGCCTTGCGGGCCTGCTCTTCCTGTTTTGCCTTCTCCTCGGCCTCTATGCGTGCCTGTTCTGCTCTCTCAGCGGCAGCAGCTTTCTCGGCTTCCATCTTTTTCTCACGCCGCGCGGCGAGCAGGATGCAGATCCATGTTACCAGCATGCTGAAGAGGCAGGCGCATCCGCAGATAAGAAGGATCCAGTTGGAGAAACCCGCTATTTTTCCTGTGATGACAGTGATATCGGACAGAACGCAGAAAGCACCGGCAATGCTTGCGAGGGAAATAACAAGGTTGAGAATCCAGACGGGATAGTCGAGGACTTTCATCTGAACGGTTCCCTGAAGGACCAGGACTCCGAGAATCAGAGATACGAGCCCTGTATAGATCTCGAAATTAGCAGTTACTTCATTTATGCGGATCAGGCCGATCAGACCCATCAGGATCAGCAGCGTTCCGAGCGCAAATCCATAGCGGTCGATTCGCCTGTAGTCGCCCGCCAGAAAGAAGGAAGCGATAGACGCGACACCGATGGCTACTATGCCGCCGCACAGGATCTGGCAGAGCGTGATGAGCGCCACTGATTTGCCGAACAGGAGCAGATAGCCAAGCGCTATAGCGACAGCGGCGAGAAGAATCTGTGAGATTACACTGCTTTTGCTGGTTGAAGATTTCATGATCATAGTCCCCCTAAGTTTTTATTGGTCAAAATATCAATTAACAACAGTTTACCACTCTGATAGATAAATGGAGAAAATTTTTGTCGAGTTTTATGTATAATAGTGGGTAGGGAATTACGTGTTTAATAGTATGCAGGGACTTTTTTGATCCGGCGCTTTTATGAAGGGAATTCAGTGATCCGGCGCTTTTGCACTTTAAGGAAGGAGAGAGGCGGTGGAGAGAAATCTTTGGAAGCGGATCATGATCGGAGTTAGTGTACCTGCCATGCTTGTTCTGCTGTGTATTTATGAATATCAGGGCGGAAACGGGATGGAGTGCATGTTCTACCGATATACGGGGCTGTACTGCCCGGGCTGCGGATCGGGCAGGGCTGTCAATGCTCTGTTCCACGGCAGCTTTGCGGAAGCAGTGTCTTACAATATTTTGCTTCCGATCCTCGGGATCCCGTGTCTGTTCGTACTGGCGCACGAATACTTGCGGATCGTGTTCCCAAAGATGAAACTCAGACCGGTCAGTATATCGCAGAGAACGGCAGTTATACTGACAGCCGTCATTGTTGTATACTGGATTCTGAGGAATGTACCTGCGTTCAATGTTTTGGCACCGTAATGCCGAGATGAGGCGAAATTGATAAGAGGGAGGCTGTTACTATGAAAATTTGTCCTTACTGCCACAATGAAAACGAGAACGACAATAAGTTCTGCAATTTCTGCGGGGCGCCGTTTGAAAATGACGCGGCGAAGGCGGAGAATACCGGGGTAGAAAGTGTGCCGGAATTCGAGCCGATCGATTATCAGACGCAGGAGAACACTGTGCCGGCGCAGGAGAGCGAGGTCCCCGTCCATAACAGCTTTGATTCCGGAGCGAATAATAGGACAGTAACGCCGATACCGATCGGCGGATATATAGCCTGGAGTATTTTTGTGATCCTGTTCTGCACGATCCCGGGTATCGCGGCGCTCGTCTATGTGCTGCGGATCAATCGGGCGGCGACGGTTGAAGAGCAGTTGAAGACAATGGATACAGCGAAGAAGATCCTTATAGTCGGTACGGTTCTGGCCGTGTTAAATCTTGTAAGCATGATCGTGTCGAATATGTGAGTGAGAGGATGACCCCTGGGCGCTGCGGCACCCGGGGGTTTTCAGAGAGTATTGAGACCTCTGGGGTATTGAGACCTCTGGGGTAGGGTGCCGCGGGAATGGTATTGAGACCTCTGGGGTAGGGTGCCGCACCCCAGAGGTCGGGATTTCTCGCAAAATGAAGTACCCCAGAGGTCGGGATTTCGGGATTTTTGAGGAGGCTGGATATGGCTTTGAAAGACTTTTGGAAGAATAATCCGATCATTAACAGAAACACACCTGGCAATGGCTCCGCTGGAGGCGGTCAAAAACCTGACGGAGAGAAAATAGCGAGCAGACTGAGTGCTATTTTGATTCCGGTAGTTGTGGTACTTGTCCTTATCAGAGTATTGGCAGGGTCCTTTTATACCCTTTCTGAGACGGAAAGCGCTGTCGTAACGACGTTGGGACAAGCTACAGTCAATAACAACAAAGGCTTGCAGTTCAAGATTCCTTTCATTCAGGAAGTGACCAAGATCAACACCACGGTCCGCAGTTTTGAGGTCGGCTACGAGGAGAGCAGTGACGGTAGCTACCGGAACGTGGAGAGTGAGTCCACCATGATCACTTCAGATATGAACTTTGTGGATATCGACTTCTATGTGACTTATCAGGTCACCGATCCGCTGCAGTACATGTATGCCTCAGAGGTACCGGAGTTGATCCTCAAGAATCTGATTCAGAGTACTATCCGTGGAACCGTCAGCGCCTATACCGTGGATTCTGCGCTGACTACAGGTAAGTCGGAGATCCAGCAGAACATCAAAAACATTGTGATGGACGAATTGGAAGAGCAGAATATTGGACTGTCGTTAATCGACATTTCGATTCAGGATGTCGAACCTCCCACGGATCAGATCAAGGAGGCGTTCTCTGAGGTTGAGAATGCAAGGCAGAACAAGGAATCCGCTCTGAACGAGGCTAACCAATATCGAAACGAGCAGCTTCCCGCGGCTGAAGCTAAAGCCGATAAGATCATCCAAAAGGCGGAGGCACAGAAAACTGCACGCATCAACGAGGCGAACGGTCAGGCTGCACGCTTTAACAGCGAGTACAGCGAGTACATCAAATACCCGCTGATCACCAAGCAGCGTATGTTTTATGAGGCGATGGAGGAGATTCTGCCCGGCGTTAAGATCATTATCAACAATGATGAGGCGGGGACAACCCAGAGAATGTATTTGGGTGATCTGGATGGATCTTTTACGGATTCAGCGACCTCGGATTCAGCGACCTCTGGGGCCGCGGCTTCTGATTCATCAGCGCAGTTGGGAGGTGAGCAGTAATGAAGAAGCATATAGGAAAAATTCTGGCTGCCCTGGTTGTTGTTTATCTCCTTGTTAACATGGCAGCGGTCATCACTTATCCCAACCAGTACAAGGTCATTAAGACAATGGGCAAAATATCGAGAGTCACCACAGAGCCCGGATTTTCTTTCAGAATTCCACTGCTGCAAAGCGAGACTACGATTTCCAAGGCAAGGCAGCTCTATGATATTGCACCTACTGAAATCTATACTTCAGATAAGAAAAAGATGGAAGTTGATGCCTATATCATTTGGCGGGTAACAGATCCTGTTAAGTTCACACAGACATTGAACTCATCCACGGCGAGCGCAGAGAGCAAGATCAGCGCAATGGTTTATGGTTCACTAAAGGCTACCGTTTCCAGCACTTCGCAGGAGGAACTGATCGCTTCGAGGGACGCAGCTTTGGATAAAGCGGAAGAGGATGACGCGTTGGACGTGGAGGTCCAGGACATTACCTCTGAGGACCTGAAAGAGGATACCGAAGCGAGCTCTGGGGCCGGTTCAACCGGAGCGGCCGGTACAGAGACGACAGGGACGGAATCGAAAGAGCAATCAAAAGAGACGGAAGACGGCATGACAGTCATCGATGAGAACACCAGAGTCATTTCTCTTTCGAACAAGATTCTTGAGCAGTTGAATAAGGATTATGATCCGGAACAATATGGCATTGAGATTCAAATGGTCAAAATCAAGAAACTTGATCTTCCGGATGAAAACAAGGATGCTGTCTACAACCGCATGATTACTGAGCGTAAAAACATCGCCGCAGCCTACAAAGCTCAAGGCGAATCCGAAGCGCAGAAAATACGAAACACTACCGACAGGGAGACAGCAGTCATGCTGTCTGAAGCGGAAGCTACGGCTGACAGACTTGAAGCGGAAGGTGAGGCCGAATACATGCGTATCCTTTCCGATGCTTATAATGACCCCGACAAAGCAGAGTATTACCTCTTCGTACGCCAACTGGACGCAGCTAAGAAGAGCCTGGAAAACGGGAACACTACGCTTTTCCTTGACAGTGATTCACCGCTTGCGAGCATTTTCGAGCAGTAGACCTCTTACTCACGACCCCAGAGGTCAGATTTTCTCGACCCCAGAGGTCGAGGTCAGATTTTCAGATTTTCGACCCCACAGATTTTCGACTCCAGAGGTCAGATTTTGATCGTTTTGCACACTTTAGGAACCCTTTACTATAGGGACTGCGGTCTCAGAGGCCTTAGAATTGGATGTCAGGGGTAGAGGATGACCCCAGAGGCCATAGAGAGTAGAGAGGATGACCCCAGAGGCCATAGATACCTTCCCGATCATGGCACTATCAGATGGCGTGATAAGCCGTTGACCGCACACGACGTGACGCATGTGGTATGGTATTCTCCGTGGCGATCTTTTGAACATACAGATCCCGCAAAATATAGAACTGACAACAGATACCATATTATTGGGCATGTTCCGGTCATGATGATTGACGACAGATACTGGCAGGGAAACCGCATGCCTGAAATGCCCGGGCACGGGCAAGTAGGAGACCTCTGGGGTGGTATGCTGTTTACGCAGTGGCGTGGTCAGCACACAGTTCAGTTCAAATGGCTTAGACTGCCAGCGCCAATGCTTTTTTGATCACACCATACGAGATTCCGGTTATCCTGCTGGCCTGCTTCATAGAGATATGTGCTTTGCGCATACTGCATAACACATTGTCCCGGCGATCGATATCAAGTGATTGAAATTCCGTCACATTGCGGCATCCGGACAGCCTCTGCATGATGCTGGTCGCGATTTCATCGCTAAGCCGCGGGATTTCCTCCTCAATATCAAGACACAGATCACAGTTCTTTTCGCAATTGAAGTCGATAAAGTCTTTTTTGCTGACTTCTGATAACACTAACTCACTATCGATCAGGTCATTGTCAAAATATCCCCGGAAGCTGCTGTATTTGTACTTTCTTGGATGATTGCAGACTGCGGCTTTAACCGGGTTCTGATGAATATATCTTGTTACGATGAGGAACTGCGAACGATTGTTGACAGGCCTGCTTTTGAAACGAGCCTGAAAAAGACTGCCGACGCGTTGGTATTTTTTGTTATACCAGTATACAAAACTGGGAATTATGCGCTGAAAAATCCGTGGTAATGGTACTTCTCCCGGTTTAATGAGCAGATGAATGTGGTTGGACATCAGACAATAGGCAATGAGCTTGTAGCCGCAAATAGGCTGGTATTTTCGAAGGATTGATAAAAACTTTTCATAATCTTCATCATCTTCGAAGATTCGCTGCTTATTGATCCCGCGATAAACTACGTGATAAATACCTAAACTGCTGGAAAGACGAGGGCGTGTCGACATAAAGAAATGACCTCCTGGATGTGATTGAAAGATAGCGCCACCTATGCAGATATCTGTACCGCAGAAAGCGGCTGCTTACCCTTTGGTGACACCGACTGGATGGGAACTTGAGAAGCGTCAAAAGAGAGACACTCGATCAATTGAGTAAATGGTAGCACAGGTAATATGTGTGTGCAAGGTCCCCTGAACACTGTGAACACGACCTCTGTGAACACGACCTCTGGGGTAGTGTGTGTGAACACGACCTCTGGGGTATGAACTGAACTGGAGATAAGATAAAAATGGAAGTCGATGAATTATTAGAAAAACCTTATTGGATTGTAGATATTCTTCCTGAGCAGGTCGCAAAAAAACCAGCTGGTCAATATTTTGCCATTGAACAATACTATCTGAGCGAACCTAAGAACTCGGAATTGAGGACAAAGTATGCAAATCTGGTTTTAAAGTTGAACTGTTATTATGACATTGTACTGTTGGATGATTTTGCACAGGATTACGAATGTGGCGAACTTAATCCTGATCCGGACAAACTCGTTGGCTGTTTTGTGGGAGAATCTGCAAAAAATAGTGTGAGCATAATTATCAAGAATGAGAATACGATGGTTGTATCGAATAAAGATGACACTTATTTAACGGTCTATAATCCTGTAGAACATGTCCTTGATTTGATGAGCAGACTTGCAGTTGCAGAAGGATTGTATGTGTGGAGGCCTGTAAGCGGAGAGTAAATCTGCCGTGATATAGAGAGAAAAATGATGAGGCCTCAGAGGTCTCTAACATAACAGGTCATGAGACCTCTGAGGTCTCTTGCACAATGAGACCTCAGAGGTCTCCCGCATAAGGAGTGAACATGGATTTTATCAAACAGCATCGCAATCAGATCTACATAGGCGTGACCATAATAGCCTCTATTCTTGTCCTTGTTCTTTGTCTGGACTTTAAAATCCGCAGGGACGCAGAGCGGAACGAAGCCGCCATGACTGCAACGACTATTAAAGAAAAAGAGAAAAAAGACAAAGTAGTGATCTCTGTCAGCACTGACACTATCCAGGACGGCCTTGCCAATATGGGCGTCCTGATCACGCAGGAGTACTACTTTACACAGGTTGAGAAATACACCAAGGAGAAGACTTTCCTGAAGTTTATTACTTCATCCTCAGAGTTCATGTACAGCTACGATGGAGCGGTTATGGCGGGCATAGATTTTGAAAAGATCGAGATCAAGACTGATGAAGACCGCAAGATCATTACAGTTGATATGCCGGACTCCGAGATTCAAGCCGTAACGATCGACAAAGATACTTTCAAAATCTATTCCGAAAAGGATTCTTTGTGGAACCCGCTCAAATTGGAGGATTATAATATTTCGCTTGTTGAGTTTGAAGACGCGGCCAAGGAAAAGGCAATCGCCAGCGGCATTCTTGGACGTTCGGATGAGCAGGCTCGCAATCTCGTGCGCGAGTTTATTTCCAGTCTTCCCAACACCGGAGAGTACACTATCTCATTTGCAGATTGAGGGGTGAACATCATGAAATTTGCTTTGAACTATAAGAAGATTATGATCGTTGCGCTGTTGACTCTTTTGGCTGTAATATCCATTACCAAAATAGCGCCTGCCGCCGCGGACCCGGCTAACCACAAGCATTCAATAGAACAAACTGAAGAGAAGATTGCATCAGTCATGACGCTCTCAGGCGGAGCCGCCGCCACATCGGCGACGCTTTCCCTTCTGCCGGGCGATATGTGCACACCTTTAGCGGAACAACTGGCTGAATTGGCTAAATATTTTCTCCTGATACTTAGTGCATTATATCTGGAAAAATTCCTCATCAGTTTGTCCGGTTATATTTCGTTTATGATTTTAATACCTCTGGCCTGCCTTTTTGTCTGCATCGCTGTAGTGGCCGGTAAACAGAACCTTACCCGAACAGCTGTCAAAATAGCGTTGATCGGCGTAATCATCTTTGGAATAGTTCCCGCAAGTGTTAAACTTTCGGATATGGTGTATCAGACGCAGGCATCAAAGGTCAACGACGCAATAGATGACTACAACAACCTTGAGATCGAGGGCGATGCAGAAAGCGGGCTTTTCAACGAGTTCAGCACTATTACAACGGAAACAATAGAAAACGTGTCATCATTTATGGACAATCTTCTTGAGTCGCTCGCCGTGATGATCGTGACATCGTGTGTGATCCCGCTGCTTGTGTTTTTTTTCCTGGTATGGCTGGTGAAGATTGTTTTTTCTGCCAATATTTTGGTGCTCGATACGACCTCGCTGGAGGCGCTTGCCAAGAGACCTCTGGGGTAGTTTGCCATCTGGGGTAGTTTGCCAAGAGACCTCTGGGGTGGTTTGTTATGGGGTGCCAAGAGACCTCTGGGGTGGTTTGTTAAACGGAGATTGCTTATGCCTGATTACAAAACAATTGATCAATTACCTGTAGAATTGAATATCAGGGACCTGGGAGGGCTTGCGGCTAAGGACGGCAGGCATGTCAAAAGCGGGCTTCTATTCAGAAGTTCGGCTTTGGCCTTTTTTGACGAAGAAGAATTGGAGCCGGTGCGGAATCTGGGAATCAGAACCATCTTGGACTTTCGGGCGTTAAAGGGGATTCAGAAAGATCCGGATCCTCAGTTGGAGGGAGCGGTATATTATAATAAATGCGCTGCTTTTCAAAACTTTCTGGATGATCTGAACTCTCCTGGGGAACTGGCAAGTCTGATTTTTGACGAAGATCAGGCGGGAAATGCTATCGATGTACTGGTTTCCAGCTACACAGCATCGCTTGCTTTCTCTAATGAATCATATAAATTCATGTTCGACTGTCTTCTGGCCGGTGAAGCCCCGATGCTGTTTCATTGTTCCAATGGCAAGGACAGGACAGGGGTGGCTGCTATGTTGATTCTTTTAGCTTTGGGAATACCGGAGGAGATCGTAAAAGAGGATTACATGCAGAGCAATATAAGCAGACAGCTTGAGATTGATGAGCTCATGGAGAGATTTAAACTGCTCACCGGAAGACTTGGAAATGCAAGATCGTTTTTCACAATGGTCGGGGGTGTACTGCCTCAATCGGCGGATATGCTGCTTTCAGAGATTTTGGAGCGCTATGGGACTTTTGAGAACTACATGGAAAAAGAGTATGGTTTTGACAGGGAGATTCTAAAAAAATTCAGAGACATGTATTTGGAGTAAAGCATAAAGCATATGACCCCAGAGGTCATATCAGTATCAGACAAGCATATGACCCCAGAGGTCATATCAGACGAGGGACTATCATGCTGGAAACAGAAAGACTTGTTCTGCGCCGTTGGGAAGACGGCGATGCAAGTGACTTATATGAATACGCCAAAGATCCGGATGTCGGACCGATTGCCGGCTGGCCGCCTCATCAAAGTATTGAGGAGAGCAGGGAAGTAATCAAAAACGTTTTTACCGGAAGAGAGGCATATGCTGTATGCCTGAAAACAGACGGTAAGGCAATCGGCGCAATCGAACTGAAGTTGAACGGTTACACTGACATGACGGACCGCGATGATGAGTGCGAACTTGGCTTCTGGCTGGGGAAGCCATTCTGGGGGCAGGGCATCATTCCGGAAGCTGTGCACGAGATGCTTCGGCATGCTTTTGAGGATTTGGGAATGACAAAGGTCTGGTGCGGCTATTACGACGGCAATACAAAGTCAAAACGTGTTCAGGAAAAATGTGGATTTCGCTATCAATGGACGACGCAAGATGTGGATGTCCCTCTGATGCATGAAAAACGGATCGGACATGTGAACTGTTTGACCTCTGGGGTGTGGAAAACGGAGGAGAGGAAAACGCGCAAGGCTCAAGTATCTGCCTTCCAAGTACTTTCCTTTGGAAATCCGGAAGCAGACACGCTGCTGATTCAGATGGTTGACGACCATGATCTTGAGGTGATCGAGAACGAAGTTTCTTACATTGAGAAGCTGTCCGGCGGGCAATGTTTTGACCTTAAAGCAATCAGAGTGAACAACTGGAATGATGATCTGTCTCCGTGGCAGGCTCCGGCAGTTTTTGGAAACGAGGAGTTTGGAGGCGGTGCAAAGGAAACACTGGAATTTGTCTTGGGCAAAATAGTGCCGACCCCGGATGAAATCAAATCGCGGGGAATAAAGAGAGTCTTTATCGGCGGATACTCGCTTGCAGCGCTGTTTGCGCTCTGGGCAGGCTATCAGACAAATGCCTTCGACGGAATTGCGTCGGCGTCACCGTCGGTCTGGTTCCCGCAATTTACAGATTTTATGCAAGAAAACGAGATCCATACGGAAGCGGTATACCTCAGCCTGGGCGACCGCGAGGAACGAACGAGAAATCCGGTTATGTCTAAGGTCGGAGCAGCGATCCGTGAGGCAAATAATCTGCTTGCGACCTCTGGGGTTGACTGCGAATTGGAATGGAATAAAGGAAATCATTTCAAGGATCCGGATCTTCGCACTGCAAAAGCGTTTGCATGGCTCATGAACCGCTGAAAAGCCACCCCAGAGGTCGGTTTGAGTGACCCCCTGTGAACCGCGACCCCAGAGGTCCATTATTGAACCGCGACCCCAGAGGTCCATTATTTAATGGCGCTCAAAGGCCTGCGGGCTGATCTCTACCTTCGGCCCATGAATCAGCCCATCCTCCGTGAGAAGATCGCAGCCGCCGAAGGCCCACGCATAAATCTTCTCAAGTCCAGCGCCGCAGACAACTTTGCGCAAATTCCGGCAGTCCTTAAATGCAAATGGCGGGATGATCCTTAACTGATCGGGCAGTACAATTTCCTCAATCCCGCATCTGACGAAGGTGTAGCCCCACAGTGTTTTCAATTGCTCCGGCAGCTTCAGCTGCCGGAGATTTATGCATCCGTCAAACAGAAATTCACCCATATCTGTCACTGAATCCGGAATCTGAACAGAAGTAATCTCGTCATGTCCGCGAAATACCTTATCACTCAGGATCGTAAAAACCTTGTCATCCGGAATGATGACTTCCGCTTCATCTCCCTCATAACCCGTAAGGCAAAAAGTGCCGTCCTCAACGCGTCTGTAGTAAAACTCCTGCATATTTATATCTCCTTAAAGTGTTTTCACTTATAGAATGCCATAAATCAATTATACTGCAACTGTGATATTGTAATAAACGCATAGCAATCACGTAAACTATAAAGGACAAGAATCCGCTCTGTGAACTCACCATGGGCTACCGGAGAACGGCAGGCTTTGGTATGTTTTGACCTAAAGGAGGACATAATGAGAGTTAATAATCTGGAAAACACGAACCGGCATTTTACTAAAAGAATGGGAAACTTCAGCGTTTTGGAGTATGACAAAGATTTGAGCGTCAATTTCTTAAATGCGGAGTCCGAGTATTTCAGCTCCAAGATGGGAGTCCATCGGAGGCAGCTTGTCATTGACATGAACGGATCTAACACTGCAGTTGTTCAGGCAGGAGCAATGCAGTGGATGGCTGGCAATGTTGTTGCTACGAGCGGTGTCAAGGGGGTGGGCGATTTTCTGGGCAAAGCATTGCGCGGCGCAGTTACCAAAGAGTCCGCAGTCAAGCCTGAGTATAAGGGCAGCGGTATTCTTGTTCTCGAGCCTACGTACAAACATATCCTTCTTGTAGACGTGGAACAGTGGGGATCCGGAATTACGATTGAGGACGGAATGTTTTATGCGTGTGACGGGACGGTCCGACAGAGCCTTGTTTCCCGCCGCAGCCTTTCATCAGCGGCGCTTGGCAATGAAGGCCTGTTCAATCTCAGCCTTTCGGGACACGGAATTGCAGCACTTGAGAGCAACGTGCCGGAAGATGAACTGATAACTATTGAGCTTAACAATGATGAGATCAGAATTGATGGTGACATGGCAGTCTGCTGGTCCTCCAGCCTGCAGTTCACCGTGGAAATGTCCACCAGATCAATCGTCGGCTCCGCTGTCAGCGGTGAAGGTCTGGTCAATGTCTACCGCGGTACTGGCCGTGTGATGATCAGCCCGGTCGCAAGAACTGACAGCTGGAGCGCAGCTACTTCAAAATGATAAACTACCCCAGAGGTATGCTGAGGGTATAATCCACCCCAGAGTAACCCAACCTCTGGGGTTGTTTTTTGACCTGCCCCGACCTCACCTGCCCCGACCGACCTGCCCGACCTCTGGGGTACCTTGTCAACCGACCTGCCCGACCTCTGGGGTACCTTGTCAACCAAACATAACATCAGCTCTGCGCAAATGTTCGGTTTGGTTGGTGGACGTAATCCTTCCAAGGCAATATGATTTTGTTAAGAATAATTGCGGAGGTGGGATTATTATGAGAAAATATTACTTAGATAACATCAGATGGATCACTGTTGTGATCGTAGTTTTATACCATGTGATCTATATGTATAACGCAGAAGGGATTCCGGGGGTTTGCGGTAAGATCACAGATCTTGAAGTTCAGTATTTTGACGTGTTTCAGTACATCGTGTACCCCTGGTTCATGATGCTGCTTTTCATGGTCTCCGGGATCAGCTCGCGGCTCTATCTGGATAATCATTCCCACAGAGAATTCATCAGCAGCAGGACGACGAAGCTTCTAGTGCCTTCGACGATCGGACTGGTTGCATTCCAGTTTCTGCAGGGATATGTAAATGTTGCTCTTGGAGACGCTGTGCTCAAAGATCCTGGTATACCTCTGATTGCGAAGGTACTGATCTGTATCGCAAGCGGAAGCGGAGTCCTTTGGTACATTCATTTGCTGTGGCTGTTTTCTATGTTGCTAGTGCTTGTGCGGAGAATCGACAAAGACAGGCTTTGGAACGCCTGCGGAAAAGCTGGCCTTCCAGTGCTTGTCGTGCTCGGTATTCCGACCTATGGGGCAGCGCAAATCCTCAATACGCCGATCATCTGCGTCTACCGGTTCGGGCTGTATTTCTTTGTTTTTCTGCTGGGCTATTTTGTGCTGTCCCACGATGAGGTGATTGAGGTCCTGAAGAGATGGTTTCCGATGTTGGCGGCGACCTCTGGGGTGCTGGGTACGGCATTCTGCGCTCGCTATTTTGGCGAAGTTTATGCGGATAACCCGGTATATCGCTCCGTTCTGTTCGTCACGTACGGATACTTTGCCTGTCTGGCGATTTTCGGCGGTATGGCAAAATATTGCGACTTCAGCAACAGATTTACCCGCTGGATGAGCAAGAGGAGCTTCGGACTGTATGTGTTTCACTATTTGGGGATCTCTTCGGTTGCTTTGTTTGTGGCCAGGCGCGGGATCCTTCCGGCACCGGCGGTGTATCTCCTGAGTTTGATTGCAGGATTTGCTGGCGCCTATCTTTTGAATGGAATTATATCAAGAATCCCGGGCTACAGGTGGGCGGTGCTTGGCATCAAAGAGGAGAAGAAAAATGTTCAAGGATAATCTTGTTCAAATGCGGAAGATGAAACAGATGACCCAGGAGGATATCGCGGAAAAGGTCGGCGTGACAAGGCAGGCAGTGGCGAAATGGGAGGCGGGCGAAACTATTCCGGATCTGGAAAAATGCAGATGCCTTGCGGAAGTGTTCGGAGTTTCCCTCGATGATTTGGCAAATTTCGAACCAAAGGAAAACATGGGACTTAGTGTCCCGCCCAAAGGCAAGCACATATTCGGGGTAGTGACAGTAGGAGATAAGGGGCAGATCGTGATTCCGGCGAAGGCAAGGAAAACATTTGATATAGCCCCTGGCGACCAGCTGGTCGTGCTTGGCGATGAAGCTCAGGGGCTGGCGGTCATTAAAGCGGAGAGCTTTCTCTCGATCGCGGAAGAGGTCAAAAAATTGCAGCAAGCCACCCCAGAGGTCTAAGTCACAAACAAGCCACCCCAGAGGTCTAAGTCATGAATGAAGTAAACAAAACCCTTTTCATTCCCCTATACGGTAAATCGACTGTTAGCAAACAGCATATCATTCTAAGTGATCCGGATGCAGAGAGAATCTGGCAAGCAGAAAGCTTTTCGATCCGCGGCAAGTCGAAGTCGAAATGGCTTGCCTACAACATGGCAATGCGGGCACGTGTGTTTGATGACTGGACGGACAGCATGCTCAGAAAGTATAAGGATGCCCTTGTGCTGCACATCGGGTGCGGGCTCGACAGCAGGTTCAGGAGGGTGAAGGAGCCATACAGGTTATGGATCGACTGCGACCTTCCGGATGTGATCGCGATACGGAAGGAATATTTTGACGAGAGCGTGAATTACCGCATGCAGGCCCTGGACGCCTCGGTCCCCGCGCAGGTCGCGCAGCTTCCCGAGAGTGACACTGCGATCGTGATCCTCGAGGGGATCAGCATGTATTTGTCCAAAGAGCAGCTTCGCGGATTTCTCGAAGCGCTGCAGAAGAAGTACAGAGTGCTCTGTATTTTGATGGATATCTATACGGAGTTTGGCGCTAAGGCGTCAAAATATAGAAATCCGGTAAACGATGTCGGCGTCACGAAACTCTATGGCATTGACAGCATGGAAGAAGTGATCGGCGGGCTGGGACTGCGCGCAGTGAGAGAGCACTCTTTTACTCCACCGGCGCTAGTAAACGAATTGAAGCCTGTGGACAGAACTTTTTTCAAAGTGTTGTTTACCGGGCGCCTGTACGGAAAGATCTACAGGCTGATGGAACTCGCGACAGCGCCGGGGCGCGGCGGCTGAGGCGGGGAATCAACTGACCGTGGATCAACTCCCTTATCATTTTCCTGTAATGATTGACACTGATGAGCGGAAATTTTATGATTTAATAAACGCAGTTATCAGTTTATTTATGCGATATTTTGCATGGTTTCTGAGAGAAAGGGGGTAACATGTACAAACTTTGGGAGACACTGGAAGAAGCGAAGAAACTGAAATGGGTAGAGCTGTCGCACAGTCTTAACAATGACAGCCCTTACTGGAGCGGAATTCCGGAAGGAAGCGTGGAACTCTGCAAAGTTGTTTTTGACTGGGGAAATCCGATGCTGGACTGCCGGATCCACACCTTCAAATTCCCCGGACAGTTCGGAACGCACATTGATTTCCCGGGACATTTTGTTAAGGATGGAGATCTTTCGGAAGCCTATGACGTCAAGCAGGGCGTGTTCCCTCTGTGCGTGATCGATATCACGGACAAAGTTGCGCAGGACGTTCATTATGCCGTGACTGCGCAGGATATCAAGGACTATGAGGCAAAATATGGACCGATCCCGGATGGCGCTTTTGTGGCATTGCGGACAGATTGGTACAAGAACTGGCCGGATATGGACGCGCTTTCCGGTATAGCAGATGATGGAAGCGAGAACTTCCCCGGCTGGTCCATGGAAGCGCTCAAGTACATCTATGAGGAGAGGAACGCCGCCGCGAACGGCCATGAGACGCTGGACACTGATGCCTCCGCGGAAGCTGCTAAAGCAGAAGACCTTGCCTGCGAGCGTTACGTACTTGCCAAAGGAAAGCTGCAGATCGAGGTCCTGCGCAATCTGGACAAGGTGGCACCCGCTGGTGCCGTCCTCTTTGCTGCATGGCCCAGGATCGAAGGCGCAACCGGCCTTCCCGCAAGAGTCTGGGCGATCACGGAGTAAAATGCCGGACCGGACAAAATACAGATTTTTCACTGAAAGTAAAAAGCCAGAGGGGAGAGTTCCTCTGGCTTTTATTCTTAATATGCTACCTCATAATATGCTACCCCAGAGGTCGAGTTTGACATAAAAAAACCACCAAATAAACTACCCCAGAGGTCGAATAAAGTCAGTTCACTGATTCATCAATCCCTCTTCACAAATACCGCGCATGTTGGCGGCAATGAGATCGAGGCAGTGGTACATATTCTCGCGCATTTCTGCTGTAATGCCCTGCCCGGCCAGGTCGAGGGCGACTGTGGCGCGCGCCCTGATCTGCGAGGCAATCGACCGCCCCAGGGGGGTGAGTTTCGGGGTTGCCCTGTACCTGGGACCGCTGTAAGGTTCCAGGATTCCTTTTTTCTGAAAGTCAGCAAGAGCACGGGAGACATCTGCTTTATCACGCTGGCAGAGATCGGCGAGCCGGGCAGCAGTGATTTCTCCCTCATAGCCGTCAAGCATCAAAAGATAGAGAGCGTGTGTGCCCCTCAAACTATATTTTTTCATTTCATCCGTTGCGATCTTGTTCCAGTACCTGGAAATGTTAAAAATATCCAGACTGAAATGCTCAAAACGGTTTTCCATTATGCCATCCTTTCCAAACGCGGCGCAGGGGCTCGCGTAGTGATCATTGAATAGCCTTATTGTACCGCACTGGATTTGAAATAAGCAACTGCAACGGCACCGGGACCGGCATGTGTACCGATCACACTGCTGAGTTGTACGCAGTCTAAATCGGTGACATGTCCTTTCCATAGAGACTGACTGTCCTGAATATACTGGTGGAGCATATCGTCTGAGAGACCGGTGTATCCGAGCAGAAGAGGCTTAGAGAAATCAACGCCATCTTTGCTGATCTGTTCGACAAGAAGGTTATTGGCTTTTTTGGATCCGCGGGCTTTGCCGAGAACTGCCAGTTCACCATTTCGGCAAGTGACGACCGGCTTGATGCCCAGGACGCCGCCGGCAAATGCAGCTGCACCGGAGATCCTGCCGCCCTTTTTCAGATATTCAAGAGTATCGACCATAGCGACCAGACCGATCTCGTCTCGCTTTTTTGACAGGTGACGCGCCAGTTCATCGAGTCCCATCCCCTCTGAGGCACAGCGTAAAGCGTACTCTGCAAGAATTCCGGATGCGATGGAGACGTTCATGCTGTCCACAACGCGGACATTGTTGAAATCTTCTGCGGCGATACAGGCGCTCTGATAAGTGCCGGAAAGTCGGGAGGAGACTGTGATCACGACGGCCTCGTCTCCTTGTTCCTGAAGTTTCCGGAATACTTCTGCAAACGCTGCGGGCGTTGCCTGACTGGTTTTGGGGAGCTCCTGGCTGGAGACGAGCTTTTGGTAAAACTCCTGCTTATTCAATGTGACGCCGTCAATATAGTCCTTTTCTCCGAACGATACAGTGAGCGGGACGACGGTAAAAAGATTGCGGTATTTATCTGCTATATCAACTGTGGAATCGGTAATAATTCTTACTGCCATTTGTGCGTTTCTCCTTCTCTATTTCAAAACATTGTTAAACGTTGATTTGTCAACGTTCAGAAGAATAGCACCGACTTGTTGAAATGTCAACAAGTATTTTGCCTTATCATTATCATTTGACCTCTGGGGTAGTTTGTGGACATCTGTCCACAAACTACCCCAGAGGTCGATTATTGGAGGTCGATTATTCGCGATTGGATTCTCGGTACGAAAGCATTATAATAGTATTAGTAACATCCAATTAACCCACATACTAAATAAGGAGACAACGAAATGGCATTAGTTACTACGACTGAAATGTTTAAAAAGGCTTATGACGGCGGTTATGCCATCGGCGCTTTCAATGTGAACAACATGGAAATCGTTCAGGGTATTACCGAAGCTGCAGGCGAGCTGAACAGCCCTGTAATCCTTCAGGTTTCCAAGGGCGCGCGCGCATATGCGAACCACACCTACCTGGTGAAACTTGTAGAAGCAGCTGTAATTGAGAATCCTCAGATTCCGATCGCACTTCATCTTGATCACGGCGATTCCTTCGAGCTGTGCAAGAACTGCATCGACGGTGGATTTACTTCTGTCATGATCGATGCTTCTTCGAAGTCTTTTGAAGACAATATTGCTCTGACCAAGCAGGTAGTTGAATATGCACACGCACACGGTGTTGTTGTCGAGGCAGAGCTCGGAACTCTCGAAGGCGTAGAGGATGAAGTTGTTGTCGAGGCAGGCAAAGCCAGCTACACACGTCCCGAAGAAGTTGAGGAATTCGTTACCAGAACCGGCTGCGATTCCCTCGCGATCGCGATCGGCACTTCCCACGGCGCTTATAAGTTCAAACCCGAGCAGTGCACACGCAATGCGGACGGCATCCTTGTTCCTCCGCCGCTTCGTTTCGACGTTCTCGAGGAAGTCTCCAAGAGACTGCCCGGATTCCCGATCGTTCTGCACGGATCTTCCTCCGTTCCTCAGGAATTCGTAAAGATGGTCAACACATATGGCGGCAATATGCCCGATGCTATCGGCATTCCGGAGTATGAGCTCCGTCACGCTGCAGAACTTTCTGTCTGCAAGATCAATATCGACTCCGATATCCGTCTTGCCATGACCGGCAACATCAGGAAATACTTTGCTGAGCATCCGGATCACTTCGATCCCAGACAGTATCTCAAACCCGCAAGACAGGCGGTTAAGGATATGGTCGCTCACAAGATCGTTAACGTTCTCGGCAGCGCTGGCAAAGCTTGAGATCATTCATAACTATGTAAATACAGGCTGTGAAGGGATGCGAGTCCCTTCACAGCCATTCTTTTAAGCAAAATACAGAAGGCAGGAAGGTCCTTGAGAAAAAAGAAATGACATAATGAAACACGCAGATCGGGACCAGCAACCGCAACGCAAAGCTCATACGCTGCAAAGAAGTAATAATAAAAGAAAGGAGTGCAGCCTTATGTCATACGAAAAACTATTCAAACCCGGCATGATCGGAAATCTTGAACTCAAGAACCGCATCGTGATGCCTGCCATGGGATGTTCCCTGGCAGAGTCCACCGGCGAAGCCGGAGCCCGCATGATCAAGTACTACGCTGATCGAGCAAGGGGCGGAGCAGGCCTGATCATCACCGAGATCACCCGCGTCGACGACGAGACCGGCGTCGGCACACCCAACCAGCTGAGCGTCACCAATACTCACATGGTCGCGCAACTCTCGCGCCTGGCGGAAGCTGTTCACGCCTATGACACGAAGATCTTCGTTCAGCTTCACCATCCGGGCAACCAGACCCCCAGCCGGCTGATCGGCGGCAAGCAGCCAGTTTCGGCGTCGGACGTCACCTGCAAAGTCATCGGCGAACAGCCCCGCGCGCTGACCACTGAGGAAGTTGAGGCAATGGTCCGCAAATTCGTCACCGGCGCAGTGATCGCTCAGAAGTCCGGCATCGACGGCGTCGAGATCCACGCCGCACACGGCTATTTGGTCAGCCAGTTCCTCTCGCCCTACACCAACAAGCGCACCGACAAATACGGCGGCAGTTTTGAGGGCCGGATGCGCTTTATCACGGAGATCATCATGGGCATCAAGGCTTATTGCGGCCCTAAGTTCCCAATCTCTGTCCGCATGAACGGCAGCGACTATCTGCCCGACGGCATCACTGAGGAGGACGGCATCGCTCAGGCAAAATATCTCGAAGCCCTCGGCATCAGCTGCATCAACGTCAGCTGCGGCACATACGATTCCGGCGCGACGATCATTGAGCCCAGCTATTTTGCAGAGGGTTGGAAGATCAATCTGGCCTCCAACATCCGCAAGGCTGTTAAGATCCCTGTGATAGCTGTCTGCAACGTCAAGCACCCTGCTTTCGCGGAGAAGATGCTTGAAGACGGCGCCGTGGACTTTGTAGGAATCGCGCGCGGTCACCTGGCAGATCCTGACTGGGGCAAAAAAGCGAAGGCAGGCAAGGACATCCTGATCCGCAAATGCTTGGGATGCATGGAGTGCTTCAGAATCCTTAACGACGGACTACCTCTGGGGTGTACTCTTAACCCTGTTCTGGGCCGTGAATTTGAGTACGGCGACGAGAAACTTGTTAAGAACGGCGTCGGCCGCAAAGTGGCGGTCATAGGCGGAGGACCCGCGGGCATGGAAGCTGCCCTGACGCTGGCAAAGCGTGGATTTAACACTGTTTTGCTCGAAGCTCAGGATAAGCTCGGCGGAACTGCCAATCTGGCTGCGATTCCTCCGAACAAGGGAATGATCACGGAATTTGTGGAAACTATGAAGGCACAGCTTGAGGAAGCGGGCGTAGAAGTGCGGCTGGGCGTGAAAGCGGATTTGGCAGCGATTAAAGCAACCGGCGCGGAGGCAGTCTTCATGGCAGCAGGCGGAAGACCGGTCCTGCCGGCCATCCCCGGCATTGAAGGAGCGGTCACTGCGGAGGATATCCTTGGAAGAGAGACGCCCCCTGCGGATCAAAATATTGTCATCATCGGAGGCGGCGTCACAGGACTTGAGACAGCGGAATACCTCTCTGAGAAGAACAAGGTCACAGTTGTCGAGATGCTCGACAAAGTAGGCGGAAACCTGTATCCCAGCGTGGTCATGCACCTAGCTCAGGAGATCATGAAGAACGGCGGCGCTATTTTGAAAGGCAGGAAGCTGACAGCTGTTGAAGACGGCGCGGTGACCATCGCTGACGCAAAGACCGGCGATGAGACAAGCCTGCCTGCTGATCTGGTCGTTCTGGCAATGGGCGTCCGTCCCGACAGACCCGACTATGAAGCGCTGCGCGAAGCATACGGAGACAAGCTCATCCTGGTGGGAGATTCCTGCAGGCCCGGCCAGATCTATGACGCGCTGCACAGCGGACACGACAAGGCTTTTGTATATTGAAAAAAGGGACCCCAGAGGTCCCCTAATGCAAAAAAAGGACCCCCGGGGGTCCTTTTTTTATGTGTGAAAAGCTACCCCAGAGGTCCCATAACCCCAGAGGTCCCATAGCGGATCAAGTCTCTTCGCCTGCCCAGATATCTGTGGGCTTTCCGCCCAGTTTGATGCCGACAGCAACGAGCGCGGCAAGAACAACGACCTGGATCGTGATCGCCGGGACCGTTCCCTCGACGCCGAAGGCGACGTTGTAGAAGAAGCTGTCGCGCGCTGACGCCGCGTCAAGACGAAATACCGAGTAGGGGACGACAATACCGCTGTTGGGCAGTCCCGCGAGAATGCTCTGCGTGAAGTTCCAGCCGGCATGCGCTGCCATCGCCATCCATAAACTGTCAAAATAGTAAACCATCGCACTGAAAAGCAGGCCCGTCACGACAAGATCCACGACAGCCATAGCTGATATGCCGTTATTTCCCAGGTGGATCATTCCGAAGAATACGGAATTTATGATCACCGCCAGCCAGAACCTGTTCCTGTAAGTGCGCAGGACACGCTGATAAATGAAGCCGCGGCAGACCATTTCTTCCGCCGCCGACTGCACGAAGACAGCTATAAATAGAATAATGAAAGGAACGGGCTCGAACTTGTCAAAATACATCCTGATATCGCCGTGCATCCACGCCATCAGTATGGCTGCGCCGTTCATACCGATGCCGATCAAAAGACCGATCAGAAGGTTGACGGCGTTGTTGCCCTTGCATCCGGTTCCATATGCTTTAAACAGGGGGCGGTTTTTCCTTATGAGCGCGTTTAAAAAGAGGACGAGCCAGATGCCTGCGAATGAAAAGTATAAGCCGGCAGTGGTTCCAAGGTCACTTTTTAATGCACCGGATGCCAGCACCGCAAGCTCACCCAGGATCTGGCCCGCCAGGATCAGAATATAAGCCAGTATGCATGTCCAGATCGCGGAGCCGAAGATGATCTGCGGGATTGTTTTCCCGGTTTTGAAGGCACTGTGCTGTTGTGAAAAACTCTGTTCAGTATTATTCTTTTGAGAAAACTGTTCAGAAATATGATTGTTGTTCTCCATGATCTACTCCTTATCGTTCATATTTTATTTCCGCTTTTCGTACTTTACAGATTAGTATACGCAAAAAAATATTAACATACATGGAAAAATATGTTGATCTTTTGTCTCGTTTCCGTATATTAAATGGAAGCACGAAAACGATAAAAAATAAAAACAACGGAGGATAAGATCATGAGACTTATATTGAATATATTTTGGCTGCTTTTTGGCGGGCTCTTCAGCGCCCTTGGATGGGTACTTACCGGCTGCCTCTGGTGCATCACCGTAGTCGGCATTCCGGTCGGCCTGCAGTGTTTTAAACTGGCAAGCATCTCTCTTGATCCGTTTGGCAAAGAGATCGTCTATGATGATGAAAACGCAGTTTCTTTCCTGCTCAACATCCTGTGGATCATCTTCGGCGGGATCGAGATGGCAATCGGCAACGCGCTCATCGGAATTATACTGTGCATAACCGTTATCGGAATCCCGTGGGGAAAACAGTATTTCAAGATCGCGAAGCTTTCACTCATGCCTTTCGGAGCAAGGGTTGAGCGCGAGCACATCCTTTAAATGGAAGTTCAAAGGGTACTTACAGTCACAGAGACTGCAGGTACCTTTTTTTGCCTGTTTTGCCAAAACATAGAAAGCGCAAATCTGCTTTAACGTTTTTTCGCCGTTAATTTTACGAGTGGCAGAAAATGCGGTATGATAAAGGCGTATCTGACAGGCAGGATCAGGAGGTGCTGACATGTACAGTGAAAAAATCGTCGTTGGAGCGGGATCAGAGTATCCGCTGAATGGACTTATGACGCTTCCGTCTGACCTCTCGAAGCCGGTGCCCGCCGTTGTGATGGTGCACGGCTCCGGCGCCAGCAATATGGACGAGAAGGTTTTGAAACTGACTCCTTTTAAGGACCTCGCGGAAGGCCTCGCAAGGCATGGCGTTGCCTCCCTGCGCTATGACAAGCGCACTTTTGTGCACGCCCGCAGGATGATCAGGAATAGGCACCTCACTGTGAAGGAAGAGACGATCGAAGACGCGCTGCTCGCAGTACAGATGCTGAAGAGAGATCCGCGGATCGATCACGACCGCATCTATATTCTGGGCCACAGCATGGGAGCCATGCTCGCTCCGAGGATCGATGCGGAAGGCGCGGACGTGAAGGGGCTTATAATGATGGCGGGAACTCCTTACCGCCTCGAAGAAATTGTGCTGAGGCAGCTAAGACAGGCCGGACGCGGCAGCTCGATCCTTAAGAAGATCATCGGACTGGAGTACAGGTTCTACAAAAAGAGATTCCGCGGTCTTTATCAGATGAGCGACGAGGAAGCAAAGAAAAAGAAATTTGCGGGAAACCTGTCGCTTTACTACTTCAAGGAGATGGGGCAAAAGACTGCAGCAGACTATCTTTTGGCCAGCAATAAGCCGGTCCTGATCCTTCAGGGCGGCAAGGACTTCCAGGTACTTGCTAAGCGCGATTACCGGAAATTTAAGAAACTTCTTGCCGACAGGGAGAACACACAATACAAACTGTATCCTGAACTGAACCACGTCTTTGTGAAAGGAATCTATAATGACATTCTCAAGGCGTCGAAAGAGTACAGTGTGGAGCAGCACATCGGAGAAGATGTGATCGGGGACATCGCGGCTTTTATCCACAGTAATTGAAGGAAGGAATCATAATGACTGCAATTTGGGTTATTGTTCTGTCAATTATCGTATTCACGGCGCTGGTGATCAATATGGCCTTCAAGCCGGCTTACTCCGCGAAACTGACGGCGTATCTGATGGTGATCGCCGTCCTGGGCGGAAGCATCATATACGGAAAAGGCTATACAGACGTCACCGGGAACGCATTCCTTTCGCTTGTGAGGACGCCGTTTTCCGTGATCGGCATGTTCCTGGGCAAAAACGATATGTCCGCGATCAGCGGGTCGGTTTGGATGCAGACGGGGCTTGGGGTATTCTGCTTCTGGCTCTTCCATCTGATGGCGTTTTATTCCATTGCGAGCGCCGCCATGGTCACGGTGGGATCTGCCGGACTCAGGAAACTGAGGCTGTTTCTGGCGCTGAACGGGGATCTGACGATCATTTACGGCGTCAATGACAACAGTATAAAAGTGGGCCGCGAGTGCCTTGCCAATGAGAACTGCGCAGTGGTCATGATCAGCGAAAACGACGCGGAGCCCAGGGCGCAGGAAATCATCAATATGGGGATGGCGGTCATTACCGGCAAAGGGATCGCCCAGTCTTCTGAGCGGGAACTTCGGAAACTAAAGATCAGCAGCAGGAACAAAATAGAGATCTTTGCGCTCGACCAGAATCCACAGAAGAATCTTTTCTATGCCTTAAAACTTAAAGACGCGTTTGAAGAGATGAAGGTCTCCCCTGCAAAGACGAGCCTGACTCTGGCCGGAACTGAGGAGATCATCGCCTCCATGCTTCAGGTCTCGAAAGACGAGTACGGCTTCGGGTATGTAAATGTGTTCGAGGCTTCGGAACTTATGGCGAGGGCAATGATCAGGCTGTGTCCGCCCTGGGAGTGTGTGAGTTTTGATGAGAGCGGACGGGCTGTGCAGGATTTTGACTGTATAGTTGTGGGATTGGGAGAGTGCGGACAGGCGGTCCTGCGTCACCTTATCATGAACGGCCAGTTTGTCGGCAGTCGTTTCCACGCCGCGGTGTTTTCTCCTATGAGCGGGCAGGAGGCCGGCTATCTCTTTGCGGAGTGCAAGGATCTTGTAAATCAGTATGAGATCGAACTGCACAATGACGACGGCAGGAGCAAAGAGTTCTACGACTACCTTGGAAGCCGCCTGGGCACAGTGAAATACATTGCCGTGTGCACCGGAAATGACGAGATGAATACAGAAATAGCTGACCATCTCATGCTATACCTCAAGAGGATGAACGCCGAAAATATCTGCGTTCTCAAGTGCGTCAAGGATCATGTCAGTTACCAGCAGGCGATCGGGAGCGGGATTTTGACCAAAAATGTGTATTCCTATGATATGCTTTCTGCTGTAAATGAGGACAGAAACGCGATCCTGATCAACAGTGTTTATGATAATTCTGACAGATCCGATTGGGACAAGTGGGTGACCTGCGACTCCTTCAGCAAAATGTCCTCCAGGGCGTCCGCGGAATTTCTGCCTGCTATCGTCAGGGCTTCCGGAAGCACCAGGGAGGAGGCAATGAACGACAATTGGGAAAAACTGCTTGGTGAAGAGAAAATCAACGTGCTGGGAGAAATGGAGCACATGCGCTGGTGCGCTTTCCACTTCTGCAACGGATACAGAGCGATGACCGAAGAGGAGTTTGATAAAAGGGCTGAGGAATACATAGAGAATCTGCGAGAGGGAAAGCCCGCGAATCCCAGGATCGGCAAGGATACCGACGAGAGGAGCCACGCCTGCCTGATCCCCTACGATCAGCTGGACAAGCTGTCTGAGAAAGAAAAGAAGGTTACGGGAAGAAATGTTAACTATAAGCAGTCCGATATCAACAATGTCCTGATCATTCCCAGGATTCTGAGACAGGAACAGGCGGAGGGTTAAGATGAAACGCAATCTGAAACTGGTGGCAGGGGCGATCGGCGCCTATGCAGTCATAGTAGTCCTTCTGACAGTAGTGGAGTCGGGCGCGGACGGAGCTTCGATCAGAACGATCTGGGATGCCATATGGTATTCACTGATCACCCTGACTACCGTGGGTTACGGGGATCTGTCTCCTGTAACCGGTGCCGGCAGAGTTCTGGGGATCATTCTGGCACTGTGCAGTCTGGGTGTTTTATCCGCCGTGATCAGTGTCTCCATCCGCATAATCGGAGAGCAGTTTCTGCCGATAGCGAAACTGTACAGAAACAGGGATAAGCAGTGGTATGTCTTTGGATCCGCAAACAGGGATTCCCTGACTCTGGCGCAGGAACTGGGCAGGGAAGAAAACTGTGTGCTCATCTTTCAAGGTGAGAATACCGGAGATGCGGGCTCGGGCAATATACTCTGCACGGACGCTGATATTGCCGCTCTTAAGGACCTCAGAGAAGGGGACGGCAGAATGACGGCCATTTTCATGGGTGAGGACCCTTGGGAGAATTACTGCGCGGGACTGGCGGCGGCAGAAAAGTCCATTGAGTGCTACTGCATGTCAGACATGATGATCGATTCAGTGCCCGACAATATGCATTTGTTTGGGAAAGCGGAGTGCCTGGGACGATGGTACTGGCAGTATCATCCTCTTCTTCTGAGGGAAAAGACAGTAGTTCTGATCGGATGCGGAAAATACGGGAGCGCGCTGCTGGAGAGAGCGCTGCTCACCAATGTGTACACGCCCGATCGAACCGTGGAATACCATGTGTTCGAAGACGAAGCGGGATTTGCTGACATGCACGGCGAACTTGTCCGCGCGCTGAATTCCGGAGATTCGCAGGAGGACAGGCTTGTATTCCACAAAGAAAAGTGGCATGAGAAGATGGACCTTTTGAGAAAGGCCGACCGCATCATCATCTGCAGGGACGACGACTCGCTTAATCTTGACGTGCTGGAGAAACTCAGCACCTGGTTCGGCATCAGAAAGAATGTACATGTCCGGCTGTCGGAGGAAATGCCGGGCGTGCAGTCTTTTGGCAGAGGAGAGCAGATCCTGACAAGGGAGTATGTCATGAAAGACGCCCTGAACAGGCAGGCTGTGATGATGAACGATATCTACAACCGCGGATCCTCCAGCCCGACAAAGTGGGAGGACCTGAGTTATTTCCTCAAGCAGTCCAATATTGCCGCGGCGGACCACCTGCTTGTCAAAATACGGTACCTGCTCGGGGATGAGACGATCACCGCCGTAACTCCCGAGAACTGCAGGCGGGCATATGAGGTCTACCGCAGCACAAGGGAGATGAGAGGAGAAGAATATCAGGAGATGGAGCACCGGCGCTGGATGCACTTCTACCTGATGCACAACTGGCGCTGGAATGAAAAGCGTGACAATATAAAGAGGCTGCATCCGCTGATGCTGCCCTATGCGGAACTCGCCCCTAAGGAACAGAGAAAAGACGCCTATGCGTGGGAGATGCTGGGCATGATCTTTGGGTGATGAAAGACAGTAATTACAACGAAGGTTTAACATCAGAAAGAGATTTATTATGAATCAGACACAAAGCCTGAGAAAAATGAAAAACCGGATCGCTGTTTATCTCGGCATAGTGTCCCTGATACTTGTACCGTTATGCATTAAAGGAAGTTATTTCGGACTGATCGAACTGAAAGCCAGGGCTTTTTTATACGCCGCGGTTCCCGCGGTCCTTCTGGCAGCGGTTCTTGCGGCTGCAGGGATCTTTTTTGATGGCGACAGACGCAAAAACAGCGTCAGGAAATCCGCGATATTACTATTGATCATAGGTCTGTGGTCGCTGTTTTCTTCATTCATGTCAATAAGTCCGGAACTGTCGCTGACCGGAAGCAGAGGATGGAAAGTCGGATCGATCATGACAGTGGTTCTGATCCTGACTACGATCATTGTTTCCGGAAATCTTCAGTTTCATTCCTATATGCTGCTTCCGATCATGGCAGTTAATATCTTTATCAACGCTCTGGCAGTGATCCAATCGGCCGGGATCAATGTGTTCGGACTGCAGAACGGACTGATCAAAGAGCAGTATTATGTCTATATGACGACTATCGGGAACTCCAACAGTTATTCAGGCTATCTGTGCCTGCTGCTTCCCTTGTTCTGGGGAGCCTTTTTGTCGTGTAAAGAGCGGGCGACGGAATTACTGTACGGCCTGTTTGCTGCAGTTGGATTTATGGGACTCATTATGGCGGAAAGCGACAGCAGCTATGCCGGGATCGGGATCTGTCTGCTGTTCATGCTGCTTTTCGTGTTTGGCTCAGATGATCACGCGGAACAATACCTGAAGCGGTCATCGGTTCTGCTGGTCTTATATGGAGGATGCCTTTTATTTGTGAGGTATTTCCCGATGTTTGAAGCCAAAAGAGCGGAATTCGCAGGTCTTTCATGGAAAATGCTGTGCAGTCCCGTTCCGGAGATATTGATATCATGCGGTATCCTTCTTTATCTGCTGGCCGGGAGACTGATACAAAGTAAAAAAGAGCGGTACCTGCTGATCGCGCTGGAAGCGCTGATCATAGTGACAATCTGCGGTTTTGCCGTGAGCCTGGTCATGAATTTTAATGACGGATGGGGAAATGGCAGAGGAGAGATCTGGAGGATCAGCTGGGAGTACTTCTGCAAGCTGCCTCTTCGATATAAGATAACGGGAATCGGACCTGAGATGGTCTTTCAGGCTTTCATCGCGCATCTCGCCGAGACTGGAAGCAATGTAGTGACTGCCCACAGTGATATTATGCAGGTGCTTCTTACACAGGGAATTGTCGGTCTTGCCCTGTACTTCGCCTTCTGGGGGTATCTGACGGCGCTGTTTTTCAGAAAGAAACTATGGAAGAGCAACACGGCTGTATTCTTTTTCCCTTTGGCGGCATATTGGGGACAATCACTGTTTTGCACGGTTTATCCGATCACAGCAGCTGTTTTCAGTTTTATGGCCGGTCTGTATTTAAGATACGCAGATTGCGAAGACTAAGCGGTTTTTTCAAAATTTCACATAATAAACACTGACGAACGGCGAAAATCTGTTATAATAGCAATGTTTTGCGGGATCAGAGTGCCCGTAATCCACAAAGAACGGCCCGGTTCCGCCGGAGCACGGACCGTGAAGATGAAACTGAGAGGAGAATAACCGTTATGGCCGGGAACAAAAACACGAAGTATGATGGAATGAGCGCCAGCAAAGCTAAGCGCGAGCGCGCGAAGGATGAGCGCGAGCAGGCAAAGCGCGCGGCGACAAGAAATAAAGCGATCGGAATCGGGATCATCGTTGTGATCGTTGCGCTGATCGGCGCCGCTTATGGCAGGAACTGGTATATCGAGAAGAACAAGACCGTGGCTTCCACTGATTACAGCGCTATGCTGAACGATGACGGAACCATTAAAGACGTCAATGTGGCTGATTACGTCAAGACTTTTGATGTAAACGCTGTCAAGATCGCTAAAGCGGACGTGGAATACACGGACGAAAAGATGCAGGAAGATATCAACGCGCAGCTGGAGAACCACAGGGTTCTGAACGCGGACGCGGCACTCGCTGTAAAGGACGGCGATGTAGTCAATATCGATTATGTCGGAACGATCGACGGCGTGGAATTTGACGGCGGAAGCGCGCAGGGATATGACCTGACGATCGGTTCCGGCTCTTTCATCGACAACTTTGAACAGCAGCTCATCGGGACACATCCCGGCGATCAGGTTACTGTCAATGTGACTTTCCCGGAAGAGTATGCGAATAACCCTGATCTGGCCGGAAAGGCAGCTGCTTTTGCTGTTACAGTTAACGGGATCAAGGAACTGCCCGAGTTTAACGATGAATTTGTTAAGACCAATCTCGCTGACTACGCACAGACTGTTGAGGAATACAAACAGTATCTGAAAGATACCAATTATAAGAACAATCTCAATAGCGCAGTGAGCAAGTACATCAGCGACAATATTTCCGCTGACAAATATCCGGATGCTTATCTCAAGCAGCTTAAGGCTCTTCAGATGACGCTCAACGAGGAAGAATTCAACTACATGGCCCAGATGTACGCGCAGTATGGCATGAACTTCTCTTACGGCAGTGTCATGGAGTACAAGGGCGCGGCCAATACCGAGGAGTACGAAAAGGTCCTTGAGGAAGACGCCAAGAAGTTCTGCCTCAACAACATGGCTTACCAGGATCTGGCAGCCAAGGCAGGGATCGCGATCACAGATGAGGACTATGAAGCCTTCAAGACAGAGAACGGCGTTACCGAAGATATCGAGACGATGTACGGCAGGCCCTATCTGATCCAGCAGTACGTCCTGCCGGAAAAGGTGGAAGCGTATATCGCGGAACATGCAGCCGTAGAATAAGCCTGTAACCTGAATGTAGTAAGAAAATGCGCTCGCCCAGAGCGCATTTTTTTGCCGGCAGATAAATAAAAGCGCGAGGTATAAACCGAATTGCAGAAGAACCATAAAGGATATATAGTGAAGAAGGCCATTATTGCAGCTGCTGTTGTGTTCGCAGTGCTGGCTGTATCTTTTGGCGTTTACGTGAGTGACTATTACCGCGCGGATGAATCAGTGAAGGCTTTTCTGGTCTCAGATGAGAAGGTGCGGGTGGAAGAGACGGATTACGGCTGGTTTCTGGACGGGCCTTCAGAAGAGAACGCGATGGTCTTTTACCCCGGGGGGAAAGTAGACGAAAAAGCGTATATCCCGCTCCTGCACAGGTTCGCAGAGGAGGGCATGGATGTCTGCCTGGTGAAAATGCCTTTCCGCCTGGCTGTTTTGGGAATCAACAAGGCCACCGATGTAATGGTGCGGCATGATTATGAGAACTGGTATATCGGCGGACACTCGTTAGGCGGCGCGATGAGCGCTGTCTGGGCTGCGGATCACGGGGACAAGCTGCAAGGCATAGTTCTGCTGGCAGCTTATGCGACGAAGAAACTGGACGATGATCTTGTGGAGATCGTGCTCTACGGATCGGAGGACGGAGTCCTGAACAAAGACAAGACAGAGGAAGGCCGGCAGTTCGCCCCCGGTCCTGAGGGACACTACCTGGAGAGTGTGATCGAGGGCGGAAATCATGCTCAGTTTGGCAGCTATGGCAGGCAGAAAGGCGACGGCGAAGCCCGGATCACAGACACAGAGCAGCAGGAAGAGACGGTCAGGCTGGTAATGGAAGCCGTCAGATCGCAGCAAATCGGCGAGAGCGGCAATTGAAAGGATATAAATGAAGCGGGAATTTCTGATCTCAAGACTTGACGAACCGAATATAGCGCATACTTATGTTTGTGAGTCTGACCAGAATCTGCTCAACAACATTCGCATTCTGTGCACCAGACAGCCGGAGACTCTGAGGTATTTCGTGCCTGAGGAACTGTTCTGGGAGATCAAAAACGGCGAGACGGTCGCGATCACGGCGGAGTGTTATGACGAGTACGGCAGACGGTTGTTTACTGTGGATCCGCTGAAAGTGCTGTCCGGACAACTCTGGGACGAGAAGATCTATCTGGAGGACGATGAGGGGCTGGACATCCGTATCCGGATTGAGGGATATGCGCTTCCGGCTCCGGGAGAATCGCAGACGGAATTTATAAGACCCCTTAAGTATCGCAAGACGCCCGGCGGACCGACGCAGGGCAAGGCCGGTAAGACCGGAGCGCGCAGTGCGGCGGGTGAGAGCGCGCAGAGACGTCAAGCGGCAGGAGGCAGCGGTGCGCGGGGAAATTCCGGAGCGGCTAAGAGCGCGCGGGGCGGTTCAAAGGTGCAGGAAGAGGATCCCACTTTCCGGCGCAGGAAGAAATCGCCGGTCAAAGCGATCGTCCTGGCGCTGATGCTGACAGCGGCAGCCGCGGCTGTATGGTATATGCGGGACACTTCCGTGAAGAGGTTTGGGCAGAGCATTGACAACGCCCATTACGCAAACGCGGTGACGATCTACAACAGCGAGATCCTGGGGCATGAGGCGAAGGAGCAGAAAGCGGATCCCAAAGCCCGGGAGGCCGTGAATACTGTCAGAGACAGATATATGGATGAACTGTGCGGGTATCAGGATACCTGCGCGTATCTGAATATTTTGACGGGGTTTGAGAAAGACGAACTCTCGGAAATGGCGGAAGGCGCTCTGGCGGAGGTGGAACTCTACGAGGTCTCTTCGGCAAGCTTTAAGGAAGGCGTGACCTTCATGGAGAACCGCGAGTATGTCGCGGCGATCAAGGCTTTTCTTAAGATAGAGGAGTCGTCGACTGTCTATGGAGACGCGCAGAAGAATGTGAAAGCCTGTGTGGATCAGCTGCTGAAGACCGCGGAAAGTCTGGAGACGGAGGCAGAGTATCTTGCGGCCATAGAGCAGATCGATGCGGCAATAGCGCTTCTGCCTGATAATACGGATTTGAAACAGAGCAGGGAGTCCTGTTTGTCAAAATATCACACCCTTGTGCGCAGCAATGCTTTCAGGGAGGCCGACCAGATGGCGGCGGACGGTGATTTCGAGGAAGCTTTTGCCAGGATCGACAAGGCTCTGGAGATACTGCCCGAGGACGAGCAGCTCACACAGAAAGCGGAAAATCTCAGGGCCGCGTTTGTGGCTTATGTGACCAGGGAAGCCGCAGGATCTGTTGACGCCGGGGATTTTGACGAGGCGTACAGGATCGTGGAGGAAGCCTCAGAGCTCTACTCCTGCGATGCTCTGGATGCGCTTAACGGGCAGATTGAAGAGGCCGAGAGCGGTCTTAAACCGGAGATAAACGAGTATACGGCGGTAAAAGTCGCCTTTGCAGAGTATCCCGGGGAACTTAAGGGCACCGTAAAGAAGCAGGATTACACAGTGAAAGCGGCGGGAGGAACATGCAGTTTCTTCCTCACCGGAGTGGAGGGCACGCTAAAGGCGCAGATTCTGGTCAAAGGACCGGAAGGCGCGGAGATCGTGAAACAGACCGGCCTTGTGAACGGAAGCGAAGTGAACTGCGTCCTCGAAAAGGACAAGACTTATACTGTTTCCGTGGAAGCAGTGGAAGGAGAGGGCAAATATGTCCTGCGCTTCGGGCAGAATAAAGCACAGGCGGATGTCTCAGCCTATGAACTTGTCCGTGACAGCATGGAGTTTAAGGGGCAGTGCAACAGTTACTCCTTTGTGCCGGAGAACAGCGGTACTTACCGCTTTGATGTCAGCGGAGCCGATAAGGAACTTGCGCTGAAGACGGACATATATGACGCGAGAGGCGGAAAAGTATTCGGGGATATTCTGGCGGCCGGAAGCGGCGTTACACTGGAACTGAACGCTGGTGAGACTTACAGGATCGACGCGGCGCAGGCCGGAAAGGTCGGAGAATACACGCTGACGATCGGCAAACAGGAGGCAGCCTCGGATATCAGCGGGAAATGCATCATCCCCGGCATAGTCACTTACAGGGACCAGAAGAAGACATATACTTTTACTGCCGCAGACTCCGGAAAGTATCGGATCACGATCAGTAATATGCAGGACGGATGCGGCGTGAAAATGTATGTCTACAGCCAACTGGGAGACAGACTTGAGGGAGCTGATGAGATGAGCAGCGGAGGCAGCCTGTCTGTTATCCTGAAAGAAGGGCAGAATTACCAGATCCGGCTCACACAGCTGAGCGGGACCGGCAACTATACGATCACAATGGTAAAGGAGTGACGAGTGTCACTCCTTTGTCGAAAAATTAAAATTATTCAGTTCATCACCAAGATTGTCGAAGAACCGGCCTGCGTGGATCCCGTCGATGAGGGCGTGGTTGAAGAAGAGAGTGACGGGGATCGATGTTTTGACCTTTTCCGTTACCCGGCCATCCTCAAGGGCCAGATATTTCTCCGTCCTGTATCCTCCCCAGCAGAAACTGGGATTGGAAAAACTTCCGCCCGGGTAGGGCATCATGGCTTCCGTATAGTTGAACCAGGGGACGCAGGATATAAAGAGAAGACCCAGAACATCGCCTTCTTCCTCTTCCAGGTGCTCAGAGTGAAGCGAGGCGTCCTGTTTGACGCGGCTCTCTTCGAGGTATTGAGCGAAGGGCTGGTTGACGTTCACATTGCAGTAGCGGTAGGTGTCGTCAGGAAGAGATACGATGTATGACGGGTTGCAGTAATCATACTCCACGATTTTATCATCGACAATGCGCTGGCGAAATTCCGGGATCCGGTTGGCAGCCCGCACGACGGCGTACTGGAAGCTCAGGAAGAAGGGACAGCCGGACGCCTTGAGCCTGGAGAGCCAGTCGGTGATGTCGACCTGAACGGTAATGGATACGCAAGGCTGCTGCATAGTCAGGAAATGCCTGAAGTGGTCGAGTCTGGGGTACTTGGTCATATCGATATATTTGCGTGACATAGTGCAGTTGATCTCCTTGTGGTGTTCAGTTGTCAGTGTGTTGTTTGGGCAAGTTCATTATACACAAAAAGTCGTGGACTAATGAAGAGTAAAGCGGGAGAGGATATATGAAAATTCTGATCGGAATTCTGTTGCTGCTGTTGGCTTTGGGAGCCGCGGCGCTCGCGCATACGCTGATGATCCCGGCGCGGAAGTCGGACTATGTTCCGTCAAAAGACGATGCGCGCGCCCTTCCCTATGCGGAAAAACTGTCGCGGATGGTGAAATACGACACAACTTCCTATCCGAACACAGACCAGCGTGAGACATTCCTGGGATATCACAAGATCCTTGCGGAACTGTTTCCTCTGGTACACGCCCGTTTGGACAAAACAGAGATCGGCGGAAGTTTGCTCTATCACTGGAAGGGGCGATCGGATGATTATCCGGTGGTGCTCATGGGACATCAGGACGTAGTACCGGTCTCCGGGGAGTGGACCAAACCTCCTTTTTCAGGAGAAATCTCCGAAGGAAAGGTCTGGGGGCGCGGATCCGTAGATACGAAGTGCTCATGTATGGCTTTTTTCCAGGCGGTGGAGGAACTGCTTGCGGAGGGGTATGAGCCCGAACAGGACGTCTGGCTCTCTACTTCCTGTACAGAGGAGTGGGGAGGTCCGGGATGTCCCGCTCTGGTGGAAGAACTGCGGGGGCGCGGTGTAAAGCCCTGGCTGGTCTGCGACGAGGGCGGCGGTCTTTACACGGACCCGATGATGGGGATCAAAGGGAATTTTGCCATGATCGGCATATCGGAGAAGGGCAGGGCCAACGTGAAGTTTATTGCCCGGGGCAAGGGCGGCCACGCCAGCACTCCGCAGAAAAACTCACCGATCGCAAGGCTGTCGGCCTTTGTGTGCGATGTGGAGCGTCACTGTCCCTTCCGCAGCGAAATGGAACCGGAGACGAGGGCCATGCTGGAGGCGCTGGCACCCGCGGCTTCCTTTCCGATCCGGCTGATCCTTGAGAATCTGTGGCTCTTCCGCTATCCGATCGAGTGGTTTACGCCTCGTATTAGCGGGCAGGCCGCGGCTATGCTCAGGACGACGATCACCTTTACGATGGCTTCCGGCTCCAATGCTTACAATGTAATGCCGCGGGAAGCGACTCTCGGCGCGAATCTTCGCTTCGTCCACCATCAGGATATGGAAGAGAGCCTTGAAGTTATTAGAAGGATCGCCGCCAAATATGACCTGGAGATGGAAGTAGTCCACGGAACGGCCTGCACAAGAATGATCGATCACAAGGGCGAAGTGTACCGCTATGTAGCAGACACCGCCGCCAAAACATTCCCCGGCTGCATCAGCAGTCCCTATATTCTGACAGCGGCGACTGACGCCACTTTTTACGATGAGATCTGCGATAACTGTATCCGCTTTGCCCCGATCGTGTACGGGCAGGAGGAGAAGAAGGGGATCCACGGCGTCAACGAAGCGCTGCGCTATAACTGTCTGCCGGGCGCGGTGGATTTCTATAAGAACCTGATCGTTGATAACCACAAGGCTCTGTGATAATTGCGGCGCTTGACTATTTTGGCCGTCGTGTTATACTGATTTAGCGCGTTTGCGCCGACAGTTCGTTTGTGCCATCCTGTCGTTAAACAAAACCAGGACAGCTGCGATATATGCTGTATGCATATATCGGTGTTTTCATTTAGATTTAAGATGAACTTCAGCTCCGCGGTGCAGGCCGCGGAGCTTTTTTGCTCTGTTTGGGAGGAAAGCGATGTACTACATCAGATCTGAGAGCAGTTTTGACTCGGCGCATTTTTTGAAGGGATATGCCGGAAAGTGCAGCAATCTGCATGGTCACCGCTGGAGAGTGGTGGTGGAACTGCA
>CAMOIJ010000019.1 GCA_946615865.1 uncultured Lachnospiraceae bacterium | reverse complement strand
GCCTTGATGGGAGCCAGATCATTGAGAGCCTTAGCCATAGGAGCCAGGCAGTTGGTTGTGCAGGATGCAGCGGAGATGATCTTATCTTCGCTTGTCAGGGACTGATGGTTTACGTTGTAGACGATTGTAGGAAGGTCATTTCCTGCAGGAGCAGAAATGATGACATGCTTAGCGCCTGCATCGATGTGAGCCTGTGCCTTAGCCTTGGAGGTATAGAAGCCTGTGCACTCCAGAACTACGTCAACACCGATCTCGCCCCAAGGAAGCTCAGCTGCGTTAGCCTTAGCATAGATCTTGATATCCTTGCCATCAACTGTGATGAAATCCTCGCCTGCGGAAACTGTGTCAGCCTTCTCATATCTGCCCTGTGTGCTGTCATACTTGAGCAGGTGTGCCAGCATAGCGGGAGAAGTAAGGTCGTTGATCGCTACGATCTCAAATCCCTCTGCGCCGAACATCTGACGGAATGCCAGACGGCCAATACGTCCGAAACCATTAATTGCTACTTTTACTGCCATGTTTCTTTCCTCCTAAAAAAGTTAGAGATGATAATGTAACAAACGCCGGTGTTCTTCATAAACATTTCCTCTGCGAATTATTCCGCCTGCGCGCGTCACTTCCCGCCGATTCGCGCCCGAGAACACCATACTTTGTCGACTAACTCATTTTAACGCATCTATAGTATGATTTTCAAGTATTTCATGGAATTTTACACAAATAGCGCCACAAATACCAGCCGGTTTTAGTAACAATTGATTGATACTTTGATAAATTATTGCTAAAATTTTCTGAAAGTGCTGACGGAGGCGGTTTTATGTGCATTATAGCGGATTATCATCTTCATACCGATCATTCAGGGGACAGTAAGGCTCCGATGGAGACCCAGATCCTTACCGGGATAGAAAAGGGACTTAAGATCATGTGCTTCACAGATCACTATGATCCCGACTTTCCGTACGAAAATGTCCCGGATGTTTCACCCGGCACGTTCGAACTCAGTTACGCGCCCTACCGGGAAGAATACCTGGAAATGAGAGACAGATATAAGGACCGGATCGAGCTCAGGTTCGGGATCGAGATCGGTCTTCAGCCCCATCTCGGAGATTTTCTCAAGTCCTATTTCGACTCCCACACCGATTATGACTTTGTCATAGGATCCAACCATCTCTGCGGCGGGACGGATCCCTACTACCCTGATTTTCTTAAGACGCGCACTCAGGAGGAAGCTCTGGCGCTGTATCTTGAGGATACCTTATTAAACATCAGGGCCTTTCCGGGCATTGACTCATGCGGTCACCTTGATTATGTGGCCAGATATCTTCCGGAAAGGGAAAGATTTTATACTTATAGCGCCTTTGCGGAACTGATCGACCCCATTCTCAGCGAGCTCATAAACCGCGGTATTGCCTTGGAAGTCAATACTGCTCCTCTCACAAAGGGTATGCGGTATTTTAACCCCCTTCCCGACATACTTTCCAGGTACAGGGAAATGGGCGGCGAACTGATCACTATAGGCTCGGATGCCCATGTTCCGGAAAGAATAGCGGGCTGCTTTGAAGAAACCGCTGAGATTCTCAGATCTCTGGGATTTAGTCATTACGCCGTTTACAGGGAAAGAAAGCCCCTGATGTTCCCTTTATGAAGCATCAGAGGCTCTTGAGCCAGTTCCGGCTTTGATAATCGGCGCCCATATCATTCAGTTTTCTCTTCAGTCGCGGTGTCTTCTGCGGCTTTCTCAAATTCAGCTTCGGGAATGTCCTGTCCTTCAGATGCCTCATTGACGTCAGAAGGGGCAGTTTCTTCAGCGCTGACTGCGGCCGTTTCTGCGGCGGCCGATATATCCTGTACGGTAGGATGTGCTGCGGCGCTTCCCTCGATCATATTGGGGATCTGCGATATCTGGATATCCTCATAGGAGATCCCCAGCTGTCTGCGGATGAAGTCCATCATCTGCATCATGGAGAGAGTCTGGGCGTGAGGGATTTCCGGACATTCTTTCCATCCCGATTTCATCGCGGCGGTAAATGCCGTCATCTCAAACTCAAACTCGCTCTTTATTTTGCCCCTCTTATATGACGCCGTTTTATTCTTTCTCGAATCGTATACTGTCGCAGAAGCGAAGTTTCTCAGATCTTCGACAACAATATATCCCTTTGTTCCCTGTATAACAGCCCTGCTCTCTCCGTTGCCGCTCGTTGTGCATGAAAGAACAGCCATTCTGTCATCTTTATACTGCAGGACCATGCTGAGCTGTCGGTCGACGCGCATAGGCGTAAAGGCGCAGCTCGACTGAATCCTCTTGATCTGATTGCCGAAGATCATCGTGGAAAAGGCGAGGAGAAAATACCCAAGGTCCCCCAGGGCGCCTCCCCCCAGAGATGGTCTCTGGAGTCTGGGAAGATTTTCAATATCAGACGCAAGATTGGCAGTGAGCATCACGGGCGTTCCGATCGCACCGCTGGAAATAGCGCTGACGATCTGCTTGAAAAAAGGAAGAAATCTGATGTGCATCGCTTCGACCACAAGCACGTCGAGAGAAGATGACAGAGCGAACAGACTCTCCGCTTCGGCGGAAGTCAGCGCTATAGGCGTCTCGCACAACACAGGCTTTCCCGCCTCAATGCACGCTCTCACCTGCCCGGCATGTTCGGACGCAGGCGTAGCGATATAAACAAGATCCACCTTTTTGTCCGCAAGCATACTCTCCATCGAGTCATATGCCTTCTTAAACCCGTTTTCTCTGCCGAACTGAAGCGCCCTCTCGATATCTCTGGATACTATAGCGTAAGGTCTGACAGTCCCTGAAGAATTCAGTACCGCTGTCATTTTGGAAGCCATATAGCCGGTGCCGACCACTGCCGCGTTAAGTCTGCCGAGTCCAAACATAGTGCCCTCGCTTTCGTAAATACCTCAGGATCCCAGATCACGGGACCCGGATGTTGCTCTTTCTGTCACCATTATACTACCGTTCACGGATTCCGCATCCGGCACTTTTTATTTGGCGCACAAAAAAAATGCACCCGACAGGAATCGAACCTGCATTAAAGGCGTCGGAGGCCTTCGTTCTATCCGTTAGACTACGAGTGCATATTGTCTGAAGGCAGAATGGGTTCTGCCTTCAGCCTAATCAATATAACATAACGATATTAAATTGTCCAGCATCCCCGCAGTCCGTTCGGACAACTCGGACAACTTAAGGACTTACATTTCACATTCGGGAAGGCAGGAGCCTGTGAAAACCTTCTCCGTTTCTGCCGTAATGATAGACGGCGTCAGTAAGGACATCTCCAGGTTCTACTTGTGTCCTGTTTACCTCTTTTACGATCTGAAGGAGCAGCTCCGGATCCTGCCCGCTGTCGGTCACGAGGATCAGTTCATTTACAGAACTGGGGAGAATGAACAGATCTTTTCCGAGCGCTGTTCCGATGCAGTCAAGAAAGCCCGGATAAAATGCGACTGCTGCTCCTCCCGCGTAATACTTGTTGCTGATCACAAACAGCTCATCGTCATTTTCATCCGTGTCCCGGGCAGAGAGGATCTCGTTCAGCTGTCTGAATGTGGGAGGTAAGATCTTTGGAGCATTCAGGATCGCCTCTTCCATAACTTCGTTTGCAGTCACGCCCCAATGGTCCAGAAACTCTTCTCTTACCTTGATACATCCGGTGCCGTAACGATCATTTGTAAAGATGATCGGGATCAGTGCAAGATCCTCGATCTTTTTGTAGATCATTTTCCTGAGGTACTCCCTGTTGTTCTCCTCTCCTATGACAACAAGACCAAGATTTTTTCTTACACACTCATAATCATCGATATCAATATTTCCGGGGATCGCGTCCAGATTATTCTCTTTCGCGTAATTGATCAGGCTCTCGGCAATATCTTCCGGCGCTGTTCCGTTTAAATAAGCCTCGTACAAGTCCTCAAAATAAAAGGTCGGCGCCGCCGCAGCTCCGGGAAGCTGCAGCGTGCAGCCATGGAGTCTCTTTCTGTTTTGTTTAGTTATCCTCTTAAATGTGATCTCCATCTCTTCCGGTCTGAGTCTCATAAGACACTCTTTCATTTCATCATAGAATCTGTTCTTTTTATCAGTCTTCAAAATACTCTCCTTATCAAATACAGATGTGCAATAAAAAAGACAATGGGAATAAACCTTTCCCATTGTCTTTCAGCATTATCATGATTTGAAAAGTATTCGCGTACTCTTAAGCTCTGGACAGATACTCGCCGGTTCTTGTGTCGATCTTGATCACATCGCCGATGTTGCAGAACAGCGGCACGCTCACTGTAGCGCCTGTCTCAACTGTAGCAGGCTTTGTGGCGCCGGTAGCTGTGTTGCCCTTGAAGCCGGGCTCCGTCTCCGTGATCTCAAGTTCCACGAACATCGGAGGCTCCATGCTGAACACGTTTCCATTGTAGGATACGAGTTTGACCATGTCATTTTCCTTGACGAACTTCATGTTGTCGCCGACCACATCCTTGCCGAGGCTGATCTGATCATAGGTCTCTGTATCCATGTAAGCATAAAGGTCGCCATCAGCATACAGATACTGATACTCTTTCCTGTCGATCCTTGCCTGAGGGAATTTCTCAGTGGGGCGGAAAGTCGTCTCTGTAACACCGCCATTGATCACATCTTTTAACTTGGTTCTTACAAACGCGGCGCCCTTGCCGGGTTTGACGTGCTGGAATTCGATGATCTCCAGTACTGTTCCGTCCTTTTCAATCGTAATGCCGTTTCTGAAATCACTTGCAGAAATCATAAAGATACCTCCTGATGTATTCGCGTCTAATACTAATTTATTCTATACTACAGAGCCTCATTTTTCAACAAACAATTCCAGGCCTTCCGGATGAAGTCCGTCGGGTCCGGAAAAAAATCACTCCTCGGAGTTCAAAACTTTTCTCAGTTCCTCCATAAAAGTCTCCACGTCCTTGAACTCCCTGTAAACTGACGCGAATCTGACATAAGCGACCGGGTCGAGCTTATTGATCTTAGCCATGACCAGTTCTCCGATCTGCTTGCTGGAGATCTCCTTCTCATCTCTTTCGAAGACTTCAGCCTCGATCTCGTCTACGATCTTCTTGATCTGGGCCGCGCTGACCGGCCTCTTATGGCAGGCGCGCAGGATGCCGCCTTCGATCTTGGAGCGGTCAAAGATCTCTCTGTTATTGTCCTTCTTAGTGACCATCATGGGGATCATTTCGATCTTCTCATATGTAGTGAATCTCTTGCCGCATGAATCGCAGATCCTTCTTCTGCGGATCGAATTATTATCCTCCACCGGCCTTGAATCAATTACTCTTGTGTCATCTTTTCCGCAGTAGGGACATCTCATGAATCCACCTCTTCCTGAGTATCGGCGCTTTTTTACATTTCCAGTTTTTTATGATACCTTAATTCCGCTAAAGCATCAACCGCGCTTTTCTCTTTCTCTTCGCCATTTAAGGCCTTCCATGGCTGTCTTAACGAGATATTCCGAGGCGCGAACGGGATACAGCCCTGAGGCTGATTCCCCTGTGATCATAACTGCCGAAGCTCCGTCGCTGACCGCATTGAAAATATCGGACACCTCTGCCCTTGTCGGAACCGGCGAGCGGTCCATACTCGCAAGCATCTGCGTCACTACCATAAAGGGGACATCCGCCAGAAGGCATTTTTCTGAGATTTCTTTCTGTATTCTGGGCAGTGTCCAAAGCGGGACAGCGTTTCCCAGATCTCCTCTTGCAATGACGACCATATCCGCAAGGGGGAGTATCTCCTCTGCGGCGCTTATTCCTTCTCTGTTCTCTATTTTGGCGAAAAGCCGGCAGTTTCCGGCACCGCACTGTGCCATTGCCTTTCTCACTTCGAGGAGATCGTTTCTGCCGCGCACAAAAGGCTGCATTACATCTGTTACGCCTGCTCCCGCGGCGCACCTGAGATTGAGCAGGTCCATCTGCGTGAGAGTATTCCCTGTGACAGACATGCCCTCGACCGCGATACTCTTCCGGCTCAGGACAGGACCTCCCGTGAGCACAGACGCCCGGATTCTTCTGCAGCGGGCCGCTTCATCTTTCTTCTCAAGACGAAGTCGGATCTTTCCGTCGTCGATCATGACGACCATTCCGGGCTCATAATGGTCGAAGATCTCACAGGGAACCGGGATCGAGTCGGGATCCTGCGGGGTGTCGTCTTTTACTGACAGAAGAACGGTATCCCCAAAATCCGCTGTAAATCCTTCTTTCACTATGCCGATCCGCAGTTCAGGCCCCTGCATGTCGATAAGCAGCGACGGCCTGACCCCCTCCAGTGCTGAAGCTCTGTGAAATGCTTCGATCATGGGAGCGCTGTCATCAAGTGTGCCATGGGACAGATTAAGTCTCATACCGGTTATCCCGGCAGCAAACATTTGTCTGAGCACCTCTGTCTCCCTGCAGGATGGTCCAAGTGTTCCGTATATTTCCAAATCCTTTTTCATGAATTTCCGGCCTCCGGCGTCATCGGTAAAATGCGGCCGTAAGATTTGATCTTACGACCGCAGTCTGGTTCGGTATTACTGTTTAATCATTCCGGTTTCTCAAATACGACCTTAGGTTCACTCGGGTTACCCATCGCCGGGTCGTCGCCCAACACAACTTCTCCCTTGCTTTCTTCACCTACTCCGAGTTTAGACGTATCAATAGTATTTCCGTTGACAGCATCGCTCGGATTATAGTCGTCAGGATTGATCTGCGTCTCCTTGCCGGGCGTCGCAACCGATGCGGCTGAACTCTGGGAGCCTGATCCGGCTTCCTGGATCGTCTGCGCCACGTCAGAGAGCTTGTCGGGCAAAGGCAGCGGGTCGGCAGACGGTGCATTCACCGTGACTTCCTGCTCTATTTCCTTCTCGATCACAGAACTTGCGATCTCCGCATCTGAGACATTGTTCTTGTCGTTGAAGGAATTGACGCTGGTCATCTTGCCATTGCCGTCAAAGAATGTCATCTTCCCGTCGACTTCAGTCCAGCCGACCTGCATTTTCCCGGTATCCTCGTCAAAATAGTACTTGTTGCCGTTTATCTCCTGCCAGCCATACTGGAGCACTCCGTCCTCATCAGAGAAATAACTGTCTCCTTCGGCAGAAAAGAGGCCTTTCTTCAGGATCCCGTCCTGGTCGAGATAGAAGCGGTCACCGTCAAGTTCAAGCCAGCCATAGTGAAGAGAACCGTCTGTGTAATGATAAACGGTGCCCAGTTTCGTCTCAAGCCACTGATCATATGCATAAATCTTATATCTGTTCCAATAGGTGCCTCCCGCAAGATTGCCTCTGCTGCTGGACTGGCCGCCTCTGTCTGCCGGTCTCTCGAAATCATAGCAGAACCTGTAAGCGGCGTTATATGCGCCTTCACTTGAGTTCTCTATGTTCATCAGGTATTTATAAAGGCTTGGATAATAACTCTTCAGCTCGTGGGTCAGGTAGGAAAGCTGCCCTGCCATGGATTCAGAATCGAATCCGTGATCCCAGCAATAATATTCAAGACCGTCCAGGCGGCCTCCCATCCACTGGCAAAGGCCATACGCTCCGCCCCAGCTTCCCGCGCCGGGATGGAAATTGGATTCATGCCGGATGTTTGCCATGATCCCGCAGGCAGCGGCCACGTTGAAGCCAAGCGTATCGGTGAGATAAAAGAATGCTGTCTCTTCGTTGCTGGCAGCTTTCGCCGGCAATGAAGGCACCATGGCTGCTAAAGTGATCGCGGCAGCCGCAAGCCAGGCAACTGTATACTTACCGATTCTGGAGGTCAACGCGTTTCTCATAACAACTCCTTTGTATCATCACACACACGCAATTTCTGTCGGAAACAGGGCAAAACAAAAGCCGAATTAATTATAAAGTTTCCGTTTCCAACTTGCAACGAGTTGTTATGCTTTCGCAATTTTTTTATTATTTGTTTGTTATTTTTATAATTATTTTATAATCTGTCGTAATCATTTCAGTCGATGTCCATCTGCTCTTCCGCTTCCTCCGCTCTGTCGATCAGATCCTGGACGTCGATCCTCTTGGGGTCAAGTCCCATATAAGTATTGAATTCACAGCTGTCGACGACGCGGCTGTTCTCCGTGTCATAGACCACAAAATTAAGTCCTATCCTCTTTACGGCATAATCCACGCCGTTTATCTTCACAGAGCAGGTGAGGTATCTTCCGGCGCCTCCTCCGGCTCCGCTCAGTCCTCCCTGACTCATCACTGAATACTGCGCGCCGTCACTGAGGGTTCCGTTGAAGTAAAGCTCCTTCTCTGACATTTCCTCTACGACGTTATCCGGTTCAATTACTGCGTAATAGCTCCATCTGTAGTGGCCTCGAAGATCCTCTTTAAGTCCGAGGTTCCAGAGCCCCTCGCAGATCTTGTCGTTAAGGGAATGGGATCCGTCGTCCCTCACAGTTATAAATACCGTATACTGCGGATTTCGGGAGAGAGCGTCGAGATAAGCGCAGATCTCCGTCTGCTTAACGGAAAGGTCGCCCGTCATCGTCGACGTCACATATTCTCTTCCGGATTGGCCTATGACCACCGCCATCGCTTTTGCATTTCTGTAGTCAAAAGAATCCAGGTCCGCTGCTGCCAGGTAAACGCCTTCCGCGTTCTCGTCCTCCTTCATCTTCTGTTTTATTATCCTGTTCCCATCGTCTATCCAAAGTTCAACTCTCTTATAATTTTCATGAATATTGTCGATCCGGCTGACCGCAAAGGATATCGTCCCTTTATCATAATCGATCTTTTTCATCGTGATCCGCGATTTGGGTAAAAGCCCCTGGGCTTCCAGGAGCGCTTCATCATAAATATCGATGTCCGCGAGCTCATTCATGAAGTTTGATTTCTTCTGCATCTCGGCGACTACTTCCGCTTCGCCGTATTTTTCCAGAAGCGTGTCTTCCGAAGAATAAAGGTTAGTACCAAGGCCCAGCCTGTTGCCCTCAATGCTGCATCCGAGCGCCGCAAGAGTTGTCGGGAACTGGTCGATCGTAGAATAGAGTCTGGTTCTTGAAGGATCCTCTGGCTGCGCGTCAGCGTTCAAAAAGACCGTGTAGACTTTTCTGTCGTAATCCGCCGGAACTTCGCTGCAGAAATCGCTGTCCATGGTAAGGTGATCGCCGCAGAGCACAATAGTCGTATTTTCATAAAAATCCTGCTGCTGCACCCATCTGACAAATTCCGAGATCTGCCTGCTGGAACACGCGATCGCATTCGCGTAGTCGTTATCCGGATAGTCATCCCTGCACAGACTGCACTTATATCCGTCTTCAAAATGAGTGTCTACGGTGAGGAGTGAGAGATTAAAGGGCTGATCTCCCCGCGCCAGTTCCGTGATCCTGTCTCTTGCGGCATCAAAAAGCTTGCAGTCTTCCATTCCCCAGAATACATAGTAGTCCTGCGGGATTATCCCCTGCTCGATCGCCCACTTGTAATCGTCGATCTCGTAATCTCCATGCTGGCCAAAATACAGACGCCTTCCTCCGAATGTCGCATTGGATCCCAGCATAAAAACATTCCTGTAACCCTCTTCTTCCAGGATATCTCCAAGCGTCGTCACTTTCCGGAAGAATGTTTTCTGCGTGTTCATCTTATTAAAAGATCCCCTGGCGTCATAGAACTTCTCTCCGATGTCGACCTTGAGGGGAAGTCCTGCCGACTGGGCAAATATTCCGCCCATCGTAAATGTCGTCGCCGGCAGCACCCTTCCGCCGTTGAGCAGCGCGCTGTCTCCCGAAAAGTTCTCTCCTTCCGCGGACAGTTCCGTGAGCTCCGGAATATTGTTGTAAGCGAACGCGCCGCCGGATGCGGTATCGGCATAGGTCGACTCAATAGACTCCATATATATATAGATCAGATTTCTCTTTTTTTCGGGAAACCTGATTTCAACATTTTTGGGATCCGCAAAGTTATCTTCTATGAATGGAGAATCATCAAGCTGGTTCTTAACATATTCTCCAATCTCGAGCCTGTTCCAGGTGTACCCGGCGGATCCTGCGATCAGAATGATCCCGAGGATCCCTGATAAGAGCAGCGCTTTTTTCCCGAACCCTCTCAGCGCAGCCTGAATATATAAAAAACATGCAAGGCCGGTCAGCGCCAATGCGGGCAGTATACTGCTCAGGACACCTTTAAGTATGATCCCGTCCCCTGTTCCCTCCAGGGGAGCTTTGAGCTGAAAGATCATCTCTTCGATCTGCAGGCCGTTCCATGTTAAAAACATCCAGCGGACCAAAAAGACAAGGATCCAGCCGGCAAGGAGGATCAGTCCCGCCAGAACAGCCAGCGCTATATCCTTTTTTGACATTTTGTTTGTCTTCATTTATTCTCCAACGAAGTTATTGTGATTAGCCTATCCAAACTATTATAGGCTCGAATTTACTGAAAATCCACAGCAGTTTTCATGTTTATATATTAAATAAAGAAAGGAAAAAGCCCATAAAACAAAGGAGCGTCAGTTGCCTTTGATTTCTGGGCTTTCATCTGAGAGCAGGTAGCGGGAATCGAACCCGTCTCCCCAGCTTGGGAAGCTGGTATTCTACCGATGAACTATACCTGCGTATCGACGAGTAATATTATAACAGAAAAAACGGGCTTTGCAAGTAAATTTGCAAAGCCCGGATCAGTCATCCGCAAGCGATCATCTGCCGGATTCCTTAATATATGCCTCAACCTGATCCACAGTGGGCATCACGCACAGCGCGCCCTTCTTGGTTGTGACAAGAGAGGCTGCCGCATTGGCAAAAGTGAGAAGTTCGTGAAGATGCTCTTCATTATCAAGTCCGTCGATCCCATACTTAAGGACATGCAGCAGCGCGCTCGCGCAGAATGTATCGCCTGCGCCGGTAGTCTCAATGGTATTGGGATTAAGGAAACCTGCCTCATAGACTTCCTTGCCGCCGCAGTAAGCCTTGGAGCCGTCGGGTCCGAATGTCGCGAATACAAGCGGAATGTGATACTGATCAATGATCTTGTGGATTCCCTTGTCAAGATCCTCTTCACCTGTCATGAAAGTGATCTCATTGTCAGAGATCTTAAGGATATCACACTTGGTCAGGCCAAAAGCGATCTTCTCTTTTGCTTTCTCTTCGCTGCTCCAGAGCGGAGGGCGGAGGTTGGGATCAAATGAGATCATGCAGCCGGCTTCCTTCGCGATCTCAAGCGCCTTGAGCGTAGCCTTCTCAACGGTGTCGTGAGTCATGGAAAGAGTACCCAGATGGAAGATCTTCGCGCTTTCGATCAGATCGCGGTGTTTCTCAACTTCGTCAGACGTAAGCATGACATCTGCGCCGGGATTTCTGTAGAAGGAGAAATCTCTGTCGCCGTTAGGAAGCTTTTCCACAAACGCAAGGGTCGTATGGATCTCATCGTCCATCTCAAGGCCGCTCATATCAATGCCCTCTCCCTCAGTCTTGGACTTAAGGAGTCTTCCGAACATATCATTGCCGACTTTTCCGATGAAAGCAGTTTTCTTTCCGGCTTTGTTCAGCATAGCAAGAACATTGCAGGGAGCTCCGCCGGGATTCGCCTCAAACAGATTGTTGCCCTGTTCGCTCAGCCCGTTCTGTGTAAAGTCGATCAAAAGTTCTCCAAGCGCTGTTACATCGATTTTCTTTTCAATACTCATATTTCTATCACCCTTTCCGATCAGTCAAAGCGAGCTCCTCAGTACCGGCCCGCACAACTACCTATCGTGATTATTTTACAACATACGCGGCTATTTCGTCTACTTTTCGTCTACTTTTGCCAAAAATAATGGTTATGCAGTTAATTCTTGAAACTATGCACCGGAGCGGGTATCCTTCCTTTCCGATTTACAAACTCCTCGCAGCTGTAGGGGTTGACCGGCATGATCGGCGCATAGCCCAAAAGTCCTCCGAATTCGACCCTGTCTCCGACTCCCTTTCCGATCACGGGGATCAGGCGGACCGCCGTCGTCTTCTGGTTGATCATGCCGATGGCCATCTCATCAGCTATTATGCCGGCTATCGTAGTTTCCTTAGTGTCACCCGGAATGGCGATCATATCAAGACCGACAGAGCACACGCAGGTCATAGCCTCGAGTTTCTCAAGCGTCAGGCATCCGGCGTTGACAGCGTTTATCATTCCCTGGTCCTCGCTCACCGGGATGAAAGCTCCGCTCAGGCCGCCCACATAAGAGGACGCCATAACCCCGCCCTTTTTGACCTGATCGTTCAGCAGAGCAAGGGCCGCTGTTGTTCCGGGAGCCCCCGCGTACTCCAGCCCCATTTCGCACAGAATATCCGCGACGCTGTCTCCGATCGCAGGAGTGGGAGCCAGAGACAGGTCTATGATCCCGAACGGGACGCCAAGCCGCCTGGAAGCTTCTTTTGCCACCAGCTGTCCGACGCGGGTGACCTTGAAAGCAGTCTTCTTCACAGTCTCGCAGAGAGTTTCAAAGTCTTTGCCGTGAACGGATTCCAACGCTTTTTTGACAACTCCCGGACCGCTTACGCCGATATTGAGAATCCTGTCCGCCTCGGTGATTCCATGGAAAGCGCCGGCCATAAAAGGGTTGTCGTCCGGAGCATTGCAGAATACGACAAGCTTCGCGCATCCGATCGAGCCGCGGTCCGCAGTTTTTTCCGCAGTCTTTTTAATGATCTTTCCCATAAGACGCACTGCGTCCATATCGATTCCCGTCTTTGTGGAACCCACATTTACGGATGAGCACACAAGCTCTGTTTCCGACAGTGCAAGGGGTATGGATTCCAGCAGAAGTTTGTCTGCCGGTGTCATGCCTTTGGACACCAGGGCGCTGTAGCCGCCAAGGAAGTTTACGCCCACGTCGTGCGCGGCTTTGTCCAGAGTAAGCGCGATCTGCGCGAAGTCCTCCGGAGAGCGGCAGGCACTGCCGCCGACCAGTGCGATCGGTGTAACAGAGATCCTCTTGTTGACGATCGGGATCCCGTAATCAGTGGAGATCTCCTCTCCTACCTTTACGAGGTTTTCGGCGCTTTTGTATATTTTGTCATAAATCTTTTGCCTGAGTACCTGCAGGTCGGAATCGATGCAGTCCAGGAGACTGATTCCCATGGTGATCGTCCTGACATCGAGATTCTCCTTCTCGATCATTGCATTGGTCTCGCTGACTTCAGAGATATTGATCATATTGCCTCCTGTCGTTTAAACGCGCAGTTTCAGTCTTATGAAATACCGCGGCGAAATATCTGTTCAGATCCTATGCATCAGATCAAAGATCTCTTCCTTCTGGCACTTGATCTGGACGCCGATCTTCTCTCTTCCGAGAACAGCCAGTTCGTCCGCGATCTGTCCGAAAGGTTTATCCAGAGTCGTCACATCGACGACCATCATCATATTGAAATATCCCTGTACGATCGTCTGGGAGATGTCGAGGATATTGATCCTGTTTTCCGCAAGATAAGTGCATACGCCGGCAATAATGCCGATGGTGTCTTTGCCTACTACCGTAATGATCGCTCTCTGCATTGTAACCTCCATACTGCTGTGCTGTTCGCTGATCGGTATTGTCTTGTCTTTTATCAGATCTCCACCAGGCAGGACGGTCTCTTTCTGTCCGCCACGAAGATGGGAAGGTCCTCCGGGCTGTAATCAGCCTCAGAACTCATGATCTCCACCCTGACAGTCTCAAAAGCGAGTTCGGGGAAATTGTTCTCCTGACTCAGGTGTCCAAGAAAGATTCCCTTCAGATGGTCGTTGAGCACCCTGCTCAGGAGCCGGCCGCTCGAAACATTGGATAAATGTCCCTTGTCTCCGAGGATCCTTCGCTTAAGCATGTAGGGATATCTGCCTACCTGCAGCATATTGACGTCATGATTGGATTCGATGAGAAGCACATCGGAGTTTTTGAGGCATTCCACAGTGTAGTCTGTATAGCACCCCAGATCCGTGCAGATGCAGGCTTTCTTTCTCCCGTAATAGATCCTGTAGCCCACAGGATCGGCCGCGTCATGCGAGATCCTCATCGGGTCGATCTGTATATCCTTGACGGTTATCTTCTCATCGGGACGGATCGTCACAAACCTGTCCGGATCTATATCTTTAAACTTCTCCATTCTCCTGATCGCATCGATCGTTCCCCGGGTCGCGTAGATGGGCATCTGCGACTTTTTCGCGATCATGGGCAGACCGTTTATATGATCTGTATGTTCGTGAGTGATGAAGATGCCGTCAATGTCACGAAGTTCCAGATCAAGGTCCTTCAAGGCTTCCACCGTCCTTTTCCTGCTGATCCCGGTGTCCAGCAGAAGATGTGTCGTATCAGACCCTACATAAATACAATTGCCGCTGCTGCCGCTGGCTATACTTTCAAATCTCATAACTATTGTTCATTCCCGAATCTTTCCCTGAGTCCCGCGATGGCTTTATCCACCTGGACAGCCGCTCCGCCGGCCCCGTCAAAATCGCCCGTGTTGTCGATCACAGTATCGCAGTGACTTCTGAATACATCCTCAGATACCTGACTCATCATGATGGAGCGGATCTTCTCGTCGGAATAACCCCTGGATGCTTTGAGTCTGCTGCTTCTGACACTTTCCTCGCAGTAAATATACCACATAGAGTCAAGTATCCTGTCATATCCGTTCTCGATAAGAAGGGCGGATTCAAGAATAAAGAACTCCTTTTCCCCGCTTTTTTTCTCTCTCGCGATCTCCTCGCGAATATATTTATTGACGGCCGGATGCACGAGCTCGTTGATCTTTGTAAGAAGCTGAGGGTCCGTAAAGATCCTTCGCGCCATCTCCTGTTTGTCGATTTCGCCGTTCTCATGGAGCAGGGGACCGGATGAGCCGTCCTCCGGATCAGCTTCCTCCAAAAGCCGCACAAGCGGTTCATAGAGAACTCCTCCGGGAGCTTCCAGTTCCTTGGCCGCATTGTCAGACATCAGGATCCTGCAGCTGTAATTATTATCAAGATATCGGAGGATCTCGCTCTTTCCGGCTCCGACTCCTCCTGTGACGCCGATCGTGATCATTTATACTCTCTTTTCATTTATTCTTACTTGGCCATGTACCAATCTTTTCCGGTGTGTACATCGGTTTCCAGATCAACTTCCAGATCAGCTGAGCCTGCCATTTCGGTGCTGAGGAGCTTTTTGACGCGCTCTTCTTCCTCAGGGACCGCCTCTATGAGCAGTTCATCGTGGATCTGCAGGATGAGCCTTGATCTGAGGTTTTCCCTGCGCAGGGCTTCCCAGACCCTGATCATCGCTATTTTGATAATATCCGCCGCGGTTCCCTGGATGGGCGAATTCATTGCCACGCGCTCGCCAAAAGAGCGCTGCATAAAATTACTGCTCTTAAGTTCCGGAACAGGTCTCCTGCGGCCGTACATGGTCTCCGCGTAGCCGTTTTTCTTCGCGTCGGCGACCAGCCTGTCAAGAAAAGCCTTGATCCCGGGATATGTTTTGAAATACGCTTCGATGTATTCCGCCGCTTCTTTCCTGGAAATACTAAGTCCCTGACTTAGTCCGAAGGAGCTTATTCCGTATACGATTCCGAAATTGACTGCCTTCGCGTTTCTTCTCTGAAGCGCCGTGACCTCATCGAAAGGAGTGTGGAAAACCTTAGAGGCCGTGATCCTGTGGATATCCTCATTCTCCTTATAGGCATCGATCAGTTCCTTGTCGCCGCTCATATGCGCGAGGATCCTCAGTTCGATCTGGGAGTAGTCCGCGTCCGCAAACAGCATTCCTTCCGCGGGAATGAAAGCTTTTCTGATCTTCTTGCCCATCTCTGTCTTCATGGGAATATTCTGGAGGTTGGGATCCGTCGAGCTGATCCGTCCCGTCGCCGTTATCGTCTGATTGAAGCTTGTATGGATCCTCCCATCCTTCGCCACATATGCCATCAGGCCGTCCGCGTACGTGGATTTAAGTTTGGTAACCGCCCTGTACTGCAGTATATCGTCTACTACTGGATAGTCGGGCGCAAGTTTTTCAAGGACGCCCGCCGCTGTGGAGTAGCCCGTCCTGGTCTTCTTGCCCCCGGGCATTCCAAGCTTCTCAAAGAGGATAACGCCGAGCTGCTTGGGAGAAGCGATATTGAACTCTTCCCCGCAGGCTTCATAGATCCTCCCGGCCAGTTCGTCAGCCTGCTCGCCGAGCTGAGCGCTGTAATCCCTCAGAGCCTCGGGTCTGATCCTTATCCCTATCCTCTCCATGTCATGGAGAATATAGCATAAGGGCCTCTCGATCTGCCTGTAAAGGCAGGTCATCCCCTCCTCTTTCAGCCGCTTCTCCACCGGCATCGCCGCTCTGCTCAGCACCGAAGCCATACTGCATGCATATTTTATAAGTTCTTCCCTCTGTTCCCTCAGAGCCTGTTTCTTCGTCTTTTTGTCGAAGACCTGCTTCCATGTGGGATAGGACTCCTCCAGATACTCGGAAGCTGTCATCTCCGGCTGATAATCGCTCTGCAGAGGATTTAAGAGATAGCACTCTAACAGAAGATCCGAAAATCCTTCGAGCCTGATCCCGTCACTGAAGTCAGAAGCACTGTCAATTCCCCATACCGGAAACTGGTTTTTGAGTCCGAACACGCACAGACTTACTGGTTCGGGCGAGACATCGTTCTCTTTTTTACCTTCTCCGGCGGAGAGAGCCTTCGTGCGGAGTATATGCAAAATATCGAGAAGGTCCGCCTCAGTCAGCAGATCCTCTGTCTCAGATACGGAAGCCTCTATAAAGACAGCCTTTTTTCCGATGCACAATGCGGCAGCGCTTAGGATCTCCTCTTTATCCTCACCGTATTTCACAGGATCCATCACCGGGTATACGCCCAGATAAAAGGGAGACGAAGTATCCGCTTTTTCCATCTCTTTTACAGCGCTGTCAAGGTATTCCCGAGCTTCGGACCTCTTCGTGATCACTCTGAAAGAGAGTTCCTCATGGCTTCCGGCCGCCGCGTCAGCGTCAAATCTCGGAAGCAGGGCTCTGAACCCCAGCTCCGTGAAGAGATGGAATGCTTCCGGCGTAAAGAGATTCCCGACCTCGGCGTCCGCCCAGTCCGTCTCTATGTCGCAGTCGGTCTTGATCGTCACCAAAAACAGGCTCAGTCTTGCAAGGTCTTCGTTTTCGGCCAGATTTTTTCTAAGCGCAGGTTTTTTGATCTCGTCCAGATGGGAATAGACTCCGTCCACGCTGCCGTAGTCCACGATCAGCTGGGTCGCCGTCTTTTCACCGACTTTGGGAACGCCGGGTACATTATCGGAACTGTCGCCCATGAGCGCCTTGACATGGATGAAGCCGTCAGGGGTCACCTGATATCTTTCGAGGACATCGGCTGCGTAGTAGTTCTCTACGACTGTCTGCCCCTGCCTGGTCTTGGGGATCCTTATGCATGTGTGCTCAGTAGCGATCTGCAGAAGGTCCCTGTCTCCCGACACAAGTGAGACTTCCATTCCCTCTGCTTCCCCGCGCCTTGCAAGAGTTCCGAGAATATCATCCGCTTCGAGACCTGCCTGTTCGCGGATCTGGACTCCCATGGCTCTCAGTACTTTTTTGACCAGAGGGACCTGCTCCCGGAGTTCTTCGGGCATAGCTTTGCGGGTACCCTTGTACTCTTTATACATATCGTGACGGAAAGTAGGCGCATGTACGTCAAACGCCACTGTCAGATAGTCCGCCTTCTCCTCGTCAAGGATTTTAAAAAGGATATTTAAAAAGCCGTAAACGGCCCCTGTGTGCAGTCCCGCCGCATTGGTCAGGTCCGGCATGCCGTAGAACGCTCTGTTGAGAATACTGTGCCCGTCCACAAGCACAAGTTTTTTGCTGTCCATAGGATATTTCCTTTCGCCGCTGCACGGCAGCTCTTTATTGATAAAACAGCACCACAAAAAGGACGATGACAAAAGCCGCCGTCGTGATGATCTCTGAAGCGATCGCTGCCAGTTTGATCCCTTCCCTTGAACTGAGCCGCTTTTTCTGAAGCTGCATATAATCAGACAGATCTTTGTCAACGTCAAAAGTAGCTCCCTCTTCAAGTCTTGCCAGTCCCTCATAGATAAGGTACTGGATCCGCAGTTCATCCCTGCAGTCCTCGCATTCCTCTATATGAGATAAAAACTCTGAAAGTTTCATCTCGTCCAGCCTGTCATTAAGGAAATCCTGAATCAGGCCGTTAAACTCTTTACAATCCATGTGAACTTTCGCTCCACTGATTTCAGACAAGGGACTCCGGGCCGAAAGAGCTCGGAAGGAGTTCCTCGAGCGTGAATATCTTATAGTCCTCCCTGCTTCTTGCCACAATGACAACGAAGGTTTCACTGTCGCAGAACTCGCGCATAAACTGTCTGCAGGTGCCGCAGGGATAGCTGTACCCTTCCGGATCTACTTCTCTGCCGCCTGCGATCGCGATCGCCCGAAATCCGCGCTCCCCTTCACTCACAGCCTTCACCATAGCTGTTCTCTCCGCGCAGATCGTAGCCGGATAAGCCGCGTTTTCAATATTGCACCCTCCGTAGATCTTTCCGCTGGCAGTGAGAAGAGCCGCGCCCACGGCAAATCCCGAATAGGGTATATAGGAGCGTGTTCTCATAGAGAGCGCCTCCCCGATCAGAGTGGTAATAAGTTCTCCGCTCAGAGTGATCTTATTGTTTCCCATATCTCACCGTCCTCTTTTCATTCCGCGGAGTCCATGCGCGCAAGGATCTTAACAGCCTCAATCGCAGTCCTGATCGCGCTGTCCGTGTCATGGACAATGGGATTGGGCAGGCCTTTCTTCGCTCTGGTCTGATTGGCCATTGTCAGAAGGACTGTGCCGGTCCTCACTTTTCTGTATCCGCCTACTATGAACAGGGTTGCGGATTCCATCTCCGAGGCCAGGCATCCCAATTTCAGATAAGCGTCCCAGTTCTGCAGCAGCACTGCGCTGTTAGGAAGAAGCTCGGGGTTATGCTGTCCGTAGAACGCGTCCTTACAGTGTACGACGCCGATATGATATCTCTCGCCCCGCTTCTGCGCCGCGTCTTCAAGAGCCCTTAAGACGGCATAGTCCGAGACTGCAGGATATTCAATGGGCGCGTACTCTCTGCTGGTGCCATCCATGCGGATCGCGCCCGACGCGATCACCAGGTCTCCGCTCAGTACCTCCTCCTGCATGCCTCCGCATGTGCCGACTCTGATAAAAGTGTCAGCTCCGCAGTTCGCCAGTTCCTCCAGAGCGATCGCGGCGGAAGGCCCGCCGATGCCTGTAGAAGTCACGCTCAGCCTGACGCCGTCCACTGTCCCCGTAATAGTTATATACTCTCTGTTGTCTGCCACCATTACCGGGTCGTCAAAATACTGCGCGATCTTCGCGCATCGCTTCGGATCACCGGGCAGCAGAACGTACCTGCCCACTTCACCTTTCGCCACCTGAATATGGTACTGTCTTTCTGGATCGATCGAATAAGCCGGTATCATATTTGTCTCCTTTCCTATCGCAGCACCCGCCTCAGCACATAGCGCAGAGTGAGCACATCCACCGGTTTCGTAATGTAAGCGTCCATTCCGCTTTCCGCGGCCTTGCAGCGGTCTTCCTTAAATGCGTTGGCAGTCATTGCGATGATCGGGATCTGCGCCCTGCTCCGGTCGGGCAGGGAGCGGATTCTCTCTGTCGCCTCATATCCGTCCATGACAGGCATCTGAATATCCATCAGTACAGCTGAGTAATACCAGGGGTCGGATTCAATGATCTTCTGCAGGGCCTTCTTCCCGTTCTCTGCCGTCTCCACTTTAAAGCCGTCCTCGATCAGCATATCTTCGGCGATCTCCCTGTTGAGCGGATTGTCTTCAACAAGAAGGAGTCTCCTTCCCTCTATCCATCCCACATCGGAGCTTTTCTTTCCGTTTGCGCTGCCGCGTTCCTCGAACACTGCCATATCCCCGTCTTCGAGGCCTTTTACTTCCTGTTTATCGTTTTCATTAGCTTCAGAGTTATTCTCGCCGGCCGGCCTGAATTCCAGGTCGACTACGAACTCAGTGCCGACATTCTCCTCGCTCTCCACACTGATATTACCGCCCATCATATCCACGATACCCTTGGCTATGGACATTCCGAGGCCGCTTCCGTAAGAATTATTCTCGATCCTTCCCGTCTCTCTCTCAAAGGGTTCGAAGACATGGCCGATAAAGCCCTTTCCTATGCCGATTCCGTTGTCGGTCACCCTGAACACATAGCCGCAGTATCTTCGGCCGCTCTGATACGGCTTCTGGTGGATCATAAGGCTTATAGAACCTCCGGGCTCCGTGTACTTGACCGAATTGCTCAGGAGATTTAAGAGGACCTGGGTGATCCTTGTTTCGTCGCAGTACACTTCATAGTTCACCACCGACGCTGTGTCGATCGTAAAGGTAAGGTTCTTGGCCGTGATCTGCGGCTGAAGGATACCACGGATCTTCTCCACAAGGTCCCTGAGGTCGCATCTGTTTTCATTGATCGTGATCCTGCCGCTCTCGATCCTGCTCATGTCAAGCACGTCGTTGATCAGCCTTAAAAGATGGTTGCTGGAAGTCCGGATCTTCTCAAGGGCGTCCCTGACCTTCTCTTTGTCATCGAGATGAGAAGACGCAATTTTTGTAAATCCCATGATCGCGTTCATGGGAGTTCTGATATCGTGAGACATGTTGGTGAGGAAAGTGCTCTTTGCCGAATCGGCGCTCCTTGCTCTGTCGAGAGCTCCTTCGAACAGCCTTCTCTGCTGCAGTTCCCTGCTCATCTCATCCTGGATGCAGGATACGCCGACGAAGGCCTTAGGGCCGTCCTCAGCCTGTATCATTCTCATCCTGAAGTATTCCGGTCCTCTGCTTGTGATCGCCCTGAATACAAAACTGCAGAATCCGTCGCTCTCAAGCCTGCTCCTAAGGCTCTCGAGACTCACGGCTCCGATAAACAGATCATAGTCGTACGCGTAGATACAGCTGTCCGCTATCTCGAGCATTGTCAGAGAAAACTTGTCCCTGAACATTCCGGACAGGGTTCTTGAGAATCTTCCTGCAATCTTGAAGATCTCATAAGAATCGTTCGACATATCCAGTATCAGCGCCACTTCGTATTCACGAAGGAGCGCGTCGAGGATCACTTTCTGCCTCGAAGAAAGTCCACCGCCTTCCTCATTTAAATCCGCCGCCGGTCTGGCAGGTTCTGAATTATTAGCTTTCATATTGTAACGCTCCACTCCGGTCACAAGTTACAGGCCGGAACTCCCCCATACATTACGCATTTTTGAGCGGTTTATAGTCCGCCGCCGGTCTCCGGCAGGCAAAACACGCTCCCGAAACTCTTATAATGATACCATTTCCCCCGTAAAAATCTCAACATCACGAGCAATTTCCTGTTTTAAAATATTGAGAACATGTTATAATAGGCAGAAACCAATGCATCCTTGTATACAATGATTCAAAAAGGAGATCCATTATGGATAATAACCTGAATTTCCACGATGACAACATCCTGGCGAGATTCTTCGGCAGATCATCCAACTATACAGATATCCCAAATCCGCTCTTCAAAGAGTACAATGTCAAGAAAGGACTTCGAAATGATGACGGTACAGGCGTCCGTATCGGCCTCACCAAGGTAAGCGACGTCATTGGATACACAAAAGACGCAGACGGGAACGTTGTGCCCTGTGAGGGCGACCTGATCTATCGGGGCTACAGCATCCGGGATCTTTTAAAAAACCGTCAGGGCCATTTCGGCTACGAGGAGACGGTCTTTCTCCTGTTGTTCGGCTACCTTCCTGACCGCACCGAGTTTGACAACTTCAAGAAATGCATCTCGGCCCGCTACGATCTTCCCGCAGATTTCCTCACAAACGATATTCTTCAGACTCCCTCGAGGAATCTCATGAATAAGCTCCAGTCCAGTACGATCTCTCTCTACAATTACGCTCTGGATCCGGATGCGCAGGATGTCTATCAGACCCTGCTCAAGGGTATTGATCTTGTGGCTAAGTTTCCTTCCATCGGGTGCTATTCCTACTTTGCCAAGATGCACCATTTTTACAGGCAGTCGCTTATCATACATTATCCCAGACCCGAGTACTCAATTGCGGAGAACATCCTGTACATGCTAAGGAGCGATGGAAAGTTCACGGAGCGTGAGGCGTCTGTTCTCGACGCGATCCTCATGATCCACGCGGATCACGGCGGAGGAAATAACTCCACCTTCACCAACGTCGTTATGGGATCGACCGGGACCGATCTGTACTCCGCTGTCTGCGGCTCCATCGGCTCCCTCAAGGGTCCCAAGCATGGCGGCGCCAACATCAGCGTCAACAAGATGATGCAGCAGATCATCGCCGACACGAAATACTCCTGTGACGATGCGCTTCTGCGCTCCATTGTGGACAGGATCCTGGATAAGGACTATTTTGACAATTCCGGCCTGGTCTACGGATTCGGCCACGCCGTATACACTCTGAGCGATCCCAGATGCGAACTTCTCCGCTCTCTGTGCAAGACTCTTGCGGAAGAGCAAGGCTGCCCCGAGAGATATAAGTTCTACTCCAAATTCGAGAACATTGTCAAGGAAGCAGTCCTTGAGAACCGCGGAAAGCCGATCTGCACAAACGTGGATTATTACTCAGGTTTCGCCTACACGATGCTGGGCATCCCGGAAGATCTCTTTACGCCTCTGTTCGCGATCGCGCGTGTAGCCGGCTGGGTCGCCCACAACGTTGAGAACAAGATGTACGACGGAAAGATCATGCGTCCCGCTACCAAATATATCGGCGATCATCAGAAATATGTCCCGATGAAGAAGAGATAAAAGCCGAATACACTTCAAACGAAAAAAAGGCTGTCACCTCAGTGTGGCAGCCTATTTCTTATGTCTTTATTCTTTTCCGTTCCAGCAGTATGTGCACAGCTTGCAGGGCTCAAGATCGATCGCTTCGATCATATCGTCAAGACGGTGGTAATGCAGGGATGTGAAATTCAGTTCTTTCCTGATCTCCTCGAGCATTGCGTGGTACTGGTCCGAATCGGGATCCGTATACTTTTCGACCATTTCATCCGTTAATTTGGATGTTCCCTCGAGCATCTCGATCTTTCTTCGCGTGATCAGTTCTTCCTCAGAGTCTGAACGGGAGAAGTTGAGGTACTTGCATCCGAACACAAGGGGCGGACAGGCGGGTCTTATGTGTACTTCGCTTGCGCCGCTGCTGTACAGATATTCGGTAGTCTCTCTGAGCTGAGTGCCCCTGACAATGGAATCGTCGATCAGGAGGAGTTTTTTGCCCGCGATCAGTTCGTGGATCGGGATCAGCTTCATCTTGGCGATCAGGTCTCTCCTGCTCTGATGAGTCGGCATAAAGGACCTGGGCCATGTGGGCGTATATTTCACAAACGGTCTCGAATAGGGGACGTTTGATCTGTTCGCGTAGCCAATGGCGTGCGCGACGCCTGAATCCGGAACGCCCGCGACACAGTCGGGATGAATGTTTCCGCGCTTTAAGTCTCTTTCCGCAAGTTTGCGGCCGCAGCCGTACCTCATGTCCTCGACATTAAGTCCCTCGTAGGAGGACGCCGGGAATCCGTAATAGATCCATAAAAAGCTGCAGATCCTCATCTCCCTGCGGGCCGGTATCTTTACTTCATATCCTTCCGGATCGATGAAAACAACTTCGCCGGGGCCGAGTTCTTTCTCCGTCGTGTATCCGAGATTGAGGAAGGAGAAACTCTCAAAGCATACACAGTACCCTGTATCCTTCTTTCCGATCACGCAGGGAGTCCTGCCCCACTTATCCCTGGAAGCATAGATGCCCTTGGGCGTCATGATCAGGAATGTCATAGAGCCCTCGATCATGTCCTGCGCATACTTTATTCCCTCGAGAATATCCTTTTTCTGGTTGATCAGGGAGGCGACCATCTCGGTGGGATTGATATCGCCGCCGCTCATTTCCAGGAAATGAGAGTGCGTACCGCCAAAAAGCATATCCGTCAGTTCCCTGATATTGTTGATCCGTCCCACAGTAGTAATGGCATAAGTGCCATGATGCGAGCGGACGATCAGCGGCTGGGGCTCATAATCGCTGATGCACCCTATGCCGAGATTTCCCTTCATCTTTGCCAGATCTTTTTCAAATTTAGGCCTGAAATTCGAGCTCTCTATGTTGTGGATCGCCCTGTCAAACCCGCTTTTCGAATCATAAAGCGCCATACCGGCGCGCCTTGTTCCAAGGTGTGAATGATAGTCCGTTCCATAAAACAGATCAAATGCCACATCCTCACGCAATGCGGCGCCAAAAAAACCACCCATGCTGCCTCCTTAGATATTGAGCGATAATTCGCACATCGGTTACAACACGCTAATCTTAACATTGAAAAGCGCAAATTGTAAGATGTGGGAATCCACTAAAAGAAAGCATGTAAACGGGTGGTTTTGGTCAAAATATACAAACAGGCTATATCCTATTTGTATATTCTATCTGTAACCGGGTTGGACGAAACTGAGAACATCTTTATAGACGATCTCTTTACCGGTCTCATTGAGGATCTCATGCCTCATATTCGGGTATAGTTTTAAAGTTGCTCCTGTAAGTCCGAGACTTCTGAATTTTCTCCAGAGCCATACCGGTCCTTTCCCCATGCGGCCGACCGGATCATCCTGTCCGGAAATGATGTAAATCTTCTCTCTGCGGGATATCTTGGCCATCTCGTTCTTGTCCCAGATCCTGGAGAGCCCCTTAAGGAACTCTTTCCAGAAACCTCCGGTGTTCTCGTGTCCGCACCAGGGATCGTTGATATAGGCCTGAACGTTTTCCTTGTTGTATGAGAGCCAGTCGTAATCCGTCTCCCGGTCCTTTACCGCTTTGGAGAAACTCCCCATTCCCATATTCTGCAGGGCGGGACTGCTCTGATACCAGTTATTGTCGCGCACAATGCTTCTTGCAAGGGTGTATCCTGTCTTCATCAGACTTGCCTGTCCGCCGTTGGATCCGCACAGAATAATGCCGTTCGTACTGCACGGATACTTTTCCAAATACGCCTGTACAATAAAGGACCCCATAGAATGGCCCATAAGAAAAGTGGGAAGGCCGTTGGAAGACGCAAGCTTCACCATCTGAAAGATCGCCTTAACTGTTTTGTCAAAAGCGCCCTCCGGCCATCTCTCCTGCATATCTTCAGACGGCGCGTTAAGTCCCTGTCCGAAAGCGTCAAGGCACCAAATATTGACATGCTGCTCATTCATCCATTCCGCAAACGGCTCATAGCGCTTCGCGTATTCATTCATTCCGGTAATGATCGTAAGATTTGTCACAGGGTCTTTCGCAGGCCAGTGCCAGCCTTTGAGCGTTTCCCCGCTTCTGATCGTAACTTCAAATATTTCGGACATTCTCCGATACCTCCAAGGCAGGAGCGATCTCGCTTACGGCCTCGTTGGCGACGTCTACAAGAGCAGAAGCCGCAGCCTCCCTCTCCTCGCGCGCAAGTCTGGCGCTCTCTTCCTGAGCTTCCTTCTCCGCCTGCATTCTGGCTGATTTCTCTGCCCTTACGATCTTTCTGCAGTCGCCGCAGATCGTGGGAATATGCTCCCAGCCCTTATTGATCCTGAAAGTCTTGCCGCACTTGGCGCATTTGCGGTCTTCCCAGTTTTCCTTATCTTTGTCAAAACATTCCTTGCAAAGGTTCGGTATGTGCTTCCACTCAATATTGTAACGGATCGGAACTCCGCAGATCTTGCAGGGTTTCTCCTTCCACTTGGCCTGTTCCTTAGCATTTTCCTCTTTCAGGTATTCAAGCCTTGCGTTAAATCCGTCCCATGCTTCCTGGACCTTATCCCTGAGGATCTTCTGGGCGTCAAGGGCTTTGTTGAACGCTGCCCGCGCTTCATCAAGCTCTCCGAAGCAGGATTTCTTGGATTCATAGATCTCAGTGAGTTTCTCCTGCATTGACTGTGCCATCGAGCGATGCTCGTCGGCCGCATCTCTGTCGCCGCCAGCGCGCTCACTTCTCATAGCGTTATACTCAGAGTCAATTCCTTTCTTCAGCTCGGTGATCTTCGCATTAAAGGTCTGGATCCTGCTACCTGTTTCATTCAGGCGCGCCTTGGCCTCATCTGTGATTTTTTTTGCTTCTGCGTATGCAGATCTTGCACTGCTGAGTGCCTCTCCAAGTCGTGACAGTTCCGGATCTTTACCAGACATGTTTCAAAACCTCCTGTACCAGTACGTCTATAATCATTCCCTTTAGGAATCTCACTTTTCTATTATATTTTTGTTGATTCCAAGTGTAAATATAAAAATTTAATAAATATCTATATTATTTCGTTAAGCGCAGTTTTTTGGACAAGCCCTTTTTATATGCTTCTGAGGATCGTCTCTATTTTGTCAGCGCCGGCTTCATCCAGTTTGAGTATCAGAGTTACTTCACCGCTCCTTGTGTTAACTTCCTGATGGATCGGCGGAAGAAGTTCCGCTCCCACAGCCAGATAAAGGAGCTGGCAGACCGTAGTTTCAGAATCAGTCCACTGTATCTTCTCACCGTAAGCATCCCTGCGGACGCGGATCCTGTCGACGGGGTAGGTCACAGGATATGTGCGCTGATTCCTGTTCTCCCCGCGAAGGTGGAACATCTCAAGCTGTCCGAGCATGAACCTCAGGATCTCCCCCACCTGCTCGCTGTAGATCCTGTCTGAACTTAATGCAACATCCTTGAAGCCGACACTTACAGGTTCCTCATCTCCCAGAAGTTTAACGACGACTGTTCCCTCATCCTCCGGTCTTACTGTACTCGCGCTCTCCTTACCGGTCGTGCAGTAGCGGAACAGTTTCCTTACACCCAGTTCATTGAGTTCCCAGTGATTTTTCTTCTGTTTCTCCTGCCGGTCATCAAACGCCTTTGCGTACAGGCTCCAGTTATCTTCAACTTCCCTGCGCTTTTCATCGCTTACCGATTCACTCACGGATCCCCTGAGAAGTTCCTCAATATATCCCATTCTCTGTCTGTCGTCGCGGCTGCGCCGTCCAAGGATCGTATCGACTCTCTTTCTGAGTCCGTCGTTGGGATAAAAGATCGCGTTCTTGAAGATCACTGCGAAGCGAAGGGCGCTGTCCGGATCCATTCCCGATACAGCGGCCAGATACAGAAGAAACCTCTCGCACTGCAGCTGGCTCATGCCCCGAAGGTAACTTACGGGGTGACTCTTAAAACGCTCCTCCCGCATGATCCGTTCAAAGGACCTGAGTTCCTGCCTTGAACTCTCCGTTCTGTTCTCACCTTTGTGCTCGGAAAGCTCAAGGAAGTAGGTTTTGCGGTTATACACCGCGCTGCTTCGGAGTCCTCCATAATTGAATTTCCAGGAGACCGCGGATTTTTCAAAGAAATCCCTGAGTGCGGAAATCTCTCCCTGTACTCCTGCGGCTTTCCATCCTCCGATCCTGTCCATCAGCTGCCGCGCGGCGTCGTTGGACGGGTTTTCAAGCCAGGTTATGGCGGCTTCCGCAAATACTGCGGCGTCGTGTTCATCCATCCCGTTGAGGGCTCCGCAGAAGTCGACGAACTTCTCGATCTCCTCCTTGTCCATATCCCTCAGGATACTGATCGGGTCCTCAACAAATTCGTTATTCTCAAGTATGTCGGCAAATGCCTGAAGGTCTTCGGGCACTACGTTGTCGGCGATCACATGGCCATATGCTTCTTCGAAAACCGCCCAGTCGGTCTTCACCGTATTTCTGCACTTCTTGTAATTATATCTCCAAATGGATACGAGATCGCGGACCGCTTGTTCGATCGTAAAGTTTCTCTCTTCATCAGTCCTGTTGTCCCATCCGAAGAAGGAGTCCATCTCGGTGGCGTATTCCTGCTCCGGCGATAACAGCCACCTTGTGATCAGATAAGCTGCAAGAGCGGAATTCTCCGGAGTGCCGGAGGAGGCGTGCAGCATCGTCAAAAAATGGATCGACTGCTCTCTCTTCATCTGCTGTCTGAGGAATTTCAAAGGTTCCTTCTGAAATTCCGGAATATTGAGAACAGCTTCATCAAGATACAGCTCAGGTACTCCGGGCTCATTGGCATCCTGCGGAAAATGTCTGAACAGGGCGCCATACTCCTCCCATTTCTCACTCACCGCTTTCCTGCAGCCTGCGGAATTTGTGTGCCACTTATACGCCGCGGACCTCAGGTACTCGCCAAAGAAAGATCTCCTTCTGGCGTCGTCCTTGAAATCCCTGCTGTTCATATCCATATGGACCATCAGTGTCAGCGTTTGGACCTCCGGGTCCTCCGGGTACTTGATATAGGTATTGAGCAGGTTTCCGAAATCTCTCACGAAATCTCCGATGCTCTTTTGGGTCCTCACTGCTACATTTGTTCCGGCCGCATGTTCATATTCATAAATGCACTCTGTGATCAGGGCAATAAAACGAAGCCGCTCTTCCTCCCTGATCCCAAGCAGGTACTGCACCGGATTTTCCCTGAATCTGCGCTCCCCGAGTTTCTCATCGTACGGCGCGAGCTCCTCGGGAATATCCTCCTGGGCCCTGACTGCCTCGATCCACCTCGCTCTGTATACGGAAGCGGCTTCCTGCCACTCCCTGCGGCACAGAAGCTGATTGTCCCTAAAGAACTGGCCCGTGACCCGGTACCGGTCATTGAAGAAATCCGTCACCTCCTGCATAGAGCGGAAGCTCTGTCCCCCGATCCACGTGTTGAGCATGCGCACGGAAAGATCCGATCTCCTGACCAGGTACTCATTGACGGCCATTATGTAGTCGGTCTCAAAGTATTCCTCGGATCCGTTTTCGATCGCGATCAGAGCCTCTAAAAAGATCAGAAGCCAAAGCCGGTCTCTCATAGCGGCTCTGCTCAGGAAAAAGGTGGGAGAATCCATGAATTCTTCACTGTTTTTTGATGTGCCGGAGAGCACCGAAAAGCATCTCTTCTCTGTTTGTTTCAAATGCAGATCATCCATACTGTTGTCCTGTTCTCCAAACTTCGGGTCCGCTTCCCGTCTGAGAGCGCGGAAGGTTTCTTCATCGGATCTCGTTCAGATCGTAAGGCGTCCGCTGATAGACGTAATAGTTGAGCCAGTTGCTGTACAGGAGGTAGCTGTGGGCGCGCCACTCGAGAAGCGGCTTATTATCAGGGTTATCATCCGGGAAATAGTTGATCGGGATCGCGGTGCCGAGCCCTTTGCGCGCATCCCTGAAGTACTCGTCCCTGAGAGTGTTGCGGTCATATTCCGCGTGTCCCATGATAAAGATCATCCTTCCATCCCTTGACATGCACAGCAGGACTCCGGCTTCCTCAGACTCCGCAAGGATCTTCAGGTCCCTGCATCCGTGAAGGGCCCTGGCCGGCACCTCGGTATAACGGCTGTGGGGGATCAGGAAATAGTCGTCAAATCCCCGGACCAGAGGCTCTCTTCTGTGACGCACTTTGTGGGAATAGACGCCGAACAGCTTCTCCGAGAGCATTCTCTTTTTCAGGCCGTAATGATAATAGAGACCTGCCTGGGCTCCCCAGCAGATATGAAATGTGCTGAATACATTGGTCTTGCTCCACGCAAAAACATCGCAGAGCTCGGGCCAATAGTCCACTTCTTCATACTCCATCTTTTCCACAGGAGCGCCTGTTATGATCAGACCGTCGAATCTCTGCTCTCTTAGTTCCTCAAACGTGTAATAGAACTTCTGCAGGTGGGAGATCGGGGTGTTGAGAGATTTATGGGAGCTCATCCTCATGAAAGTGATGTCGATCTGCAGCGGCGTGTTGGACAGCATTCTGAGAAGCTGGAGCTCCGTCTCCTCTTTCTTGGGCATCAGATTCAGAATACAGAGCTGCAGCGGGCGGATATCCTGATGCGTAGCGCGGTTTTCATCCACTACAAACAGGTTTTCCTTTTCCAGTATTTCCTTGACCGGCAGGTCATTCTGTATTTTGATAGGCATATCAGTTCCTCCGTATTCTTTATGTTCCGCTGATCATTGTAAGAAATTCCTCTTCCGACAGGATCGGGATCCCGAGATCCCTGGCCTTCTTGTTCTTGGACGACGACGAAGTCACATCATTGTTGATCAGGTAATCAGTCTTTGCGGATACGCTTCCGGCTGCTTTTCCTCCCAGACTGAGGATCTTTGCCTTAAGCTCATCCCGATTTGCAAAATGGTTGACTTTGCCGGTGATCACAAAAGTCTTGCCGGCGAGGACCTGCTGAACGTCCTGCGTGTTCTCCCTCTGAAGCCGCAGTTCCGCAAGGAGCGCGTCGAAAGCCGAGGCTGTGCGCTCATCCTCAAAATATCCGGCTATGTTCTCCGCGAGGACCGGGCCTATTCCCTCGACTGAGGAGAGTGTCTCCCTGTCCGCCTTCCTGATCTCATCGATGTCGTCGTGAAAGTTCGAACACAGGACCCTTGCTCCCGAGGTGCCGACGCCGGGTATCCCCGCCGCGCACAGCACTCTGGCAGGCGTAGTCTCCCGGGACTTCTCGACTGCTTCGAGCAGCCTGTCACAGGATTTCTTCCCGAAACCGTCCATATTCTCGATCACATCTCTGTGCGCGTCAAGATGATAGATGTCCGCGAAGTTATGGATCAGTCCGGCCGCGATCAATTTCTCCAGAGTCATCTCGGAGAGTCCGTCGATATTCATGGCGCTGCGGCTGACAAAAAGCGAGAACGCCTTTATCTTCTTCGCGGCGCAGTCAGGATTTGTGCAGATCAGGACTTCCGTATCGTTGTCCCTTCTAATGCGGGTATCCTGCCCGCACACAGGACATTTGGAAGGGATCACGAGAGTGCCGGATCCTGTCAGGTTCTCGGCGATCTGGGGTATGATCATATTGGCTTTGTAGACCGTGATCCTGTCTCCGATCCCGAGTTTTAAGTCCTTCACAATACTTACGTTATGAACAGAGGCCCTCTTTACCGTGGTACCTTCCAGCTCCACCGGTTCAAATACGGCCACCGGATTGATCAGTCCGGTGCGGCTGGCGCTCCACTCCACATCTGTCAGTGTGGTCTCCTGTATCTCATCCGCCCACTTGAAAGCAATAGAATTTCTGGGGAATTTGGCCGTAGTTCCCAGGGATTCCCCGTAAGCGATATCGTCGAAAGTGAGTACCAGGCCGTCAGAAGGAAGGTCGTTATCGGCGATCCTCTTCTCGAACTCGTCTACCTCTTTTGCGACATTTGAGGAGTTTACCCGGACAGATTCCACTGTCTCAAATCCCTGTCCCCGCAGGAACTCCATCTGTTTCTCTCTGGAATTGCCAAAATCCAGATCGCCGGCTTTTACCAGAGAGAAGGCGTAAAAGCGTACACGTCTCTTGGCCGTGATCCGGTTGTTGAGCTGCCTTACGCTTCCGCTGCACAGATTTCTGGGATTCTTATAGCGTACGTCGGCAAGATTCCCCGAAGCCGCCGCTTCTGCCTCAAGTTCCACATTGATCTTCTCAAAATCCGAGTAGCGGATAACCGCCTCTCCGCGAAGAGTCAGCGGCTCTTTGCAGGGAATGTGCACCGGAAGGTTCTTGAAGACTCTCGCGTTATCCGTGATCACTTCGCCGATCTCCCCGTTTCCTCTGGTGACTGCCTTTGCCAGAGTCCCGTTCTCGTAAGTCAGAACAACTGTGAGACCATCAAGTTTCCAGGAAAGGAGTCCTTCCTGGTCCCCAAGCCACTCCGCCAGAGCCTCCCGGCTCTTCGTCTTATCAAGAGACAGCATCGGGCTTTCGTGCCTCTCCTTGGGCAGTTCGTCGGCCGCTGTATATCCGACGTGCACAGTGGGCGATCCGGCGAGAACGATACCCGTGCGCTTCTCAAGTTCAGACAGCTCGTCATATAGCCTGTCGTACTCGAAATTGCTCATGATCTCGGTGTCTTTATTATAATAAGCCTCCGAAGCGCGGTTCAGTATCTGTGTAAGTTCCTTCATGCGGCTCTGTTCGGCAGCAGTGATCTTCATTTTCTGTTCCATTTTACACCCTTTCAAGGCTTTGAAGCCATCCTGTAGAGTTCCTGCAGCTCTTCTCCCCTGATAATCCGCTGCTCGCCGGGTTTCATGGGGCCGAGTTCTATATTGAGCACTCTCACTCTCTTGAGCTTTCTTACCTCGTTTCCGACAGCCCGGCACATCCGTCTGATCTGCCTGTTCAGGCCCTGGGTAAGGATGATCCTGAAGGTATAATCCCCCAGGCGCTCAACTTTGCAGGGGCGCGTAGTGACGCCGAGTTCCCTGAGCCTTACTCCTTTTCTGAAGCGTTCGAGGTCAGCGTCTGAGATCCTGCTCCTTACGCGCACAATATACTCTTTCTCATGGCCGTTGGCTCCTCTCATCATATTATCGATCAGATTTCCGTCGTTGGTCATCAGAAGAAGCCCTTCCGAATCCCTGTCGAGCCGTCCGGCGTATGTCAGTCTGACAGGGAAAGAAAAGGCTTCATTAAGCGTTCTGTCCGCATGCCGGTCACTCTCTGTACAAGTGACTCCGACAGGTTTGTAAAATGCAACCACGGTTTTTTTGAGGGCTCCTCCCAGAGGACGCCCGTCAACCGCAACCTCATCGGTCTCCAGCACGCGCATTCCCTGCGTCGCCGAGATCCCGTTCACACTAACTCTGCCAGCCTCGATCAGCCGGTCCGCTTCTCTTCTGGAGCAGACGCCGCAAGAAGCGATATACTGATTCAGCCGGCTTCCCGAATCTTTTCCCGTGTTCAACTGTAAATCTCCGAAATCTGCTGCGCCGCTCTGCTTCTGACGATGCAGTCGCTGTGCTCCTTAAGATAAGCCAGCGTGATTTCATCGCAGGACACCATGCTGCCGAACTCATTGAGACTGAGCACGATGCTGCTGTAGTCCTCAGAAGGATCTGTTCCTTTCGCTACGAGCAGATAATAGGCGCCCGTCTCCCTGACAAAATAGAGCGAAGTCTCTATTCCCCTGCAGGATGCGAGTATCCTGCAGCACTTCGCAGTCTCCATAACAGATGAAAACTGAAACACATATGTGCCGCTTTCAGATGTCAGAGACGTCCTTCGCACCGACGTTTGTCTTATAACTTCCTTATCGTCTCTCTTTCTCTCCCCCTGCTCCGCTGCCAATTCTTTGTGTTCCCGGATCTTGGCCGATTCCACCGGATCCTGGGAGATCGTCAGACTTACGGACTGGTCCGGAAGGACCGAGATCCGCATGGATGTGTAGTCGTTCTTAATGTTCAGGTTTACTGAACTTGCCGCCTTTAAAATGATCCTCCGGATGAACTCCACGGCGTTCTTCCTTCGGTCGAAAAGGTCGTCGAGGTCGATGCCGTGCTTTTTAAGGTCATCCTGTGTGATTATGCAGTTTATAGTCGTATCATTGATCTTTCTGAACTTCAATGTGATCCTCCGTCCAAGGGTATTCTTCTGATTCTCCATTATACAACACAGTTGCGCGAATCAAAATACTATAAATAAGTCTTATTTGTGAACCCGGCGCCAAACTTCTCTATTCCCGCGCTAAGTAAAACAGGCGCTGTGCAGCATTTGCACAGCGCCTGATTACAGATTTGATTATAGGGTCCGAACGGATTACTTCGCAGCGGCACCTGCCTGTGCCATAACTTCCTCAGCGAAATTGTCCTGTCTCTTCTCGATACCTTCGCCGGTCTCGAAACGAACGAACTCTTTGATGGTGATCTTGGTTCCGTTAGCTTTGCCAACCTGATCAAGATACTGGCCGACAGTCTGCTTGCCGTCCTCAGCGCGGACATAGACCTGGTCGAGGAGGCAGATTTCCTTGAACTCTTTGTTCAGTCTGCCGATGAGCATCTTCTCGATGATGTTCTGAGGTTTTCTCTTGTTCTCGGGAAGCTTGTTGTTCTCCTCGATCGCCTGAGCGAGAAGGATCTCTTTCTCGTGCTCTTTGTAATCATCCGGGATATCAGCCTGGCTGATATACTTGGGATTCATAGCTGCGATCTGCATAGCTACGTTTGTAAGAGCGGTCTTGATCTCGTCATTGACAACAGCAGTCTTAGCATCAACGATAACGCCGATCCTGCCCTGGCCGTGAAGGTAAGTGACTACGCAGCCTTCTGTCTCTTCGATCTTCTTGAATCTGCGGATGCTGAGCTTCTCGCTGATGACAGCGATCATATCGACAAGAGAATCCTTGACAGTCTTAGTTGTATCCTCTGCCCAGGACTCGCCCATGAATGCATCGATATCCTCAGCTGCTGTGTTCAGAGCCTGCTGAGCAACCTTTGCTACGTATGTGCGGAACTTCTCGTTCTGAGCAACGAAGTCAGTCTCAGAGTTAACTTCGACAACTGCTGCCTTTGTATCGCCATCCTGCGCGATGAAGCAGATACCTTCTGCCGCGATCCTGTTAGCTTTCTTCTCAGCCTTAGCCTGTCCCTTCTTTCTGAGGAACTCTACTGCTGCATCCATATCGCCGTTGCACTCAGTGAGGGCCTTCTTGCAGTCCATCATGCCGGCGCCTGTAACATCTCTGAGCTGCTTAACCTGTGCTGCTGTAATTGCCATAATTATACCTCTCTATTTCACAATACTGTATACCCGACAGAATCTATACCTATCAGAGGGATTACAGAGTACCCTCCTGTGCCTGCTCAGCCTCGCTTGCAGCGGACTCCTGAGCCAGAGCTTCCTGCTCGGAAGTGTCAACGTTCTCTTCGCCCTGTCTTGCCTCGATGACAGCGTCAGCCATCTTGCTGCAAAGCAGCTTGACAGCGCGGATCGCGTCGTCGTTGCCGGGGATGATGTAATCGAGCTCTTCGGGATCGCAGTTTGTGTCGCCGATACCGATCAGAGTGATTCCCAGAGCGTGTGCCTCTGCTACGCAGATTCTCTCCTTCTTGGGGTCGATAACGAAGATAGCGTCCGGAATGTGAGTCATCTCTTTGATGCCGCCGAGGTTCTTCTCAAGCTTCTCCCACTCCTTGTTCAGCTTAGCGACTTCCTTCTTGGGAAGTACGTCGAATGTGCCGTCCTGAGACATAGCTTCGATCTTCTTGAGGCGCTCGATCCTGCCCTGGATGGTCTTGAAGTTGGTCAGCATGCCGCCGAGCCATCTCTCATTTACATAGTACATGCCGCAGCGCTCTGCCTCGGACTTAACTGCGTCCTGCGCCTGCTTCTTGGTTCCTACGAACAGAAGTGTGCCTCCCTGCTCGGCGATCTCAAACACTGCTCTGTATGCCTCGTCAACCTTTACAACAGATTTCTGAAGGTCGATGATGTGGATCCCGTTTCTCTCTGTGAAAATATAGGGAGCCATCTTGGGGTTCCAGCGCCTTGTCTGGTGTCCGAAGTGCACGCCTGCTTCAAGCAGCTGTTTCATTGATACAACACTCATTTCTTTTCCTCCGTGTTTGGTTTGTACTTCCGCATTTCCGTATGCATTCATGAAGGTTCGCTACCACCCTGCCGGGTCAGAGCCCGGGTAGAGCACCGGTATATGCCGAAAATGCGTGCTTACTATTACGCAACATTAGAATACTACCACAATCAAAAGGTCCGCACAAGTATTTCTTGTGCGGACTTTCTATATTTTTACTAAAACATTATTTCGCTCACCGGCAGCAGTTTATTATCTCTGGCTCTCCGGTTCCACCTGCTTTTTCAGGTTCTTAAGTTCCCCGTAGATCGCGTCGTTGAGGACCTTGATATAGGTTCCCTTCATTCCGGAGGACCGGGACTCGATCACGCCGGCGGATTCAAATTTCCTGAGGGCGTTCACCACAACGCTCCTTGTGATCCCCGCCTTATCCGCGATCTTGCTTGCCACCAGGATTCCCTCGATGCCGTTGAGCTCCTCGAAAATATGCACGATCGCATGCATCTCTGTGTAGCTGAGTGTATTGATGGCGGACTTTACAACATTGATCTTGCGGCTCTCCTCCGCAGTCTCCTCGCTGACGGCCCTGAGCATCTCCAGCCCGACTACTGTCGTGCCGTATTCGCAGAGAATGATATCATCGATGTCGAAGCCCTCGCTGTTTTTGTAGATAAAGACTGTTCCGAGCCTCTCGCCTGCGATCTCAATAGGCGCGATGATGCCGACGTTATCGCAGTCCTCTTCCCTTACAAATCCAAGAGTCCCGAGATTCACGTTCTCGTTTGTGGATAAAACGCCTAAGAATCTCTCGTTGAGCGAAGAGTCGATAAAAGTGCCGACCTGATCCGTTATAAGTTCGCTCAGAGCCGGGATCCCTGTAAATTCGCCGAACCCGAGCACTTTACCCTTCTTGCTGATCACAAGGATATTGGATTCAAGAACGTCGCTCATCACTCTGCAGATATCGTTAAACACGACTTTTCCTGTGTCGTTGTTGTGCAGGAGTCTCTCGATTTTTCTTGTATTATCCAGCAGTTTTACATTGCCGATCATAGCCGATCTGTTCAATTTTCCACCTGGCCTTTCCATTTTCTGCCCTTTATTTATTCTGAATCTGTAAACCCTGTCTCACGGCTGTGATCACTCTTCGGGCTTGTTCTCCATGTACCCGCATTCTCTGTCCTCACAGACCAGTTTGTTCCCCTTCTCAAGCATCATTTTGCCGCATCTGGGACATTTTTTGTCCGAGGGTTTCTGCCAGCTCATAAAGTCGCATTCGGGATTTCCCATGCATCCGTAATATTTGCGGCCCTTCTTGGTCTTTCTGACAACAATGTCTTTGCCGCATTTAGGGCAGGCCACGCCGATCTTTTCATAATAAGGCTTTGTGTTATGGCACTCCGGGAAACCGGGACAAGCGAGAAATTTTCCATGCGGCCCGTATTTGATCACCATTTTTCTGCCGCAGTTCTCGCAGACCTCTTCGGTCTCTTCGTCAGCGATCTTAACTTTCTCCAGGTCGGCCTCCGCCTGGCTGACCGCTTCATCGAGATCCGGGTAGAAATTCTCGATGACCGTCTTCCATTTCACGCTGCCTTCCGCTACTCCGTCCAGAAGTCCTTCGAGCTGGGCTGTGAAAGCCGGGTCCACAATGGAGGGAAACGCGCGCTTCATCATGGAATTGACGACTTCGCCGAGTTCGGTCATGTAAAGGTTCTTGTCCTCTTTGACGATATAGTGCCTTGCGAGGATCGTGGTGATCGTCGGCGCGTAAGTGCTGGGACGGCCGATCCCCTGTTCCTCCAGAGCCTTTACTAAAGAGGCCTCTGTGTAATGCGGCGCCGGCTGCGTAAAGTGCTGCCTGGGATCGAATCTCTCGAGTGAGAGCACGCTCTCCCTACTGAGATTGACTGACAGTTTCTCGCCTTTGTCCTCATTCTCCTCCTGATTATATACACACTGATATCCGTCAAAGAGAAGTCTCGATGTGGAAGCTGTAAAAATATAGCTCTGATCTGCCGCGATCCTGACCTGAGTGTTCTCGTATCTCGCGGCGCTCATGCGGCTTGCGAGAAATCTCTTCCAGATCAGATTATAAAGCCGATACTGATCTCTTGAGAGTGAATCCTTGATGACGGAAGGCAGGTTCCCCAGATCCGTAGGACGTATAGCTTCGTGCGCGTCCTGGATCTTACCTTCGTTCTTTCCGTTCTTCTCCCTCACAAGAAGATATTCTTCGCCATAGTGATCTGCGATATAATCCGCCGCCATGGCCTGCGCTTCATCTGAAACACGCGTGCTGTCCGTTCTGAGATAAGTGATCAACGCTACCGTGCCGCTTCCCTTGATCTCGACTCCTTCGTAGAGCTGCTGGGCAACCCTCATTGTTTTCTGGGTGGAGAAGTTCAGGGACCGGCTCGCCTCCTGCTGCAGTGTCGATGTGGTAAAGGGCAGCGGCGATTTCCTGCTGCGCTCCGACTTCTTTACCTCGGCGACTTCAAAATGAGCCTCCCTGAGCGCTTCAGTGATCTCTTTCACCTCAGCTTCGTTTTCCAGTTCCTGCTTCACAGGCTTAGCGTCCTGTGACGTCCTTCCGTAGTAGTGTACTGTGAAAGGCTCCGCGGATCCGTCCGCAGTGAGCAGCGCGTCCAGCGTCCAGTACTCCTGAGGGATAAAGGCGCTAATCTCTTCCTCTCTGTCGCCGATCATACGAAGGGCCACAGACTGAACTCTTCCGGCCGAAAGACCTCTCTTGACCTTGGCCCACAACAGAGGGGAGATCTTATATCCCACCACTCTGTCCAGGATCCTCCTGGTCTGCTGCGCGTCCACAAGATTGGTATCGATGCTCCGAGGATTCTTTAAAGACTCTGTGACCGCTTTTTTAGTGATCTCGTTGAAGGTGATCCTGTAGACCTCCTTGTCTTTCATCTCGTCAAGCCTGAGCGCCGCGACAAGGTGCCAGGAGATCGCTTCCCCTTCCCGGTCAGGGTCCGTCGCCAGATATATGCGGTCGGCTTTCTTAACCTTTTTCCTGAGCTCGGCCAGAAGTTCTCCCTTGCCCCGGATCGTTATATATTTTGGCTCGTAATCATGATCGACGTCGATACCCATCCTGCTCTTGGGAAGGTCCCTGACATGCCCGTAACTTGCCGCCACATCATAGTTGCTTCCAAGAAACTTCTTGATGGTCTTGACCTTTGCCGGGGACTCCACAATTACCAGATTGTGTTTGCGCTTTCGTGCTGCTGCCATTTCTACCTCTTATGTATCGTAGTTTATTAGTCTGTCTGAAGTCGTCTCACAATTCTTTGTAATATCGAATATTTTGACAAATAATATCGACAAACTTCGGGTACTATAACACAATTCCACCTCAGTTTGCAAGACTGTTTTGATCTCCGAAAAGTTTTCTTTTCCTTTCGATCATCTCATCTATATGATCGATATAGACAGACGCTTCCTTGGCGTCGTCGCATCTCTCGATCCGGCCGCCGGGAAAGACTCCTTTGGAAATGCTTCCCGCTCCCAGCGCCAGAATGGACTGTTTTTCTTCCATGATCAGGATATTGTAGATCCCCGCCTTGCCTTCCCTGGCATAGCCCACGTTCTCAAAATTCCCTGACATGTTCTTCTGCCTGTAGAGGTAATAGGGATGCATTCCCATGTCCGCCGCTCCCTTAGCGGCGATCTTCATGCTCTCGTCCGTGTTGTTGATCGACGAAAACCCGTTTTTCTCGATCCATTTCTGGAGCCTTGACGCCCGTTTGATCGCAAGGGAATGAACTGTCAGGTCGTCAGGTCCCAGTTCCCTGATCTTGTCGATCGTATACTGCACGTCGTCCCGCGTCTCTCCGGGAAGCCCCAGGATGATATCCATGTTGATATTGTCAAACCCCGCCTCCCTGGCGAGTCTGAAAGCTTCTTCAGTCTGCGCGGCGCTGTGCTGTCTCCCGATCAGTTTCAGCGTACTGTCCCGCATTGTCTGGGGATTGACGCTGATCCTGCCGACTCCGCATTCTTTGAGGACCGCAAGCTTCTCCGCGTCGATACTGTCCGGTCTGCCGGCTTCCACTGTGAACTCCTGCAGAGCAGAAAGGTCAAAATACTGCCTGATCATCCCGATCAGCCTCCTCGACTGCGAGGGTTCCAGCGTAGTGGGCGTTCCGCCGCCGATATAGAGTGTATCCAGTATTCTGCCCTCCATTAAAGGAGCAGAGGCTTCCATTTCCCTCTCAAGGGCGTCGAGATATTCATCCACTCTGTCCCTCCAGGAAGTGAGCGGAAATGAAGTAAAGGAGCAGTACAAACAGGTCGTAGGGCAGAAAGGAATGCCGACATAGAGGCTGTATCCGTTTTCATAGTGAATACCGGAAAGGATCCTCCTCTCCCGCTCCGCGATCTCTGCTGCCAGTTCCGCCTTCTCGCGGCTCACAAGATGCTCCCTCTGCATATACAGAGCGGCCTCCTCGGGAGTATCGCCTCCCCGGAGCCTTCCCATGGCGATCTTTGTCGGCCTTATCCCGATCAGTTCTCCCCATGGCAGAGTTGTTCCCGTGTACTCCGAAAGCATCTCATACAGCATATGTTTAGCCGCATTCTTGCAGGCGGGACTTTTCTCGTCAAATGCTGTTCCTTCGGGCGCTTCGATCCTTCTTGTGAGCGGCGCGTGCGTCTCCCCTCCCGGAGCCCCCTCCGGCAGCAGGGCCATCTCAATATAGTTTTTGGAGAATTCGGCACGCAGAAAAGCCGGTTCAGGATACTTCCTTAAATCCGGCTCACCGACAAATACCTTAACTGTCTCCTGAGGATAAAACGCTTTCAGGAGAGAGTGTATTTCGTATCTATATAGTTCAATATTTTCTACAGCGATCATTTGTATCCAATCATTTTTCACGCGCGGGGCTCACCCGTGCACGAAAAAGTTATTCTTCTTCTCATATCCGATGCTCGTACTTCCCCCGTGTCCGCAGTAAACTTCTGTCTCGTCCGGAAGGACATAAAGCTTTGTGCTGATCGACTCGATAAGATCCTGCATATTCCCGGTAGGCAGATCTGTTCTTCCCACGGACTGTTCAAAGAGAGTATCTCCGCTGATGAGGATCGGTGCTCCGCCGGTCTCTTCGGCGTCAAAATAGTAACAGCAGCCGCCCTCTGTGTGTCCCGGCGTAGAGATCACGCGCATGGTCATGCCGGCTTCAGTGACTTTCTCTCCATCGATCAGATATCGGTCGGCCGTAACTGTGACCGGTCTTCCGATGTCGGCAGAGCCATTGAGCTCCGGGTCCTCAAGCAGGTCTCTCTCGAGTGCACTGGCGTAGACAGGCGCTCCACAGGCTTGCTTGAGGGCTTTGACGCCGCTTATGTGATCAAAATGACCGTGGGTAAGAAAGATTGCCTTGATCTCAAGCCCCTGCTTCATCAGTGCCTCGTAGAGTTCCCGTCCGTAATCGGCCGGGTCGAATATGATCGCCGCAGACTCCCCTTCTCTGTGAAGGTAATAAACGTTGGTCTGAACCATGCCGACCATGTAACTTCTGATCACTATCTTCTTCATTGATCCCCTCCGGCGGCCATATCAGCCGTTTGTTCTCTTTACTGCCTGCACTCCGCGGATATTCTGGAGTTTTCCGCAGATCTCCTGCAGCTCTTTGGCGCTCTTGACCTCGAAGCTTATGGTCAGGGTCGCGATCCCGTGCTTGCTGGTCATGGTGTTGACTTTCAGTATATTGATATCTCTCTCCGAGAAGTTTCTCGTCACATCATTGAGCAGTCCCGCCCTGTCGTTGGCGTAGATATTGATCTCGCAGACAAAGCCGGCTTCTTTTTCATCCTCTGCGCCGTCAACCCAGGCGGCCTCAATGACCCTTCCCCTGTTTTCTTCATCAAGATTGACGACATTGACGCAGTCTGCCCTGTGGATCGAGACGCCGCGGCCCCTTGTCACAAATCCGACGATCTCATCTCCCGGAACGGGATTGCAGCATTTGGAGAATCTCACTGCCACGTCATGGATTCCCTTGACAATAATGGAACTCTGTCCCTTACTGTGCATGTGCGGCTTGTGCTCGGAGATCTCCCTCAGCACTTCCTCATCCGTGATCTGCCTCTTGTGATCCTCTTCATAGAGTTCATGGAGTTTGTTGACGACCTGCCCTTCTCTGATACCGCCATGACCGATCGCCGCAAGAACTGCGTCCCACTCCCTGAATCCGTATTTTTTCAGTACCGCTTCTTTGTATTCCGGTTTGAGCAGGTCTGAGAGAACATAGCCTTTGGACTTGCAGTATGAGAGCATGAGCTCTCTGCCCCTGCTGATGTTCTCTTCCTTCATCTCCCTTCTGAACCACTGGTTGATCTTATTGCGCGTCGAGGCGCTCCTTGCGATACTGAGCCAGTCGGGGCTTGGCCCCTTGGAGTTCTGGGACGTGATTATCTCGATCCGGTCGCCGTTTCTGATCTTATAATCTATATTGACGATCCTGCCGTTAACTCTGGCGCCGATCATTCTGTTGCCGACCGCAGAGTGAATGGAATAGGCAAAGTCAATGGGCGTAGATCCGGCGGGAAGGTTTTTGACCTCTCCTCTGGGGGTAAAACTATATACGCTGTCGGAGAACAGGTCCAGGTCGCTCTTTAAAAGATCCATGAACTCCCTGTTGTCCGACATGTCCCGCTGCCATTCAAGGATCTGGCGAAGCCAGGTCAGTTTCTCTTCTTCCTTGTTCTCGACCTTCTTTCCGTCAGACTGTTCTTTATATTTCCAGTGCGCCGCGATACCGTATTCAGCGGCCCTGTGCATCGCAAATGTCCGGATCTGGATCTCAAAGGGCTGGCCTGTGGGCCCGATCAGAGTCGTGTGCAGCGACTGGTACATATTGGGCTTTGGCATTGCGATGTAGTCCTTAAACCGCCCGGGGATCGGCTTGTACATCTCATGAATGATGCCCAGCGCCGCGTAGCAGTCCTTCACCGAATTCACGATGATCCTCACCGCGAAAAGATCATATATCTGGTCCAGGGCTTTTCCCTGATTGACCATTTTCTTATATATACTGAAAAAATGCTTGACTCGGCCGTCCACCTTGCCTTCGATGCCGGCTTCCTTGATATGCTCTGCGACTTCGACCGCGATCTCCTGGACATACCGCTCCCTTTCGGATTTGCGCTGTGCTACCTTCTCCACGAGGTCATAGTAAACGTCAGGCTTTAGATATTTGAGAGAAAGATCGTCCAGTTCCACCTTGATCATGGAAATACCGAGTCTGGACGCGATGGGCGAATAGATGTCGAGGGTTTCCTGAGCTATGCGTATCTGCTTCTCCGGAGGCATGTGCCCCAATGTGCGCATATTATGAAGGCGGTCCGCCAGTTTGATCAAAATGACGCGGATATCCTTGGCCATAGCGAGGAACATCTTTCGCAGGTTTCTGGCCTGCTCCTCCTGCTGGACCTGGGTCTTGTCCTGATAATCGCCGGAAAGCTTGAGTTTTTCCAGTTTGGTAACACCATCCACCAAAAGAGCGACATCAGAGCCGAACTGCTCCTCGATCTCCTCCCTGGTCATGATCGTATCTTCTACAACATCGTGAAGGAGACCCGCTGTGATCGTCTCCTTATCCAGCTCCAGATCTGCAAGGATCAATGCCACATAGAGTGGATGAATGATGTAGGGTTCCCCGGACTTGCGCTTCTGTCCCTCATGGGCTTTCCTGGCGACTTCATATCCCTTCTCGATCAGGGAAATGTCGTCTGACGGATGGTATTTCCGGACACGGTCAATAACATCCGAATACAGTTCTTCCGGACTTAAATACTCTGCGATATTCTCTATGGTGCCCCTGTCGAATTCTTCGAAGCCCCTTTTGACGATATTATCGGCCATATTCGCGTTCTGATCCTTTCAGTTTTTATAAACTTTTAATAAAGTACTGCCATTATAAGATTATTTGCTTAGTCAGTCAAATAAAATTGACAGATTACAATGTGAGAATAATCCGGCACCCAC
>CAMOIJ010000018.1 GCA_946615865.1 uncultured Lachnospiraceae bacterium | reverse complement strand
CAAAAAGAGGACGCCGCCCCTGCTGATTAATCAGCAAGATGCGACGCCCCCTTTTCAACTATCTCAATATAAGAACTTCTATCTCCCGGCAGTTAACAGCTTAATGGCAGGGAGCACATAGTCCTGATGTAAATGCTTTGAAAGAATGTCAAGCTTTCACTTGATTTTATGCAAGTTGCAGGCGGGAAGCGCCATGCGCGTCAGCGGGACGATAGTCCGCATGACCGCGCTTCCCGCCGAAACGCAGCAGAAAATCATAGTGAAACTACATTCTTTCAACGCATTTCAGCAGGATCTATGTGCTCCCGTACATATAACTCCTAACTCACCTTAAGTCGCTAAATGCAGCACATTCGTCGCGATCATAAAGTAGATCGTAAGCGAGATCGCATCCACGATCGTTGTGATCAGAGGACTGGCCATTACCGCAGGGTCAAATCCAAGCCTGTGCGCCAGAAGCGGCAGCGTACATCCGATCGTCTTGGCGACAAGAACAACAAGGACCAGTGTGCCGCAGACGATCAGGGCGATCTGGAATCCGACTCTGTCAAACAGCATGAGCTTGGCAAAATTACAGACCGACAATGTTATGCCGCACAGCGCCGCAACCCTTACCTCTTTCCAAAGCGCTTTTAACAGGTCGCCGAATTCGATCTCCTGCAGTGAAATACCACGGATGATCGATACGCTCGCCTGCGATCCCGCGTTACCGCCGGTATCCATCAGCATAGGAATATACGCGGTCAGGATCACATATGAGGCAAGCGCCTTTTCGTAGCTCGTGATGATCGCACCTGTAAAGGTAGCTGAGATCATCAGGAGCAGCAGCCAGGGCATTCTGTTCTTGTAAGTTGCCAGGATTCCTGTCCTGAAATAGCTCTTGTCGGAAGGAATGATAGCCGCCATCTTTTCGATATCCTCGGTGGCCTCTTCCTGGATGATATCGACTACGTCGTCGATAGTGATGATACCGACCATACGGTTCTCATTGTCAACTACGGGCATTGCCGTAAAGTCGTATTTCTGGAAAATGCGGGCCGCTTCTTCCTGGTCGGTAAGCGTATTGATACTGATAACATTGTCATTCATCACTTCCCCGATGATCGCGTCGGGATTGAGAATGACCAGATAGCGCAGGGCAACTGTTCCGATCAGCACTCTCTGCGCGTCTACTACATAGCAGATATTAACAGTCTCGGAATCAAGTCCGATCTTGCGTATGCGGTCTACCGCGTCGCTGACTGTCATATTTTCCTTCAGGTCGACATACTCGACCGTCATGATGCTTCCCGCCGAGTCCTCCGGATATCTGAGCAGATGGTTGATATCCTTGCGAGTCTCCGGCTTTGCGTTCTTAAGAATCTTCTTTACTATATTAGCCGGCATCTCCTCCAGAAGGTCTGTAGCATCGTCAGCCATCAGGTTGTCGATGATGCTCGACGCTTCTTTATCGGAAAGGGACTGAATGATGTACTGCTGCACCTCGATCTCCAGGTTCGCGAATACATCCGCCGCTATACCTTTGGGAAGGATCCTGAATATTCTAAGGGATTCCTCGTCCTCCATCTCATCCATCACGGCTGCGACGTCGGCCACGTTCATATCGGCTACTTCCTGGCGCAGCTTCGTGTATTGCTTCTGCTCCAGAAGCTCTCTCAGCAGTTTGCCGTAATCCTCTGTATTTCTATCTTCCATATTAATCCTCCGTAATTCAGGTGACCTCTGTTACTCCGCGTTCGTGGAAGGGGATTATCTGTACCGGAACTATATGTACTTCTATCCACAAAGACCACCTCCTCTCTTACTCGGGATCTGTTTCCTGTTCAGTTTAGTCTCTCGAAATTTCTTTGTCAATCAGCCCCATCGATATCCAAAGGGAAAAAGCCCTCCTCGACGGTGATGATCTCCGCAGCCGCTCCCGAAAGCGCCGTAAGCCCGCTGCAGATCTGGTCCGCGCGGTCTTCCCTGACAGTTATCATGAAAGAAACCTTATCTGTGTAAACTCTGTCATATGGCTCGATCTTCTGCTGTTTTAAGTAATACAAGCTTTTGTCCAGCAGACTGTAATCGATCTCCACGCCGATCACCCTGCACTTGCACATCCTGGCTATCTGCGCGTTTAGAAGAGCCGCCTGGGCTGCCTGCGTATAGGAGCGCACAAGCCCTCCTGTTCCCAGAAGTGTTCCGCCAAAATATCGTGTTACCACAACTACGGCGTTTCTGATCCCCGCGCCGTCCAATACCTTAAGCATCGGAACGCCTGCTGTTCCTGACGGTTCCCCGTCGTCCGACGCTTTTTTGACAGAGCCGTCTTCGCCAAGAATCCAGGCATAACAGTGGTGCCTTGCGTCGTAATAGCGTTTCCTGGCCTGCGCTACTACGGCGGCCGCCTCTTCTTCAGTCGAAACGGGATGGATCTCCCCCAGAAAACGGGATTTCTTCTCTGTATACTCTCCCTTTCCTATACTTCTCACAGTCAGATATTCTTTTTCCAGAGCCATGCCGACCTCCGTGCAAAAACAACCCCTCTGCGAAAGAAACCCGAAAGCGCTGCATATTAACGCTTTCGGGTTTCAAAAAAGCTGGCAACGAGAATCGAACTCGTGACCTCCGCACTACCAATGCGACGCACTACCGACTGTGCTATGCCAGCTTACATATTGTCTTGGCGACAACATGTGTATCATAGCACAGCAGTACTGGCTTGTCAAACAAAATTAAACGAATTTATTGAGTAGGTGCAGTGGGCGTTGTCGCGGGCGTCTGTGTCTGCGCCGCATTCTTAGCAGCTTCCTCTGCCGCCTTCTTGGCAGCTTCCTCCGCCGCCTTCTTGGCCTCCTCTTCGGCCTTTCTGCGCTCCTCTTCCTCTCTGCGCTTCATCTCGAGGTACTCCTCATAGTGATAATCGCAGTACTCGTCGTCGAAGTAAGAGTCTTCGTCAAAGAATTCCCTGACCGAAGGGCACACGCCGCTGAGAGGGAGCTGACCGGAAACCTGGCACACCGTTCTCTGTACGATTCCGTCGGGTTGAGGGAAGTCTTCCCACTCCTGATTGCCCGGAAGTTCCTGCATGACCTGCTTCCAAATATACTTTGCAAGGTTCTGCTCCTCAGAAGTCGTCAGATCCTCATTGTTGTCATATCCCGCCCAGACTGTAGCTGTATATCTGGGAGTATAACCGCAGAACCACACGTCGTTTTCATCCGATGTAGTTCCGGTCTTACCTGCCGTCATAGTGGATGAGAAGTCTGCGCTTCTTCCTGTTCCTGACGATATTACGTCTTCCATCGCGGAGGTGAGCAGCCATGCTGTCCTCTCCTTGAGAACTCTCCTCTGTGCCGCTGTACTTGCGCTGTCCAGAAGGAGATTTCCCTCGTGGTCATAGACCTGCGTGTACATCTTGGGCTCAATATAATATCCGCCATTGGCGATCGTCGCGTAAGCTGCGTTGAGCTCAATGTTCTTTACGCCATATGTGATACCGCCGAGCGCGAGGGTCTGATTGACGTCCGTAAAGGTACTGCCGTTAATAGTAACGCCGTCCACCAATGTGGAAATACCAAATTGCTGAGCGAAATCATAGCCGACCCTGGGGCCGAGTTTGGTGAGGACTTTTACAGTGACGATATTCATGGACTGTACAATTCCCTCTCTGAGAGTTGACAGCCCCCTGTAACCCTTGTACCAGTTTCTCACCGGAACGCCGCTGTCATATTCGAAGGGCGCGTCGTCCTCGGAAGACGCAAGTGTGAATTCTCCTGTCTCAAGGGCAGGAGCATATGTCGTAATGACTTTAAAAGTAGATCCGGGCTGACGGAGCGTATCGGTAGCTCTGTTGAGCGTCCTGTTAGCTTCCTTGTCTCCTCGTCCGCCCACCATAGCCAGCACATGCCCGGTGGACTGATCCTCGATCGTCAGAGAAATCTCAGGCTGAGGTGCCAGGTTGACGCTCTCTGTATACTTCTGGGTATCCGGATTTGACATAACTGAATACCGGAAGTCCTCGATATCGCTTTGGGCGTCCTCTTTGGAACTGTACATCAGATCGGCGTCCCATCCCTGCTCTGCCAGCCAGTTAGCGAGACTGTTGCTGTCATAGTTGGATGTGCTACCGTCCTCGTTGATCACGGAGAGCTTATAGCTGAGCATGTATTTGACCCTGTCCGGGAAATTGCCGGAGTCCTCGCTGCACTGCTCATCGCATATTCTCTGTATCTCAGGATCGAGCGTCGAATAGATCTTGAGACCGCCGCTGTAAAGAAGCGAATATGCCTCTTCCTCCGTTTTTCCCGCGTCATCCTGCAGATCCTTGAGGAGCTGGTTCTGAAGCGCGTCGACAAAGTAGGAGTTGATCCTGTTGTCTTCCACCTGCTTCTCAATATTCACTTCCCTGATCCTGGAATATACGTCGTCTGCCAGCGCCGCTTCGTAGTCCTCCTGCGACAGGTATCCCTGATTGAGCATGTACTGAAGCACTACCTCTCTTCTCTGCCCGTTCTGCTCAGGATAAATGACCGGGTCAAACTGAGTGGGGTTCTGGGGAATGCTCGCAAGCACCGCGCACTCGGATACCGTAAGCTCGTTGCACGATTTGTCAAAATAGCGCTGGGAAGCGGCTTCCACTCCGAGAGTGCCGTGTCCGAGGTTGATCGTATTAAGATAGTTGAGCAGGATCGTGTCCTTGCTCATATTCTTCTCCAGTTCGATCGCAAGATACTGTTCCTGAAGCTTTCTCTTAATCCTCTCGACACTGGTCTCGTTCGTCCATTCCGTAAAAACATTGTTTTTGATCAGCTGCTGCGTGATCGTACTGGCTCCCTCGGAAAAATTCCCCGAAGTCACGCCGATCACAGCTGCTCGGAGAATACCGGGAGCGTCAATCCCCTTATGTTCATAAAAACGTTCATCTTCGATGGCCACAAACGCATGGGCGAGATTGTCTGTGATCATATCTCCGGAGACCGGGATTCGGTTGGAATCCGCGGAAACCAGTTTCGCGACCTCATTGTTCTGTGAATCGTACACAAAGGATGAGAATCCCTTGGGGCTGACATCGATAACTGTCTGATTAGGGGCGCTGTCTATCACGCCTCGGAATACGCCTGCCGCAAGACTTGCACCTGCAACGCAGAGCCCGATCACGCCTACCAGTAAAAGCTGGGAGACACCCAGGATGATCTTCTTTATCCTTTTTCTGCTCTTTGACGCAAGGTAATCCTGCCTGCTTCGAATTCCTCTCCTTCCAAAATTCATATAAATGAACCTATTCCTTTCCTAGATGCAAATTCATCTTTGTATTATAGCAAAAGAATTCCCCATAATAAAGGACTTCACAAAAATGTCACTTTATTTTGGTTTTCTTTATATGCAAACGCGCTATAATATAAACCTGATGTATGCAGCAGAATATTAAAGGATCGTAATTAAAACATGAGAAAAAGGAAATCCGGAAAGACTGAAATCGATAATATGTCCGCTTCCTTCAGGAAACGATTTTCACGCAGATGGTACGCGGTATCATTTGTACTGATCCTGCTCTGGAGTCTTTGGACGCTGCTCGACGCCTTTGTCATTCCCCGAGATATAATTACTGCGGCTGATATAGTTGTTGAGACTGCCCCGGAAGGAGAAACCTCCGAAGGCGACGCAGATCCTGGGACTCTCTCAGAAGCTGACAGGGAGGAGGAGCGCATAAGATTGTTGACTGATCCGGTCATCACAGATACTTCCTATAATAATGGCGAAGTTTCCATTGAGATCAGGTACATGAGGACTTTGTATACAGATATCTACATCGCGGATGTCGTCATAGATGATCCCGCTTACCTCAAAACAGCTCTCGCTGAAGGATCTTTTGGCCGGAATCTGACCGACACAACCTCTTCCATGGCGGAACAGAACGACGCCATACTGGCGATCAACGGGGACTATTACGGATTCAGGGATACCGGTTATGTCATCAGGAACGGCTATCTTTACCGCTCTGTTCCGGCTAAGGACCCGAATCAGGAGGATCTCGTCCTGTACGAGAACGGCGCTGTCGACATAGTCAGGGAAGCGGATCTTACCGCCGAAGAGATCTGGGATTCAGGAGCCGAAGATATCTTCTCTTTTGGTCCCGGACTCGTGATTGACGGCGAAATCTCTGTAGTAGAAGGTGAGGAAGTAAAGAGAGCTCAGGTCACCAATCCCAGGACCGCCTTCGGTGTGATCTCGCCCCTCCATTATCTTTTTGTTGTCTCCGACGGGAGAACAGATGAAAGCGTCGGTCTCTCTCTTTTGGAACTCGCTCACTTGATGAAGGACCTCGGATGCGTCACAGCTTATAATCTTGACGGAGGCGGTTCCTCCACTATGTGGTTTAACGGAAAAGTTCTTAATCATCCCACTACATTCGGCGATACGATCGCAGAAAGGGGTATCAGTGATATCGTCTATATTAGTAAGTGAAAAAAACATCGGCGAACTTAAACGAATGCTCATGACCTCTGTATTCTGCTCTTTGTTCTGCCTGCTTTTCTTTCTGGTTTACGATCAGTTTTCACACGGAGTGCGCTCTCCTTTCATGACTTTCCTGTTCATCTGGCCCCTCGCGCTGTGTGTCATTCCCTGCGGTATTTTACTGCTCATCCCGCCTCTGCCGGGTCCCAGCCTCATCTCATCTCTGCTATGGAATACCGGAGCTGCCGCTGTTACAGTAAGCAATCTCCTTCGTGGAGTATTTGAGATCGCCGGCAACTCTTCTGTTTATCAACAGGTTCTTATGAATGCGGGAGGATTTCTGCTTGCTGCAGGTCTTGTAATGTATTCCGCAGGTGTTATCGCGCTATATAAATTACATCATTCGTCACAGAAATAGACATATTCTTAATTAATTACAATATTTTTTTATTTTTTCTTAACATTTCTGTAATTATATGTTATCCTTATTCTGGTAATGCGTATTTAAATATCAGAATAATCCGTCCGCCGTCCGGTGCGGGCAGACAGAGGTAACTATGATCAGACATATATTCCCTGAGAATAAACGCTTCTTTCTTAATGCAGCGCGTTCTCTATTTACACTCTTTATCGCTTTTCTCACTGCTTTTACTTCTCTGGCTCCGGCCATTCCGGCTCGTGCAGCCAGCGGAAATATGCAGATCACTCCGATCGACTTCGGGGATTCCGGCAATTGGGGCGACTCAACTATGGTCTCCAGCGGCGGAAAGAATCTTCTGATGGATACATATATCAGGGACAAATACGACACTCTGATAAACTATCTTGATGACCATCATTTCTATAATTTTGATATCTATCTTTCCCACTATCACTATGATCATATGGATCAGATTCCGTCGATCCTTTATGACAGCAGGTTCAATGTAAGCAAGGTTTACCTGCCTGACCCCGCCTATCTCAAAAAGGGCGCCCAGTCCAGCAGTTACTGCAAGAGTTTTCTTGACGGCTATGATAATATCGTCAAGGCGGCTAACGATACGGGGACGCAGATCGTTTATCTGAAAAAAGGCTCTTCCTTCACTGTAGGCAACGCAAAAGTGTCTATTCTTTGGGGGTGCAGCTACAGCAGCAGCACTTACGATGCCAGCTACATCAACAACAACTCTCTCGTGGCTAAGGTCACATCCGGCACCGTCTCCTATCTCAACTGCGGAGATATCGAAAAGCAAACCGAGAACCAGATCATCAGCAGCGGGATCAATATCGGCGCCGATATCTTTAAGTTTAACCACCACGGAGGAAATACCAGCAATACCGCTTCTTTTCTCAAAAAAGTGAATCCCTCTTTTGCTTACTATAACTGGGTAGGCGACAGTCCCTCCTCCTTCGGCGGAGGCTGGGTGCAGTCTGCCATTGACAGCATCAAAAACACCTGCAACATTTACAGCACCAGATACAACGGAATGCTCACATTTTCTGTCAAAGCAGGTCATATCAGCGTAGCCGGCGAGAGAAATATGAACTCTGTAAATATCCAGATAAAAGACGGATCCGGCCGGGTAGTAAATACTGTTAACTATCAGTTCAACAATGCTTTGGATTATGTTGTCACGGCGAGTATGAAGAGCAGCGCGGCGACTGTAACAGCTGCAGACGCGTCTACAGTTCTTCCGACCAGATACGCTTATGTAGCAAAGTTTATCGAGACCTCCGGCGGCGTCAAATACCGCAACAAGGACGGCTCCTACAGCACAAATAAGTTCCAGAAGATAGACGGCGATACTTACTATTTTGACCAGAACGGATATCGGGCCACCGGTTTCAAATCGATCGGCGGCAAGACCTATTACTTCGATTCCGACGGCAAAATGCTTCTGCGCTGGAAGAGGATCAATGGTAGGAAATATCTCTTTGATCCCGTGGACGGCCATATGCACACAGGATGGGAGTGGGTATCCGAGAAGAACGCGTGGTACTACCTGAGCCCCCAGACAGGCTACCTCCTCGAGGGATGGCTGGATCAGGGCGGAAAGAGATACTACCTCGCCCCCGTCGATTTCTACGCGGTGACAGGCTGGCAGTTCATTGGCGGCAAATGGTATTTCTTTGATACGAAAAACTGCGATATGAAGACCGGCTGGCTCACCGACGGCGGCAAGACCTACTATCTGGCTTCGAACGGCGTCATGGTCACCGGTAAGCAGAATATCGGAGGAAAGACTTATACCTTTAACAGCAGCGGAGCCCTCGTCGGGCAGGCCCCTGCGGGCGGATCAGGAACCACAGCCTCCTCTGCCACCTCTGCCTCTGCCGCGTCTTCATCGGGCGTGACCAAATGGGAATACACAGGCGGCAAGTGGAAATATCTCCTGAACGGAAATTACCTCAAAAACTGCTTCAGAAAGATTGACGGCGAGACCTATTTATTCGACGGAAACTGCATTATGCTCACCGGTTTCCAGAAGGTCGGCGGAAAGACCTACTATTTTGACAGCAGCGGAAAGATGCTCCTGCGCTGGAAGAGGATCAATGGTAGGAAATATCTCTTTGATCCCGTGGACGGCCATATGCACACAGGATGGGAGTGGGTATCCGAGAAGAACGCGTGGTACTACCTGAGCCCCCAGACAGGCTACCTCCTCGAGGGATGGCTGGATCAGGGCGGAAAGAGATACTACCTCGCCCCCGTCGATTTCTACGCGGTGACAGGCTGGCAGTTCATTGGCGGCAAATGGTATTTCTTTGATACGAAAAACTGCGATATGAAGACCGGCTGGCTCACCGACGGCGGCAAGACCTACTATCTGGCTTCGAACGGCGTCATGGTCACCGGTAAGCAGAGTATCGGCGGCAGGACCTATAACTTTGACAGCAGCGGCGCGCTTATCGGAGAAGTTTCCGGGCAGACCGGTGCAGGAACTTCGGGCTCCGGTACTGCCTCCGGATCAGCTTCAGGCAGTTCATCCTCCGGCGTTTCCATTACACCTTCGTGGAACTATAACATTTATACGACGTCCTCTCACATAAACAGCTGGTACAATGGAAGTGACAGCGATATGCCTTACAATACCACTGCGAAGAGGAATGAAGCTTTTGTTAATACCATGATCGCCTACGCCACATACTTTGTGGGCAAGATCGATTACGCTTCGTCGGTTACCGGTGACGATCCGAACGGACTGCGGTATAAGAGGCTCAGAGCCGGCGGCAAGACGGACTGTTCATGGTATGTCTATCACGTGCTGTACAAGTTCGGCCTTGTAGGGGATGAATTCATCCATTCCTACGAGTGGGGCAACGATCCCAGTACATATCCGGGCGGCGTCAACATCGGAACAGATGTAAGCAAAGCTTCTCCCGGTGACATTATCTGCACCGGAAAGGGAACATCAGGTAGCAACAGCCATGTGGCGATCTACATCGGCGGCGGTAAAGTCGTTGAGTGTGCCGCAGGTTACGGCGTGATCATCAGCAGTGCGCCCAGCACGGCGCGTCAGGTAGTCCACTTCAGCTGCCTGCCTTCAAATACTACTGCTTCTTACAGGAGCGCCTCCTCCGGGACATGGATCTCTTCCGGAAGCAGCTGGAAGTTTAAGGTCGGCGGTTCCTACCTTACTAACTGTTTCCAGAATATCGACGGCGAGATCTACTATTTTGACTCTAACGGTCTGTGCGCGAAAGGCTGGAAGACGATTGGCGGCAAAAAGTATTATTTCAACAATGACTGTCAGATGCTCCTTCGCTGGAAGCGAATCGACGGTAAAAAATACTACTTCGATCCTGTAAGCGGATACATGCACACCGGATGGGAGTGGGTAGCTGAGAAAGAAGCTTGGTATTATCTCGATCCCGGAACCGGAGTTATGGTCACCGGAACACGAACGATCGACGGCAAGACTTACACTTTCGCAAGCGACGGATCTATGCAATAAGGACAAAAGAAAAGGACGTGTGAAAAAACTTTCGTTTTTTCACACGTCCTTTTTTCTGGTGTTTTATCAAATGCCGGGGTCCGGGTGTCAGTTATCTCCTCTGAGTTCTCTTAAAATCCCGATCGTCTCGACATCTTCCTCAGTCAGCCTGATGTTGGTGACGGATGTCCTTCCGTCGTTATCCGTCACGCGAAGTTCCATGACGACGCCGGGCTGCAGGTCATTTCTGACCACATCATGTATGAACTCAAGCACCTTGGGGTGCTGAGACCTGAAGATCCTCAGTCGTTCAGCCAGCTGCATAAGCTGCATGGGATTCATTGCCATCTCTTTATAACCTCCTCTTTTTGAGTTTGGTCCTGATTCTCTGAAGCGCGTTATCTGTAGATTTCTCGTCCCTGTTCAGCACATGGGCGATCTCCACATATCCCATTCCTGTCAGATACAGTTCCAGGACCTGTTTTTCAAAAGGGCTCAGTTCCTTCTCTATCTTTTCTTCGAGCCTCTCCATTTCCTCCTGCCCTATGATATACTCCTCGGGGTTGGAGCGGGCGTCGGCTTCCAGGCAGTCCATCAGTTCCTCGTCCTCTCCCTCGCCGCTTTCTCTCAAGGGGCGGCTCAGAGAGATCGCCGTGTTCAGCGGCAGATGTTTTTTTCTCGCGGAAGCTTTGACCGCTGTGTAGAGCTGTCTTATAACGCAGAGCTGGGCGAACGTGCTGAAACTTGCGTCTCTGCCGCTGTCATAATCGCGCACTGCCTTGAACAGCCCCAGCATTCCCTCCTGGATCAGGTCGTCTGAATCCCCGCCAAGTATATACATGGACCGCGCTTTTTTGAGAACCATCTCCTTATACTTGTCCAGGAGATGTTCCATTGCCTCCTGATCGCCGTCCCGAAACAGAGCGATCAGATCCTCGTCTGTCATATTCCCGTATTTTTCTCTTCTCATATCTCCTGCCGCTCCAAAAGGGCAAAATATACCTGTGCGGGGGCTACAGGCCTCTCTGGCGGACGATCTCATATGCGAGAACGCCCATAGCTACCGACGCGTTGAGAGAATCGATCTCTCCCTTCATAGGGATGGAAGCGATCATATCGCATTTTTCCTTCACCAGTCTGCTCACGCCGCTGCCTTCCGCGCCGATCACAAGTCCGATAGGGCCCCTGAGATTAAGCTTCGTCATCGTTTCGCCGTCCATATCCGCGCAGACGAACCATAATCCTCTGTCCGCGAGCTTCTCCATAGTGCGCACCAGATTGGTCACCTTGACCACCGGAGTGTAATTGATCGCGCCTGCCGACGCCTTGGCTACTGTCGCGGTGAGTCCTACGGCCCTGTCCTTGGGTATGATCACTCCGTGGGCGCCGGCCAGATTCGCAGTCCTGATGATCGCGCCCAGGTTATGGGGATCCTCAATTCCGTCGAGCAGTACAAAGAAGGGGTCCTCTCCTCTCTCTTTTGCCTTCTCGAACAGATCTTCCATCTCTCCGTAGGAGTAGGCGGCGATCTCGGCGATCACTCCCTGATGCCTTCCCGTTTCCGACATCTGGTCAAGACGCTGCTTGGTGACATATTTCACAGGCGTTCCATGCTTAGCGGCCTCTTTGCGCACAGTCTGCATGGCGCCTTCTTTACTTCCGTCAAGCATATACAGCCTGTCGATCGTTCTCCCCGAGCGGAAGGCTTCGATCACGGCGTTTCTGCCCTCGATCCGATTCTCATTCATTCTCTTCGTATTCTCCTGTCTCTTCTTCGTAGATCTTTCTCGGGCCAAGTCTGCCCTTGCGATCCGCTCTTCTGATGCCTTCCCGCAGCAGTTCCAGCAGCCGGTCAGTCCTGTCCTGTAAATACAAGTAACCGCACAGGGCCTCCAGTGCGGTTGCTTGAAGATATTCCTCCAATGAGGAACTCTTTGCGTGATGATACGGGTTGGAATTTCTTCCTCGTCTGTATACTTTCTTCTCCTCTTCCGTCATAAGATCGTAAACAGCCATTCCAATGGCCGCCTGCTGCTCGGCGCGGACATAATAGGTAGTCTCGTTATGAAGTTTCTCCGCCTGACGGTTTCCCTTGGACACCAGAATAGTCCTGATCACAAGGGAATATACCGCATCCCCCAGAAAAGCCAGTGTTCCGGGGGAATAGGTGCGTATATCGATCTCTTCGTGAGGAAACTCCTTGAGGATCAGAGTTCTCAGGCTTTCTTCCATTTAACTCCTTCTCTGGTATCTTCCAATATGATACCTTTCGCCTTGAGTTCGTCGCGGATCGCGTCAGCTTTCGCGAAGTCTCTCGCTTTCTTGGCCGCCTTTCTCTCGGCGATCCTCTCCTCGACATATGCCGCGAGATCATCTTCAAGCTCGTTATCTCTCTCAATGATCAGTCCGCAGACATCGGTCAGATCATGGAGCTCTCCGTCCAGTTTTTCTATAAACTCTTTGGAGGAAGCGCCGCTTACACGGCTGTTGATCCATTTGACAAGTTCAAATACCGCAGAGATCGCGTCAGCCGTATTAAAATCGTCGTCCATTGCAGTCTCAAACTGTGTGCGGTAGTTCTCCGCTTCCGCAAGCTGAGCTGCCTCTTCCTCTGTCAGGGAGCCTTCTGCCTTGCCCAGGAGGAATTTCAGGTTTTCGCCGCAGTTGAGGATCCTCTCGTAAGAAGCCTTAGCGGACTCCATCAGCTCTCTGCTGAAGTTCAGAGGGCTTCTGTAATGGGAGGAAAGCATGAAGTAGCGAAGTACCTGCGGGTCATACTGCGCGATAATGTCGCGTACCGTGAAGAAATTGCCCTTGGACTTGGCCATCTTGACGCCGTCAATGTTCAGGAATGCGTTGTGCATCCAGTATTTTGCAAAAGGAACTCCGTTTGCCGCCTCAGACTGCGCGATCTCATTCTCGTGGTGAGGGAATATAAGGTCCTCGCCGCCGGCATGGATGTCGATCTCAGGACCGAGATAGCGTTTGCTCATGACGGAGCACTCGATATGCCAGCCGGGTCTTCCCTTGCACCAGGGGCAATCCCAGTAAGGCTCTCCGTCTTTCTTCGGTTTCCAGAGCACGAAATCCAGCGGATCCTGCTTCTGGTCCGCGCCGGTGACCTTCAGGTCGCGGTTGCCGCTTCGCATATTGTCCAGGTCCTTGTGGGACAGCTTGCCGTATCCCTCAAATTTCCTTGTGCTGTAGTAGACCGTTCCGTCTTCCGCCACATAAGCGTAGCCTTTGTCGATCAGCGTTTTGATCATATCGATCATGCCGTCGATCTCGAGCGTCGCCCTGGGATGCATCGTAGCCGGCTTGACATTGAGACTGGCCATATCCTTCTTGCACTCCGCAATGTATCTCTCGGAGATAACTGAAGAATCGACGCCTTCTTCCAGCGCTTTCTTAATGATCTTGTCGTCTACATCCGTAAAGTTGGATACATAGTTGACTTTATATCCCTTGTATTCAAAATAGCGTCTCACCGTGTCAAACACGATCATGGGGCGGGCGTTGCCGATATGGATCAGGTTATAGACAGTGGGGCCGCATACGTACATGCTGACCTTGCCGGGTTTGATCGGCACAAATTCCTCTTTGCTCCTGGACATTGTGTTAAAGATCTTCATTCTTATTCCTCGCTTTATTTATTATAGGCAGCATTATTGCCTTAATCCTGTTCATCGCCGAAAGTTCGTTCACTGTCTGGCCGGACAACCCGCGCATCCGCCTTCCGAACTGTATAAAGGTACTGCATCCAGATCCATAGGAGATGTGATCAGCGCGACCGCCTGCACAGAGATTCCCTCTCCGCGTCCCGTAAATCCGAGCCATTCTTCCGTTGTCGCTTTGACGCTTACCTGTGAGAGATCGATCTGCAGCGCGTCCGCGATGTTTTGCCGCATCTTATCGATATGAGGCCGCATCTTGGGTGCCTGCGCGATGATAGTCGCATCTACATTGCCGATCAGGAAACAATTCTCCTCAAGGATCCTCCTGACCTCCCGCATCAGTTCCATGGAATCCGCGCCTTTATATCTCTCATCTGTGTCAGGGAAATGCTTGCCTATATCCCCAAGTGCCGCTGCGCCGAGCAGGGCGTCCATGATCGCATGCGCGAGAACATCCGCGTCCGAGTGACCGAGCAGTCCCTTCTCATAAGGTATCCTGACGCCGCCCATGATCAGCTTGCGTCCCTCCACAAGTTTGTGCACATCATATCCTGTTCCGATCCGCATAATAATCCTCATTCTCATTTAAAACATCTGTTACGGCATATTATTATAGCATTCAGATTACGAAAAAGAAAGGCTGTGAAGAATGAGTTTAATGTCAAACTCTTTTCTTCACAGCCTCTTTTTCAAAATCATTCATCTGTCGCGGCAGGCTCCCTAAAAGCCTCTCCGCTCATAACCATGCTCAGCCGTTGATCTCGACCTTGCAGGTTTCGTCCATGTGGCCGTCGCGGTACATGGAGAACTTGTCCATAGGATAAGACTTGAGGTTCTCGAGGACCTTGCGGCCGTCCGCCTGCTTGAGAAGGCCTTCTCTGGCTCTCTTGATCTCCATCTCTGTCTTATGCTTGGAAGGTCCGCCTACGCAGCCGCCCTCGCAGATCATGCCTTCTACGAAGTCTTCCTTCAGGCGTCCGGCCTTGAGCATTGTCAGAGTTGTCTTGCACTCTGTGCCGCCCGCGACCTGTACATAGGTGATATGAGAAGTATCCTGTCCTCTCTCGTGCATGCACTCGAGAACCGCGTTCGCTACGCCGCCCGATGTAGCGAAACGTTTGCCCCAGATCGAGGATTCCTGATAGGAGTTGTCATCCGATTCAACCTGGATTCCCTTGGAGCGCATGAGAGCACGGAACTCACCGTAAGTGATAACATAATCGGCGTTGCCCGGGATGCTCTTGTCAGCCGCCTCAGACTTCTTCGCGATGCAGGGGCCGAGGAATACGGTCACACAGCCGGGACGCGTAGCCTTGAGGTATCTGGAGATCGCGCACATAGGAGAAACCGTAGCGGAAACATTCTCCTCATACTGCTTGGGGAAGTGCTTCTTGATCATATTCATGAAAGCGGGGCAGCAGGAAGTGGTCATCTTCTTGCCCTCTTCCTTGGCCTCATACCATTCCATAGACTCATAAGCCGCTGTCATGTCGCCGCCCAGACCGACTTCGATCATATCGGCAAATCCCATCTTGAGGAAAACTTCCTTGATGGACTTCATTGTGATATCTCCGCCGAACTGTCCCTCTGTAGCGGGAGCGACCATGGCGATGACTTCCTTGCCCGCGCGGATATCATTGATGATGCTCACCAGATAGGTCTTGGATCCGATCGCGCCGAAAGGACAGGAGTGGATGCAGTGACCGCACTGGATGCACTTGCTCTCATCGATGACGCAGATGCCGTTGTCATCATATGTGATCGCGCCGACAGGGCAGGCCTTCTTGCAGGGACGTACAAGATGAGCGATCGCGCCGTAAGGGCAGGCCTTCGCGCACATGCCGCACTCTTTGCACTTATTGGGATCGATATGAGTTCTGCGCTCACCGATCGTGATCGCGCCGAACTTACAGGAATTGATACATGCTTTGCCCATGCACAGACGGCAGTTATCCGTTACAGTATAAGCGGACAGAGGACATTCCTCACATGCAGGGCGGATGACCTGTACAATATTCTCAGACTGGGAAATTCCGTCAGGACACTGTGCAAGAGAAAGTCTGATCCTCTGCTTAACAAGTTCTCTCTCTTTGTATACACAGCAGCGGTATGTCGCCATAGGACCCGGGATGATCTGATAGATCAGTTTCTCCTTATGCTCTTCGTCGAGTTTGCCTTCCCATGCCAGTTTAGCAGTTTCCTCCATGATCTTGTGCTTAAGACGCACCAGTGTAGCATCATTGGTTACCATTCTATTCTCCTTTCGACACTCTCTGTACTGTAGATATACACCGAGCTAATGCGGTCTGTTTTCCGTTTCTGCCCATATGCGGATAAACAGTGTCACAATTTTAACTAAACATATTGTACCAAAAGCGCCGCCGTTTTTATAGAACTTTCATCACAAATTCACACATTTCTTTCTTTTATCCCTTATAATGAGAATGTCAAAAAAGCGCGACCGGAACTGTCCGGATCCCGCTCTCATTATCCGATCATTTATCTGTTTTAAGGAGACAACAATCATGTCTAATAATGTATCTGAACACAAAGCCGCCCTCTTTCTCGCGAATGGCTGCGAGACGATCGAAGCTCTGACCGTTGCCGATGTTCTCTTCCGCGCAGGTATTCCCTGCACTAAGGTTTCTGTGAACAGCACTCCGGTAGTTGTCACTTCCCACAATGTGACCGTCGTCGCCGATACCACGATCGATCATCTGAACTTTGATGAATATGATATGCTCATCCTTCCCGGAGGCGTTCCCGGAACTCCTAATCTCAGAGCCTGCGCGCCGCTGATGAAGCAGGTAGTCCGCTTCCACAGAGAAGGGAAACTGATCGCCGCGATCTGCGCCGCTCCCTCGATCTTTGCGGATCTGGGACTGCTCAGCGGTATCAGAGCCGCCTGCAACCCTACCGTCGAGCAGATCCTTCTCGACAATGGCGCCGAACTTGTAAAGGAAAATTCTGTCACTTCCGGGAATATCATCACAAGCCGTGCAATGGGTACCGCTATTCCGTTTGCACTGGCCATCGTGGAGTATTGCCAGGGCCGTGAAGCCGCGGACAAACTCGGAAAGAATATACTTTACTATCAATAACAGAAAGGCTGATTTATGAATATATTGTTTTTTCTGACACCCAAAGTTGACGTCGGATATGTCCACAGTTCCGATACTGTAAGCGAGGCGGCGGAGAAGATGCTGAAGTACCGCTTCACAACTGTCCCCGTGATCAACGAAATCACGGGCAGGTATGAAGGCACTCTCGCGAACGATGATATTCTGCGGGAACTGTACAACAATCCTTCCCAGACTCTGGCAGAGGCAGGCACCAGGCCCCTCAAGTCTATCACAAGGCGCAGAGATTACGGCGCTGTCAAGGCTGACGCGGATATTGAGGATCTGCTGGATTCCGTGACCATCCAGAACTTCGTTCCCGTCATCGACGACACCGGCGCCTTTATAGGGATCATAACCAGAAGGGATGTAATGCGGTATCTCAGAAACCACATGATAAAAGAAGACTGAATAATATGAAAAGGGCTGTGATTTCCGTCACAGCCCTTTATTTTTACATCACGCTCATCAGCGTCTCTCTGTATTCATTTGCAAGTTTTATCCTGTCCGTGAGTTCAGACGCCATGAAACACTCCGCGCAAAACTCGTAAATATTCTCAAAGCCGTCCCTGCATTTTCCGAACAGTTTCCGGATCTTTTTGTGAGCAACCGCACCGGTTTCTTCCGAGAGCATGTGCCCTATCTCATGGATCAGGAGCCGCTTAAGACTCTCTGTATTCTCCAGCATGCGGATCGCCTGCACATCGGCAAAATAGAGATCGCCGGCGGACAACATATTCTCCGCGCAAGGCACGATCTGCATCTCTTCTCTGATGATGCCCTCTATCTTCGGCCATGGAATTCCCTGTGCAAGCAGTTCCTTCTGCCTTGCGGCATACCGCTTAGCAAGATCAGAAAGCCCGGCATAATACGCTTCGATCTCACTGATCTGTTCCGGGTCTGTCTCGCAGGACATATTTCTGACTTTTGCATGGTTTATGGAAACAGTCAGCATTTTAGCATTGTAAACAGCGTTGTCTCTGTTATCCGCAAATACGCCGTATTTTTCACTTTGGACCGGGTCCGCCTCCTCCATTCCGAAGTCCCAGACCGCATTTATCTTCAGATCCGGATACTTCCTCCGATAGGCCATTATAAGGTCCGCCGCATATTCCTGCTGTTCTATGCTGAGCCCTCCGTTTTCCGGATCTGTCAGGTAAAAGTCCGTGCTTCCCGCACCCGGCAGGGTTCTTCTGAACTGCATTTTGAGATCAATGGTGGAACAGGCGGATCCCTGTAAAGCACATCACCATATTGTGGCTGTTGCAGGCCTCAATGACATTGTCATCTCTGACACTGCCGCCGGGCTGCGCGACATACTTCACGCCGCTGCGGAACGCTCTCTCAATGTTGTCTCCGAAGGGGAAGAATGCGTCGGAACCAAGAGTAACATCCGTATTTCCATCGAGCCATGCTCTCTTTTCCTCTGCGGTGAAGACTGCGGGCTTCTCAGTAAAGAGCGCTTCCCACTTGCCGTCAGCAAGCACGTCCATATAGTCCTCGCCCATGTACAGATCGATCGCGTTGTCTCTGTCCGCTCTGCGGATCCCCTCTTTAAAGGGAAGGCCCAGAACCTGAGGAGACTGGCGGAGATACCAGTTGTCCGCTTTGCTTCCCGCAAGTCTTGTGCAGTGAATTCTGGACTGCTGTCCTGCGCCGATACCGATTGCCTGACCGCCTTTTACATAACAGACAGAGTTGGACTGTGTATACTTAAGAGTGATCAGAGCGATCGCCATATCATCGCGGGCCGCCTGAGGAAGCTCTTTGTTCTCTGTTACGATGTTTGCGAACAGAGCATCATCGATGACAAGTTCATTTCTTCCCTGCTCGAAAGTAATGCCGAACACCTGCTTTTTCTCCAGAGCGGCGGGCTTGTAATCAGGGTTGATCTTCAGAACGCAGTAGTTGCCTTTTTTCTTCTTTCTGAGAATCTCAAGAGCTTCCGGCTCATAGTCGGGAGCGATGATTCCGTCAGAAACTTCCCGGGAAACCAGCTTGGCTGTGCAGACATCACATGTATCGGAAAGGGAAATGAAATCGCCGAAGGAAGACATTCTGTCCGCTCCGCGCGCACGCGCATAGGCGCTGCCCATAGGAGTCAGCTCTCCCATATCCTCTACCCAGTAGATCTTCTTCTCGACATCCGTAAGAGGAAGTCCGATCGCTGCGCCTGCGGGAGAAACATGCTTGAAAGAAGTCGCGGCCACTTTGCCGGTCGCTTTTTTGAGTTCGCTTACAAGCTGCCATCCGTTGAACGCGTCAAGAAGGTTGATGTATCCGGGTCTTCCGCAAAGGACCTCGAAGGGGAGATCGGATCCGTCTTCCATGTAAACGCGGGACGGCTTCTGGTTGGGATTGCATCCGTATTTGAGTTCCATTTCTTTCATTCTGTTCTTATTCTCCTTGCTCACTGATTCTTGTTGACGATCCTGGTCTCATAGTTCCCGGAAGCGATGTCGATGAAGCGGACAAACAGGGAAACTTTGTTGTCCTCGTTGAGCGCTTTCCAGACGCGCTCTGTGAAAACATCGATATTCTCTGTGAACGCCGCATCAAGTTCCAGAGCCCTGGGCTCTCCTTCAAAACTCGGAAGCGGATTGCCGTCGCCCATATAGGTGGAAATGAAACGGCCCTCTCCGGCCTTAGGGTTCTCATACGCGAATGTATAGCGGAGGCAGGAGGAAGGATCACCCTGATCACTCTTTAAAATGGACATTGCGTAGTTAAACCTGTTCTTCTCCACATGCATGACGCCGGAAATCCTGGGTGTATAGTTGGGAGCGTCAGGCTCAAACTCTCTTGAGCGGAGTGACTGCTCGAACGTGAACTGCTTGTCAAGACCTTCGTAGATCGTATCCGTCTGGTCTCCGTTTGTCACGATCGTCTTGTTGCCATAGACTCGGACGGGCGCATAGATGATAAGGCTAGGATCTTCCATCTTAGAAGGATCAAAAGCTTCTGTGCGGATTCCCTCTCCGTCTTCCACGAAGATTCTGTTGCGGCTGTTGACGCTTCTGCCCATGATGAAATAAGCGGTCACAGCCTTTGCGCCGTCGGCAGTTCTTCCGATCATGATGCCGCGGCCCGGATAACTCGTTTCTCTCAGAATTTTCTCAAAGTCTGCCAATTTTACTCTCCTCTCTGTTAAGTTCACCGGGAACTCCTCTCAGAATTCCCGGCAAACGGCCAACTGCTGTAGACTTTGTAACAACACTTTTTCTTATTGCACCTGTATAATAAGGCAACTTCGTTCAATACGCAACGCTTTTATGATCAGACCTCAACTTTTCTCTTTCCGCCCAGGAATGTGGGAAGATCGTCCTCTCTTCCTTCCTTGATCCAGGTGGAGTATTCAGCGGTAGCCGCGAACATGACATCACCGGAGGAGTTGAGCATTGTCTCGACGCTGTCCTGGATCACGCCGATGATAAATCCGACGCCGACGACCTGCATCGCGACATCATTGGAAATACCGAACAGTGAGCACGCCATGGGGATCAGCAGAAGGGATCCACCGGCGACGCCGGAAGCGCCGCAGGCTGCCAGAGTGGAAACTATACTCAGAAACAGAGCTGAGGGGATATCCACATGGACGCCCACTGTGTTGGCGGCTGCCAGAGCCATGACTGTGATAGTGATCGCTGCGCCGTCCATGTTGATCGTAGCTCCCAGCGGAATAGATACGGAATACATGTCCTGATCAAGGCCGAGCTTCTCGCAGAGTTCCATGTTCACCGGGATATTGGCTGCGCTGCTTCGGGTGAAGAATGCGGTGATACCGCTCTCTCTCAGGCACCGCAGTACAAGCGGATAGGGATTTCTCTTCAGGAAGAGGAATGCGATAAAAGGGTCGATCACAAGCGCCACGAACATCATGCAGCCGACGAGCACCGCAAGGAGCCGTCCGTAATCCTTAAACACCGACAGACCGTATTCGGAAACCGTGCTGAATACCAGGCCGCAGATTCCGAAAGGGGCGAAATTGATGACCCCTCTGACCGCCATTGCAACGGCCTCGGACGCGTCCTTGAGCATCGTTCTGGTCTCAGTGGCCGCGATCTTTTTAAACGCGATTCCGAGGACCACAGCCCAGAACAGGATTCCGATATAGTTTCCGTTAATGATCGCGGACACCGGGTTCTCCACCATTTTCACAAGGAGATTCTGGAGTACCTCGCCGACATTCTGAGGAACAGTATCGGACTGGGCCGCTTCGCCGAGTTTCAATGTCACGGGGAACAGGAAACTGGCTGTCACACCTGCCGCTGCAGCGAGAAATGTACTGAACATATAAAAGAACAGTACGAGTCCGAATTTGCGGTCCAGTTTGCTCTGTCCCGTGCTGAGCGCACTGATGATCAGGACAAAGACGAGGATCGGCGCGATCGCGCGCAGCGCGCCCACAAACAGAGTTCCGAGCAGTCCCACCCAGGTCCAGCTTTTAAGTGTAACACCAAGGATCGCGCCAACAGCAAGGCCGATCACGATCCTGAGTATCAGGCTGGTATCGGTATACTTCTTAACTGCATTCTTGAAAAATTCCATGATGTCCCCCTTCATGTTTGAATAATATTGTTTTCAATTATAGCATTTCAGCGCTTTATTTGCATACCGGTATGACTCACTAATCCTCCGAAGCGCCAATTGCATTGTATACAATTGATGAGAGTTTTCTGATCTCCGCAATCCTTCCGCCGGTATCGCTGCTCATGATGCACAGAATATAAGTACAATCAGGGGCCCATATGATCGCCGCGTCATTGTCCACATTATCCAGCTCGCCGGTCTTATTGCCGGTTTTGACCTCTTTGGGCACGCCTGCGGGGATCTTTGAAGTCCTCTGCTGGCTTCGCAGGTCCTCCAGGATCCGCTCCGAAGCCTCTTCGCTCACATATTCTCCTTTTAGGACCTTCTCGAGCATTTTCCCGCAGTCCCGGGCCGAAGTATAGTTTTCTGTGCCGTTCCACTCCAGCATCCTGCGGTTCAGCTCAGTCTCCTCATATCCGTTTTCCCGCGCGAAATCATTGATCTTATCCATCGTACACGCGCTGATAAGGGTATTAGCCGCTCCGTTGTCACTGGCAGAGATCATCAGGTCCGGACTGCTGCGGAAGCTGTCCGCATCGAGTTCACCCTCTTCGGCCAAAGTATAGAACTCTCCTGCGATAAAGAGTTTGATCAGACTCGCGGCGACCATCTTCTCATCGTCGTTTATCCTGATAGTCTGATTTGTGTCCATCCGCTTTAAATACAGCGACCACTTTCCTCCGAGTTTATCGATCTCCTCATTAAGCCTCTTTTTCAGTTTCACCATTTTGACGCCGTCTCTGACATATCTTTCCAATTCGCGGCGTCTGATCACGTGATCGCCGGTCTGCGTCACGATCTTTTCAAGCTCCTTTGCCGATCTCTCTGTCTTTGAGGCCGGTGCAATGTAAACTGTGATCTTCCTCTCATTCGCAGTTTTTCCCCCGCCGCTCTCCGGTTCCTTATCATCCGTCGGTTCGATCTCATCTTCATCCGACACGGCTGTTTCTGAGGAAGCGGCTTCTGATGCGCCTTCTTTGGATAAATCAGCTTCCTCTGTTTCCGCGCCGCCGTCCTCCTTTTGGTCTGTCAGGTACTCCTTTATCCCTTCAGCGATCCCTTCAGCCATTAATTCCTGGAAATCCGGTTCCTGCATCTTTTCATCTTCTTCCGGATTTGTCATATATCCGACTTCAATGATGGTGACCGGAACTGTGCACCAGTTGATCCCGCTCATAGTATCGGTTTCCCAGACACGTTCCTTACGTATTCCGGTTGCCTCTGTATAGGCGTCAAGCACCTTCTGTGAAAGACTCCTGGATTTCTCATAGAGTTCACTGTTATAAGGGTTGGATGAAGTCTGGCAGATCGTCATTGCGCCGTTTGCGGAAGAGTTCTCCGATCCGTTGGCGTGTATCCTCACAAATACATCCGCATCCGTTTCATTGGCCATTTTCGCCCGCTCGGAGTTTGTTATATCCACATCGTTCGTCTCCCGGATCATCAGGACTCTGTATCCCTTGTCCTTAAGAATATCTCTCAGTTTGAGGCTGACATCCAGAGTAAGCTGATATTCCGGAACGCCGGTCGATGTGCCTTTTGTTCCTCCGGCTACTTTCGTCTTCATTTCTGATGCGCCGGGACCGATCGGCTCCTGTCCGAAGTTCCCTCTTTCCTGGTGTCCCGGATCAATCGCGATCAGATACTCGGCCGCTTCAGTTTTTTCTTTGCTTTCCTGCTCTATTCTTTCAGCTTCCTCGATGATACCGCTGAAGTCTGCATCCCCGACTGCGACAGCCGCGCTGATCATCATCGCAAGTATAAATGCTATAGGTCCTGACATTTTATCCTCCCGGAACATAGTAATCCTGACAATCGACAATACAAGTATCTTCTTACGCTTTTGCCGTTTTGTAAAGAACAGATTGACTGATCCGTTTTTTTTTATTTTATGAGTTGACAAAAATTCTTCGGTTTCGTATACTATAAAAGCTGACTGATGAAGCGGCAGACATATGGCGAGATAGCTCAGCTGGCTAGAGCACGCGGTTCATACCCGCGGTGTCGAGGGTTCAAGTCCCCCTCTCGCTACGATAAAACGGAAAACGCGCAGCGCGTTTTCCGTTTTTTTGTTTAGTATTCTGTTTATTATTCTATTCAGGACTTTGATCCGGAATTTCCGCAGAGTATTCACAGATTCCCGATGATCACCGGGTCCTCCCCGATCGGAACCGCCCCCTGAAAAACATAGATCTCTTCTCCGCTGTACAGATTGCGGTAAAGGCCGTCCGGCAGACCTGTGTCCGCTCCGACAACTCCGCCTCCGATCGCGAACAGACCGACAATTTTCTCCTCTCCACGTGTGTAGACCGCGCGCACTACGCCGTCGCGTACTTCGTCGGCGAAGAAAGTTCCTGCGGCAAAGATCTCGCTTTCCTTGATCTTCTTCATTTTCACGATCACATCCGTCAGATCCGGTCCTGTCCAGTCAATCGGCTCTTTTTCAAATATGTTGGCAAAAGCCGCCGCGCTTCTCTCCTGTCCGTTGTAGAGAAAGCTTATGCCTTTCTGGAACATAGTAAACGCGAGCAGATGTCTGCGGTTTCTGAGATCCGGCACTAAAGCCGCCGTCCTGATCCTGTTCCACATCCTTAAATGTGCCGTTTTTTCCGTAATCTCTTACAAATACGGAATACAGAAGCTGATTTCTGTATCTGATATCAGTGTTTTTTGCCATGGCGACCTCCCGCAAAGTACTGCAGATTTACTGTCTTTGAAAAGATTATATCACAGCACGATCCTGATCCTTGTACCCAGATCCTTTCTCGACAGAACTTCGAAGTGCCCTCCGTGCTTGTCCACGATCCATTTCGCAATGGAGAGTCCAAGGCCTGTTCCTTCACTGCTGCGCGCCTCATCCGCCCGGAAAAAGCGTTCGAAAATATGAGGGAGTTCAGATTCATTGATGCCGCTCCCCAGATCCTGCACCTGCAGGTATGGGCTTCCTTTCTCAGTTTTGCCGTAGGACAATTGTATCTCTTCCCCTTCCGGGGTATATTTTGCCGCATTATCGATCAGGATCCGGACAGCCTGTTTCATAAGTCCGGGATCTATACTCACTTCCGCAGCCTCTCCTGTATCTCTCAGTCGGTAGCGGTGCTTTTCATCGATCATCAGAGATTCCTCGTAAATCTCTCGCAGAAAGACGTCCGTCATTACAGGCTGTTTATTCAGGGCTGTCCTGCCGCTGTCTCCTCTGGCAAGAAAGAGCAGCTGCTCAACCAGATAGTTCATGTGATCCGCTTCGTTTTTGATCGCGCTGATCCCCTCGTCCAGGATCTTTTCATCCGTCTTTCCCCATCTCTCCAGCATAGCGGCGTAACCCTGGATCACCGCAATGGGCGTTCGCAGTTCGTGGGAAGCGTCGTTGACAAAACGGGACTGCTGCCGCATAGTACTGCGCATGCGAAGAAGCAGGTTGTTCATCGCCGCCTCTACGCCCGCCAGATCGGAGTCGCCAAAAGACAGCGTACTTCCGCTTTCCGCCTCTTCCGGATGGATATGCTCGATCGCGTCTTCGATCACCTGATATTTGTCTTCTGTAAAGGAAAGCCTGCTCAGTTCGTCGGCTTTTAGAGCGATCTCATTGATGGGCGCGAGGATCCTCCGGATCTTTCTGTCCTCCCTGTAATATGAGAATATTACTCCAAGAAACTGAAAGATAAGGAGCGCGAGGATCACAGAGGAGATTACTGTGAAAGGGACCAGGCAGGATACCGACAGAAGAAGGGTTCCCTCTTTCGAGGCAACCCTGTAGACCAGATCAAATCCCGGCTGCGCCGCGGACGGAAAATGCTCGAAGCTCCTGTGGTTCTGAGTGAGGATCTGTCCCAGCGCCGAATATTCCTGTTCTATGCACCAGCCTGCTGTCAGAAGTGCGGCGAGCAGCAGGTCTGAGACCAAAAAGCGCAATATTTTGCCGCGGAGCATATACCAGTGAAGCTTTCTGGTGATCGACGTCACGCGCCGCTGCTCTTCGTGCTTCTGATTTATCGACATATCAGGCTCCTTAGGCCGGCCGGCTCATTTGTTTCACCGGCCGGATATTCATATTTCATCGGTATCACTGTCTTTTTTTTGCAAACTCGCTGCGCACATCCTGCGCGAAATCTCCGGCTTTATTCAGAATCGAATTGGCTTTCTCAGCCTCTTCCTCTCCCTCAAATGAATACCTGATCCCGAAGAACAGGGCAATGATCATGACCGGAGCGAGTATCTCCCAGAAAAAGAACAGCAGAAGGGCGAAGCAGATCGTGGGCATCGTAAATAATACGTCTTCTCCCTTTGTCACGATAAATGTCGTATTTTTGATAAAGCCGACAAATCCTCTGAACAGCCTGCCGAACGTCCGTCCGAAACTGGGAGCGGAATTTTCCTGCTCTTCTACTTTATCCCTGACTTTGACAAACTCTGTCTGCTCCTCATAATCCGTTGAGAAAGTGCTCTGCGCGGGGCCCCTGACCTTGCCCTGCCGCTCCAAAAGAACGATCGCGTCGAGAAGATCTCCGCCTGCCTGTTCGAGCGCGTCCTTCGCTTCCTCATAAGATACGTTTGCTTTCTCCCTGAGACGTTCAACTTTTTCCATCATTTCCATTTTGATACCTCCGATACGGTGTACGTATTAATTATACCTTTATTTGTGATTCTTTACATCTGCGGTTCTTTCTTTCGCCTGATGTAAGTAAAGGATAACTCTGTCAGATGAAAACATCCTGAGAGAAAGATTAAAAGCAGATTAAAAAAGGATGTGAATTCCGGGAGATGCTTCCCGGTTTTCACACCCTTATTATTATCGGTTTATAATCCGTTTCGATTTCGCATACAGTTCTTCTGCCAAAAGACAGCTGAGCTTCTTATTTGCCGAAATATCTGTCCAGAAGTCCCTTGAAGCCCTGGCCGTGTCTCGCCTCGTCACGGGCCATCTCATGGATGCTGTCATGAAGAGCGTCAAGGCCCATCTCTTTGCACTTCTTAGCAAAAGCGGTCTTGCCTGCGCATGCGCCGTTCTCAGCTGCAACGCGTACCTCGAGGTTCGCCTTAGTGGAAGCGGAAACGACTTCACCGAGCATCTCGGCATAGCGGGAAGCGTGGTCAGCCTCTTCGAAAGCTGCCTGGCGATAGAAAGCGCCTACTTCAGGGTAGCCCTGACGGATCGCCGCCCTGGACATAGCCAGATACATACCTACCTCAGAGCACTCACCCGCGAACTCAGCGCGCAGGAATTCCTTCATCTCCTCGTCGAGGTCGGAAGCGATGCCGATCTTGTGCTCGGAAGCCCATGTAAGCTCTACAGTCTCATCAACGGGCTCAAATTTGGACTTGGGCTGCTTGCAGATAGGACATTTCCAATCAGCCGGAAGATCCGCAAACTTTACGCCTTCCTTCTCTTCGTCATAGATGTGGCCGCAGATTGTGCATTTGTATTTCATTATTAACTCCTCCTTAAGAAAAAATAGTGATCAGCAAGTATTACCTGCTAATCACTATTATCATTGTAAAGTGCATGATTAGTCAAATATAACGTACTGCACTAATCAGTCCGGATTCATCAGCAAAAGGATCATTCCGGCGTTTCCCTGCTGTCTTCGATTTTCTGCAAGTACCTGTCAAACTGAAGCTTCAAAAGCGCGGCTGTCGGTACAGCGATCAGCATACCCGCGATGCCGCCGAGTACGCCGCCGCCAAGCAGGGCCGCGACTACCAAAAGAGGATGGACATCGACATTCTCCGACAGAAGCCTGGGATTTATGATGTTTCCGTCGACAAACATTATTACTGCGATAATAGCTAATCCAATGATCATCTTGGCGAAATTTCCCGTGGGAAGGCACACGATCACCACTGCTGCATAGCCGACGACAGGCCCGAAATAAGGGATCAGATTTCCAAAGCCTATGCAGACGCCGATGAGCACTGCATAGGGGACACCCGCGACAGCCAGCGCGATAGAAGCCATAACGCCGACTATAGCGGCGTCTACCATCTGGCCGCGTATATAACCTGAAAACGCGTTATCAGCATCCTTCATAAAGAAACGGAGCTGTTCCTGCGCCTTGTCGCCGAAGATCAGGCGGAAGGCTCTGTTCCAGTAAGAGACAATGCTGTTCTTTTTATCCAGAAGAAAATACACCGCGAAAATGACGCCGAACAACAAGCCGGAGAAAAAGTTCTCAATGGCGCCTGCCGCGCTCTTAAGTATTGTGGAAATGCGGCCGCTGGAAATATTAAAGGATTCCATCATCTGCTCCAGATACTTCGCAACTTCCGCATATTCTTCCCTCAGAATTGTGTATAGGTTCGTTATAGAATCTATATTCAAAGCCCCTACATTCTTGTAGATCGACATCACTATCATGGCAAGAACCAGAATGAGGGCTGCCGCTATAATGGCAAAAGTCAGAAAGACGCTTGCCGGTCTCGCCCAGCCGTGCTCCTTATCCCGGTTGAACAATCTCTCAAGTCTGTTGACCGCAGGCAGCAGCAGATAACAGATGATCCCGCCGATAACGATCGGCTTGAGTACGGCAGTAAAGATAGCCCATAGTTTTGACCAGAACGGTCCCGTACTGAACGCAAGCGCTCCCGCGATTACTGTTACCAGAACTGTAATTGCCGCGTACATGCAGATCTTGAGATATTTCTGATCCAGCCCCTTCAAAAATCTCTTTATCATTCTTCTCCTCTCATTCCGACTTGATGACGTACCCGACGCCTCTGACTGTACGGATCATCTTAATATCGAAAACATCGTCGATCTTGGAGCGCAGATAGCGGATATAGACATCCACGACATTGGTCTCGCCCGCATAGTCGTAGCCGCAGACCTTGTTCAAAAGAGTGTCCCTGGAAAGGACTATGTCCTGATTTTCCAGAAGAGTCTTCAGCATCAGGAATTCCCGGTTTGTCAGAGTGATCTCGTGTCCGGCGTACCTCACCTCATGGCGGCGGTCATCCAGAGTAAGCTCCTTCCATCGAATGACCCCTTCCTCATTTCCGCTGTTTCCGCTTTCATTTTTACCGGCCGAAAGACCGGCGTGAAGCTTGAGCGCCACACGGATCCTCGCCAGCAGTTCTTCTATCGCGAAAGGCTTTGTGATATAGTCCACAGCACCTGCGTCCAGCCCCGAGACCTTATCCATCACAGCGTCTCTGGCCGTAAGAAGGATCACCGGGACTTCCTTCTCCTTGAGCAGCCTTCTTAGCACCTCCAGGCCGTTCAGGCCCGGAAGCATGATATCCAACAGTATTAAATCATAGTGGTTTTGCAGTGCCAGTTCAAGAGCCTCTCTACCATTTCCGGATTTTTCGACATTATATCCCTCGTGCGTCAGCTCAAGTTCCACAAATCTGGCGAGTTTTTCTTCATCTTCCACTAACAGAATGCTTTTCTTTTCTATTTGTTCCATTTTCAGGCTCCTGTGTCTATTTCGATCATACTGCCGTTCTTTGTCTTGTTGACCCTTATCTGCTGAGGGATGTTCTCCATAAGTTCCTCCCGGTGGCTTATGATGCCCACCAGCTTATTGGCTCCCGAGAGGTTCACAAGTATATCCATTGCGTTTTCAATAGATTTTCTGTCCAGCGTCCCGAATCCCTCGTCCACAAACAGCGCGTCCATCTGGATGCCGCCGAGATTCGAAGATACTGTATCCGAGAGTCCCAGCGCAAGGCTCAGAGAAGCTTTAAAACTCTCGCCGCCGGAAAGGTTGCCCACCGGCCTTCTGTGCCCTGTATAGTTGTCCAGTACCTCCAGGCTCAGGAAGGTATTACTTCTCTTTCCAAGGGAATCCTCCTGCCTGTAGAGCTCGTACTGGCCGTCGCTCATAGGCTTAAGCCTCCTGTTTGCTGCAGCGATGATGCCGTCGAATCCGGCAGCCTGGATATACTGTTCCAAAGTGATCTTTCCGTTTCCGGTCTGTCCTCTCACAAGACTGTAAAGCCTTGCGTGCACCGCGTATTTCCTGCATGCTTCCTCATATTTTGCCCGCTGTCCGGTTATATTCTCCAGTTTTTCCTCATTGGTCCGGATCCTGTAGCGGATCGCGCCGGCCTCTTTTCGAAGGTTTTCCACCCGTTCGCTCTGTTCCTGAACCGCTGCCTTCAAACTTTCAACATCTGCCGGGACTCTGTCTTTTGCCTCTTCTTCTGCCTCTGTGAGCCTTGCTCTGTTCGTCTCCACCTTCTGACGGTAGTCGTTTATGACTTTTTCCGATTCAGCGATCTCTTTCTCCGTGACTGCATACATCTTCATCTCCTTATCAGAGGTAAACCCGTGCTCAGCCAACGCCTTGTCTAATATCTCCCGAAGCTTCTCCTCTTCTTTCTCCTGAACAGCAAGACTCTCCTTCAAAGTAGTGATAGCTGCCCTAAGTTCCGCGACCTTCTGCTCTGCGTCCTGGCTGCGCTTTACTGCGTCCTCGATCGCCTTCAGGATCCCGGTTGCCGCCGCTGCCGCCTTATCGCGCTCCGCCCGGGCAGTCTTCCAGTTCGCGTACATCAGATCTCCGATCGCTTTCAGTTCCGTTTCACACTGTACGAGATCCGTCTCATTTTTCTGCCTCGACGCGATAAATCCCTCTCTGGAAGCCTTGAGATTGTCCGTCTCTTCGCCCTGAGCTTTGTCCAGAGCTTCCCTGTCTGCTTTCAGCTTAAGGCAGTCTCTTCCAAGCACTGAGAGTTGTTTGCTTACAGCCTTGTATTCCAGTTCTGCTTCAGCCTTCGCGGCGTCAAAAGCCTCCATCAATTCTTTGCGTCTGACAGATTGCCAGTCCTTATCTTCTCCCGGCTCTGCGTGTTTTTTTATAAGACAATCGATGACTGACTCCTTAAGCCAGTTACCGCTCTCTACCGCAGCGGTCCTGGCGCTCTCAGCTTCCAGCATAGCCGCGTTTTTCTTCTCCAGAAGCTTGTCCTCTGCTGCTTTTAATTTCTTATATTCCTCTTCCGTCACCGATTCGGGAGGGAGTTCTGCAAGTTCGGGATGATGGACCGATCCGCAAACAGGGCATTTCTCTCCCTCTCTGAGGCCTGATGCCAGGATCCCGGCCCTGCAGCTCTCCAGGATCCTCTCTGCTTCCGTACGCTTTAAGACTGCCTTATCATATGATTCGCGCACCCGCCCATAAGTATCTCTCTTTTTATAAAAATCATTCTCTTTTACCAGCAGTGCAGGCAGCTGATCTTCCGCAATACGCTGCATTTTATTCTTAAGATCCCGAAGTATCTGTTCCTTTGTCTGAAGCGCCGAAAGTTCATCCGGTTTATTCTTGAGGATCTCAATATTCGCCTTCAATTTCGCGATTCTGTCAGCGAGCTCTTTTTCATCCCTTCCGATCTTTTCTCCAAGTTTCTCTAAGGCAGCTGTGTTTTGGCGCAGTTTAATAAGGGAGCCCGTCAGTTCCTCCCTTCGCTGATAAGCCGGCTCTGCTTCCGTGATCTTATCTGCCGTTTTCTGAAGTCTGTCTGCTTCAGACTTCCTCACCTGAGCCGCTTCCATAGCTGACTTCGCTTCACCGGCTCTCCCCACAGCTTCGGAAAGTTTTTGCGCGACGCCGCTGATCTTCCTTTGGGCGGCTTCTCTCTCAGCCGATTTACCTCTCCAGTTATCGTATAAAGGGTATACCTTTCTTCTGGCGTCTTTCTGTCTGGTAAGCAGGGTTTCCTTCGATTCGACCTCCGGCTTCAAGGCTTCGAGCGCATTCTTTTCATTCCGCAGTGCCGCCGTCTTTTCCAGAATGCCGTTGTTAGTCTCCGCTGTGGCAAGTTCAGCCTTTACCTTATCCAGCTTCTCACCAAGGCCCGTCAGTTCTTCGTCTTTTCTCTCAAGTCTTTTCTTGTCCGCTTCCAGGATCTTTCCGATCAGCCCCAGCATTTCTCCGGTATTCCAGGCGCTTCCGGATCTCCCCGCCCGCGTCTGCAGTTCCGAGAGTTCCCCTGCCAGCTCATCCCCGCTGTCTGCGTCGACGTCGCCAAAATACTGAACAATGCTGTTCTCCGCCCTGGTTTTCTCCCTGTAACTCTCATCCATGCGGTCCTTGAGACGATATTCGATATTCTTATAGCCGCCGGTCAAAAAGATCGTTCTGAGGATTTCTGTTCTCTCCTCCGTTTTCGCGTTGAGCAGGTTCCAGAACTCTCCCTGCGCGATCATAGCGATCTGTTTGAACTGCTTCTCATCGATGTTCAGAAGCTTTATAACCGCGCTGTTTACATTGCTGATCCCTTCGATCGGCACATTTCCTTCCTCATACAATACGGCTTTTTCTTTTTCTGAGACGGTTCCCGTACCGCGCAGTTTCTTTCTCTCGTAGCCGGGACGTCTCCACACATGGTATTTCTTCCCCTGATGAGTAAAATAAAAGTCCACAAAGCTTTCGACATTATCCTTTGCGTATTCACTCCTGAGATTCTTGGTATCTCTGAAAGTTCCGCTGGTAGTTCCGTAAAGGGCGAAGCATATCGCGTCAAATATCGTGGTCTTTCCCGCTCCGGTGTCTCCGGAGATCAGAAAGAGTCCCCGCTCCTCAAACTGCTCAAAATCGATTTCCGGCATCGTCTCCGCGTAGGGACCGAATGCGCTGATCACTAATTTAGTCGGTCTCATCGATAACTCCCGCCTCCTTTGCAGCTTCTCTCATGACCAGCATCTCCTCCTCGCTGATCTCACAGCCGTACATCTTTTTGTAAAAATCTCCGATCAGTTCGTCAAATGTCTTCTGCTCCGCGATCGCAGTTATATCGATCCGGTCGATCTCCCTTGTGCGGGAATTATCATAATCGATCCTGACCGTATTGGGGTAGACCTGCTGCATGATCCCCATGGCGTCGTCAACAATATCCTCATCCGTCAATGTGGCGTAGATAAAGTCCTCCGGCCGCGTGACGTTTTCTTTATCCAGAAGTTTCCGGATCGGTCCCTTGATATGCCTTAAGTCTCTCATGGGCGTCAGTTTCACAAGCTCGATCTCCACCTCGCCCTTTTTGCCCAATGTGATAACCGGCACGGACTTATCATTATTGACTTCGCTGAGCGAATATTTGAGCGGTGATCCGCTGTAGCGGACTTCCTCTCTTCCAACGCTCTGGGGAGAATGGATATGTCCCAGGGCCGCATAGTCAAATCCGTCAAAACAGTCATAGCCTATCTTTTCCACCAGCCCGACGCTCATTGTTCCCGCGCTCTCAGAGCCGCCCAGTTCCGGGTCAGCGCCTTTACCGGCCACAAACTGATGCGCCACAATGATACTGCGCCTGTCAGATTCGATCTGAGCGTGTTTAAGGATCGTTCGTACCGCGTCCTCGTAGGACTCTATCTTCTCCTCCGGGTAAAAATGTCTGACCTGGGATGCCTTTACAAAAGGAAGCAGGTAAATATCCGCTTCTCCGAACTCATCGATCACTGTCTGTTTGTAAAGCGTTCCCCGAAACTGCGCGGCGATATAAATATGATTGACCTCGAAGAGACTGCTCCCGTAACCCAGGCGGTCATCGGAATCATGATTTCCGCTGATCATAAAAGTCTTCACTTTTTTGCCCGCGAGGTTTTTCAGGAAATAATCGAGCAGGTTTGTCGCGGACTCACTGGGTACAGCTCTGTCGTATACATCACCTGCGATCAAAACGCCGTCTATCTCCTTTTTATCAATGATCTCAAGGATCCGGTCCAAAATATACTTCTGGTCTTCGTAAAGGTCAAAATCGCCGAGCGATTTTCCTAAGTGAAGGTCTCCCAAATGAATCAGTTTCATGAAAAACGTTGCCTCCGTAATGTCTTCCAGATTAATGACGGTTCCGCCATTTTCCTATCATTATATCATTGTCGTCCCGCAGCTTCGTATAACAGGGCAAAAAAAATGCGCCCGCTCACGGGCGCATTTTTTATAAGACATATAGTCTCACTTTTTACATCATTCCTCTTGCTGTGTAAGTTGTGTGAAGCAGGCTGTGTGCTTTCGCCTTGCCGGGCTTCTCGAGGAACTCGTCGTAAAGCTTCTGTACCACAGGGCTCTCGTGAGAGCATCTGAGGTCGTTGCCCTTGTCCGCATCGTAAAGGACCTGAGCTCTGAGGGACTTAAGATCCACATAGTTGCGGACGCTGTCGCTCTGTACGGGCTGTCCGCCGCCGTTGATGCAGCCGCCGGGGCAGGCCATGATCTCGATGAAGAGATACTTCTTCTGGCCGCTCTTGACCATCTCCACAACCTTCCTGGCGTTTGCAAGGCCGCTTGCTACGCAGACGTCAACCTCTGCGCCGTTGATCCTGTAGGTAGCTTCCTTGATGCCGGGGATTCCGCGGACATCCATGAAGTCGATCTTCTCATTGGTTCCGTCGAGGATGTTGGCCGCTGTACGAAGAGCAGCTTCCATAACACCGCCGGTCGCGCCGAAGATCTTTCCTGCGCCGGATGCGATCGCGAAGGGATCGTCAAACTCCTCACCCTTAAGATCCTTGAAGGAGATACCTGCGCCCTTGATCATTCTGGACAGTTCTCTTGTAGTGATCGCCACGTCGACGTCCGGAATTCCGCGGGTGGAAAGCTCAGGCCTTGAGACCTCGAACTTCTTAGCGGTGCAAGGGATAACGGAAACTACATACAGATCCTTGGGATCGATGTGGTTCTTCTGGCAGTAGTAGCTCTTAAGGAGCGCACCGAACATTCCCTGAGGGGATTTGCAGGTGGACAGGTTCGGAAGCATCTCGGGATAATAGTGCTCCATGAACTTGATCCAGCCGGGGCAGCAGGATGTGAACATCGGCAGCGGCGGCTTGTCGACCTTGTTGGAAGTAATGCGGCTGATCAGCTCATTTGCTTCCTCCAGAATGGTAAGGTCAGCTGTCACGTTCATATTGAACACCTTGACGTCGCCGAGCATTCTGATCGCCTGGACCATCTTGTCTTCCACGTGGGTTCCCGGAGGCATGTCAAAACATTCGCCCAGCGTAGCCGCGATGGAAGGAGCAGTAAAGAATACTACCTGCTTCTTGGGATCTGCGATAGCATCCCAAACTTCGTCGATATTGCTCTTCTCATACAGAGCGCCGACAGGACAGGAAACGATGCACTGTCCGCAGCCGACACAGGTCGTAGTATCCAGACCCTGGTCGAAAGGTGAACCTACACGGACGTCAAAACCTCTTCTGATCTGTCCGATCGCGCCGATGCCCTGCACGTTGTTGCAGGTGGATACGCAGCGCAGACACTGGATGCACTTGTTGTTGTCGCGGACTACATAAGGTGTGGAATCGTCGATCTCATACTTGGGCTCATCGTCCTTGAAGTGATCTTCGTCAATACCGTAGTCATACGCAAGTTTCTGCAGTTCGCAGTGATTTCCTCTCACGCAGGAAAGACATTTCTTGTGGTGCGTGGAGAGGATCAGCTCGATGGTGGTCTTTCTGGACGCACGGACCGTAGCTGTATTTGTGAGAACCTCCAGGCCCTCTTCTACAGGATAAGTACAAGCGGCAGTCAGACCGCGTCTTCCCTTGATCTCAACAACACACACGCGGCAGGCGCCGATGCAGTTGATATCCTTGAGGTAGCAGAGAGAGGGGATCTCGATGTTGACCGATTTGGCTGCCTGAAGGACTGTGGTGCCCTCCGGGACAGTGACCGGGATATTATTAATCTTTAAATTGATCATTTTCTTCATGTTAAGATCCCTCCTTAGTCCATGTAGACTGCGCCGAACTTACAGTTCTGCTTGCAGAGTCCGCACTTGATACATACATTCTTGTCGATATGATGAGGCTCCTTAACCTTGCCGCTGATCGCGCCGACAGGGCAGTTCCTCGAGCAGAGCGTGCAGCCCTTGCACTTCTCGGGATCGATGACATAGTGCAGCAGATCTTTACACTTCTTAGCAGCACATCTCTTGTCCACAATGTGCTCCACATATTCCTCGCGGAAGTATCTGAGTGTGGAGACAACAGGATTGGAAGCTGTTTGTCCAAGAGCGCACAGGCAGGAAACCTTCATATGCGCTGCCAGCTCTTCGATCTTGTCGAGCTCTTCCATTGTGGCAGTGCCTTTTGTAATATCGTCGAGCATATGCAGAAGTCGCTTTGTTCCGATTCTGCAGGGAGAACATTTACCGCAGGACTCCTCGCAGGTGAACTCAAGATAGAACTTGGCGATATCCACCATACAGGTATCTTCGTCCATGATGATCAGTCCGCCGGATCCCATCATGGAACCGATTCTCTGAAGGCTCTCGTAGTCGATAGGCGTGTCAATATGAACGGACGGAATACATCCGCCGGAAGGGCCGCCGGTCTGGGCTGCCTTGAACTTCTTGCCGTTCGGGATGCCGCCGCCGATCTCCTCGATGATCTCGCGAAGTGTCGTTCCCATAGGAACTTCCACAAGACCCACGTTCGTGATCTTTCCGCCGAGTGCGAAAACCTTGGTGCCCTTGGATGTCTCGGTTCCGATGGAGGAATACCACTCCGCGCCCTTGCGAATGATCTGCGCGACGTTTGCATAAGTCTCAACGTTATTGAGAACTGTGGGCTTCTTGAAAAGACCTTCCACTGCGGGGAACGGAGGTCTCGGACGAGGCTCGCCGCGCTTTCCTTCGATGGAAGTCATAAGAGCTGTCTCCTCACCGCAGACGAACGCGCCCGCTCCGAGACGGATCTCGATGTCAAAATTGAAGCCGGTTCCGAAGATATCCTTGCCGAGAAGGCCGTATTCTCTGGCCTGCTTGATAGCGATCTTAAGTCTCTCGACTGCGATCGGATACTCAGCACGGACATAGACATAACCCTGGCTCGCACCGATCGTATAACCTGCGATCGCCATTGCTTCGAGGACTGCGTGAGGATCGCCTTCAAGGATGGAACGGTCCATGAACGCGCCCGGGTCGCCTTCGTCAGCGTTGCAGCACACATATTTGATATCAGACTTTGTAGCTTTACAGAAAGCCCATTTCCTGCCTGTCGGGAAGCCCGCGCCTCCGCGGCCTCTAAGGCCGGAAGCCAGCATCACGTCGATGACCTGGTCCTGGGTCATGCTTGTGAGCACTTTGTGAAGTGCGGCATAACCATCCAGGGCGATGTACTCCTCGATATTCTCGGGATCGATCACGCCGCAGTTGCGAAGCGCGATTCTCATCTGCTTGGCATAGAAATTGGTCTGGCTCAGAGGAAGGATCTCTCCGTCTTCGTGAACTGTCTCAGGATAAAGAAGATCTTTGCAGATAGAGCCTTTGATAATGTGCTCGTCAATGATCCTCTTGGCTCCCTCGGGCGTTGTCTGGGAATAGAAAGCGCCTTCAGGATAAACGATAACGACAGGGCCGAGTGCGCAAAGTCCAAAGCAGCCTGTCTTGACGATGAGAACGTCCGTAAGTCCCTTCTCTTTGATCTCGCTCTCGAGCGCATCTGCTACCTTGTGGCTTCCGGAGGAAGTACATCCGGTACCGCCGCAGACAAGGATCTGCTTGCGGTAAGCTGTGTGCTTAGCCATTTCTTCCGCCTTGGATGCTACCAGTCTGCGGACCATGACCAGCTCTCTGTTCTTTTCCTTGATCTGCATGAGCTTTTCATATGTCATCGTCATGGCTTACACCTCCTCGTAGTAGGAATCAATAATCTTAACTGCGGATTCCGGTGTGCATTTGCCGTAAACTTCGCCGTCGACAGTCATGACGGGCGCAAGTCCGCAAGCGCCAAGACAGCGGCAGCTGTCAATTGAGAAGAAGCCGTCAGGCGTGCATTCTCCCGCCTTGATCCCGAGGCGATCCTCGATCGCGGCAAGGATCTTGTCTGCCCCCTTAACATAGCAGGCTGTGCCGAGACATACACTTACTGTATGCTCTCCCTTAGGTGTCAGTGTGAACTGTGAATAGAATGTAGCGACGCCAAAAACCTGTGAAAGCGGTACATTCATCTCCTGTGCAATGATCTCCTGCACTTCCCTGGGCAGATATCCGTAAATACCCTGTGCCTCCTGAAGTACCGGCATCATAGCGCCGGGCTGGTCCTTGTGCTTCCTGATAAACTTCCGAAGCTCGCGTTCCTGTTTGGGTGTTCCCCGAAAAGCTACTTTAGCCATCGATCCCCATCTCCTTTCGGTTGCGTGTTTAATTGACGATTTAAGCTGAACAGCGCCTAAACAGCCATTTTGTATGTTTTGTTAATTTTACAACAAATTTACTTTGATTTACAGAATTTCGCCAAATATTTGTCATAACTAACCGATTATTCGCTTTTTTGTCCAAAAAAAAGAGCACCATCAGGTGCTCTTTTCCACAAATATACCAAACTCCATTCAGGCACTTACTCGCCGACATATGCCGTCAGTTTACCATCCGCGACGTCGATCACGATCGTATCGCCCTCATCTACATTGTCCTGCAGGATGAGCTTGGCCGAAAGCGTCTCGACATGCTTCTGGATATATCTCTTGATCGGTCTTGCGCCGTAGGAGGGATCATAGGCCGCGTCAGCGACAAACTGTTTAGCCGCGTCCGTGAGCCGGATTGAGATCTGTCTGTCCTCGAGCCTTCTGTTGAGGTCCGCGATGATCAGATCGATGATTCCCGTTATATTGTCCTTGCTCAGAGGTGTGAAGAGGATGATCTCATCAAGCCTGTTGAGGAACTCCGGACGGAAGTGCGCGTGAAGAAGCTCCATTACAGCATTCTGGGTCTGTTCACTGATCTCTTCCGCTTCGGGATGACTGTCCAGATCTGCAAGGATCTGCTGCGCCCCGATATTGGAAGTCATGATCAGGATCGTGTTCTTGAAGTCCACGGTCCTTCCCTGGGAGTCCGTGATCCTGCCGTCGTCGAGTACCTGCAGCAGAACGTTGAACACGTCCGGATGCGCTTTCTCGATCTCATCAAACAGCACAACGCTGTACGGCTTGCGGCGGACCGCTTCCGTCAGCTGGCCGCCTTCTTCGTAACCGACATATCCGGGCGGCGCTCCGATCAGTCTCGATACGGAGAATTTCTCCATATATTCACTCATATCGATTCTTACGATATTTTTTTCATCATCGAACAGAGCCTGAGCGAGTGCCTTCGCGAGCTCCGTCTTACCTACGCCGGTGGGGCCAAGGAACATGAAGGAACCAATGGGCTTCGTGGGGTCCTTGATACCGGCTTTACTGCGGAGGATCGCTTCGGAAACCTTGGTCACGGCTTCGTCCTGGCCGATCACTCTCTTGTGCAGTTCCTCATCCAGATGGAGAGTCTTGCTGCGCTCGCTCTCAGTCAGTTTGCTGATCGGGATCCCGGTCCAGCGCGATACGATCCTGCCGATCTCGTTCTCAGTCACACGGTCGTGGACAAGAGATACGTCTTTCATCTTATTCTCTTCTTCGACCAGCTGCTTTTTAAGCGTCGGAAGAGTGCCATACTGAAGTTCCGCCGCCTTGTTCAGATCGCCCCTCTGCTGCGCTTTCTGAATATCGCTGTTAACCTGATCGATCTGCTCACGAATCCTGGAGAGCTGGTCCGCGCGCGCTTTTTCATTCTCCCACTGCGCCTTCTGGGAAGCAAACTGCTCCTTGAGTTCTGCCAGTTCCTTCTGAAGGTCCTGCAGGCGCTCCATGCTCAGTTTATCATCTTCTTTCTTAAGGGCTGTCTCCTCGATCTCAAGCTGCAGGATCTTTCTCTGCATCTCATCAAGTTCTGTGGGAAGGGAGTTCATCTCTGTCTTGATCAGGGCGCAGGCTTCGTCCACCAGGTCGATGGCCTTATCCGGCAGAAATCTGTCAGAGATGTAGCGGTTGGAAAGGACCGCCGCGCTCACAAGCGCATTGTCCATGATCTTGACGCCGTGATAAACCTCATAGCGCTCTTTAAGCCCTCTCAGGATGGAAATCGTGTCTTCTACTGTAGGCTCATCTACCATGACGGGCTGGAATCTTCTCTCGAGAGCCGCGTCCTTTTCGATATACTGTCTGTATTCCTTGAGAGTCGTCGCACCGATGCAGTGCAGTTCGCCTCTTGCCAGCATGGGTTTGAGCATATTTCCGGCGTCCATTGCGCCTTCCGACTTGCCGGCGCCCACAATGGTGTGGAGCTCGTCGATAAAGAGTATGATCTCGCCGTCGCTTTGGCGCACATCCTCCAGCACGGCTTTAAGTCTCTCCTCAAATTCACCTCTGTATTTTGCCCCGGCTACAAGAGATCCCATATTGAGTGAAAAGATCTTCTTATCCTTGAGACCTTCCGGTACATCGCCCTTGGCGATACGCTGCGCAAGTCCTTCTACGACCGCAGTCTTGCCGACGCCGGGCTCACCGATCAGAACAGGGTTGTTCTTGGTCTTTCTGGACAGGATCCGGATCACGTTTCGGATCTCCGCGTCCCTGCCGATGACAGGATCGAGCTTCTGGTCCCTTGCCTTTCCGACAAGTTCCTCGCCGTACTTGGCCAAAGTGTCATAGGTTGCTTCGGGGTTATCTGTTGTAACTCTCTGATTGCCTCTCACTGTTGAAAGCGCTTTCAGGAAAGTATCCCTTGTAATGCCATTATCCTTGAATAGTCTGGAGATCACACGGTCCGCGTTTCTGATCAGGGAAAGGAAAAGATGCTCAACGCTTACATACTCATCGCCAAGCTGCTTAGCTTCGTTCTCCGCGCCGATCAGGACCTTGTTGAGGTCCCCGCTGACATATACTCTCGAGCCGGAACCGCTGACCTTGGTGACGCCGGCCAGGGCTCTCTCCGACGCCTGCAGGAATGCCTGCGGATCGATGCCCATCTTCTGCACAAGCTTCATGATAAGGCTGTCTTCTATAGTCAAAAGACTGTAAAGCAGATGTTCCTGCTCGATCTGCTGGTTTCCGTATTCATAGGCAAGCTGTTCGCACTGATTGACAGCTTCAATGGACTTCTGTGTAAATTTCTGTATATTCATGCATAGTCCTCCTTGCTTGATGTTTTTGTTGTTCTATAACTACTATAACACGCGCAATCCCTATGTCAAGAAGAATTTTAAAAAAAGAACGCCAAAACATGAAGGCGTTCTTTTTATTTGAAAATTCTGTCAGTCCGGCGTATTATTCCGCCGCTTTTTCCTCATCCTGCTTGTCCTTCGGGTCATCACTTCCTGCGAATGAAGAGAAATCAGTGTCCTGCTCGGTCTGTTCCATGTACTCAGGGACAACGCAGCTCTCCGCAGGATCCACAGAGGGCTGAACAGGATCTGCTTCTGCCGGAGGCTGATGAACAGCGCTCTCCTCGGCAGCCGGCGCCTCGTTTCCGCTGCCGGCGTTCTCTGCCGGAGCTTCCGCCTGATCTGTCACTGCTGCTTCCACATCGACTGCTGTCGCTTCGACTTCCATTTCTTTGTGGGCTTTAGAGACCCTTGAGATCACCCAGAGATCGGAGATTCCGTCAAAGATCAGGATACCGCCGGCAATCCTTGTTATGAGCGAAGCCAGATTAAATGCATTTCTGATGAGGAAGATCCCCGCCGCGATCGTCGCGATCGCAACAATAAGTGAAGCCCACCATTTATTGTATTTGCTGCGGGTCAGCATGAATGTCTCCCCAAGATTGATCAGTCCGCTGATAAGGACCAGGATACCCATGATCGTCGGGATCAGCCTGACCAGGTCGTCCGGATGCAAAAAGATAACAACGCCGCAGATCAGCATCACCGCCGCCATGATCAGAAGGATCGACTTCATCGCGGACTCATGGTTTCTAAAAAACATGAAAGCCGCTGCCAGGCCTCCCGCGGCCAGTAAAGCCCCGATACACTTTCCCATGATCAGAAGGCTCGTGGACGGCCATACCAGCAGAACAACGCCGAGAACAATAGCTCCCGCGGCAAAAATAATGCGGTCGGTCCTAAAACTTTTCAGATTGTTTCCCATAAGCTTTCCCTCCTGTCATTTCTCAATCTTATAAGATTATACCATATCATTCTCTTTCGTGAGAAAGCCATCGATGATATTGTAAATATCTTCCCTTCCGGCCTTATTCAGACCGGAAAAAGGGATCACTTCGAAGCTGACGTCGTGGCTGACTCTGCTCTTATCCTTAATGGTCCTGCGGATCATCGCAGTCTGCTTTGCGATCTGGCTTCTCTTGATCTTGTCGGATTTGGTCGCTACTATATACGGCGTAAATCCTGCCGCCAGCACCCAGTCGAACATCATCACGTCATTTTCCGAGGGCTCATGTCTGATATCGACAAGAAGAAATACCGCGTCAAGCTTTCTGCTGGTGTGAAGATAATTCTCGATCATCTTCCCCCATTGCTGTTTGACCTTTACTCCTGCCGTCGCATAGCCGTACCCGGGCAGGTCTACAAGATAGAACTCATCGTTTACATTGTAGTAGTTGATCGTCTGCGTCTTTCCGGGCGTAGAACTGGTCCTCGCGTACGATTTACGGTTCATGAGGGCATTGATCAGTGTCGATTTTCCCACATTGCTCTTTCCCGCGAAAGCAAACTCGGGTTTTGTATTCTCAGGCAGCTTGCTTGTGATACCGCACACTGTCTCGAGATTTACTGTTTTGATGATCATACTTATCCCTTTCTGCAATCAAAATATCTGTATAAAGATATCGCTCCCGCAGATCTTGCGGAAGCGATATCCGGTCATTCACCATATGCTGCCTGCGATCATTTCGCCTCGAGCAGGTCGATCGTCTTAATCTCGGGTGTCTCCCTGATGACTCTGGGAGGCTCTCCGTCCAGGACGGATCCTTTCGTGATGACGCATTCTTTGATGGTCTTATCGGAAGGAATGGTGAACATTACGTCCATCATGACCTTCTCCATGATCGAGCGAAGTCCTCTCGCGCCGGTCTTGCGCTCAACAGCGAGATCGGCGATCGCCTCAAGCGCGTCGTCCTCAAAGGAAAGCTTAACATCATCATAGGCAAACAGTTTCTTATACTGCTTGCTAAGGGCGTTCTTGGGCTCTCTGAGGATCCTGATCAGGGCATCCCTGTCCAGTTCGTTCAAAGTAGTGACCACCGGAACACGTCCGATAAACTCGGGGATCAGGCCGAACTTTACAAGATCCTGCGGAAGGACCTGGCTGAGGGTTTCATCCAGTTTCTTGGAGTCATGCCCCTCAACGTTGGCGTGAAAGCCCATGGCTCTCTTGCCTATCCTGGCATTAATGATCTTATCGAGTCCGTCAAATGCGCCTCCCACGATGAAGAGAATATTCGTCGTGTCGATCTGGATGAGTTCCTGCTGGGGATGTTTGCGGCCTCCCTGAGGGGGAACCGATGCGTTCGTGCCCTCGATGATCTTGAGGAGAGCCTGCTGGACGCCTTCGCCGGAGACGTCTCTTGTAATGGAGACGTTCTCGCCCTTCTTCGATATTTTGTCAATTTCATCAATATAAATGATGCCGAGCTGTGCTCTTTCAATGTTATAATCGGCCGCCTGGATCAGTTTGAGAAGGATATTCTCAACGTCCTCGCCGACATATCCCGCTTCTGTAAGCGTCGTGGCGTCGGCAATCGCGAAAGGAACATTGATGATCTTAGCAAGCGTCTGGGCCAGATAGGTCTTACCTGATCCGGTGGGTCCCAGCATCAGAATGTTGCTCTTCTGAAGCTCTACGCCGTCGTCCTCGCCGATACCGGATTTGTGCCTGACTCGTTTATAGTGATTGTAAACGGCAACTGAGAGCGTCTTCTTGGCTTCGTCCTGCCCGATCACATAATCGTCGAGGAAAGTCTTGATCTCAGCCGGTTTGAGAAGGTTGATCCCGTCCACGGCGTGATCGTTTACGGAGTAATCCTCCTCCTCAATGGACTCGTCGATGATATCGGCACAGATCGCAACGCATTCATCGCAGATATAAACTCCCTCAGGTCCGGCGATCAGTTTGGAAACCTGATTCTCGGTCCTGTTGCAGAAAGAGCATCTGCGCGGCTGCATCTTCGTCTTATCTGCCATCAGTAATCTCCTTGCGG
>CAMOIJ010000017.1 GCA_946615865.1 uncultured Lachnospiraceae bacterium | reverse complement strand
GCGGCTGCTGGCGATGGCCGCGCGCTGGTCAGCGGACAGCTCCGGGAAACCGTAGATCCAGCCGTCGGCTGTGCGGTGAGCCGTGGAGGCGTCGATGACGCGCACATTGGGGTTATCGATCAGGGAGACAGCTTCCCTTGCGCCGGCGTCGGGCAGGCACAGGAACACGATGTCCGCCGCGTTCAGGAATTTGCGCCGCTCTTCGTTGTCGTGGCGCTTGTCCTCGTCGATCCGCATCAGCTCGAGATCCTCCCTCGCTCCGATCCTGTCAAAAATCTGAAGGCCTGTAGTACCGGCCTGGCCGTCAATGTATACTTTTGTTTTACTCATTCGGAAGTCCCCCGATTCTTTGAATTTCGATGCTAATCATAACACATATTTAAGAATGTAAGATGGAAATCTGATAAAAATAGTGTGGAAAATTTCCCGGCGGTCCGCGGCTTGCCGGCGCTCGCCTGCGGCTTAAGGGGAGGATTTTCGGCACAGAAGGACATTTTTAGGAAAATATCGTCCATGGAAGAGAAGCGGATTGTTTGATCGGCAGGCAAAAACAATTCAGCCAGATCTGTCTTGCAGGGACGAGAGTATAAGAAAAAAAGGCTTGTGTGCCGAAACCGATACATGAGGCGGTACCAGTCAAGCAAATACAAAAGAGGACGTTGCTCTTGCGGATTAATCAGCAAGAGCAAGGCCCTCTTTCTAATATCCGAAATCAAAAAAACGGAAATTCTGTTGAAACCATCATTTCCCCATAGGCTCCGAGCCCTGCCGGCGTCTTCTCCGCACGCGGTTGATGTGCCGTTCGAAGTCGCCGCTTCGAATGAGCTCAGCAAGCATATGCTGTGTGAAGACAGGCACTGTGCAGGAATAGAAAGAAATCTTCTCTTGCAGGGCCGCGCTGAGCTGCGCGGGCAGAACCATGTAACCCACGCGAACAGCTGGAGAAATCGTGCGCGTGAATGTGTTCATGTAGATGACACTTTTTTCGGGTTCAAGAGAGAAAAGCGTGTCTTCAGCCTTGGTGGACATGGAGAACTCGGAGTCAAAATCATCCTCAATGATGAATTTATCTTCTGCAGACGCCCAGCGAATGTAGCCCGCCCGCCTGGAAGCCGTTGCGGTGATTCCGCTCGGATAGCTGTTGAAAGGCGTTACATGCAGGACAGTGGCGTCAGTCTTTTTCAGCGCGCTGAGTCGGACGCCTTCGCGGTCCATCGGCAGCATGCGGCAGCAGACGCCGCTGGCCTCGTACACGAGCCTGATCTTCTCATAAGAGGGATCTTCCAGCGCAAAAATCCGCTCGCGCCCCAGCATCTGCACGATCAGGTTGTAGAGATACTCCGAACCGGATCCGATGATGATCTGATCAGGCGTTACGTTCATCCTGCGGCTGCGCGCAAGGTACTGAGCAATCGTCTCTCGCAGAAAGACAGTTCCGCTGTTGGGGGACCTCACCAGGAGCGACTCCCCATACTCAGAGAGCACCTTGCGCGCAATCTTTGCCAAAGTATTGAACGGAAACTGTTCCTGCTCCGGTGTGACGACAGGACCTCTTATGGGAATGTCAGAAATCTCATGAATATCAGCCGATTCAGACAGATCAGCCGATTCAGACAAATCTGATGTGCTTTCTTCAGTAAAAGCGGCAACCGGGAACAATTCATTTTCTTTGTAGCTGACATAATATCCGCTGCGTTCGCGGGACTCGATGTAACCTTCGTCGGCCAGCAGGTCGTAAGCGTGCTGCACTGTGATTACGCTTGTTCCTGTCTCTGCGGCGAGAAATCGTTTTGAGGGAAGTTTGCTTCCGTAGGGGCACAAACCTCTCGTGATGTCTTCACGGAGCTGGTTGTAGAGCTGGAGATAGGCGGGCTGCTTGAGACCGGGATCGATTTTGTATTGGGGCATGGAGTACTCCTTGGCGGTGATACTGAATTTGGTGTGAATCTGAATTCCGAATTTGCGGTGAGACTATATTTTGGTTATATCATAAATGCATGTTACATGAAATAAATATAACCAATTCAGCTCGTGCAGAAATCACGCGCACTTAAAAGGATCTTTGCAAATAAGAAATTCCCTGAGCTTGTCCTGCGCGATCGTTATGTCAAAGGGATGATTTTCGCTTTCAAAAGTGAGAATCAGGTTGTGATCAGGAAGATATCCGTTAAGTATATAGATACGAAATTTATTCAAGAATCTAATAACATACTTAAAGTCACCCATCTTCCCGCAGTGTTCCCAATAGAAGTATTCGCCGGTCACAGGATGCCGGATCGTGAAATCGGGATAATAGGCGTGCCCTCCGACATCGAGTCTGCACTCATATCTGTACGGAATATGGTTCACCGACAGAAGCATGACGATCAGTGCCTCCGACTTGGAACGGACCTTGATGCCGTCTACTGTGGGAACATTTCTGAGCTCAGGATCTTTGGGATTGATCTCATATTCTTCGTGAGCCCATTCCTGCAGCTCTTCGGACATCGTGCCGTACATTTCGCAGCCTTCCTCGAACAAAAGGGTTCCATAAGCAGGCGTTCTGAGAATGGTGTCGAGGTCGGTGTTGTCCCGGTGTGCTTTGAGATACATGTCAATGGCTTTCAGCTCGGCGTTGATGTCTCGGAGCCGCTGCAGGCATAGCTTTTTTTTGGCAAGTGTTCGGGCCAGAGATCTGTTCCGGCGCGGGATATACACTCTTGTTTTGCCGGACCTGCCTGTGGAAACGTACCACTTGTAATAGTCTTTGTCCTGCTTGACGGTCTTGCTGTAGACCAGTGTTCCGTGAGGCGCTTTGTCTAGAAATCGTTCGATTTTGCGTTTCTCGCCGAGAAGCTGCCGTTTTTTTGATTCAGCCAGTTGTGCTAATGTCATAGGGGCTCCTTTCCTCCGAGCGGAGATGATGTGAAATGTGGATAGGACTGCGGGTCCATCTGCAACTAAAGACATGTGATCGGTGAGATCAGGCGGACGGACCGATGATGGGAAGATTATAGGATGGCGTATGGGGGATTACAAGTGGAATTGTGTGATTTTCGGAGTTTCGGTACAGAAGAACTTTGGTCTTGTCGACTTTTCGGTACAGAAGCAGGTTTTGCCAAAATATACATCCCTGGAGGAAGAAAAAAGCAACTTGGAGTGTTGAATATTTGAGCCGGATCGTGAGCGAGTAGGTACAGAAGCTCACAAATCAAAGATTTGCGTCCATGAAAAAACTGGATTATTCAGGATATGATGAAAAAAACTGGGGTTCAGAAAAATATGCAGAGATTTCCGGGAATTTCCGAGGATTTACGGGGACGAGAATACTGACAATAAATGCTTCTGCGCCGAAACATGCCTAGATAGTAATGACTAACTGGAGCAGGAAGCCGGCCAGGAAGTCGAAACTGGCAGGAACCCGGCACAAATCCGATAATCAATAAACAATTCACTAAACCCCCGCCAGGATGTATACTTAAATATTAAGTACAACCCAATCAGAAAACGGAGTGACGAGTGAACGCACAGGATAAATTACAGGAAAAGATATTTGAAGAAGAGCAGGCGCATCTGACGCAGACGCATGGGAAACTGCGCGCGATGAAGGAGGAGCTGGAGGAGAGGATCAACACGATATCCGAGAAAGCCGCGAAGGAGAAGCAGGATATCAGGAGCAATCTGTCCCTCAACTTTGACAGCGACACAGATTCCATGGAGACTTATATCGAGTTTGAGGCGATGAGCCATTCTATCACTCAATACAATATTGAGCAGGACGCGGCGGCGGAGAAACTCGGGAGGGTTAAGAGGCTGCTCAAGGCGCCGTATTTTGCCAGGGTGAAGCTGCAGTTCGACCTGTCGGAGGAGCCGGAGGACTACTACATCGGGAGCGCGGGAGTATCCGAGAACGCATTCGAGCATCTGGTGATCGACTGGCGCTCACCGATCGCGGAGACCTACTACAATCAGGAAAACGGCAAGACCTTTTACACAGTTAATGGCAAAAAGGTGGACGTGGACCTGCAGCTGAGGCGGCAGTACAACCTCGAGGAGGACAAGCTGTTCTCGTTTTTTGACACGCAGGTGGCGATCGAGGATCCGATGCTGCTGCAGTCGCTGGCGAGCAGCCGCACCGACAAGATGAAGGCCATCACGGCGACGATCCAGAAGGAGCAGAACGCTGTCATCCGCTGCGCCGACGTGCCGGTGCTGCTGGTAAACGGTATCGCGGGCAGCGGGAAGACTTCTGTGCTGCTGCAGAGGATCGCCTACCTTTTCTACTGCCAAAGGGAGAATCTGAGGCCGGACCAGGTCTATCTGCTCACGATCAATCCGGTGTTCCGCCAGTACATCGACCAGGTGCTGCCGGACCTCGGCGAGGAGAATCCGAGGACGATCACCTGGAGGGATTTTGTCCACATTGCGAACGCGCCCGACAAGGGGCCTTATGAGCCTGCTGCGGAAGCGGACCTGGTCAAAATAGAGCGAGCCCTGAAGAGCCTCCGCCTCGAGGAGGAGGATTTCAGGCCCGTCATGCAGAAAGGCAGGTGCGTCCTGAGCCGCAGGGAGATCAGGAGAGCATCCGAGGGACTGGGCGGAATCGAGACAGGCGAGAGGTTCATGAACATCCTGGCGGACAGGCTGGCGGAGATCGCCAGGGTCAAGATCCGCAGGATGGAGAGGGACGACAAGGAAAACGACGATGCCGAAATGACAGACGAGCCCGGAGTCAGGGAGCAGAACCGGATTAAAAACCAGTACGGCGGCGCGTTCAGCGCGATCAGCCGCTTTGCTTTTCTGGATATAGAGAGGATCGGCTGCCGGATCCTCGGGAGGAAGAAACTGACTTCCGCGGAATGGATCTGGCTCAAAATGCTGCTGACCGGCATGGGCGACAAAAATGTCCGTTACGTCATGATCGATGAAGTGCAGGACTATACGGCAGCGCAGTTGATGGTGCTCAGGCGATATTTTGGCAGTGCGAAGTTTATGATGCTGGGAGATGAGTTCCAGGCGATCAGGCAGGGGACGGCATCTTTTGACAAGATCCGCGAGCTGTTCGGCGAAGTGGCGGAATTCCCGCTGCTGACCAGTTATCGATCGTCGCCGGAGATCACGGAGATCTTCACTCGGCTGCTGCCGCGGGAGAAGCGGATCCGGACCGCATCGGTACAGAGACCGGGAACCGCGCCGGTGAAGATGGCCTGTGCGTCCAGAGATGAGTATGTGATGAGGCTCAGGAGCCTGATCAGCGCCGCGGAACAGGAGAAAGGCCTGACCGCCGTGATCTGTGGGAACAGGCGGAGCCTTGAGAGGATCGTGGAGCTTCTGGGAGAGGACGCGCCGCCGGTGATCCGGCGAAACCAGGCGCTGCCGTCGGGCGGTGTTTTTCTGATCACGCCGGAACTGGTGAAGGGTCTTGAATTTGACGGCGTGATCCTGCCGGACGCGGATCCGCAGATGTACCCGGAGGACACCCTGTCGAGGCACCGCCTGTACACAGCGGTCTCGAGGGCGATCAGAAGACTGAGCATACTGGCGGAAGGAAATCTGACAGGCCTGCTCGAGAAGAAAGCGGAATAAAGCGCGGCGGACCGCCTGCACAGGAGCGCCGTCTGCATATAGCGAAGAGATCCGGCGCAGCGCCGGCCATCATATAGGAGGGAGAAAGCATGGTATCCATCGATAAGATCACACAGAAAACCGAGAACAAGTTTGTCAATCTCTATGATCTGGACGTCACGCACAAGAATGGCGCGAAGTCCCATTATTATGTCGCTTCAAGGGCCAAAAATGAGAGCGAACTCAAGATCGTCACGGGAGAGAATCATCCCGACGGCGTGATCATTTACAGTCTGTATGGGCCCAAGCGCGATAAGGTCGTCCTGATCCGCCAGTACCGCTTCTGCATCGGCGAATATGTCTATGAGTTCCCGGCGGGACTTGTGGAGAAGGGCGAGGACTTCCGCGAGGCAGCGGTGCGCGAGATGCACGAGGAGACAGGGCTTACGTTCGAGCCGCTTGATGTGGATCCGATGTTCGAGGAGCCCCGGTTCACTACGGTTGGCCTTACGGACGAGTCCTGCGCGACGGTCTACGGTTACACGGACGGTGAGATCAGCGACCGCTTTATGGAGGACACCGAGAACATCGAGATCGTCCTGGCTGACCGCGACGAAGTCCGCAGGATCCTCAAGGAGGAGAAAGTGGCCATCATGTGCGCTTACCAGCTCATGCACTTCCTTGTAGACGACGATCCATTTGCTTTCCTCACCAAATAAGTACGGAAAGATTGCTTTCCTTATCAAACAAGCGGCAGCAAGCAGCTGCACAGGAGAAGCGGTATGGCACAGACGAAGTGGTATCAATTGGATAACGCGGCCAAAATAGTGCCCTCTACAGCAGGCGGCTCTGACACCCGGGTGTTCAGGATCACCTGCGAACTCAATGAGGAGGTGGACCCGGAGGCCCTTCAGAGCGCGGTCACGGCAGCGGCGAGGGACTTTCCCCATTTCAGCAGTGTGCTGAAAAAAGGACTGTTCTGGTATTACCTTGACCAGAGTGACCTCGACGCGGAAGTGACGAGGGATGACAGACCCGCGCTGGATACGATCTACTGGGAGGGGCGCAGGAATCTGTTATACAGAGTTAATTATCACGGGCGCAGGATCAACCTGGAGATGTACCATGTTTTGACAGACGGGACGGGGGCCTTTGAGTTCCTCAAGGCGATCCTGGCGGAGTATCTCGGGGGCCGGCACGGGCTGGACCTGATCCAGACAACAGGAAGCAGGGCGTCCGGCGAAGACAGGCAGAACGACGCGTTCGGCAAATACTATAAGAAAGAAAAGGGAAAGCCTGAGGGGCAGAAGTCCGCGCCTAAGCGGGCCTATCACCTGCGCGGCGATAAGGACGAGAACCTGCAGAACCACCTGCTTGAGGGGACGGTATCTGTGGCGGCGTTCCTGGCGGCCGCAAGGGAGCGCAACTCGACAGTTGCTGAGCTGAGCACGGCGCTCTTTATTCAGTCGGCACTCCGGGAGATGTCGGTGCGCGACAGAAAGTATCCGATCGTGCTGAGCGTTCCTGTGAACCTGAGGAATTACTTCCCCTCTGACACGGCGCGCAACTTCTTTGGCGTCATAAATGTGGTCTACGATCCGGCTCTCTATGACGGAACACTCGAGAGTATCATTCCTGTGGTGAGGGAATCTTTCCACAAACAGCTCAAACAGGATCAGGTCGAACTGACCATGAATTCTTACGCAGCTCTCGAGCACAATATCGCGATCAAGGTGGTGCCTCTTTTTATCAAAAACCTGGTCATCTCGGCGATCAACGCCAAGACCCAGATGGGGATAACGGGGACGATCTCAAATGTGGGCAAGATCACAGTTCCCGGGGAGATGGAACCCTACATCCACAAATTCAGCTGTTTTATGGCGGCGCCCGAGGTGCAGGTCTGCCTGTGCTCCTTCAAAGATGAGCTGGTGTTCAGTGTAACCTCCGCTTTTATCCAGCAGCCGGTGATCCGGAACTTCTTCAGGGATATAGTGGACATGGGAATCGACGTGGTGCTGGAGAGCAATGATTTCGATGCGCCTGATAAGGGGACTGCCGATGCAGAGGCAGAGAATCCCGCAGGAAAGGAGGCGCCGTAATGCAGTATTGTCCTAAATGCAGGATCAGTATCCGGGGCGATAAGACAGAATGCCCCCTCTGCGGAGGAAGAGTCACGGGAGAATCCGTGCCGGGCGGCTTTCCGGTCCTCGACAGAAGACGCTTTTCACACATGTCCCTGGTCAAAGTAGGGACATTCTGCCTGCTCACTTTCTTCATTATCATGATGTCGCTGGAGATCCTCTATGACTTCAAGCTGGCATGGGTCCCCTTCGCGGTAATGGGCGCCCTGATCGCCTGGGGAGATCTGATGGTCGGCATCTATTATCGAAACAATCTGATCAAAACATTGTTTATCGAGACGTATCTGGCCATGGCGGTCTGTATTCTGATCGATACGCTTACCGGCTGGCATGGCTGGTCGCTGGCGTATGTACTGCCGATCGGATTTGTCCTGCTGGTGTTTGTGACGATCGGCGTTGGCCGTGCAGCCAATCTTCGGTTAGAAGAGTATATAATCTATATTTTTGTGACGATACTGCTCTCCATGCTGCAGATCATTCCGGTCCTGACGCACGTCAATCCGGTTATCCTGCCGGCGGTGGCGAGCATGGCGCTTCTTCTCATAGCGGCCTGCGCGGCAGTGATCTTCCGCTTCAGGGACTTGCGCAGCGCGGTAGAGAAAATGTTCAATCTGTGATCAAAGGTGGTTAATTATGGCAACTGGCAATATTGCAAAGAATTGGATGGTCCGAATAGGAAATCTGGTTGAAGAATCCATCGCGAAGGGAATCTACGAACTGGGGCAGGAGGCTCCGATCCTGGTTGGTGAGCCCGCTGAGAAGGTCTGGTACCAGGTGCCTGTTCCCGAGGGAAAGTGCGGAGACGGCTCTGAATATCACATTTACGTCCGGAAGGGGACTACTGATAAGCTGTGCGTGTTCTTCTCCGGCGGAGGCATCGCGATCAACGAATATATGGCTGCCAGGCCTGTAAACGGCGGCAGTGTCGCGGCCTGGGTGCCCAACTATTACTGGAACAATCTGCGGCTGTTCACACAGGTCATGAACATCAATGTGGGCATCACCAAAAACGGGTCCGACAATCCCTTCGACGACTGGAATTTCATAGTCATCACCTATGCGACCGGAGATATGCATATCGGCAGGAGCGAGTTCACCTACCACATCGTCGAGGGCAGTGAGGACGGAAGTCAGAAGGCAGGAGACGAGGCTGTACTGTATTTTCACGGCTACGAGAACTTCATGGCAGCCATGCGGACGGGCAAAAAATTGTTCCCCACGGCTTCCAAACTCCTGATCGCGGGAGAGAGCGCCGGAGCTTTTGCAGTGCCTGCCCTTGCTGAACAGATCGCGGGCGAGTTCTATCCGGCCTGCAGCGATGTGACCCTCTTTTCGGACAGCGCGCAGCTCCTGTACAAGGATTGGAAGCATATACTCCGCGACGTCTGGAACGCGCGGGAGGAAATATGCAGCGATGTGAAAGGCAGGAATCTTGCCCTCGAGTGGTACCGCGGCGTCTACAAGCGCCAGGGCAATCGGTTTAAATACCTCTATTCGGGTTCAACAATGGATTACCTCCTGAGCGCTTTCTACAACGATATGACCAACAAGGTATACGACACTGATTCACAGATCCAGGAGGACTATTACCGGCAGATGCAGAAAATGATCGCGGAAATGAGAGATATCGGACCGGAATTCTCCTTCTTCATTCATGACTGGCACAGACCGTTGACCATGTACAAGGGAGGAACGATCCATACAGTAGTCCGGCAGCCGGAATTCACACTCCGCACGCAGGATGAAATGACCATGGCCGAATGGCTCAGCGAGTGCGTTGAGGGCAGGCCGTTTGATGTGGGACTGCATTTAATGATGAAAGGATGAAATATAAACTGCCGCACCGGGAATGATTTCCGGGGCGGCTTTTTTTATTTTGGTGATTGCAGATGTCATCCGGCTGTTTCGGCAGGTTGTTTTTCTGGTGACTCCTGATGTTATCAGGTAGTTTCGGCAGGTTGTTTTCTGGTGACTCCTGATGTTATCAGGTAGTTTCGGCACAGAAGTCTTTTCTTCTTATATTCTCGTCCCTGCAGTATAGGTCTGATTGATTAGTTCTTGCCTGCAGAATCCCTTCTTTCAGATTTTTCGTTACAGGAGCATAGTTGGCAAAAAATCTCGTCCATGAATTCTTCTGATTTTATGTTCCACTTTTTCATTTTATGGTTTCTCGCTGATATCTTCCCTGGAATCTTGCTTTTTGAGGGACGAGGATTTGTTCAAATCAAGCTTCTGTACCGAATCTTCTGATCCCCCATCTGCTAGTTCGGGCAGCATACAATGTTTTGCCTTTCATCCAGGGACGTAGTATTCCTAAAAAACCCATTCTGTACCTAAAACAAGTCTTATGGCAATTCATAAAGGGCATATCACGCTCGTTCAGGCTGGTCGCAGACTCTGGATGGATTTAGTCTTGACTTTCAGCCTCCACTTATTTGATAATGAACCTATCTCGCCGGTATCCATCGGAGACTGGCATCTAATTTCCGACCCATAGGATCTTGCCGGGCCGGGCATCTTGGCAAAACTGCTGAATCAGCGCTGCGGTTTTTGTTCATTTCCGCGAATCGCGGGTCAATCAGGGAGTGAACCGATAATTGAATGAGAGATCTATTGATCAATTTGAGATTCTCCGCGAACTTGGGCGCGGAGGAACAAGTGTCGTCTATCTTGTAAAGGATAAAGCGAACGGAAGAAATTATGCAATGAAAGTTCTTCGAAGGGACGACAATAAATCAGAGGCATTTGAGCAAGAAGCGGATCAATTGCAAGCAAGGACTGAAAACTTGCGAGCAGAGGCTGAAGTCCTGCAGGCGCTTTGCACTGATGAGCAGGGGAGTGCCGCCTGCCATCCCGGAATTCCTGCGTACAGAGAGTGCGTCTGCGATGAAAAAGGTGAGTTTGCAGGCTTTGTCATGGAATATGTGGAAGGCCGGTCCCTTCAAAAGATTCTTGAGGATGGCAGAGCCTATACTGTTCGTGAGGCAGCGGCGGCCGGACTGCAGCTCTGCGGCATCATGGAGCTGCTGCACGGGCAGAAGCCGCCCATGATCTTCCGGGATCTGAAGCCGGCCAATATTCTGGTGCGGCCAGACGGGCAATTTGTCCTGGTGGATTACGGCGCGGTGAGAAAGCTTAGAAAAGATGCTGCCACAGACACTATGCAGCTCGGGACGGACGGGTACGCGGCGCCGGAGCAGTACGGCGGATGGGAACAGTCCGACGAGAAAACCGACATCTATGGCATTGGGGCGGTCCTGCACCATATGGTCACAGGCCGCCCGCCATTGGAGACAGGGCTGAGGCCGCTTCAGGAAATTCTGGGGTACAAAGGGGAAAGCAGGCAATACGCCGAGATGGCCCAAATACTGCTGCGCTGCTGTATGACTGCCCCGTCAATGCGCTATTCGTCCTGCAAAGAACTGGAAAAGGCGCTGCAGGGAGTGATAAAGATCGATGAAAGAACTATACCCGGAAGTCAGGAGAGGGGATGGAAACATTTCATCCTGCTGATCAATACAGCAGCAGTCTGCCTGGCACTGGCTCTTGCATTCGGGGTGTCGGCAGTAGGAGTAAAAACCGCGGAGTACTGCGCCCTCATCGAGACAGCGGCAAACGAGACGACGCTTGAAGAAAAGAAAGAGGTTTACCAAAGGGCTGCGGCGCTGCGGCCTGAGGACCCGGAAGCGTATATCTGTTTTCTGCGGGACCTTATGGAGGACTGTGTGATCACGGAAGGAGAAAAAAGAGCGCTTGACGATGTTCTGTTTGCGAGGGTGAGCGCTGGAGGACTGTGGGGGACGGCGGCAGGAAATGCAGAAGGAAACCTGGAACGAATGAGAAAGAAGAGGCCCGGAGATTATGCGGCGCTTCAGATGGAACTGGGGAAGGTATATTTTGCCTGCTATGAGGGGGGAAGGGAGGCGGCAAAACAGTGTTTTCGCAATGCTTTGGAAGAAGGCGGGATCTGGTTTGGCGACAGGGAAATGGCAGAGGCGATGGAAGTTGTGTTGGGGGAGGAATGGACCGGAGAGCGGATCGGCGCCTGGCGAGTGCTGGAGGAGACAGCGGAGCGGGAGGCGGAGATGAGCGGGAACGGAGTCTTCGCGGCGGCGGTGTGTAAAACGGCGGCCGTTGAGATCGCGCTGTTCGCGGACCGCTATGAGGAGGCCGGGGCAGATCCGGAAAAATTGAAGGAGGTGGTACAGATCGCAGGGAGTTTTGTGGACGAAGCGGAGAGCGGCCGGATCCGGGTGCCGGACCGGCTGCTCGAGGAACTGCGCACGGCGGTTGATTCCGCGGCGCGTATAGTGAACAGTCCCGCCCGGTGATATGTGGAAGACCGGGCAAAAAATGCAGCTCGAAACGCAAACCGGAGAGGCGGAGTAGGAGCAGGAATGTCGATTTGGAGAATCTGGGGAGAGACCGGCAGGATCATGGCGTCTTTGTGCATGATCACAGCCTTGGCGGCGGTCACCGCTGCGGTGATCCTGTTGGTGCATGAGGATCTGACGGAACGATTGAAAAAGACAGTAAAGAAAGAGGCAGGCAGAAAGTTGGGAATTCTGGCGCTGATCGCGGTCTTTGTGTGGATTTTGGCGATTGGGAAGAATGTTGCGGCGGCAGAAGCGCCGGCAGAAAACAGTGAAAGCGGAAATCCGGAGCCCGGAACCGGACCTGAGACCAGTGGCGAGCCGGATCCCGGGAACGAGCCTGAACCGCTTCCGGACGAAGACCCGCCGGAAATCTCTATTCAGCTGCGGGAGGAGATTGCGGAGAATGAGGACGGCAGGATCTACTGCAGAGCGGACAACGCGGGGATCCGTATAAGTTTGAAGGATGACCGGGAAAAGGACACCGGAATCGTGTCCTATTGCATTATAATGGCGGACTCGGCGGGCAAGGAGATCAGACTTGAAAAAGCCTTGGACAGTGCGGCCAAACAGGAGATGGTGATCGAAGTCAGCGCGGAGAAAACGGCAGAACTCTCAGATGGGCTTATCCGGGTGATGGCGGAAGCCGCTGATGAAGAAGGAAACAGAGGAGATAGTGAATTCAGCTTCATATTGGATACTGTCAGCCCGGTGCTTGAAGCTGAGCTCAGCACTCCAATCGGAAACCCTGCGGGGATCGATGAGAGCAGCGGGATTGTCTATTTTGGCAGCGATCCGAAGCAATACGCGGGAGGAGTGCCGGTGATCACGGCGTCTATGCGCGTGACCGATCAAAACATAGATCCCGCCGCACTGGAACTGCGGAGCGCTTATGCGGCTGTTCCTGAGGGACAATGCTGCGAGCAGGTGTGGCCGGCCTGGGAGAGCGCTTCTAAAGAGGAGTGCCGGACTGAAGTCGTGGAAAGCGGAGAAGGGGAGCCCGGCTCGGTTTTGCTGCAACTGGAGCGAGCTCCCGGGAGCGAGGAAACGCCGGACGGGGTATACCGGTTTGGGATCACAGGCAGAGACAAAGCAGGAAATCCAATCGTTCTTACAAGTGCGGAGAGCGGACTGACCTGTGAAGACGTGGGAAAAGGCACTTATGTTACAGGAAGAATCGTGGTCGACACGAAGGCTCCGGAAGGGGAACTCCTCATTGAAAATGAGGACGGCGGGACATATTGCCGGATGACCGCCAACGGTAAGGCTTGGACAATGGACCGCGACAGTTTCCAGCCATACAGAAATGAGGAAAACGCGGTCATTGAATACAGCGCGGCTGATATTTCGCCTGCGAGCGTAACCTTCGGCCTTTTGTCAACAGCGGGGGAGGAAAACGACACGCCGCCGGACGGACAGGAGTATCGATCTGCCTGTGGAGGCAGGATCATGGTACGGGGAGGGCAGGTTTTCAGGATCGAGGGTCTGCGGCTGCGGGACCGGGCCGGCAATGAAACTGCCGTATTGCAAAGGACTGCCGATATTTATCTCGATATTTCGGACCCAACGGTGGACTCGGAGGCGCCGGGCGCTGTGGTGAGAGCCGTACCGCAGATCACAGCGAGGATGGCCGACGGAAGGCCTCTCTATGACGGTTCGGTGACACTGGAGATCTTCGCGGAAGATCCGGACCGGGAACACGGCGGATCAGGGCTGGCGGAAGTACGCTGCGAGGTGACAAGAGACGGGGAGACCGTTATGGAGAAGGTGCTCTTTCGCGGGGAAGACGGAGCTGCGGGTGCATGGAAGGAGACTGCCGATGAGTCAGAGCTGACTGTCGCCGGGACTGAGCAGACTCCCGTTTACAGATTTCACGGCGAAATATCGATACCTTCCGGCGGAAAGTGGGACAGCAATGACATTGAAGTTAAGGCTGTCGCGTACGACAACGCGGGGAATTCCTCGGATTACGGTGACAGCGGAATCCGAAAGTTCGGAATTGACACAGCGGGGCCTGAAGTGAAGGTGAGTTTTGACAACAATGAGATGAAGAACGGACGATATTTTGACCGGGCGAGGACTGCTGTGGTGTCTGTGCGCGAGCGGAATTTCGATCCTGAAAAGCTGCCGGTGCGGGCTCCTGGAGCTGTGCCCGGGGAGTGGAAGCGGGGCCCGTCGGGCGACCCGGAGACGCGGACCATGGAGCTGCAGTTTCCCATGGACGGCGCATACACGCTGGAGGTGACCGGGACGGACGCTCTGGGGAACACGGCGTCGGTAAGCTATACCGGCGAGGCGCCGCAGGCCTTCACGATCGACCGGACGCCGCCGCTGATCGAGGTGACATGGGACAACACAGACGCGCGAAACGGGAGGTACTACAACGCGGCCAGACTCGCGACAGTCCGGGTAACAGACCTGTCCTTCGACGACAGTTATGTCAAAATACTGCCATTCGCCAGGTCCTTCCGAAAAGTATCTGAAATCCGGGATGACAGGACTGCAGGGCTGATCCCGGTCTACGAGGCGGAGATTCCTTTTACGGAAGACGGAGAGTGGGCTTTGGGCTGTCTGTGCATGGATCTGGCGGGGAACACGGCAGTCCCTCTATTCGAAGAATCGTTTATTATTGATCGAACTGCGCCGAAACTGTATTTTGACGGGAGCACGGTGCAGGAGATGGGGGCTTACGGAGCAGAAATATCGCCGGCAATCTGCTGTGAAGAGGCGAATATGGCTCCGGGCTCGCTCTGCGCAAGGTGGAACAACCGGACGGCGGGCGGCGGGACCATGGAGTGCAGGGGCGGCGGACTTTCAGCTAGGATCGTGCTGCCGGATCTGCCGAAGGAGAGAGCCGCGGACGGGATCTGCGTGCTCACAGGGACAGCCTGCGATCTCGCGGGAAACCGTTCGATCATCAGGAGGAACCTGTGCGTCAACAGATTCGGCTCCCTCTACGACATCTCTGAGGATGAGAAGACACGGGAGATGATAGGAGCTGTGTATACGGAGGCGGAGAATCCGCTGGTCATTGCCGAGTACAACATCTCGCCCCTGACTAAGAGGCAGATCACGCTTTTCCGGAACGGAAACGCTGAGATCCTGGAGGAAGGAAAAGACTACTCTGTCGATGAGGAAACGGGAACTGCGGGCATGAAATATGTCTACAGTATCGACCCGGCTGCATTCAGCAGGGAGGGAAGATACAGCATTCTTCTGGAGTCCGAGGACGAGACCGGCAATTACAACAGCAGCGCGGGACGGTTTACGTCCGGAACCGGGTACAGTCCTTCCTGGGCGGTGGACAGGACGCCGCCTTCAGTGCGGATCACGGGAGTGGATACGCGGCAGGGCAAGTTTATTGCAGACGCTGTGCCTCTGCGCCTGATACCTTCTGACAATATGGAATTGAGCGGGCTGGAGATTGAGATCACGGACGATCAGGGCATTCTTCTCGAGACTTATAAATATGATGAGGAGGAACTTACGAGGATCATGGATGAAAACGGAGGAGAGATTCCCTTCGAGATCCGTGCCCGGGGCGAGTGGCAGACGATGAGAGCAACGGCTGCAGATGGAGCGGGCAATCGGAGCAGCGAGGCCGCTTATCGCATCCTTGTCAGCTCAAATCTGATGGTCCATCTCTACAGCAGCGGGGCCCTTCCGGCGGCCGCTTTTTTGGGGCTGATTTTGGCAATTTGGTTCTCGTACGGTGTTTACAAACATACTTTAGCGTGATAATATACTACAGTATTCGGCACTTTAATTCGTTATCTCGCTGATATGTTCAAGTGCCGGCCGCAGGTCAGGGACTTCCCGCCGCGGAAACAATATTCTACAGTCTGGGAGGATTTTGAAATGATGAAGAAGTTTGCAGCAATGCTCCTTACTGGCGTGATGGCAATCTCACTCGCGGCATGCGGAGGTTCATCCGGAGCATCTACAAGCACTGACAGTGCGGCGGCAGAGCCCGCAGCAGAAGAGACTGCAGCAGCCGAGGCACCGGCAGCTACAGATGAAGATACCGAATTCGTAGTAGGTTTCGACGCAGAGTATCCGCCTTACGGTTATCTCGATGAGGCGACCGGCGACTACACAGGTTTCGACCTTGAACTGGCTGAAGAGCTCTGCAAGCGCCGCGGCTGGACTCTGAAGAAGCAGCCCATCAACTGGGACAACAAGGACGCAGAGATCGACAGCGGCACTATCGACTGCATCTGGAACGGCATGACTTACACCGGCCGTGAAGCGGCTTATACATGGAGCAAGCCTTATGTTAACAACAGCATTGTTATTGCGGTCCTGGCTGAGTCCGATATCCAGACTCCGGCAGATCTTGCGGGCAAGGTTGTGATCGTACAGAGTGACTCCTCCGCAGAGGCCGCTCTTAAGAGCGATGAACTTGCATCTCTCGCCGGAACATTCGCGGATCTTCAGAGAAACGCCAGCTACAACACATGCTTCACGGATATGAAGTCCGGAGCAGTAGACGCGGTTGCGGTTGATATCGGCGTTGCCCGCTATCAGATGAGAAACAATCCTGATACTTTCCGCATTCTTGAGGAGCCTATCTCTACAGAGCAGTATGCGATCGCATTCAAACTCGGCAATGAGGCTCTCAGGGACAAGGTCCAGGAGACTTATGATGAGATGCTCGCAGACGGCACTGTCATGAAGATCGCCGAGAAATACTCGGACGACAATCTTCCGGATATGCTCATTACTGAGTGATCGGGAAGGCAGACCGGCCGGCGGATGGATCTTAAACAGATCCGGCAGACTGCCGGCGTGAACGGATAAGTTCATTTTGATCGCCTGAGCTCCGTGGCGGAGCGCAGGCGGTCTTTGTTATCACAAGCTAAGGGGGATTTATGAGCCTTTTGACTGTCATTTCGCAGATCGCGTCCGGCTTTGGATCAACGCTGATCGTTTTTTTCTGCACTCTGTTGTTTTCAATGCCTTTGGGAATACTGGTGGCGCTGGGCCGGATGAGTAAGTTCAAGCCGCTCTCTATTTTGATCCAGGGAATCATTTCCATACTTCGCGGAACGCCCCTGATGCTGCAGCTGATCGTAGTGTTCTACGGTCCCTATTATGTTTTCGGACTCAAATTATCGACAGCCTGGAGACTGTACGCGACCCTGATCGGTTTCTCCATCAACTATGCGGCCTATTTCGCGGAGATCTTCCGCGCGGGAATCCAGAGCATTCCCGTCGGCCAGACGGAGGCTGCCACGGTGCTCGGCTATACGAAGGTGCAGACATTCCTCAAGATCATCTTCCCGCAGATGGTCAAGCGGACCATTCCGCCGGTAACCAACGAAGTCATCACACTGGTCAAAGATACTTCTCTGGCATTCGTGCTCGCCTATCAGGAGATGTTCACTTACGCCAAGCAGGTATCCGCGGCTATGTCCAGCCTTATGCCTCTCTTCGTGGCGGGCGTATTCTACTATGTCTTCAACTTAGTAGTCACGCTCATCATGAACTACATTGAGAAGCGGCTGAACTATTACAATTGACGGAGGGAAGATATGAGCTTATTTGAGATCAAAAATGTGAGCAAATCCTTCGGCGACCTGAAGGTCCTCAACGATATATCCGTCTCCGTCGAGGAGGGCGAGGTCGTGGCGATCATCGGCCCTTCCGGAAGCGGCAAATCCACGCTTCTTCGCTGCGCCACCATGCTCGAGACCATGGACAGCGGCGAACTGAGCTATCTGGGCGAAGTGGCGGCGCACAACGACACTGAAGGAAAGAGCGTCTACGCCTCATCGTCAGAACTGAGGAAGATCAAGAGCTACTTTGGCCTCGTGTTCCAGCAGTTCAACCTCTTCCCGCACTACAGCGTGCTCAAGAATCTCATCGACGCGCCGATCTGCGTGCAGAAGAGAAACGCCTCTGAGGTCAAAAAAGAGGCAAAGGAACTGTTAGTGAAGATGGGCCTTGAAGGCAAGGAGAATTACTATCCCCAGCAGCTCTCCGGCGGACAGCAGCAGCGTGTCGCCATCGCCAGGGCGCTGTGCATGAACCCGGACATTCTCTTTTTTGACGAGCCGACATCGGCGCTGGATCCGGAGCTGACAGGCGAGATCTTAAAGGTCATCCGCCAGCTGGCCCAGGAGCATATGACCATGGTTATCGTCACTCACGAGATGGCTTTCGCAAGAGACGTGGCGGACCGCGTGATCTTCATGGACGGCGGCTACATCGTGGAAGAAGGAAAGCCTGAAGACGTCATCACCAATCCCAAGGAGGAGAGGACGAAGAGGTTCCTGGCGAGATTTGCGGAGAACGGGTGAGTGATTGGCGGCAGAACATGCCGCGGTTATGATAGACGGCAGAGCCGTGCTGCGGTAATGATTGACGGCAGAGCCGCCGCAAAGAATTATACGGAAGATTGGAGACAGCAATGAAGTTTACAGTGGTAATGGCAGATCCGGCCGGCAACAGGACAGCGATCGTCCGGAGCGGCGTTCCCAAGTCAGAGCGGGCGAAAGTCGCGGCCGCGATCATGGCGGACCCGGCGCTCAGGGCTGAGCAAGTCGGCTTTGAAACGCGCCCCCTCTACGGAAAGAGCCTCGGAAGACTCGAAATGGCAGGCGGAGAGTTCTGCGGGAACGCGGCGCGTTCCTACGGCTACCTTCTGTGCAGGGAGAAAGAGATTGACCATTGCAAAATAGAGATGTCCGGCACGCGCGAGCAGCTTGAAGTCATTTGCGATCTCGAGCGGGAGACCAGCGCAGCCCAGATGCCTATGCCCGAGAAAATGGAGATAGCAGGTGAGGAAGCTGAAGAGCTCTATCCGTTGGTGGTGTCCCGGGGGATCACACACATGATCTGTGTGGACAAAGAGTTTGATGAGGCTTTTGCCCGCCGTATGATCGACAAGTTCGGGAAAGCTTACAGTGCCTTCGGCGTAATGTTTGTTAACGGAGACAGCTTGATCCCGGTCGTCTATGTCGCGGAAACAGATACGGTGTGCTGTGAGTCATCCTGCGGCAGCGGGTCGCTGGCAGCTGCCTGGTATCTGACCAGGGATGAAAAGGACGGCTTCCACGGCTATAACTTCGAGCAGCCGGGCGGAACGATCACCGTAAATATGGCCAAGAGACAGGGAAGATATGCCGGTACAGTCGGCGGTAAGCTGACTTTGGAAGAGCCGGTTACGATGGAAATTGAAGATTGAATTTGTGAGGGGCGTGCTGCTCCGGGTGCAAGGTGGTTGTGAAAACTTGTGTCCGTGCGGCAATTGCCCCTTATTTGTTGCTCTCCATCTTTTTAGTGAGAATTTCTTGCTGGATGGGGGATGTTTGCTGCGCTTCTGCCTGGAGCATCCATCGGATAAGGCTTTATTTCTGTGAGGATGGGGCCTATTTGGGCGATTTTGCCTGAAACATCCATCGGATATGAACTACTTTCTCTGTAGATGGAGTCCATTAGGATATTTTGTGTCTGTCATACCATCGGTTTTGGGGATCCCTAAAAGGGGATGGAGAGTTTGTGCCAAACAAGCTTTTCCAGCCCCATCGGATATAGCCGCAACTGGAAAAAGGATGGAGAGTTTGTGCCAAACAAGCTTTTCCAGCCCCATCGGATATAGCCGCAACTAGAAAAAGGATGGAGAGTTTGTGCCAAACAAGCTTTTCCACCCCCATCGGATACAGCAGCAACCGAAAAAGGATGGAAAATTAGCCCAAACAAACCGCCTCCACCCCCATCGGATATGGCAGCAACCGGAAGAAGATAGAAAGTTGGTGTCAAACAAGGAATAAGCCCCTCGCAACGACTGCGGAGTGTTCCGCGATCATTGCGAAGGGCTTATCTGAAAGGGGGAAATGTAAATCTTGTTAAACATTGAGAGTTTTAAAGAGGGGGAAATGTTCTCTCTGTTTACAAGTACTACTATACACGATAGTTGTTATAAAACTATTTAGAAAGAATGAAAAACTTCTAAAGTTTTCTGAAAAAAAGAGAAAGAAAAAAATTGAATAATTTGGCTGAATTTGGGACGCAATGGAAGTTATTTTTGTGCAAATGATGCAAAAAATATAGTATAATGACTCTATAAGTTACAGGAATAGTCAATACGGCTTCGCTGCAGGGGTGTGAGCCGCAGAACGGAGGTGCATATGCAGTCTTACACTAAGATGAGATCGAGAAAATTCCCGGACGTCATTATGAAAGTTATCCCCGGACATTTTGTAACGCCGAACTCCCATATCAATTACTATATCGATATGACGACAATGAAGACCAGGCAGAGTGAAGCTAAGGCAGCCGCACGCGCTATGGCCAGCACCTATGCCGCCACGACGATCGTCGATACGATCGTGTGTATGGACGGGATGGAGGTAATCGGTGCTTACCTTGCCGATGAGCTTACTCAGGCGGGTATTATGTCCATGAACGCGCATAAGACGATCTATGTATATTCTCCCGAGTTCGATAACCGCGGCCAGATGATCTTCCGCGAGAATTCAGAGATGATGATCAAGGGCAAGCACGTCCTTCTGCTTCTGGCTTCCGCGACCACGGGACAGACGATCCTCCGCGCAGGCGAGAGCATCGACTATTACGGCGGAACCGTTGTGGGCATCACAGCGATCTTCTCTGTTCCGACCAAGATCTTCGGACAGCAGGTTCACTCCCTGTACAAGATCCAGGATCTTCCGGATTATAGAAGCTACACTGCGTCGGATTGCAAGATGTGCAAGGACCACATCCCGATCGATGCGATCTGCAACAGTTTCGGCTATTCCAAACTTCACTGACCTGCTGCGCAAACAATAGCGAACCTTTGCATGAGGCCGTCACGAATGAATAAGTGTCGGCCTCTATTTTGATTCTCGGACGCTGGATTTTCTTTGCAATTTGTTTGAAACAGAGTATACTAAATGTGTAATATTTTGTTAAAACAAAACGAGTATTGCTTAAAATGCGTTTAACATACTTGCGGCTAAGGAAAATTTGATGGCAGAAAGAGAGAACATAGATCCAATCGAAGAAAGAAAACGCGGGGGAGTATGGCGCCTGTACAGCAGTGAGGTCGTGGCTGCCCTGGTCATTATAGTACTTGTGATCGGCATCGCGTTCTTTGTGAACATGTTCTTCTATGGATTTGACCTTCCGGAACTCGCTTTTTCGGAGCCGGTGGTCAGCGATACATATGCAGACTCGGGACCGGGCAAAAAAGAGAAGAGTTTTGTTCAGTCGGAGGACTGGAGACTGCTCCTTGTCAACAGGGATCATCCGCTTGAAGAGGAATTCGACGGGGAACTCACTGAACTCCGCTACGGAGAGATGGTCGACAGCCGGATCTACCCGGATCTTCAGGAGATGTTCGACGAGATGAGAGCAGCGGGACTTGAGCCCCGCGTGGTCCAGGGATACAGAACCCGAGATGAACAGAAGGAAAGGCTCGACAATAAGATCAGGGAGTACATGGGATACGGCAAGAGCCGGGAAGAGGCGAGAGAACTCGCGGTCCAGTGGGAAGCCGAGCCCGGTTCAAGCGAGCATGAGACGGGGCTTTGCGTCGACATTTCCAGCGACTCCGGAGACAATGAATCAGCAAATGATGTGTGGGAGTGGATGGACGAGAACTGCAGCCGCTTCGGCTTCATAAAGCGGTATCCCAACGATAAATCTGCCGTTACCGGAGTCAAGGGAGAGCCCTGGCACTACAGGTATGTCGGCCCCGAAGCCGCACAGGAGATCACTGACAGGAACACAACGCTGGAGGAGTACCTGGGGGCAGTGAGATAATTATTTAGTTATTATTCATAGAAACTTTATAATGTGAACACAAGGAAAACACTTCTGAGAATAGAATAAGAAGGGAAAGAGAAAAAAAGCAGCAATGGCGCTGCAAACACTCTGTAAACTATGGGGGAGTCCCATGAAAATAAGGAGGATGAAATGGCAGAGTACAAATTTGGTGATGGTATCAAGAAATTCTTTCTGGCAGGCGTAGGCGCTGTGGCGATCACGGCGGAGAAGGGCCAGGAGATCATCGGCGAACTCGTTAAGAAGGGCGAGCTTACCGTTGAGCAGGGCAAGGAACTCAACAAAGATCTCCAGAAGAGCTTCAAGGAGTCTATGAATGAGAGAGGCGTGGATATCGACGAACTCAGTCAGAAGATCTCCAAGATGTCCACAGATGAGCTGACCAAGATCAAGGAACAGATCGCGGCAGCACAGGAGATGATCTCCGAGAGACTTAAGAAGGTTGAAGATGACGCAGTCGATGCGGCTGATGTCGCAGAGGAAGCTGCGGAAGACGTTGCCGAGGCGGCTGAAGAAAAAGTCGAGGAAGCTAAGGAAGCGGCTGCTGAGGTCGCGGAAGAGGCCTGCGACAAGGCTGAAGAGAAGATCGAGGAAGTCAAGGAAGCTGTTAAAGAGGCAGCTGAGGAATAAAGAAAGGCGGTGCGCTTTAAAAGCGCGAGCCGATATAAACAAGTATTAAAAAATCCGGCCGTGCGGCCGGATTTTTGTTTGCAGTGATCATCCTCAGTCTTTCAGGTTATCGTACGAGAATTCTGTTCCCTCCGCTGTGGGCGCAAGAGGCGTCATGTAGTCGCCGGTCTCAGCCGAATCGTCCGCAGTGTGGCGGATGTGTACGGAATCGCCCAGAAAAGTGACCCAGCCCCTGTCATTGGTATAGCGGTAGCGATCACCTGGCTCGAAAAATGAGATCTGTTCGGTGGTCAGATTGAAGAGATAATGGGTGAGCCTGTCAGTATACCAGGCGTTGTTCATGGCTTCCTTGGCGATTTCACTGTAGTCCGCTTCAGCGTCAAGAGCTTCCTCGGCGGAGATGTCATTCCAGGTTGCGTCCACTTCATACCACTGGCCGTTCAGCTCTACCAGATTCCAGGAGTGGGGACCTGCGGTCTCTTCATTGTCTCCGGCTCTGCCCGCGATGACGGTACTCCGGATTCCCGCTTTCTGCAGAAGATATTCGTAGGCGTAGGAATATCCGTCGCAGACCGCGTGATTCTCCTCTCCCCGGCTGTTGGCCACCAGGGCTCCATAAGCGGTGTGCGCGAGATCCTTGTCCGAGCTTGCGGCTGCCTCCCTGTCGTAAGAAACCAGATCAATGAGCTTGTCGTGGATCTGCAGCGCTACGTTCGGGGCGCTCTCGTCGAGATCGATCTCGGAGAGGAAGGCGTCCGCCGCACTGTTAAGAGCCGCCATCTGCTCTTCCCGGTCAGGAAAAGATCCGGTGAGCTGGAAAGCGATGTCATAAACGCCTTCACCCAGGAGTCTGCGCCGGTAACTGTACTGGTAGGAACTGTCACCCGCGTAAAGCCAGAAGAGTTCGGGGCGGTCGAACAGCAGAGCGTTGTAGCAGCGATGAAACATGGTCTTGAATTCGTCGCCCGCGGGATCCATGCTGACCTGGAATTCAGGGCTTTTTTCAGTGGGGTCCTCAGCGAGGGCGCAGGTCAAAAGAGCGTCATATACAAGCTGCTCCTCCTCTGTCAGATGTGTGCGGCAGTAGTGGACCGCGTCGTTTTTGGCGGGAGTGATCCCCTCGGAGGGCTCCGCATATGCAAACAGCACGGACGTTGTCAGCATGGCAACGATCCCCGCGGCTGCGATGGGTAATTTATTCATCTTATGTCCTTTCATGCAAAGACTATATTCTCAAACCGTACTGCAAGTATAGCATGACAAGGAAGTCTGAAGTGTTATAATTTTATGAACTTGAAGACCAAAACATCGAAAAACGGCTAATATAAGGCGTTTTCACGAAATTTCCGCTTTGACCTATTTTTTACTTTTGTGTTAAAATAGTATTATACACAAGTGACTGAAGTAGGTGTTTCTGCGCGCCTGCCGTCGTTCATGCTGAGCGGCGGTTTGTAAGAAAGGTGGTAATATGGCGCAAAGAGTAACCGGCATCAATGTAAGACGCAGAAGAGCAGCAACGAAGAAGCAGAGGGAAGAAGAAGCAAAAAAAGAGATCAAAAAGCTGACTGGTCAGCTGGACGTACTGCGCGGAAGACTTACAGAGGTTACTGAACAGAGAGAGGCAATGACACTTCCGAATCTGGAAGGGAAGAAGGTTGAGCATTCGAAGTATGGCGAAGGTACTGTCGATGAACAGAAGGACACTGTTTTGACCATCACTTATGCGGGCGGCGTACGCAAGCAGAAACTTCCGTTTGTGATTGCCAGCGGATGTGTTACAGTTGATGACAGCGAGGCGACGGAGCGCTGCCGCAGGATCAATGATCTTGAGACGGAGCAGTCGAAGCTGAAGAAAGAAATCCAGTACCGTGAGAGCTGGATCTCGGACCTGGAGAAGCAGAGCTGACGATGGAATGAACTGTAGGCACAGACAGCAATGACGGCTGCGGGATCGAGAGTATCCTGCAGCTTTCTTTTTACCCGGCGAAAAGAGCTGCGGCAAACAATTACGGATTCCGGCGAAAGGGGCCGCAATGAACACTTACGAAAGGATGCGGAGATCGCTTCGCGACAGAAAACTGAGGCACATGATCGGTGGAAGGGATCGTTCGGCGGCCGATATCGCCAAGGCCGTGGACACCCTTATAGGGTGGGCGCGACGGGACGAGGCGGAAGGCGTCAGGAAAGACCTGATCCTTTTCGACTTCGAGGCAAGATTCGAGGAAATCTCCGACGAGATCGCGAAGCTTTCTGATCGCGGCGAGGAGGAGGCGTACAGGGATGTTTACGCCAAACTCTACGGATTTGCCGAAGAAATGATGGCGGACAGCTATATGCCGCTTTACCTCTTCATCCTGTACAGATATGCCAACGCGCTGCTCGGGACAGGGGAGACGCACAGGGCGGCGGAACTTTTTGAAAAGCTCTGCGAGGGGACAGACAGGCAGATAGGTATCACAAATACTTACGGAATTCACTGCCTGGAGAAACTGGCGGCGGCAGCAGAGGCGGACGGTCAGCATGAAAAGGCACTTGCGGCGATGGAGTCTATGAAGAGAATCTCCGAGGAGGAGTTCGGAACAGACAGCGCGGTTGCGATCGCAGTGAGACGCTTCTGCGGAAGAATGGCGGCGCAGAGCGCTTGAGAAGCGGCGTTTCTACGAAAAGTTTAAGTGCGCATAACGTGATTGGAATTGTATTCAATCGTATTTTAGTATACAATAGGAAAGATTATAGAAACTTTGGGTAGTTTTTAGGGCAAGGAATGTTAAGATGCAGTTTACGGAAAGTGAAATCCGGGAGATTCTTCTGGAAAATCAGACGTTGAAGAAGGATCTGCGCGAAGCGAGGGAAGAGCTGGAGGCCACGAATAAACTATATGACACGATGGTGGCGGGAACACGAAACCTGCTGCTCCTTGTCGAGGAGGGCAGCCGGGGGGCTGTTTACGTATCGCCTAACGTGGAGGAAGCGCTTGGCCTGCCCAGAGAGCTGGTCATGAGCGACGTCCGGGAACTGGGGCCGCGCTCCGGAGATATTCCCTGCGAGGAAATGTTCGGAGACTCCATCTCCGAGCAGAACGGGGGAAAGAACGCGGACGACAGCGCGATCCTGCGATCGGACGCAGAGTGCCTGGACAGGCGGACCGGGCTGTCTAAGGCGTATCACAGAAGCGTGGCAAGGATTGAGGGCGTGAACGGCAGGAACCGCTATCTCGTAGTGTATCTGGACGCAGAGGGCGGTACAGCTGACAACAGCCGACTGCATGAACTTCTCTACGACGGAACGGTTGCAGTGCACAACCGCATGCTCAAGGGCATGTCCCATGACCTTAGGACCCCTCTGAATTCCATCACCGGATTTGTGATGCTCCTTATGAAAAACGCGGAAAGCGCGCCAAAGGTCAAGGAGTATGCTCACAGGATCAGCGTATCCTGCCAGGATCTCCTTACTATGATCAATCAGATCATGGAGATGAGCGGAGTGGACAAGAACAGCCCGGAGGCGGATAAGAGCGAGTTCGCCATTGGCAGGACCATAGAAGAGATCTCAGACATCGTGCGTGTCAAAATACAGCTCAAGCACCAGAGCTTTGAGGTCCGCACAGTAGGGATCGAGCACGATATTTTCATCGGAGACAAGGTCAGGATCACAGAAGTGCTGATGAACCTTCTCGACAACGCGGTGCAGTACACGCAGGAGGGCGGGAAAATCTCCCTCACTGTGATCGGCAGAGAGAGCGAAGGCGATGCTGACTTCAGAGAGATCTCATTTGAAGTCCGTGACAACGGCATGGGAATGAGCAGCGAGCTGCAGAAGAGACTCTTTGACAATAACGGACGTTTCGATGACGTTCCCGGTATGCAGGGCTCAGGAATCGGAATTGCAGTCAGCAGAAAGTTTGTGGCACAGATGGGCGGCACGATCTCCGTGCAGAGCACGCTGGGACAGGGAACGACTTTCTTCGTCGGACTCCGGCTGCAGACAGCGGGCCGGGCGGCAGACAACTTCTGGAGCGAGCATGGAGTGCGCAGGCTTCTGGTCGTGGGCGAGAATATGAACGAAGCGGCGCGGATCTGCGATCTTCTTCGTGACACGGGCCTGGATGCGGATTATACTGCAAGCGCGTACGGCACGATGCAGCTCATAGAGCAGGCCGGCGTGGAGGACAGAAATTTCGACCTTTTCCTTGTGGACAGGGATATTCAGGATAAAGGTTATTGGGAAGTCGCAGATGAGATCCGGGCTATGACCTGGAGCAAGACTCCGGCAATCATCCTGATGTCGGACAAGGCAGAGCATTTCCTTCAGAACGTGCACAAGCAAGGCATAGACGCGATCATGCCCAAACCGTTCTTCTTCTCTACTTTCCGCTCGATCGTGGATGAACTGGGACTTACCAAGGACGGGGAAGGGCCGGGCAGTGAAGCCATGAGTTCGAACCCTCTCGGAGGTCTGAGATTTCTTGTGGCGGAGGACAACGCGATCAATGCTGACGTCCTCAAGGAACTTCTCGAAGTGGAAGGCGCCAGATGCGAGATTGCCGGCAACGGCAAGGCGGCAGTGGCAATGTACCGCAGCTCCAGACCGGGTTATTATGACATGGTCCTTATGGACATCAGAATGCCCCTGATGGACGGCTATGAAGCGACAGCAGCGATCCGCAGTCTTCCCAGGGAAGACGCGGCGACCGTGCCGATCCTGGCAATGACCGCCGACACCATGGAAGAAGACGTCGAGCGCTCTTTTGCCTGCGGAATGAACGCCCATATTCCCAAGCCCATCAATATTAAGGTTCTCAACCAGACAATCTGGAAGCTGCGCGGGAAGAAATGAATTTGAATACAGATTTGGAGACCGGACTCTTGGGAGTTCGGTCTTTTTTGCTGTGGACCGCCCTTGCCGAGGCCTTAGAGGCAGCCCTAAGGGCTCGGTTAGGTCGCCGAGGAAGACGCCATGTCTGGATTGCTGTCACCGAGGCCTTAGAGGTATCTCTAAGGGCTCGGTTAGGTCGCCGGGGAAGACGCCAGGTATGAATTGCTGTCATAGAGGCCTTAGAGGTATCTCTAAGGGCTCGGTTAGGTCGCCGAGGAAGACACCAGGTATGAATTGCTGTCATAGAGGCCTTAGAGGTATCTCTAAGGGCTCGGTTAGGTCGCCGAGGAAGAAATCAAGTTAGGATTGCTGTCATAGGGACCTTAGAGGTATCTCTAAGGCCTCGGTTAGGTCAACGAAGAAGAAGCCAGGTCAGGCATGCTGCCACAGTTTTCTAATAAAGCAGCCCGACACCAGATGATTTTTTTGTGTTTCAACACAATTCCATCTGTTGTAGAATAATATTGATGCTTAGGTAGTGATCGGCGCCGTAGCCTGCAACTGATAACGGCGCGGCGGACAACGCCGCAGCCCGCAGCCGACAATGGCATGACAGCCGCAGCCCGCAGCCGTCAATGCCGCTGGATGCATCAAACGCCACTGCCTGTGGCCAAGCACGCGAGAATGTAGGGAGTGACTATGGAACTGGAGAAAATTGCTGCTGATCTTTACCGCGAATTTCCGAAAAACGCCGAGAAACTATCCAGAGAAATGGAAAGGCTGTCCGGGCTTCTTGAGGAGACCGGCGCGGCGATCATGATGGAGATCGAGAAGGAAAAATACCGCAAGGACAAGGATCTCGAACAGCTCCGGCAGTATCGCAGGATCTACCGCAGTGTGCGCAAAGAATTGGAGAGCGTGGAGCAGTGCCGCGCGCAGTTCAGCCGGGAGCAGAGCCTGTTGAAGGCTGAGAGGGATAGAAACGCGCTGGAGAGGATCGACTACGATGCTTTCCGCGTGGATGAGACGGTGCCCTACGATCTCAGCAGTGTCATCACCAATAAGAAACCGGCAGCATTTTCATTGTATGGGCAAAAAATAGATGTGGACAGCTGGAAGCAGATGCTCCTGCAGACCTGCGCGCTGCTCAACAGGATGAATCCGATGCTCTTCACCAGTCTGGAGATGGATCCGGATCTGCAGGGCAGGAAGCGCCCGTATTTTTCCAGAGATGGAGTAGGACTCGATACGCCGGCGAAAATCCCGGACGCTGACCTGTATGTTGAGACCCATGTCAGCGCCAGATATCTTAAGAAGATGATTTCCAAATTGTTGGGCAAATACAATATTCCCGAAGAAGAGTACTTGATCTACCTCAAAAAGGACTTTACGACGCTCCACGAGGAGACTTACAGAGTTAGAAGGACAGCTCCGGAGCAGGAGAATAAAGAGCAGAGCAGCACGGAAGAGCAGCTCAGTTTCTCTTTTGACAGCGACGGGAACTGGAACGGCTGAACCATGACAGCGACGGGAACTGGAACGGATAAGAAAGGACTGTTTATCATATGATTTCATACGGTTTAATTCGAGCTTTGACGGAGACTCCGGAAACGCCCACTATAGACCCTTCGGATCTGACGCCGGGCGCGCTGCAGCAGCTTTTGCAGTCAATAACGCCGTCTTTGACGAAACTGGTCTTCAATATTGTTATTTCGATCATCATTTTTTTCATTGGGAAAAAGTTGATCGGCTTCATTCTGAAATTGCTGGATAAATTCCTGGCCAAAACATCGATCGACGTGGGAGTATCCAAATTTCTGGTGTCTGCCGCGAGGACATGTATGTATGCGATCCTCATCTTTATGATCGTGGGGCAGCTGGGCGTCAACACGGCTTCCATCGTTACGGTCATGGGCGCGGCGGGACTGGCGATCAGTATGTCCCTGCAGGGAAGCCTGGCGAATGTGGCCGGCGGTATTTTGATACTTCTAATGAAGCCGTTCCGGGTCGGAGATTACGTTATGACTTCCTTTGGAGACGGGACAGTGCAGGCGATCGGCCTGGTGTACACGACCATCACGACAGTTGACAACCGTGTGCTGACGATTCCAAACGGCACGCTCGCCAATTCGGCGGTGACAGACGCTTCCATGATGCCGGAGAGGCGCCTGGATATTTCTGTGGGGATCAGCTATGACTCCGACATCCGCAAGGCAAAGGAGATCATGGAGGAAGTCTACCGGAGCTGCCCTGCTGTGATCGTCGACAAGGGGATCAACGTGCATGTGAGCAGCCTCGGAGACAGCGCAGTGGTGATCGAGGCCTTCGGGTGGGTGCCCGGGTCTGAGTTTCTCAGCTCCAAGTGGTATGTGACGGAGGAGGTCAAGCTGCGGTTCGATGAGGGCGGAATCAAGATCCCTTTTCCTCAGATGGATGTGCATCTGGATACTGTGCCAAAATAGAGCATTTTATAAACTTTCTGTTAAAAAGTATAAAGAAAAACCAAAATCCGACATTTTTAAAATCTGCATGCTAAAATAACAATGTTTTAGGTAAGAATGCAGAGAAAATGGAGGATTTATGAGAAAAAGGATACTTTCCCTCTGTCTGTCAGCAGTAATTCTGGTGGGCGCAGGAGCAGTCTGCGGAACAGCGGCTCGTGCGACCGAGACAGCCGGAGAGGGAGCAACCAATACGGAGACAGCTCAGATCGAGGAAGAGATAACAAATGACGAGGCGCCCACAGACGCTGCGGGCAACGTGATCTCGCCGGAGACAGCGAAGGCGATCGATAACGCGGACTTGGGCGTGACGATGATTACGGGTGAAACGGAAACTGAAGAGGAGAATTCAGACACAGCTTCAGCAGCAGACGAGGCGCTGCAGACGCCGTCCGCAGATGAGACGGAGATGAATAAGAGCACGATCGGAGCTGCTTTTGACAGCAGTTATCAGTTTGTCAGCGAAGATTCGATCGTTTATCTCACAGAAGCGGCAGCAGTCAAGAGCGAGCCTTTCGATGACGCTGAAGATATCGCTTCTTTGGAAAAATACAGTTCGATCAACCTTACCGGCACCAACGACTTAACCTATTGGGAAGTCAGGGTCGGCGGCAGGATCGGCTATCTTGACAGCAGTGTTATCACAAGAGACCCTGCTGAGATCGAGTCGCTCAAAGAGGACGACGCGAGAAAGGAAGAGAACGAAGCCCAGAGCAAGCAGGAGCAGGAGGAAATCCTCGTAGAGAAGACCTCCGAGGCCAAGGAGGATTGGGCACAGGCGGTCAAGGATGAGCGCAGGTCCGAACTCGCGAACCAGACCCGCAGCCTTAACTGGAACGGTCCGGTGCTCTCCCGCAGCAAGGGCAGCGTATACGGCCCCTCGGGCAAGGAGACTTATTACAATCTCAACATGAGCGGCTGCGTAAGAAACATGAACCGAAGAGGTTACTACTACGATGTTTGGGTGAGAAATGACGGCTGCAAGATGTTCGGCGACTACATCATGTGCGCGGCGAACCTTGGAGTCCATCCTTTCGGATCCCTCGTGGAGTGCAGTCTGGGCACCTGCATCGTCGTTGATACAGGCGGATTTGCCGCGGGCAACCCCAATCAGCTCGATATAGCGGTGACATGGTAAAAAGTTTTGTTCAGAGAATCATTAGATGAGGGGCGTTCAAGCGCGTTCTGGAACGGAAATGAATACTGCTTTACGACCGGACAGTTCGCGAAACTGGACCGTGCCTACAGAAGGCACTGCGGCCCGACGGCGATCACCAACCTGGTCTATACTTTGGCTAAGAGAGAGGGGATACCTATTTCTCAGAGCCCTGAAGCGGTGTTTCGCAGGATCGCCGGGATCGGCAGGAAGCGTCTTATCTATATGAACGCAGATTTCCTCAAGCGTTTCGGGGGAACCTCCGATTTTCTTGTACCGCTTATGATCCGCAGGAGCCTTAGGGCTTACGGGCTCACCGGTTACAGCGTCAGGGGACCTTTCCCCGCTACAGCGCGGCGCGTCTGCACCGAGCTGGACCGCGGAGCGATCGTGTATCTGGAGGTACACAGACATCCTGTTTACGGAAATCACCATATGCTGTGCTATGGTTACACTGTCAGAGACGGAAGACTGATGCTGCGGATGGCCGACGGCTGGGTGAGAAGAATCCATGATCTTCCGGCCGGCGAAGAGTTCTTCGCATTGTGTACGGTGGTGAACCGGAAAAAAGGATAAAAAAGTTGGCTGTAAAGTATTTAAAATTCTTTACAAAATGTTACAAAAATGTTATGATTGAAATCAGTTAAAGAGTAACTGCCAACCGGAGGAAATGTAACATGATGTATACAGAACTCTATAGTTTCGAGGGGACTGCAGCAACCGATGCTGGTAAAACAGAAAGCACATTGGAAAAGGCCAAACTCGATTCCCGGAAAATGCTGCAGAAGCGCCGCAGCGCGCTTGAGGCTATTGGGAGTATCCTTCAGAATCTGAAGCCCGGTGCTCAAAAAAGCGGGAAATAACGAGCTGAAGACATTAAAAGAGCGCATGGCGCTCTTTTTCTGTTTTTAAGGCATCATTTTCATTAGAGGGTAATGGCATTGTGGGGGAATTTCGGCACAGAACAACTTTTTAAGAAATTTATCGTCCCCAGACGAGGAACAAATTGATGTGTGCCAATCAACCTGAAGACCGGGCGGCAGGAAATTAGGTACAGAAGCAAAATTTGAACACACTCTCGTCCCTCGGTAAACAAAAATTGTGGAAGAAAGCCTCAACTAACCTGAGGCTCAGGAATTTTCATGGACGCAATATTTTGCCAACGATGCCTCTGTACCGAAAAATAAGAAAGAGGAGACTTTGCAAGTTAGAATTTACCAGTCAGAATTGTTCTGCCGGGACGAGAATCTAAGAAAAAGAAGCTTGTGTGCCGAAACGACCGGATCAGAATCGACCAAAAACTGTAATGTACCGACCAAAACGCTGAATGTAGATGTCACCCACGCAGTTATGTATTATAATTACTTCTGTGTAAACCTCGCATTCCCGGGAGAATAAATCATGGAAATGAAATACTGTATGCACTGCGGCCATAAGCTGGATGAAAAATATCTGATGGGGGAGGGCATGGTCCCCTATTGCCCCGAGTGTCAGGAATTCCGCTTTCCGGTCTACAACACGGCGGTCAGCATGATCGTCATGAATAAAGAGTTGGACAAGGTTCTTCTGATCAAGCAGTATGGGAGGGATTCCTATATTCTTGTGGCGGGATATGTCAACAAGGGCGAAGACGCCGAGGACGCGGTCAAGAGAGAGGTCGGCGAAGAAATGGGGCTTGAGGTGCTGGAGTGCCATTTCAACAGGAGCCATTATTTCGCACCGTCCAACACGCTGATGCTGAATTTCACGGCGATCGTGGAGGAGGGCGAGCCAAGCCCCAACTCGGAGATTGATGCCTGGAAATGGTTCAGTGTTGGGGAAGCCAGAGCCAGAATAAGGGATAAGTCTCTGGCGCAGGCGTTCCTTAATGGGTTCTTCGACGGAGAATACCACTTCTGAAGAGTGAAGCACGATCAAAATAGTGAAACTCTTCCGACTATGAAAAAAAGAAAGCCGCTTCGATGATCATCACCGAAGCGGTTTTTTCAATGCGATTATTCTTCCTCCTTCGCCCTTCTCCGGATCTCACGGGGCGTATCCCCGTAAACTTCCTTGAACATGCGGCTGAACAGCTTGTAATTGGTAAATCCGTGCTTGTCGAGCACCTCCAGGACAGGCTCGTCTGTCGAGCAGATGTCGTGGTAGATGTGGGTGAGCCGCACGTGGTTGACATGCTGCGTGAAGGGAATACCGATGTTCTGCCGGAACATGCGGCTGAAATAGTCGCTGTTGAGGCCGAAGACATCTGCGATCTGTTCGAGGGACAGCGGCTCCATATAGTGCTTGTCGATGTATGAAACGATCTCTTTGATCCTGAGCTGATTGCGGCTCGGTTCGGGGAGATCTTCTTTGTATAAAGGGATTGAAAAGTCGGTGATCAGCCGGTACAGAATGTCCAGCGCGATCGACTGCGTCGCGATCATATATCCCTTAGGCTGGCGAACATGGAGCTGCACAAGTTTCTTAAGGCAGTCGCAGATCTCCAGATAGGCGGGAACAAGCTCGTCCGTCAGTTCCGCCCGGCTGCAGATGATCTGGAAATTGCGCTTATTTCCCATAAGGCGCTGGATCAGATCATCGTCAATCCTGACCACGATCATCATATAAGTGTGGGTGCACCGCGCCTCATGGATCTGGTTGGTATCGATCACAATGAATTCTCCGGGAACAAGCTTGTGCTCGCTTCCTTCCAGATAAATGGTCGCGTTTCCATTCAAAATATAGACCAGCTCAAGGGAATCGTGCCAGTGGGCAGGGGTGTATTCACCGGTTGTTCTGTATTCCACCAGGACCCCGTCTTCGGGGATGTTGTAGTTCTGAAGATAAATATTCTCGGGCATAATCGATCCTCTCAGTTATTTGTACCAAATTTACCATTTCAGGTTGGGAAGTGCAAGGACAATCAAAATGACGATTATTCAGGCGCATTTTTAGACACAAGAATATGAATTTTTTGTGACGATATATATTTTTTGTACATATTAATAGGTAAAACAACGTATAATATATTGTGGACGGAATTTTGTTCATTTGACAGCAACAGTATAACTTGAAAATTGACGCGTTAACATAGTTTCAAAAAGGGAGAGCAACATGAATAGGATGATCAAAAGATTCCTCGCAGCCGTCCTGATTACTTCCATGTTAATGGGGTCAAACGGGGTCTCCTATGCAGCAGAGATAGCGGATGGAGACAGCATTGTCGGTACTGAAGAAGTCACCCAGGAAGCTGTAGACGAGGAACAGGTGGAAAGTCCCGGAGACGCGGAAGCGTCCGAGCCGGCCAATGAAGAAAGCGTTGAAGAAGTTCAGACACAGGAAGAGGCAGGCGAAGGGCAGAAAGCAGACGCACAGACTGTTGAGGAAGCAGATGCGGATGCTTCTGAGGAAGAAAATGAAAATACAGCGGCGGAAGAAGAGATTTCTGAGGCCGCTTCCGGAGAGGAAACAGAAGAAACTGTTGAATCGGAAGAAGGGGATTCGGCAGTGACGGAAGAAGCGGCAGCAGCAGAAGATGCGGAAGCGCTGGAAAACGCGGATGCGGATGCAGCGGCTGCAGAACTGACTGCGGAAGAAGCGGCAGCGGCAGCAGCACAGGCGCAGGAAGAAGTCTTCACCGCCGGTGAACTGGTTTATCACGGCCACGATTACGATGTGACGCTGGCCTATGATGAGAATGCGAAGATCCCCGCGACGGCGGAACTCAAAGTCCGCGAGATCGAGAAGGGAACTTCCGAATACGAGTCCTACCTTGCAGGCGCAGAAGCGGCAGCAGGTAAGGGCGTGGCGGAAGCACGCTTTTTTGACATCACGATCGTGGCGCCCGGAACGGACGGTCAGCAGCAGGAGATCCAGCCGCAGAGCCAGGTTCGCGTAAATATTACTTATCACAAAGCGCTCGAAGTAGCAGCCGAAGGAGAAGTCCAGGCTATGCACTTCGAGGATGGCACGGCGGACGCCGAGGTGGTCAACACCGATACCAACGGCGGCAGCGAAGTCAGCGAGATCGCTTTTGACGCGGAGTCCTTCTCCGTATACGGTATCGTGTACACGGTTGACTTCACCTACGATGGATTTACATACTCCATGCCTGGCGAAGGAAGCATTTACCTGAGCGAGCTGGCAGAGATCCTCGATCTTTATGAGACAGATCTCGACAAGGCGTTTTCAATTGGAAATGTAAGCAATGTAACATTCACCGACTATGATCTGGTCAAAATAGAGAGGCAGGCAGATGGAGACTGGCTGCTCACATCTCTTGCGCCTTTTACGAGCGAAGAGACACTGACCATCGAGATGAATGATGGTGTGAAGTTTATCGTTGATGTGACGGATGCTGCGATACCCTCGAGCAGCGATCTTAGAGATTTCATTACCGCAGTTACGATCGATGCACCTGTTAATGAAGACGGTGAGTATATGGTCACTCCCGGAACAGGTTATAAAATCAGTTTTTCTCTTGCTGAGGGCGCAGGCCTGCAGTTTGACAATACTGCTTTGACCTACAGTATTCCTTCAGGACTTAATGCAGATGGTCAGGAAGGCACTTTTTCCATAACCATTGAGAAAGACGGACAGTCCTATGTAATTGCAGGAAATACATATAAGATTGAGAATGATACACTTACTGTTACCTGGAATAAAAATAGTGGAAACTACGACAAACTGACTGCTTCGGGTAATGTTAATTCTGGCTGAATTTTGAAGGAGAATTTGACGAGACTGCTTCAGAGATCGTATTTTCTGACGGAATTACCAAGAAGATCGAGATTGACAATTCAAGCAGCGTAACAGCAAGTAAAAGTGCGGCGGTTGACCTTGCGAATAAAAAGGTTAACTATACAGTCGCAGTAACTTCTACCGGCAACAGCACAAACGTCCGCATAGAGGACACGATCACTGCTGATACTGAAGGAGTTCTTACTCTTGATCCAACCAGCATCACAGCGGAATCAAGCAAGACGGGTGAAGTCGGTTTCGTGAAAAATGTCGAAGGCAATTCTTTCTCGTGCGTTATCGACTCAATGCAGGACGGAGAAGTTGTCACTCTCACTTACAGTGCGGACATTGATACGTCCAAAATACCTGTTGACGTAAACAATAATCCGACAGTTGTTATTGGAAATAACAGAGTAAAAGTCAGTAATGAGTATGATCCCACTCCGGTGGAGAGAGAAGTCAACACACGCATTGACTATACTCCGAAGATCCAGAAAGACGGTATGGTCCTCAATGAAGACGGAGAGACATTTGACTGCAGATTCACTTTCAATACGGACGCTGCATACTCAGGTGCAAATCATCAGATTACTGATACACTGGGTGAATATCTGACGCTTGAAGGAACAACCGGAGCCAGGATCACGATCATAGATTCTGAAGGAAACAGCACACAGCAGTTCCTTAACTGGGGCGAGTCAAATCCGAATTTCGGCACGCTGAATAAAGCAGGCGGAAATGATTCTTTCGTATATATAACACCGAATATTCCCGGTGAATACAAATATATAGTGGAATACCAGGTTAAGGTTACCGGAACAGAGGGACTTGTAGAGCAGATCACAGTAAGTAACACGGTGCAGACAGATGGAGACAAAAGCAGCACCGGAACCGGTACTTATACACCTGCCACGGGTGAGTTAAAGCTTTATAAGACTGCCAATAAAATTGACTATGAGAATAAAGAGGTCACATGGACTGTCAGCATAGACGTTCCCGAGACAGGGTTGACGGAGGCATATGCGGAACTGGTTGACCAACTCCCTCAGAGCGGTTGGATAGATGAGATCGGCGGATCCGCATGGGATACGTTTGTACAAGACAGTGAGACTGTTACCGGGCTTATTGGAACAGAGAGCTATACTTTGGTCAATGATCCGGCAAACCATAAGTTTAGTGTGAATTTCAAAAATTCCAACAATCAACCTGGTTTGGATGCCGGACAGAAACGTGTAGTTACGGTGACTTTTAAGACAGCAATTGACCCGAATTGGCTCGATGCGGCAAAGACACGCGCCTGGTTAGCAAATCATGTTAATAACGTTAGACTGGGTACCAAGACAGGTTCTGCCAGCGTATTTATTGCAGGAGCGGGAGTTACCAAGACAGGGGAACTCTGTGGATATCGCACAGTCAACGGCACCAGACTGCCGATCTACAGATTTACACTTCTTCTCAAGAATGTGACAAAAGATGACAATACCATAAAGGATACATTTGACCGCGAGCTGCTGGAACCGCTATACGTTGATCAACTTGAATCAACGGAAGGACTTACGAGCGACGATAAGTGGTATGGATGGCATACTACAAATGAATATATGAGCGGTGTCAGATCGAGTTCTGCAGTGTCCTATGTGGATACGCCTTACGGTATGGATATTATCACATCTGCTGACAGCATGGTTCATAACAGCTTGACAACAACAGGCTTTTATGAGGTCACAAGAATCGATTACTTCCTGACGGTAAAAGATGCGGCCGCTTTGAAGAAGATTCAGGATTTGGCATATGCAGATGAAAATAATGAATATACATTCAATAATAGTGCAGAATGGGAGAACACCACAGGAGATGTAGATGTTACTTATGAGTACAAAGGACTTAAAAAAGAACTGTTAACTTCTGATGATGATCTCACAAAGACAGATGAGAATGTTACTGCTCAGTTTCGTATTACACTAAATCCCGGCGGGCAGACACTCAACGGCGGTGAACCGATGACTATGACGGATACAGTCACCAACCTAAGTGTGGATGTAACAACGATTCAAGCGTCGCCATCTGCCGGTGTCAGTTGGGATATGACAGGGAATACAGTGACATATGTAATTCCCGATTCTACACAGGTTATTATCACATATACGGCAACTGTAATCTTTGACACAATAGGTGAGCAGGGACAAACAATAGATTCTACTTTCAGCAATGTGGCTGAAATGAAGGGGTATAAAGACGAGATTGAAAAAACCGCTCATCGAAAAAACAATGGCGGCGGCGGTGGATCTGTTTTAAATATACACCTTTTGAAGTATAAAAAGGGAGACATGACCAAGACGCTTCAGGGAGCAGAATTTGCGCTGCTTGATGCTGATAAAAACCCGATTCAGGACAAGAACGGAAATAATGTCACCTTTGAAACTGACGAGAATGGCCTGATCACAGTTGAGGGAGATGCAGATGCTTACGGCTGGACACTTTTTGCAGATACAGACTATTATCTGAAAGAAATCAAAGCGCCTGAAGGATTTGTACTTAAGAATACTTATTATAAGTTCATTATTTGCGAAGACGGGCTTCCGGACTATGATAAAAATATTTATTATTCCGGTGATACCATGACATGTAAGAATGAAAAGCCCGGTGCCACGTTGGAAGTCGAGAAGGCTCTTGGTGAGGACAGTAATTGGCCTGAAGGCGAGATCGTAGTCTTTACACTGCAGAGCATGACAGAAGGGGCTCCTATGCCTGAGAGTGGAGGCGAGACTGTCATATTGTCTGAGCCCGGAAAAGGCACCTTTGGCGAGATCGAGTATCCTGTTAGTGATAAAGAACAGACATATGAGTACAAGATCACTGAGTCCGAAGGGTTTGGTGAGGGTTGGACAAACAGTGGAGATATCACAGCTACAGTAGTCATCAGCCCTGACGATGGAAGCGGAAATGTTACCACAACAGTGACATATTCGCCAGAGAATAAAACCATCACGAACACCAAGGACGAAGGCGGCCTGGTCGTGAGCAAGAAAGTCGTCAGTGCCGTGACAGCGGACAAGACGAAGGATTTCAGTTTCAGAGTGGAACTGAGCGATAAGAGCGTAAACGGAACATATGGAGAGATGACCTTCACCAACGGCGTAGCAGAGTTCACGCTGAAGGACGGCGAGACCAAGAGAGCGACCGGCCTTGCGAAGGGAATTGAGTATAAAGTCTTTGAGACTGCGGAGGAGGATTTCAATACGACCTCGACCGGAGAGACCGGAGAGATCGTGGAGAAAGAGACCAAGAAGGCGGAATTCACCAACACGAGGAAGACAGGAAGCCTTGAGATCAGCAAGACAGTAGTGAGCCCTGTGCCTGCAGAGGCGACGAAGGAGTTCACATTTACGATCGAGCTGAGCGACAATACTGTAAACGGCACATTCAGCGATGTGAAATTCACGAATGGCGTGGCGGAAGTGACAGTAGCGGGCGGAAGCCCCAAGACTATCGAAGGACTGCCTGAAGGAGTGAACTATACAGTCACGGAAGCGGCGGACAACGACTTCGAGAACACGAAGAAGGAAGGCGAGACCGGAAGCATCACGGCAGCCGGAGCGACAGCGGCGTTTGAGAACACGAGGAAGACCGGAGAACTGGAAGTCACGAAGAAAGTCGTGAGCAGTACAGCGAGTGACAAGCAGAAGGACTTCAGCTTCAGGGTAACACTGACACCTGCACTGAGCGGCACGTTCGGCGGAATGACATTTGACGAGAACGGCGTGGCGAAGTTCACGCTGAAGGGCGGCGAGACCAAGTCTGCGACCGGCCTGCCTGTGGGCTGCGAGTACAAGGTAGAAGAAGATACAGCAGCCGGCTTTGTGACAACAAAGACGGGAGTAACCGGAAAGATCAGCGCGATAAAGGCCACAGCGGCGTTCACGAACACTAAGGCCGAAGGCGGCCTGATCGTGAGCAAGAGCGTCGTAAGCGCCGTGACAGCTGACAAGCAGAAAAAAGATTTCGGCTTTGAGGTAGTACTGACCGACAAGAGTATCAACGGGACTTATGGAGAGATGACGTTCGAGAACGGCGTGGCGAAGTTCACGCTGAAGGGCGGCGAGACCAAGTTTGCGACCGGCCTTCCGGATGCAATCGGCTATGTGGTATCGGAGAGTTCTGAGCCGGCGTCTGACTTCATAATAATCTCGGACGGAGCGACCGGAAATATCGTCCACAACGAGACTAATACAGCGGAATTCACCAACACGAGGAAGACAGGAAACCTTGAGATCAGCAAGACAGTAGTGAGCCCTGTACCCGCAGAGAAGGATGCGAACTATACGTTCACAGTGACCCTGACGAACAGCGAGCAGAAGATCAGCGGAGAATACAGCGGATATTACTTTGACGAGAACGGTCAGGCGACTGTGACCGTCAAGGGTAATGCGAGTGTGACGATCGAAGGACTGCCTGTAGGGACGACCTACTCAGTGGTAGAGTCAAAGTACGATAACTTTGATACGGAATCCACGGGAGAAGCCGGTGATATCAACGATACGAAGACATCAGTTGCAGCCTTTACGAACACAAGGAAGACTGGAAGCCTTGAGGTAACGAAGACGGTTGCCAATAAGAACAGTACAAACACAACCAGTAAGTTCAGTTTCACAGTAACACTGGGAGACAAGACGATAAACGGCAGTTTCGGCGATATGACATTTAACGAAGGCGTCGCGAAATTCACTCTCAAAGACGGAGAGAAGGCAGCGGCCGAAGGACTTCCTGCCGGCGTCAGCTATGTAGTCGAGGAAGCGAATGCTGAGGGCTTCAAGACAACGAAGGAAGAAGAGGCCGGTGAGATAAAAGAAACGATTATCACGGCGTCCTTTACCAATACATACCTGGCTACGGGAGATGTAGACCTTGAGGTGAGAAAAGCGCTGGAGGGAAGACCGCTGACTGACGGCCAGTTCGGATTTGAACTGATCGGTGCGGACGGAAAGGCCAAGCAGACTAAATACTGTGACTCGACCGGAAGAGTATATTTTGACAGAATCACATATTCACAGGATGACCTGCAGAAGAATAAAGAGGGATTCCTTGAGGATACACGGATTGAATATACTGTGAAAGAAGTGATTCCGGCTGATGCAGCCGATAAAGGATACACCTATGACGCAGAACCGAAAACGATCACAGTAACACTGCATGATAATGAAGATGGAACAATCAAGGCGGAGGCATCACCAAAGCCTGAAAATGTGACATTCCACAATAAGTATGAAGCAAAGGGCAGTATTGAACTCAACGCAGGGAAGATCCTGCTCGGCGAAAGAGCACTTGAGAAGGACAAGTTCGAATTTGAACTGAAGGATGACAAGGGCAAAGTACTGCAGAGAAAGAAGAACGACGCAGACGGAAAGGTGGCCTTTGACGCGATCGAGTACACGCAGGACGACATTTACGAATATGATGCTGCTACCGGCCAATACAAGATCAAAGATAAGACCTCTTACGAGTACAAGATCCATGAAGTGATTCCGGATGATGCGGTCAATGCTGACGGCACTGCGTATAAGGATGCATCTGAGGCAGTGAAGAAAGCCGGCGGCTTCAAGAAGGACGGGTACACGTACGACGGAACGGAGCATACGATCACGGTAGAACTGACAGACAACGGAGATGGAACGATCAATGCAAAGGTCGCCGGATCCGGAGATGACGCAGGAGATACCGGAGTTGTGATCACTAATGCGTATGACTCGGATGGTACACTGAAACTGAATGCTGAGAAGATTTTCAAGAACGGAACGCTCAAGGGCGGCGAATTCACCTTCGAACTTATGGATGCGGCCGGAAAGGTCCTGCAGAGCAAGAAGAACGACGCGGCCGGTAATGTATCTTTTGACATGATCACTTACAAGCTTGCAGATGTCGCAAAGGCACCGTTCACCTACACAGTACGAGAAGTGCCCGGAAGCAGGACGGATGTGAAGTATGACACGACTGTCTATACTGTCACAGTCGAACTGAAGGATAAGGGCGACGGAACACTGGAAGTGACGAAAAAGATCGATAACGGCGGAGCGCTGGAGTTCGAGAACGAGCAGTTGAACGTCGAGACATCGGTCACGATCGGAGGCGTGAAGCAGCTCAAGGGCCAGACGCTGAAGAAAGACCAGTTCAAGTTCGTCCTGGCTGATGAGAACGGCAAGTGGCTCGACACAGCGACAAACGATGCAGAAGGAAACTTCGCATTTAAGCCCATCACCTACAAGCTTTCCGACCTGAACGGAGAGAAGACGAAGGTCTACTCATACAGTGTCTGGGAAGTGAAGGGAAGCGAGAGCGGAATCACTTATGACAAGACGGTCTACACGGTCAAGGTTACAGTCACCGACAACGGAGACGGAACAATGACAGCAAAGGCTGACAAGGCAAAGAGTGATATCAAGTTTGTCAACACGACTACCGAGAAGAAGAGCAAGAAGACCAGCAGCAGTAAGGGCAGCAAGACCGGTGACGAGGCTCCTCTGGGAGTCCTGTTCGGAGGACTTGGCGTCGGCGCGATCGGACTTGCGGTACTTCTTTGGAATCGCAAGAAGAAAAAGGATGAAGAGTAAAGAGCATGGATCTGATGAGGCGGAAGCCGCATAAGGCCATGAGATTAGAAAGCGGAGCGTGCCGGTCACGCTCCGCTTTTTTTGCACTGCAGATTTGTCAAAATAGAGACAAAATGCGGGTTGATTAATTGGGGGAAAGATGTATAATGAATACAAATATTTCATTTTTATTACAAAAACGATACAAAATAATTCTGCCTGTTCTCTGATTGTTCCAAATGAGGGACTAGACGAAGCAATTCTGATAAAAAATGTTGATTTTCTTTTTTGCAGGCAGTATTGTATCAATGAACCGTTTTGCTAATAGAAGTTTATTTGCATAATCGATCAATCATCATAGACTTTAACAGCATGCTGCCGATCGTACGATCCTTATCGATTCGCAAATTTTTCTTCACAGTCTGCTGTTATTCAGCGGCTGTTTTTTTTATGGAAAACGGGCGTGGATTCAGGCGGTTTGATCGGATGGGCGTAAAAAAGGGCTTTGCTGTGTTTTGACACAGGCAGTACAAGGTACACGAAAGCCTTTTAATATAAAGTAATGTAACGGTTAATATGTGTAGGGAATCTGTTGATTCTCTTATTGTTGTCTGTAAAGGATGCGACAGACAGCAGTAAAGGGGGATGGAAATTCGCCTTCCAAAGCACGCGTCCAAAACAGAGGGAGAGTAACATGGGTAAGATGAGAAGACTTCTTGCAGCTGTACTTGTTGCTTCTATGCTGTTCGGCACGAACGGCGTTTCCTATGCCGCTGAGACAATAGCAGACGGCGCTTCTCAGGAGACGGTAGTAGAAGAGACGGAAGAGGTAACGGAACCCGAGAAACAGGATGATGTTACCGAGACAGCTGCCGCTGAGGAGAATACATCCGGCTCAGAACAGGATGAGCAGGATGCAGTAGAGCCTGCGTCAGCAGACAAGTCGACAGACATTACTGAAGAGGCAGAACCTTCTAAGGAAGAAGCGGATGCTGTTCAGGAAGAGGAAAAAGCTGCCGAGGATACTCCTCAGGCAGAGGAAGTGCCGGCGGAAGGTAAAGAAACACTGCCTGCAACTACCGAGGCCGAAGGTACTTCTGAAGTTAAGGCAGAGGAAGAAATTCCTGCTGTAAAGACGGAGTATACCTATCACGACGATTATGTGGATGTGGTAGCTACTCTGCAGAGAGCGGACGCGGTTCCGGATGATGCGGAGCTGGTCGTAACTCCTGTTACGCCTCAAGCTGACGGCTACAATTATGATGCATATATGGATGCTCTGAATGATCAGGCAGAGGAAGGTAAGGAATACAATTCCGATAACACTCTGCTCTATGATATTGCCTTCATGTATGAAGAAAAAGATGCTGAAGGCAATGGCACCGGAAGAATGATTGAATATCAGCCTGAATTTGGTGCAGTAAACATCTCTATCTCTTTCAAGCAGAATCAGTTGAGCGATCAGATCGTGACTGAAGGAAACGAGAGCGAAGAAGTGGAGATCCTCCATCTCCCGCTGAGTGATTCGGTTCGCGACTCAGTTGACACTACTGCGGACGCAACAGATATCAGTAAAGATGACATCCGTGTAGAATCTGTCCAGAGTGAGCAGATTGACGTGAGCGGAGAAAACGTTGAGTTTAAGGTCAGCGGTCTTTCTGTACTTTCTGTGGCAAGACCGACGAAAGCGCCTCTGAGAGCAGGCGCGGGCGTAACCGGTACGATCAGTTTCTTTAATGAACAGGCCACACAGAAAGCTCCTTTTGATCCGGAAAACGGAGACAGTTATTTCATTCTTGTTACTCTGAAGGAAAAGGAAGGCGAGAATGCCGGTGAAATCGCCGGATGGGGAATTCAGCACATTCCTGCCGCCGAGATCACAGGGCAGCTAGAGTTCGCATTTGCAGTAAATGAGTTCTATGCATTTGGAGAAGACGGCACAACAACGGATACTCCGCTGGATTATGATGCGAATGCCTATGATGTGAGTTCACGTCTGTTCCATACAACAGAATTTGTAACCAATTACCAGGAAGCAATAGCTCAGGATGATAATATTCCGGGCTATACATTCATGGGCAGCAAGTATGGCGCCAATGCTTCAAACTCTTACGCGAATCCCGCAACCATCAATCTGTTAAAGAAAACAGAGGACAACAAATTCTTTGTCCAGATACAGGCCGACGAAAACGGCGATGTACCCGCCGCGGGCGACTATTTCCTGGCCGTAAAGGCGGAAAGAGAGAACAATCAGTTTAGTTATTACTGCGCACCGTTTACAATCAGCGCCGGAGATCTTGACGCGCATAATAAACTGGATATTCCGATCACGGAATGGACAAATGAAGACGGCCAAACGGAAACCCCTGCACAGCATTTCTCAACGAACTGGAAATCATTCCAGGTTGTGATCGCGGCGAGAAAGCCGGAAAAGAAAGCAGAGCCGATCACACCCAAGAGATGTATTGGCGGAGAAGCGAATAACTTTGTTGATCAGGTCGCGACCGGAGGACTGGTCGGGGCGTTTACGCTGAAAGAAGACAAGGGCGTAACCGAGGAAACAAAGACCACGGATCCTCACGGACATGAAGAGTGGAGATATGTCCTTTCACTGGAAAAGGTCAAATTAGAACCTGCAATAGAGCCGAAAAATGTATTGGGAGAAGCTGTCAATTTTGGTATTGTCGCCGATACTTATAATCAAGGCGGGCATACCGAGACCAACTTTGCTGTCAATAGTTTTTCCTCAGACGCGAACCTTGACCTTGACGGTGCCGGAACAACCCCCGCGCCTTTCTATGTAGGACACATCAGCGGTAAGATCAATCCCACTGAAAAGAATTCTGCATCACTGGAGTTCCATACGCCTCAAACTGAGTTTTCCAAGCTTGAGATGGGCAATGTTCGCCAGCCGGTCTATGTATATGACACCACTGCTGAAAGTGTGGCGGCTTATGTTAAAAAACTGCAGGATGCCGGAGTGGCCAGCGCAGATAATCTGCTTGGGAAAACCACGATCTCCCCGGTAAGTACCGGCAATAAGTATGTATTGGATATATCCGGCCTCGAGGATAATAAAACTGTCTATGTGAATGCTGACGGCATTGCAAATGCGATTGCCCAAAACGGACTGACTATTAAAAAGAAACCGGGACAGTACATAGTATTCAATTTCTCAAATCCGGGCACGGTTGATATTGGTGAGTTTAAAGTGACGACGGTCGACGGCGGATCAGAAACAACCATTCCATCCACAACCATACCGTTCGGAGATGAAGGAAGCGGGGCAGCCGCAAATCAAAAGACAGATGAAGTAATTCTCAGACACATTACTTTTAACGCAGCTAATGCCTCGACAGTTCATATTACTAATGCGTCAGGGCTTTTCCTGTGTCCCAGAGCAAACGAAGTGACGAATTCAAACGGAGCCGGCTGGATCCTTGCGGAGGGGACAGTGCAGTCCCAGGGATCAGAATGGCATTTCTTCTTCCATGACAGGGACGTGATCGAACTTGGATATGAACTGAAGGGAAATAAGAAACTCACTGACAAAAACGGAAATCCTATTGATTACCAGGATAAGGGATTCAAGTTTGACATTTATGAAGAAGGCGAAGACGGGAATGAGACCGGAAGCGTTCTCTTCTCTGCAACTGCAGACAGTGACGGCGTTGTAAAATTTGACCGCAGAGTACTGACAAATGAAGATGTACCGAAAGGTGTAAAGAAAGTATTTAAATACATCATAAAAGAGGATACATCCGGATGTGTAGAGAAGGATGGCAAGTACTATAAGGATGGATTTGAATACTCAGATCAGAAGATACACCTCGTGATAACTGCAGAAAACATCAGTACAAACAGCCAGCCTTGCATCACGGTAAAAATGACTGTTGACGGTGAGAGGGTTGATGGCGACATCCATACAGTCTTCGAATTTGGATCGCTTTCGAATAAGAAGTCTGAAGATACTGTAGACATCAGCGCGAAGAAGGAGTGGTCGCCTTCCGCCCCTGCGGGAGCAACTGTAGAATTCACGCTGTACAAGAACGGAAAAACTACCGGCAAGACAGTGACCCTAGACGGAACAGTGGACGAGAACGGTGAGAGCACAGCCTGGACGGCAACATTCACAGGCCTTCCGAAGTATGACGGGGGGACAGAGATTGTATATACCGTAGCAGAGACAACAGGCGTCACCGGCTACACGGCATCGCCTGAGACGCCCGTAGCAGACGGCGGAACGATCACAAATACGCAGGATACTGTAGACATCAGCGCGAAGAAGGAGTGGTCGCCTTCCGCCCCTGCGGGAGCAACTGTAGAATTCACGCTGTACAAGAACGGAAAAACTACCGGCAAGACAGTGACCCTAGACGGAACAGTGGACGAGAACGGTGAGAGCACAGCCTGGACGGCAACATTCACAGGCCTTCCGAAGTATGACGGGGGGACAGAGATTGTATATACCGTAGCAGAGACAACAGGCGTCACCGGCTACACGGCATCGCCTGAGACGCCCGTAGCAGACGGCGGAACGATCACAAATACGCAGGATACTGTAGACATCAGCGCGAAGAAGGAGTGGTCGCCTTCCGCCCCTGCGGGAGCAACTGTAGAATTCACGCTGTACAAGAACGGAAAAACTACCGGCAAGACAGTGACCCTAGACGGAACAGTGGACGAGAACGGTGAGAGCACAGCCTGGACGGCAACATTCACAGGCCTTCCGAAGTATGACGGGGGGACAGAGATTGTATATACCGTAGCAGAGACAACAGGCGTCACCGGCTACACGGCATCGCCTGAGACGCCCGTAGCAAACGGCGGAACGATCACCAATACGCAGGAACAGGAAACTGTAGAGATCTCTGCGAAGAAGGCGTGGTCACCTGCAGCCCCCGAGGGAGCTTCTGTAGTATTTACGCTGTGCAAGGGCGGAGATCCCACTGACAAGACAGTAACTCTGAACGGAGAAGTGGATGAGAACGGTGAGAGTGAAGCCTGGACGGCAACATTCAAGGATCTTCCGAAGTATGACGGCGATACAGAGATTGAGTATACCGTAAAGGAGACGACCGGATATCCCGGATACACAGCTTCCACAACAGAGGGCGTAACAAACGGCGGAACAATCACCAATACTGAGACTGAAATCAAGGTCAGCAAAGTAGACGTAGCAGGCGGCGAGGAGCTTGAAGGAGCAACGATCCAGATCATCGGCAAGGACGGAAAGGTTGTCGAGCAGTGGACATCCGCGAAAGACAACGAGGAAACAGAGGATGTCAACGAAGCAATCCATATCGTCAAAGGCCTGAAGACTGGAGAAGAGTACACACTGCGTGAGACAGTAGCCCCGAACGGATATACTGTAACAGCAGATACGAAGTTCACGATCAATGCGAACGGCACAGTAACATCCACAGGAACAGTAACTGAGAACGGCGTCATGCTGGTCGAGGATGCGATGACCGAAGTCAAGGTCAGCAAAGTAGACGTAGCAGGCGGCGAGGAGCTTGAAGGAGCAACGAT
>CAMOIJ010000016.1 GCA_946615865.1 uncultured Lachnospiraceae bacterium | reverse complement strand
CCGGAAAGTGCAGCAATCTGCATGGTCACCGCTGGAGAGTGGTGGTGGAACTGCAAGCGGAAGAGCTCATAGGCGAAGGGCAGATGAGGGGAATGGTTCTGGATTTTGGAGATCTGAAGAAGTTCCTCGGCGGTATGTGCGACAAACTGGATCACTGCCTGATCTGTGAGAGCAGCTCTTTGAGGCGGAAGACGATCGAGGCGCTGACAGAGGAAGAATTCCGCATAGTGGAGGTGCCCTTCAGGCCGACCGCGGAAAACTTCGCGCGGTACTTCTACGAGGAGACTGCAGCCGCGGGATTTCCGGTACACCGCGTAGAAGTATATGAGACACCGACAAACTACGCGGCGTATGAGTGATACAGGGGCAGATCAGATGAGAGTTGCGGAAAAATTCATAAGCATTAACGGCGAGGGAACCCGCGCCGGAGAACTGGCTGTGTTCGTGCGCTTCACCGGCTGCAACCTCCGGTGCAGTTACTGCGACACTATGTGGGCCAACGAGCCGGGGTGTCCCTATGAGGAGATGAGCCCCGAACAGATCTGCGATTATGTGCGCTCTACGGGGATCAAAAATGTGACGCTGACCGGCGGAGAACCCCTTCTTCAGAAAGACATGGGCGAACTGATCGGTCTTCTTATAAAGAATTGCTGCGTCCGTGTCGAAATAGAGACCAACGGCGCGGTAGATCTGCGTCCCTTCGCGGAACTTTCCGAGGGCAGGCCGGTGTTCACGATGGACTACAAGCTTCCGTCCAGCGGATATGAGGACCGGATGATCGCGGAGAACTTCAGCGTTCTGGAGAAAGAGGACACGGTGAAATTTGTGTCCGGCAGCCGGGCCGATCTGGAGAGGGCCGGCGAGATCATAGAGAAGTACGGGCTCCTCGACCGGTGTCATGTGTACTTCAGTCCGGTCTTCGGCCGGATAGAGCCGGCAGAGATCGTTGATTTTATGTTGAATAAGCGGATGAACAAGGCCAGGATCCAGATCCAGATGCATAAGGTGATCTGGGACCCGAACGCGCGGGGCGTGTAATAAAGTCATAAACGGAACAATGGAGAACGCGCACGCAGCGCGATGGAGAGAGATCAGATGATTGACGAGAGAGCGATAGAAGAGCATATAAGGGGAATCCTGATCGCTCTGGGAGACGACCCGGAGCGCGAAGGCATCAAGGATACGCCCAAAAGAGTGGCCCGAATGTATTCAGAGGTCTTCGAGGGCATGAACTACACAAATCACGAGATCGCGGAGATGTTTGGAAAGACTTTCGAGGAAGGATTTGACGAGGAAATGGCCTCTGATCCGGGCCGCGTGGTAGTCATGAAGGACATCGACATGTTCTCATACTGCGAGCATCACATAGCGCTCATGTATGACATGAAAGCGACTGTGGCTTACGTGCCCGGTGGAAAAGTCATCGGCCTTTCCAAAATAGCGCGTGTCTGCGACATGGTCGGCCGCCGGCTGCAGCTGCAGGAGAAGATCGGAAGAGACATCGCGGATATCATCTCAGAGATCACTGGCAGCGAAGATGTTGCGGTCACTCTGGAGGCATGCCATAGCTGCGTCACAGCCCGCGGCATCAAGAAGACGAACACCAAGACTTACACAGCGGAGCTGCGCGGACGCTTCAGGACGGATCCGATGCTGCAGTTCTGCCTCAAATAAAGAGATCGGCATCTGGGCGTTCAGTGTATCGCAGTACAACGCAATGTTGAGATGGAGGAATAAATGAAAGCACTGGTTCTTAGCAGCGGCGGCGTGGACTCCACGACGGCGCTCGGCATGGCTATAGTCAAATACGGCAAAGAAAACGTGATCGCACTGTCCATTTCCTACGGACAGAAACACGATAAGGAAATTCAGGCGGCATCCGCTGTGGCAAAATATTACGGTATTGAACAGCTTTTCCTGGACCTGAGCCTGATCTTCAGTTACAGCAATTGCTCACTTTTAAAGCAATCCACCGAGGAGATCCCGGAGGAGAGCTACTCCGAGCAGATTAAGGCAACAGGAGGAAACAAACCGGTCAGCACTTATGTTCCTTTCCGAAACGGCCTCTTCCTTTCCTCAGCTGCCAGTATCGCTCTCAGCAAAGGTTGCGGCGTGATCTACTACGGCGCTCATGCGGACGACGCGGCGGGCTGCGCGTATCCCGACTGTTCACCGGTCTTCAACAATGCGATGAACGAGGCGATCTGGGAGGGCTCCGGCCGCCAGCTTCGAATTGAAGCGCCCTTTGTCAACATGAACAAGGCCGACATCGTTCGAATCGGTCTGGAACTTGGCGTCCCCTACGAACTGACATGGTCCTGCTATGAGGGCGGCGAAAAGCCCTGCGGAAAGTGCGGCACCTGCATCGACAGAGCGGCAGCGTTTGCAGCCAACGGAGTTGAGGACCCGGCGTTGAGCATTTAGTATGAACGGAAAATGACGAAACACAGTCTTACAGGAATGGAGAATGAAGATGAGAGAAACCGAGGGACTTACTTTACTGGGGAACAAGAACGTGAAATATGACACTGATTATAATCCGGGCCTTCTCGAGACTTTTGAGAACAAGCATCCGGAGAACGACTACTGGGTTAAATTCAACTGTCCGGAGTTCACGTCGCTTTGCCCGATCACAGGGCAGCCTGATTTCGCCAATATTATCATTACATATGTGCCTGCCAAGCGCATGGTAGAGAGCAAGAGCCTGAAGCTCTACCTCTTTTCCTTCCGCAACCACGGCGATTTCCACGAGGACTGCGTCAACAAGATCATGAAAGACCTGATCAAACTGATGGACCCCAAGTACATTGAAGTTCGCGGCCGATTCCTGCCCAGGGGAGGCATTTCCATCGATCCCTGGTGCAATTACGGAAAGCCCGGCACAAAATGGGAGAAGATCGCTGAGAACCGGATGATGTGGTTCGATATGAACCCGGAATCAGTGGATAACCGGTAAACGAATTTATATATGAGTGAATATAAGGAAGGCATTTCACGGTCTTTGGGCTTGAAATGCCTCCTTTTTTCTGTAAACCTGTTGCCGAGACTTGCCAAAAAAAGAACGAAATATCGTTAAAAAAACCGGCATACCCCTTGTGAGAACCCTTTACTGGCGGATTTTCCGCCAATAAAGGGTCAAGTAAGTATATACTAGTGGTCTGGGACCCTGTGAGTACCCTTTTGCACTTCCCTTTACTGGCGGATTTTCCGCCAATAAAGGGCCAAGTAAGTATATACTAGTAGTCTGGGACCCTGTGAGTACCCTTTTGCATTTCCCTTTACTGGCGGATTTTCCGCCAATAAAGGGCTGCGGAAAGGCCTGTATCGGAGTTTTTCGGCGGAAAAACACGCGAAAATTAACGATATACTGTGCGCAAGGGAGAACGACGGCCAGGAAAGAAGAGTATGATTTATGAGAAATGAAAGTTTAAACAGAATTTCAGATAATAAATCGAATAATAAATCAAACAATAAATCAGAAGCCGGGCATGAGAGTGCCGGTAATCGAATCGTGCTCAATGCCCAGCAGTCGGAAGCGGTGAAGACGGTGGAAGGACCGGTGCTTCTGCTTGCAGTGCCCGGAAGCGGAAAGACAACAGTTCTGGTACTGAGGCTGGGATATATGATTCTTAACTGTGGGATCAAGCCGGAGAATATTTTGACAGTGACGTATACGGTCGCTGCTACGCGGGACATGGCGCAGAGATTTGCGGGATATTTTGGCGCGGAACTGGCGGAACGGCTGGAGTTTCGGACGATCAACGGGATCTGCGCGAAGATCATAGCGTATTACAGCCGGATGATCGGGAAGAAGCCGTTTGAACTGGTGACAGATGAAAAGAGTACGGCGGGCATCCTGACTCAGATTTATCAGCAGGTGGAGCAGACCTGGCCGACGGAGGCGGATCTGCGCAATGTGCGGACACTTATCACCTATATTAAGAACCAGATGCTGACGGAAAAGGAGATCAGGGCGCTCGGTAAGCAGAAGGGAAGCCCCTTGAGAGCGGCGGACTGTGACATCAATATCGCCGCGATTTATGAGCGGTACAACCACTGGCTGCGGGACCAGCATCTGATGGACTATGATGACCAGATGGTGTATGCTCTGACAATTCTGCGCAAGGTGCCGCAGGTACTGGAGTATTTTCAGGAGCAGTACAGGTATATCTGTGTGGACGAGGCGCAGGACACATCCAGGATCCAGCACACGATCATTGCCCTGCTGGCTTCAAAACATGACAATCTCTTCATGGTCGGAGACGAAGACCAGAGTATTTACGGCTTCCGGGCCGCCTGTCCGGAGGCGCTGATAAATTTTGAGAGAGAGCACCGAGGTGCCAAAGTATTGCTGATGGAGCAGAATTATCGCTCCGGCAGCGGAATCGTTCGTGCGGCAGACCGCTTTATACAGAGGAATACGCTCCGGCACGCCAAACACATGATTTGCGCAGACGGCGCGGCGGAGGGGCCGGAAGTCAGAGAGATCGCGCTCAGGAACCGCAAGACCCAGTACAGCTATCTGCTGAAAGTGGCGGATGGGTGCGAAGAGGAGACGGCGGTTCTGTATCGGAATAATGAGAGCGCTATACCGGTGGTCGATCTTTTGGAAAGAAATAATGTGCCCTACCGGATCAGAAATGCTGAGATTGGATTTTTCACGCATCGGACAGTGACTGATATTTCGAATATCATTAAGCTGGCTTATGATCCGCACGATACAGATGCTTTCATGGCGGTCTATTACAAGCTGGGGCTGTATCTGAACAAGGAGACGGCTGCACTGGTCTGTGACCTGAGCAGTCGGATCGGGATGCCGATTCTGGAAACGGCTTTAAGGTATGCGGATCTCAAACCCATGACGCTTAAAAGCGTGAGATCGATCCGCACGCATCTGGAGAATATGAAGGAGGATCGGGGAGACCAGGCGGTTTTGAGGATCGTGCGCTTCATGGGATACGGCGAGTATCTGGAAAATGCGGGGATCAGGGACAGTAAGATCTATATTTTGAAAGCGATCGGAGCGCAGACAGAGTCGCCGGCGGAACTTCTGGACCGGATCGGATATCTGGAGGATATTTTCCGCGGGAAGGAGTCGGATCCCGACTGCCCCTTTATTCTTTCAACAATTCATGCCAGTAAGGGGCTCGAATATGATACAGTTTACTTGATGGATGTTGCCGACGGGCTGTTCCCGGAGGAAGTTCCGGCGAGTATGAAGTATATGCAGCCGGAGGAGCGCCGGGCGTTCGAGGAGGAGAGACGGCTCTTCTATGTGGGCATGACCAGGGCCAAAAAGCGCCTGTTTGTGTTCACGACGGGGGCAAAATCAGTGCTGGCGGATGAACTGTTCGGCAGGGAAAAGGTGAGGAAGCGGTAATGGCAGCGGAAAGAATGCCTGATTTTAAAGAGATCAACAGACTGATCGTGAGTCTTCAGATGCTGGACCGGAGTCTTCAGAGGATCACCTCGGAATACGGAGAGCACGAAGCGAATGTGAGAAAGGCCTGCACGGCAGAACTTAAGAAGCAGTCTGCGGAATTTCTCAAAGAGATCCCGGTGGAGGAACTGAAGAATTCCAAGGCCGGAATCAGGATCAACGCGCTTCAAAGCGCGGGGTATAACACGCTGTATGATCTCTATAAAGCGGAGAACTGGAAACTTCAGAGAATTGACGGGATCGGCGAGAAGCAGATCTCCTCGATCCGGAGCATTATCGGGGAGTTTTTGAACCGCCTTTCAGCCAGGGCCCGCATAAGGCTGACAGCCGACAGGGACGACATTAACAGCAGGACTCTGATCCACGAGATCGCAAGATTCAGAAAGATCGAGCAGATCGCGAGAGAGGCGGGTCCGCTGACGGCGAGTGTGCATGAGACGATCAGCGCGCTGACGGAAGCGGTGCAGATCCGAAGCCGTTTCCGTTGGATCTTCTCCTTTGGCGGCACGAAGGCGGAGACGATCAGGGCGATCGGCGATATTTTGACCTATTGCAGGAGCGCCGAGTATAACTTGGTGAAGAGCCTGATCTCCCAGTACGGCGAAGCCGAAAACATGGGCGTGCTCGACGCCATGGAGGACTTTAAAAAGAACAGCGCCTCCTACTATGCCATCATAGAGCGGCTGACGGGAGCAGGCGCAAAGCGGGAACTGGTATACAGCAGTGTCCCTGCGCAGCTGGCGGAGGAAATCGACGCCTTTGCGCTGGACTTAAGCGGATTTAAGGGGAATCTCCGCGCCTATCAGGAATTTGGCACCCGATACATTCTGACAATGAAGAGGGTGCTCCTTGGCGACGAGATGGGTCTTGGTAAAACGATCCAGGCCATCGCCGCGATGACGCACCTTTACAGGGAGAACAAAAGGAGCCGCTTTCTGGTGGTCTGCCCGGCGTCTGTTATGATCAACTGGTGCAGAGAAATCCAGAAATTCAGTGACATACCGGTCAATCTCCTGCACGGGCCTATGCTGGAGGACGCGCTGCTGTGCTTTACGGAACTCGGCGGCGCAGCGGTGACCAACTACGAGAGCATGGGCAAAATAGTGGGGACCATCGACAATCACCTGACCCTTTCCATGCTGATCATCGACGAGGCGCATTACATCAAGAATCCGGAGGCCAAGAGGACGCAGTACATTCACGCCCTTGAGGATGAATCGGAGAGGATCCTGCTCATGACAGGAACGCCCCTGGAGAATAAAGTCAGGGAGATGTGCGAGTTGATCGGTTTCGTGCGCCCGGACATGGTGAAAAGTGTCCGCACTTATGCGGGAATGAGGCAGCTTCCGGCTTTCCGCGAGATGCTGGCGCCTGTATATCTTCGCAGGCAGAGGGACATGGTGCTCGATGAATTGCCTCCTCTGACAATTGAAGAGGAGTGGTGCGAGATGACGGCGGAAGACGCGGCAGCCTACAGTGTAGAGGCAATAGGCGGAAACTTCATGGGGATGCGGCGAGTCTCTTTCCTGCAGGATGATCTTCGGACTTCTTCCAAGGCGCAGCGCCTTATAGAACTCTGTGAACAGGCGGTGGAAGGACGGGAAAAGGTGATCATCTACTCCTATTTCCGGGAGACGATCCGGAAAGTATGCGATTTTCTGGGGGCTATGGTCATCGGCTCGATCACAGGGAGCACGCCGGCGGAAGAACGGCAGGATCTGATCGATAAATTCTCCCGGGTTCAGGACGGGGCAGTCCTGGTCTGCCAGGTCCAGGCCGGCGGCACCGGGCTCAACATCCAGGCGGCAGGCATCGTGATCTTCTGCGAGCCGCAGATCAAGCCATCTCTCACCTGGCAGGCTATTTCCAGGGTTTACCGTATGGGTCAGGTGCAGAATGTGCTGGTCTATCACCTTTTATGTGACAACACGGTGGACGAGGCCATGCAGGAGATCCTGGCTGTCAAAGAAGAGGAATTCGACATGTTCGCCCACGACTCGGCGATCGCCGATGCGGCAGACGGACTGGCGGACAAAGAATGGATCCGTCAGCTCGTGGAGAAGGAGAGGAAGAAATATCTTCCGGCAGTAGTTACCTGAGGAAAGGCCGGACTTTTTATCATACAAAAAGGGACTGCACATGCAACCCCTTTTTTAATACGTATATTGGATTTTGACCAGCCGATGCTTTTGCCGGGATCACTCGGTCCGCAGCGCGATGACCGGATCTTTCTTGGACGCCGATCTGGACGGGATCAGGCCGCCGATCATAGTCAGTACCGTAGCGATGATGACGAGCGCGACCGCTGCCTGAGGCTCCAGAACAGCTGTGATGTCGTCGATCTGTGTGACCTTGTGGATTATATCGTTGATCGGGAACAGCAGCAGCCGTGTGACAATAACGCCGATAATGCCCGAGAGCAGACCGATGATGCATGTCTCCGCGTTGAAAATGGAGGAGATATTCCTCTTGGAGGCGCCGATGGCGCGCAGGATACCGATCTCCTTGGTCCTCTCGAGGACGGATATATAGGTGATAATGCCGATCATGATCGAGGATACGACCAGTGAGATCGAAACGAAGGCGATAAGCACGTAAGTAACTGCGTTGACGATCGTCTCGACAGAGCCCATCAGTATTCCTGTGATGTCCGTGTACTGAAGCTTTTTGGCTTCTTCCGCGTTTTCATTGTAGCGCGTGAGGAAGTCGGTGAAGTGGTTCTTTGATTCAAAGTCGTCAAAATAGAAAGAGATGCTGGTCGGATCATCCTCTCTCTGGTATCCCAGCTTGAGAAGGTTTCCTTTGTAGGAAGTGTCCTTACCGTTCATCATAGTCTCCATGATCCGGTTGAGCTCATCCTCGTCTTTATTGAACTTGAACGCCTCCGCGAACTTATCCGTATCAAAGGTCATGAAATCCCCGTCTCCGCTGAACATGTTGGAAAGGGGCGCCAGTGCCTCCGCCAGAGCTTCACCTGTGCCTTTGGCGACGAGCAGGGCCATGTATTCTTTAGCAAGGTTATAACCTTCCTCAAAGAGCCCGGAACTGTTGTCAGTGAGAGCCTTCTGGATCGCCGCATCAGTGGAGGGAAGATCAGACACAGGGACCATGTTGTTGTCGTCCGGCGTCAGGCTTCCATAGTAGTTATCGAAGGACTCCTCTATGATCTTCGTGGTGAGAGCCGGATCGAGTTTAATCTGCTCGACGGAGCCCAGCATCTGCGCGATCTTGTCCTCAGAGATGGCGTTTTCTTTGTAGATATCGAGATAATCCAGGGTGATGTACTTCTTTTGTGTTGTCCTGCCCCCATCCTCGTACTGCTTGACGATCTGGGCCTTGAGCGCGGACTTGATGAGGTCTGCGTTCTCTCCGCCCATTCCGGCTGTGTCCATTTCATTGATCACAGCGTCCGCTTCCGCCTTGGTGGACGCGCTGTTTAGGGAATCAATTGTCTTCTGAATACCCTCGGTTGCCTGCGAGGCTGCAGCATTCGCTGCCAGATCCGAAATAGTTCCTCGCATGGAATCCAGCCCGCTGATCAGACCGGACACGTCTACTGAATCCTCGGGGTTGCCTGATTCACTTCCGGCAGAGCCCTGCCGGATCATATCTTTGAGCTGCGCGGTCATCTCTTCATTAAGCCCCAGAGAATCGACGTAAGCCTCCGCTTCAGCGACAGTAGTAACGCCCTGAAGATCGGAGATAGTCTTGTCGATCCGCGCGTCCACTGCTTTTTTGGCCTCTTCCTTAGCTGTTGTTTCTATGGTCTCCTTGAGACTTTCCAGTGTTCCTGCAGCGCCGGACACATCCGGTTTCGTCTCCGGTGCGTCGGACTCGGTCAGTGTGACAGTCGCTATCTGTTTATATCCCTCAATGATGCCGTTCGCGAAAGCGGAATCAGCCTGGCTCACCGCCTTGACCATTGATCCTGTGACTTCGTCGATGCTGTCTACGACCTCTTTCGAGGAGTTCATGATGATGTCTGTCATTGCATTGGGATCCATGCTCAGGCCATCAAGATCCATGTTTATAACGAAAGCTTCCGCAAGAAGATCTTCGTCGACGGTGATCATGTCCTCAAAATTGAGTCCTTCATCGTCGTCTTCGTCGTCGAAAGCCTTGCCGGAGAATACATCGTAATCGGGATCCCTTAACTGCGCGAGGACGATATCGGAAGAGTACGCCTTGTTCATCACATAGGAAGTGAGATCCGGCAGATAGAGGACGCCGGTCGTCGAAGAGGATCCCGAGCCCTTTTCCTGAGGTTTATAGATGATCGCCGTGATCCTGAGGGGCTCCGCGTTTTCATACACGTCCCTCATGTAGTCGTCGTCATCGGACATATCCTCGTAGATCTCGTATTCCTCATTCCATTTATACTTTGACGAGGGATCGATGAGCTTGAACTCTCTGCCGAGGATCTCATCGTAGGTGACGGTCATCGGCTCATTGTGTACAGTGATCTTCTCGCCCAGATAGAGGTCTTTCATGATGTCCGAGAGTTCTTTGGTATCGCGGAAACCGAGGGAGTAGAGCAGCAGGTCGGAGATCTGGTTGGGATCCATGACACACAGAGCGAGTTCGTTATACTTCTCGGGCCATTTGCCGTAAGCGACCGTGTACTCATTCTTCATCCGCTCCGGCTCGATCATTTCTGAGAAGGTGGACATGGATCCGCCGCCCAGCGACATGGAGGCGAATATGCCCCCTCCGGAGGAACTTGTGGGGTAGATCTGCGCGAGCCGGTCTGTGGCGTCAATGGTGTAGATCACCGGTGAGACCGCATAGGATTTCTTGATCATGCGCACATCTTCTTCGTACTCCTCGGGGTGCGCGTCCAGATAATCCATGAAACTCTTGAGATCGTTATTGCTGATGGAATCGGTAAAGGAAGTGATGTACTGCTGTTCCACAAGGGAATTGCCTTCTGCCTTGACATCCCTGATCGCCTGCATGGAAAGGATAATGCTGGCCAGGTCTCCCTCCTCCGCGTTAATAGTCAGCGGATAGCTGTTCATGGTCTCTTCCTGGATCTGGTTGATGTAATTCTGGAATCCCGTGGAGAGCGACAGGATCAGCGCGATGCCGATGATACCGATAGACCCTGCAAAGGCGGTCAAAAAAGTGCGGCCCTTCTTGGTCATGAGGTTGTTAAGGCTCAGACCGAAAGAGGTTGCAAGGTTCATCGAGGCTTTTCCCAGGTTCTTGTGCACGCCGGGTTCCTCGCTCTCAATGATGAGCGGGTTGGAGTCGTCGGTGATCTGACCGTCCTTGAGACGGACGATGCGGTTGGCGTACTGCTCGGCGAGCTCAGGGTTGTGGGTGACCATGACGACCAGGCGGTCGTTGGCCACTTCTTTTAAGAGATCCATGACCTGCACGGATGTCTTTGTATCCAGCGCGCCTGTGGGCTCGTCTGCCAGAAGGATCTTGGGATCGTTGACCAGGGCGCGGGCGATCGCCACACGCTGCATCTGGCCGCCGGACATCTGGTTGGGCTTCTTGTGGGACTGCTCCTTAAGGCCGACCTTATCCAGGGCGTCGAGAGCCATCTCTCTGCGCTTTTCAGCGGAAATGCCGCCGATGGTCAGCGCCAGCTCGACGTTCTGCAGGACTGTCTGGTGGGGGATCAGGTTGTAGGACTGGAAGACGAAACCGACCGTGTGATTGCGGTAGGAGTCCCAGTCGCGGTCCTTGTATTTCTTGGTAGAAATGCCGTTAATGATCAGATCGCCGGTGTCATAGCGGTCCAGCCCTCCTATGATGTTGAGGAGGGTTGTCTTTCCGGATCCGCTGGGACCGAGGATCGCTACGAACTCGTTGTCCCGGAGGTTGAGGGAGACATCGTCGAGGGCGATCTGTTCGTATCCGCCGGTATTGTATTTTTTCTTTATATTTTTAAGTTGAAGCATGCTGCCTCCGCATATTGACAAGAGTACTCGTCATGTATAAATAGATCGTCCAAGCCCTTTACGCCCTCATGGGGGAAAAAGACTATGTTGATATTACTGTAACGGAATTGATCAAAAGAGCGCAAGTATCCAGGGCATCTTTTTACCGTATTATGAAGTAAATGATCCTCATCTGAAAAGAAGAGGGTCTCTTAGTAATAGACGGCTCCGGGGGGCCTCAGTTACTTAAATATTTGTAAAATGGCAAAAAAGTGATATAATATAAGTCCGGCTTAGAAAGGACGAAGTTATGAATATACATAAATTTATCATTTATATTGCCGCCGCGTTTCTCGGAATCAGCGTGATCTTTGGCGCGGCTGGAACCGGAGCGTCTGCGGCTGCGGCCCGGGCTGAGAACGCGGAAACAAGGGAATATACTCCCGAAGAACTCAGCTGCATGTCTCAGTACTATTACAAGCGCACCAGCGAGAGCGGTTTTTATCCGCCCAAGGTGTCCTGTCAGGATCTGGGCGACGGTTTCTATGAGATTTTACTGTTTGAAGAAGTCAAAGGAGAAGACGGCACGATTCACAACACTTCTTACGCACAGTACAGGGTCGGGACAGACGCGAAGGGAACAGATACTGTTTTCGGGAAAGAAATCGATCTGACTCTCTATAGTAAGGTGTATACACCGGATGAACTCTGTAAACTGGCTCAGAATCACTATTATAAAACGAATGATTTCTATCCGCCCAACGTGTCGTACACAGCCAATAAGGACGGCACTTATACGATCTGCATGTTCGAGATGATCGAGGACGACGGCGGCACACCGCACAGCGCTACCTGCGGCTGGTATACGGTCAATGTATGCGGAGTCGGAACAGATGACATGATGATGCAGAACATCGACCTCAATGAGTAAAGGAATCCATGAATAAAGGGACCAAGAGAGACCGGCGGAGACAATATGCCATCCGGAGAAACCTGAAGAAAGCTTCGTGCGTGGTTTTACTGGTTCTGTTGGTCCTGGCATATATCGGGATTCGGAAGCAGGAGAGTGCAGGAACACAGGAGTTTCCGGTCCCGGCCCTGATACAGACAGAGGGAAGGGATCCGGGAAATACAGCGGCAGATTTTGATCTTGACATGGTTCCGGCCTATTCCGGAAGAGCCTATGTCGATATAAATGGAGATGTTCCTTTTTTCACGCAGGAAGAGATGACTGCGGAGGCTTTTCATGAGTACTGGCCCCTGGATGAGCTGGGCCGGTGCACGGGAGCATACGCGTGCGTCGGACCTGAAACCCTTCCCAAGCAGGAGCGGGGCGATATAAGTCCCGTGAAGCCGACGGGATGGAACACGAACCGCTACAGCGATATAGACGGCGAGATGCTCTTTAACAGGTGTCACCTGATCGGGCATTTGCTCACAGGACAGGATGCCAATGAGCGCAACCTTATTACCGGGACCCGGTACATGAATGTGGAGGGTATGCTGCCCTTTGAGGAATCGGTCGTCAGGTATGTAGAGGGAACCGGTCATCATGTGATGTACAGGGTTAGGCCGTATTTTGATGGGAACAATCTGGTCTGTGCCGGCGTCCTGATGGAGGCCAGATCGGTTGAGGATCCGCAGGTTCAATTCTGTGCCTTCTGCTACAATGTACAGCCGGGATTTGAGATCGATTACGCGACAGGGAACAACCGGCGCGCGCAGCAGTCTGACTGATCTGTAAGCTCCGGTAGCCAGCGCGGGATTAATGTAGTAAACTGAATATGGAAGTAAGGAACGGGGGCAGGCGTCTTTGTACACCCTGTGATGACATCCTTTTAACATTGGTGAAAGAGGAAACTCTTTCGTTTGGTGTACAAATGTCGGTCATCAGATAGCCTGCCCCTGTTTTTTTGTCTTTAGAAAGGAATGTACCGGGAACTGACGCCGGAATGGAGAATGATATGAAATGCCTCACGAACAAATTTGAAAAGCTGTTATTATCCGAACTCAGGCTGGCTGCCTATACTCCGGGAGCGGAAGACGACCCGCAGCTGACTGACGAGATGCTCGCGCGGGCTGTGACGGTTAACGAGGAACTTATAAACCTCGGCTTTACACTGAAGCCGAAGGACCTTGCCGCGCTCGCAGGCAGCCCTTCGCTGACCGGGTTCGCGAAGCATTTCCGCAGCCTTTTGCCCAATGTATCGGCGCCTCCGATGTATCCTGACTTCCCGCTTCAGGTGATGGGGATGAGCGAGGCGGAATTTCGTCTGCATCAGATGGTCCACTATTTTTCCACCTATGGTTTTGAGCAGCTCCTCGGGTCGGAGGTGAAGCGCGGATGGCTGCCGGATGTGACAGCGACTGAGAAGACTGAGAGTGACGACACGCTGCTGAGGGCCAAGGTCCTGGAACTTGTGCCCGAAGATGAAGCGCCGCTCACAGCGCTTACGCGGATCATGCAGAAGAGAGAGCGCCTGACTCTTCCCGGACAGGAACTGACGGTCGAGGCGCTTCCATATCTGGAGCCGGAAGATATAGCCGGACTTAAGGTGCCCTTTAAGGAAAACCTGGCAGTGCTCTTTGACGCGATCCTGAGAACCGGACCGGAAGTCGGGAAGACTCCGGGAGATGCCGCAGACAGAAGGGTCTTGCTCTGGCGGCAGATCTGCCAGCATACCGGCGACGTGATGAAAAGTACAGGCGCTGTTTTGCCAATGCACCGCTATCATTTCCGTACGAGTGAAAAGAGAGCGATCGTTAAACTCCTGGAGTCTTATCCCGTTGCGGATTTTAAGGCTAACCTTATTCTGTCCCGCGGCAAAAGAGAGGAATGTATCACGATCCTGCAGTTCCTGGACTACAATATGTATTCCCGAAGCGCAGAGCACAAGGAAGCGGTGAGGGCGCTGCGAAACGGTGAACTGAGGTCCTGGGAGGCGCAGGCCAAATACCTGCTTGCTTCGGGAGACGAAGGCGCGCTGGACTTCATAGCGAAGCGGCCGGGAATGATGCTGCGCATGATCGGGTGGCTCTTAAGGATGGGTTATACGGACGCGGAGATCCGGGACAGACTGGCAGAAAACGCCGGCAAGCTGAGCGCCCACACGATCATAGACATTTTAAACGCGCTGGATTTCAAGGAGGAAAACACCCCGCAGGAAGATATTTACCGGCGGCTGAGAGCTGAACAGGAAAGATACATAGATCAGTGCTCGGAGACTGTGAAGAATCCGGAAGCGGTTTATGCGAAGTACAGGCTGATGCTTGCAAAAGGTTATGCGGACGAAGTAATTAAGAATGCAAAGGACAGGATCAGTCAGTGCCGAAGAGAAATCCGGGAGATAGACAGGGAATACGAAGCGGTCTGTGATCTTTACAGAAGGACCGCGCCGTATTCGGGAAGGGTGAGAGCGATCCTGGAAGACGTTCTGCGTGCGCACATGGAAAAAGCACGGACAGAACTGGCAGGAAAGAAGGTCTTTGTGTCTGCAGAGGAATTCGATCTGTCGTACAGCCGTCTCGAGGGCGGGAAGAAATCCTCGGAGGGAGGCTACCTTCCAAGCGGAATGGCGATCCGGATCCCGGAAGAAGTGAAAAGACTTCGCTTTTTTGTCTACTGGAATGACAAGAACCGTGTGGACCTGGATCTTCATGCAAAGGCATATGACCTTGAGGGAGAATCCATCGATGTGGGATGGGACGCTCATTTCAACAAGTCGGGGATCGTTCACTCCGGCGATATCACCCACAGTAATGCGGCAGAGTATATCGATATCAATATGGACGCACCTTTGCGCAATGCTGAAGCTTCAATCCACCTTTACTACGGAAAGCAGTCTTTTGGCCGGATAGAGACCTGCTATGTCGGAATGATGGCTGTAAAGAGATTTGGGGAGAAAGTAAAACTATACGATCCGAAGAACTGCTTCTTTACTCACGAACTGCGCTCCGGGGAGAGGCGGATCAGCTACGGGTATGTCGATGTGAAGAAAAGACTGCTTTTCTTTACCGGCAGAGCGCCGGAAAAGGTTTCCCGATTCGCGATGCCAAAGGGTATGTACAGAGAAACGGCCCCGACCTTGTCACTTAAGAGATATCTGGACCTGATGCTAGAGGCGCAGGGCGCCGCATATGCGGACTCCGCGGAGGAAGCGGACCTGATCCTGACGATCGGAAAGCCCGAGGAGGAGAGAGCGGTGAGCCTGGTTGACCGCAATTTCTTCCTGGAGGCGTGAAGGACGCCTGCCTTAAGGGAACAATTGCATTTATGAGCAATGAAAAAGGGGCTTGCCGCGCAAGCCCCTTTCAATTTATTGTTTACAATTCCCCGCTCTCCATTGCCGCGGCGACATCAGAAAGAGAATCGTAGATTCCCGCGCACATATCCCGCATGGCCTGATCAGGCTCTACATCGTTCGGGACCATGATCGGAGCGCAGCCCGCCCTGTATGCGGCGAGAATACCATTGGGACTGTCTTCGAGAACATAGCAGTCCTCCGGTCTGTATCCGATCATTGCCGCAGCCTTGATATATCCTTCCGGATGCGGTTTGCCGAGGATCACTTCGTCGCCGCACAGAGTAGCGGCAAAATAGTGACCGATTCCCGCGCTCTCAAGGTTGCTGTTGACGATCTTGCGGTCACTTCCGCTCGCCAGTCCGATGGGATATCCATTATCTGACAGATAGGTCAGGATCGTATCGAGGCCCGGCCTTGCGCGCAGCTCTGTTTTGACAAGTTCCGCGACCAGATCAAAAGTCCGGCGAATGAAGGCTTCCGCGTCCGCTCCTTCCGGAAGATAGCGTGCGGCAGTATCGATCATATCCTGCCCGCTTCTGCCCATCAGAGCAAGATGCATCTCCCGGGACATTTCGAACCTGAACAGTTTCATGGCGATTTCGTCAAATGCCTTGTCGTAGATACACTGGGTATCGAACATCAGCCCGTCCATATCAAAGATCACAGCTTTTTTCTTCATAGATTCCTCCTGCAGCCGATCTTTCACTGAAGATTTGACCAGCGCCGGGCGCTTTATCTATGTGTCAGTGAAATTTCGGCAGATAATCCCCGTGCGCCGCGATCAGTTCGTCAACCATCTTTCTGATGGTGTCGATATCAAGCTCGCTCCCGGTATGGGGGTCGAGCATGGCCGCCTGATAGACGTGCTCGAGCTTGTGAGTGCGGGCCGCCTCAATGGTGAGGAGCTGCACGTTTATATTTGTCATATTCATGGCCGCGCAAACGACCGGAAGAGAGCCGACGCGGCAGGGATTGATCCCGCGGCCGTTAACAAGGCAGGGAACCTCCACGCAGGCTTCTTCAGGGAGATTGCTGATCAGATGGCCGGCGTTGAGGACATTGCCGCCAATCTGATAGGGAGTGCCGGTTACCACGGATTCCATGATGTGGGAGGCGTACTCCCTGGAGCGCTCGTGGGTCTTGACGCCTGTCTCAAGAAGCTCTGCATATTCCTTCTTCCAGGAGTCGATCTGGTTAATGCAGCGGCGCGGATACTCGTCAAGCGGGATGTTGTAGCGGTCTATGAGTTCCGGATATCTGCTCTTTATGTAGAAGCCGTTGTACTCCGCGTTGTGTTCGCTGGACTCAGTACAATAGTAGCCGAAATTGCGGATATAGTCAAAACGGACTTTGTCCTTGAATTCAGGATCCGCTATTTTGGCAGCGACGCGGGATTTGATCTCGGGATAGAGGTCATTGCCGTCCCTGTCGCGGATTTCCAGAAGCCACGCCATGTGGTTGATCCCCGCGATCAGCTCTTTGCGCCCCTCGAGCCTGTCTTCCATGCCGACGAAAGTGAGAAGATCTTTCGAACAGACCTGCACACTGTGACACAGACCTACGGTTTTGACGCCGGTGTAACGCTGCATGTAACCGGACAGCATGGCCATTGGGTTAGTGTAGTTCAAAAAGAGCGCGTCCGGGCACACTTCTTCCATATCTTCGGCAAACTCTTCCATGACCGGGATCGTGCGCAGCGCGCGCATGATGCCTCCGATGCCGAGAGTATCCGCGATGGTCTGTCGCAGGCCGTATTTTTTCGGGATCTCGAAGTCAATAATGGTGGCGGGATCGTATCCGCCCACCTGGATCGCATTGACGACGAAAGACGCGCCGGCAAGAGCCTTACGGCGGTTTTCGGCGCCCAGCCAGCACTCGATCCGGCCATATCCTCCAAGTACAGAACGCATGGCTTCGAGGATAGTCCGGCTCTCTTCAAGTCTTGCCGCGTCGATATCATACAGGGCGAAGATACTGTCGCGAAGCGCTTCGCTGCACATGCAGTCTCCGATCACATTTCTTGCGAAAACGGTGCTTCCGGCACCCATAAAAGTAATTTTCACAGTCATACCCTCCTAAGATGTTTTGTTACAGGATAGCAGAAGGCACAGCTCTGATACATGGAGTAATGTGTCAGGATTGCGGCAGTTAAATAGAATAACGCGGGTAAAAGGGCAATCGGGGCGCACTTATGTTAAAATAGAGACGGCCGGATCATTTATTGATGAACCGAAGCAAGGAACTGACCGCGTTAAAAAACGCTTGTTAAGTAAAAGGAGGGAACAGTATGGGGTACATGGAAAGATATGAGGAGTGGCTTAAAAAGCTTCCGGAGGCTCATCCGTTTCATGCGGAGCTTCTCGCGATAAAGGGCGATGACGCGGAGATCAAGGACCGCTTCTATAAGGAGATCGAGTTCGGAACAGCAGGTCTTCGCGGGATTTTCGGAGCCGGAACGAACCGCATGAATGAGTTTACGGTGGGCCGCGCGACTCAGGGCATCGCCAACTTTATTCTGGGTTCAGGGGAGGATGTGAACCGGGGGGTTGTTCTTGCCTATGACAGCCGCTACAACTCCAAGGAGTTCGCGCAGCTGGCGGCGGAGATCCTGGCAGGAAACGGGATCAAGGCGTACCTGTTCCCTTCGCTCCGTCCTACGCCCGAGCTGTCTTTTGCCATCAGAAGTTTCGCGGCACTGGGCGGCATCAACATGACAGCCAGCCACAATCCGAAGGAATACAACGGATATAAAGTTTACTGGATGGATGGAGCGCAGATCTCCGGCGAGATCTCCGATGGAATGCTGAAGGAGATCCTGGCGCTTGACCTCTTTGACAGCTTTAAGAGAATTCCGCTGGAAGAGGCCATCGAGGAGAGAAAAGTCAGGATGCTGGGCGAGGAGATGGACCTTGCGTATCTAGACTATGTTATGTCCATGAGACAGCGCTCGGATGACGAGATCGACAGGACGATCCCGATCGTTTACACCCCCCTCAACGGCGCGGGCAGTATCCCGATGCAGAAACTGGCGGCGGATCTCGGTTACGAGAATTTTTATATTGTTCCCGAACAGAAGGATCCTGATCCGGAGTTCACTACAGTGGGCTATCCAAATCCTGAGGATACCAAAGCCTTTGCCCTGTCGGAGGAACTGGGCCGCAAAGTCGGCGCGGACGTCCTGATCGCGACAGATCCGGACAGCGACAGAATGGCTGTTGAGGTCTCCGACGGAAAGGGCGGTTATATACCTCTGAACGGAAATCAGACCGGAGCGCTTCTGATCGCATATATGGCAAGGAGTATGTACGAAAAGGGAAAACTCCCTGCAAAAGCCGCGATGATAAAGTCCATCGTCACAGGAAATTTCGGACGTGTGATCTGTGAGAATTTCGGGATCCGCGTGTTCGACGCGCTGACCGGATTCAAGAATATCTGTGGCGTCATTCCGAAGGCGGAGGACATGGGATACACTTATTTCTTCGGCTACGAGGAGAGCATCGGGTGCGCGCCCGGCGTGGAGATCCGCGACAAGGACGGCATTTGCGCCTCTATGCTGATCATGGAGCTGGCAGCCTGGTGCCGCAGGAACGGTATGACCCTGCTGCAGTATCTGGATTCCCTGTATAAAAAATACGGTTACTATGCGGAGGACCAGGTGTCACTGGTGCTCAAGGGCATTGAGGGAGCCGAGAGGATCGGGCGCATCATGGATGTGTTCCGCGGCAATAAGCCAGGAAAGTTCGGAAGATTTGTGGTTGACAAGTGTACGGATTACATAGACGGATATAAAGACGTTCCGGCCTCAAATGTGCTCATCTACAAAATGACCGACGGCAACTGGTTCGCCATGAGGCCTTCGGGAACTGAGCCCAAGATCAAGTTCTACTTCTACGCGAAATCGGACAACATGGACGAATCGCAGGAACTGGTCAAAGATATGAGAACAGCAGTGGGCGAAATGGTAAACAGTATTGAATGATAAAAAAACGGACTGTGCGGATTGCGCAGTCCGCTTTTTTTATTATGTTGGAAAATTACATATGTTTGGAATATTTGTGTACTAACAAGCGCCGTCTATTGTGATAATATAGACAATAGAAAAGGTAATACTCTATAATAGTTGTATATTTTGCGGTATAAGGCTGCACACCAAGCAAAGTTATAAGGAGGGTAAAAATTATGGTTTCTTGGAAGAATTTTGACACACTGGCATCCTATGAGAAACTGATGGCGCTCAAGGATCGTGTCAATCTGGTAGAGGTAATGTCCGGTGAGAACGGTGCGAAGCGTGTCGCCGAGTACTGCGTTCCCATGGCTTGTGATATGAAATACAATTTCGCCGCTAAGGCAGTTGATGACGATATTCTCGCAGTTCTTCAGGAACTGGCTGACGAGGCTCAGCTGACAGAGAAATACGCAGAGCTTTACAACGGCGCTGTGATCAACACAGGTGAGAAGCGTCTCGTTCTGCATCAGCTCTGCCGCGGACAGCAGGGCGGCGATGTCATCGCTGACGGCGTCAACAAGAGAGAGTTCTATACAGGCCAGCAGAAGAAGGCGGCTGATTTCGCGAACAAAGTACATGCAGGCGAGATCACAAACGCTGCAGGCGAGAAGTTCACCACAGTAGTCCAGATCGGTATCGGCGGCTCTGACCTCGGCCCCCGTGCTCTCTATATCGCTCTTGAGAACTGGGCAAAGAGATACGGCAAACAGAAGATGGAAGCGAGATTCATCTCCAACGTTGACCCCGACGACGCAGCAGCAGTCCTGAAGTCCGTCGATGTCGCACATTCCCTCTTCATCGTTGTTTCCAAGTCCGGCACCACCCTTGAGACTCTGACCAACGAGTCCTTCGTAAGGGATGCCCTTAAGAATGCAGGCGTAGATCCTTCTAAGCACATGCTTGCTGTTACCAGTGAGACTTCTCCTCTGGCGAAGAGCGCTGACTATCTGGAAGCATTCTTTATGGATGACTACATCGGCGGCCGCTATTCTTCCTCCTCCTGCGTAGGCGCAGTTGTCCTGTCCCTGGCATTCGGACCGGAAGTGTTCGCGGCGATCATGGACGGCGCAGCAGAGTCTGACGCTCTGGCTAAGGATCCCGATATCAGAAAGAACGCAGCCCTTCTGGATGCTCTGATCGGCGTCTATGAGAGAAATGTATGCGGCTATCTCTGCACTGCAGTGCTTCCTTATTCCCAGGCTCTGTCCCGCTTCCCTGCACACCTGCAGCAGCTGGATATGGAATCCAACGGCAAGTCCGTCAACCGCTTCGGCGAGCCCGTTAACTATGTTACCGGCCCTGTTATCTTCGGTGAGCCCGGCACAAACGGCCAGCATTCCTTCTATCAGCTGCTCCATCAGGGAACCAACATTGTTCCCATGCAGTTTATAGGATTCAATGACAGCCAGATCGGCATGGATGTTGTCATTCAGGGCAGCACCAGCCAGAAGAAGCTCTGCGCGAACGTCGCGGCACAGATCATGGCGTTTGCATGCGGCAAAGCTGACGAGAACCCCAACAAGGCGTTCGCAGGCGGCCGTCCTTCCAGCATCATCGCAGGCAAGGATCTCAATCCCAAGTCTCTCGGCGCACTCCTTGCTCACTTCGAGAACAAGGTTATGTTCCAGGGCTTTGTATGGAACGTCAACAGCTTCGACCAGGAAGGCGTACAGCTCGGCAAACTCCTTGCTAAGCGCGTTCTGGCTCACGACACCGACGGCGCTCTGAAGGCGTACGCGGATATGTTTGAGATCTGATCCGACAGGTCTGGCGCACAGGGAATGAACCTGCGCGGGATAATCAATAAGTAAATAATAAAAGGGAGCGTATCAGGGGATTGCAGCCCCACTGATATGCTCCCTTTTTTTGCAAAATTTAGACTGATTCACTGCATTAATGCGCTATAATTGATTTGTAGCTTCGACAGCATAGAGGATAATACAATGGTTATAGGCGTTAACGGCATTCAGCTTTATTATACGAAAACGGGTCAGGGAAGACCGCTGATCATGGTGCATGGAAACGGAGAGGATCACACGATCTTTGATGAGGCAGTCGGGGTTCTCAAGGAGCATTTTACCTGCTACTGCATCGATTCCCGAGGACACGGACAGAGCAGTCATTGCAGGGAACTGCACTATAAGGACATGGCTGAGGATATGATCGCGTTTATGACGGAACTGGACCTCAGCGACGTTGCATTTTACGGTTTCTCGGATGGCGGGATCGTGGCGCTCCTGGCAGCTATGGACTGCAGCAGGATCACAAATCTTGTGGTGAGCGGAGCGAACATCACCACGGAGGGCACGACGCTGCCATTCAGGCTCTTTTTGAAAGTGAGTTCGCTCGTGAGATATGATCCTCTGATCGAACTGATGAAGAATGAGCCGGACATCGCGCCGGCGGAGCTGTCCCGGATCACAGTGAAGACGTTGGTGACCGCGGGCAGCAGGGACCTGATCAGAGAGGCGGAGACAAGGCTGATCGCGGAGTCGATCCCGAATGCTCGGCTGATGATCCTGAAAGGGGAGAAACACGGAAGTTATATTGTGCACAGCACGAAGATCGCCGATATTTTGCTGAAGGAACTGGTGCGAGGAGAGTGATATGTTTCCTTTTGGAGATAAGAAAGAGATAAGTCTGGGGCAAAACAGAGATAAGTCAGGGTATGAAGAGATCATTGACATGAACGACGGCAGGATCAATGTAATGCTCCTTGGTACTTCCGGATGCGGAAAGAGCACACTGATCAACGCAATGCTCGGGGAAGAAAAGGCAGAGACCGGGATCGGAGATCCTGTAACAAATGCAATTGCCGTCTATCAGAGCGACTCATTGCCTTTCAGGATGATCGACACCGCAGGTTATGAGTTCGATTTTTTCCATCAGCATAAGACAAGGAACGACATCGCGAAATTCGGGAAAGAAGGCGTCAGGCAGAAAAATGTGGAGAAACTGATCCATATGATCTGGTTCTGCATTGACGGGACTGTCAAGAGGATCGACCAGTCAGTCCTGAGCTATATCAAATCAGTCTCGGACGACTGGAAAGGAGTTCCGATCATACTGGTCTTTACCAAGTCGTATTCCGAGATCGAAGAGGAAGAGAATGTGCGGATGGCCAAGGACGCTATCCACAAATATAACAGCAAGCATACAAAGAATCCTCTGGTCATAGAGGGGATCATTCCCGTCGTTGCGAAGCTCTATCCGATCAATGAGACCTTCAGCGTCGCGCCCAGGAATCTGGATAAGCTGGTAGAGAAGACCAATGAACTGGCACCCAAGGGCATAAGGATGGCCAACAACGCGGTCAAGGACATCGATGTGGGCATCAAGCGCGGCATGGCACAGTCCATTGTGGTCGGCGCGACGACAGCGGCCTGCGCGGTAGGCGCCATTCCAATCCCTACGCCGGATGCGGCTGTGCTCGTGCCGCTGCAGACAGCCATGATGGGAGCGATCGCGAAGACTTACGGGATCAGGGAGAACTCCCAGATCAATTCGATCGTAAACAGTGTGCTGAAAGTGGGAATGACGACAATTGCGGGCAGGACGCTTTTGAACCAGCTCAAGCTCATCCCCGGGCTCAACGCGGCGGGATCGGTCCTGAACGCGGTCACTGCCGGGATCGTCACATTTGCCGCGGGCGAGATCAGCATCAATATGTTTGAGCGGGTCTATAAGGGCAATGTCGAATACAAAGCGGTGGACTGGGAGGCAGAGGCTTTTTCCCTGTTCAGTAATTACATGCCGGGTATTATGAAGGCGGTAAAGAGCTACGCGGACAAACACGACGGCGTGATCGATCCCAAGAAACTGGGAGATCTTCTGTCGGAATTATTTCCAAAAAAGTGAGACGGAAAGATGATCAGGAATATTCGAATTGAGACGATGGAACAGCTGAAGGATCTGATCGCGGAGCAGACCTACAGACCTGAACTGAAACGCTACAGGGATCTGTTTATTTACAGAGGGGAGTGTGATTCGGGCTTTACGCTCTCTACCTCTCTTATGAGAAACTGTAAATCTCTGAGCAGGCAGCTTGAGATGCCGATGCTTCAGAATTTTACCAAATACGCGGTCATGGAGAGGCCGATCATCGAGGGAAATGTCTGGCAGCAGATGATCCTCGGACAGCATCACGGGCTTCCCACAAGACTTCTGGACTGGTCGTTCTCACCGCTGATGGCGCTGCACTTTTCCATAGCGGAGCAGGATCTGGACCGGATGACGGAACACGACTCCGTCGTGTGGAGGATCGACGTGCATGAACTGCACGAGCTTCTTCCGGACAAATACCAAAAGATCATGAATAAATACTGTTCGACCGTGTTTTCGGCAGAAATGTTCAGCGAAGCCTGCGGGTCGCCGGAGGAGTACGACCGGGATATGAAGGACGAGAGTATGGTTGTGATCGAGCCGCCGTCGATTGACAAGCGGATCATCAGCCAATACTCATTCCTTACTGTTGTTCCGATCGAGATGACCGATATTGTTGGATTTCTCAATGAGAACACACAGAATACAGCCCGGTATGTCATCGCCAAGGAGCTGCGCTGGCAGATCAGGGATTTTCTGGACCATCAGAATATTACGGAACGAGTGGTTTATCCCGGACTCGACGGAATTTCCGAGTGGCTGGGCAGACACTATTATGTGCGCAAGGAACTGTTGACTGAAATGAATGAAGCGTAAGGGGGAACAAGGGAAATGAAAATCGTTTTGCAAAACCTGACCAAGCGGTATCCCAACCGCAACAAGAAGATCAAGGAAGACGTGATCGCCGTCAACAATTTCAATTTTGAGATTCCCGACGGCCAGCTGATCGGTCTTCTGGGCCCTTCCGGCTGCGGAAAGAGCACGACGCTCAACATGATCTGCGGACTGGAGAAACCCACTTCCGGCAAGATCTTTTTCGGAGACGACGATGTCACGGATCTGCCTCCGGAGAACAGGGGCGTGGGCATGGTGTTCCAGAGTTACGCCCTCTATCCGCATCTGACAGTTCTTCAAAATATCATGTTCCCCATGGAGAATCTCAAGGGGAAAGATAAGATGACGAAGGAGGCCATGCGCGCAAGGGCCGAGGAAGCGGCGAGAATGGTACAGATCGACCAGCTCCTTGAGAGAAAGCCCAGCGAGCTCTCCGGCGGACAGCAGCAGCGAGTCGCTATAGCGAGAGCCCTGGTCAAGGTCCCGAGAGTCCTTCTTCTCGATGAGCCTCTTTCCAACCTCGACGCCCGTCTGAGGCTGCAGACGAGAGAGGAGATCAGAAGGATCCAGAGGGAGACCGGCGTCACTACTGTTTTCGTCACCCATGACCAGGAGGAGGCAATGAGTATCTCCGACCTGATCGTAGTCATGGAGGCGGGCGTTGTACAGCAGATCGCGAAGCCCCAGCTCGTTTACGAAGATCCCATCAATATCTTTGTAGCCAAGTTCCTCGGAACGCCTCCGATCAATGTCTTTGAGGGCGAAGTGAAGAACGGAATTGTGTATATAGGAGGAGACGCGATCATCAAGGCAGAGCCTGACAGCAGCTGGAAAGAAGGCGCGCCTGACGCCGCTCCCGGAGCGGCTTTGAAAGACGGACCCGTCACGATCGGCATCCGGCCGGAAGGGTTTGATCCCGAGAAGGACGGAGAGCTGCAATGCGGCCTTACAGCTGTAGAAGTCATGGGCCGGGATACCAGCATTGTAGCAACGAACGCCCATGCGGCAAACGGTTCGATCCGCACGATCGTCAACACGGAGGAGCTCGCAGAGGTGAGCGGGGAGACCGTGAACTTCAGGATAAAGCCGAGCAGGATCTATCTGTTTGATCATGAGACCGGAGCCCGCGTACGCTGCCGCTTCACCCCTCTTCGCTGAGTAAGGAGGCTGCCATGGATAAGAATAATTCCAAAGCCTGGCTGTATCTGCTCCCGGCGATGATCTTTCTCGGCGTCTTCATGATCTATCCTCTGTTTGACGTCATCATCTACTCCGTGGAAGAGGGATACAACTTCGCTTCCCAGACATATTTCGGCATAGGCGATTACAACTTCGCCTATGTGCTGCGGGACACTTATTTCCTGCAGGCACTCAAGAACACTTTCATACTGGTCATTATCACGGTTCCTCTATCCACAGGAATAGCGCTCCTGATCTCAGTGGGAATCAACTCGATCACGAAACTGCGGGACTTCTACCAGACAGTATTCTTCCTGCCTTACGTCACCAATACGCTGGCAGTCGGCCTGGTATTCATGATCCTGTTCAAGAAGACTCCGTACTCGGACGGCTTCGTGAACCTTCTGATCACTACTGCCGGAGGCACGACGGTTGACTTCATCGACGGTCCGTATTGGGCCAAGATGTTCGTCATGTGCTTTTACACTGTGTGGGTGGTCCTTCCGTTCAAAATATTGATACTCACCAGCGCGCTGGCGAGTGTCAATCCCGACTATTACAAGGCGGCGAGAGTAGACGGCACCTCAAAACTGAGGATCTTTACCAGGATCACGCTTCCCATGATATCGCCCATGATCTTTTATCTCGTGATCACAGGTTTTATCGGCGCGTTCAAGGCTTACAGCGACGTGGTCGCTATTTTCGGAACTAATCTGAACGCGGCGGGTATGAACACGATCGTAGGTTATGTCTATGACATGCTCTACGGCGACAGCGGCGGATACCCGTCCTTCGCGGCGGCGGCAGCTCTGATCCTGTTCGCGATCGTGCTGACCATCACCTGCATCAACCTGCTTATCAGCAATAAGAACACTCACTACGCGTAAGGAGGGATCAGAATGAATACAAATACAGATTTCTCCGCGATAGAGAAAAAGTCACAGAGAAACGAAAGAATACGCAAGATCATTACCTACGTGCTCCTGACCTTCTGGGCCGTGATCGTGCTGTTCCCTTTCTACTGGATGATCCTGACTTCAGTGAAGAGCTACAGTGCCTACAACTCGGAGTATGTACCTCAGCTCTACACGCTGTCCCCGACCATGCAGAACTATTTTGACGCGTTTACAGCGGTGCCTCTCACGAGATACTTCCTGAACACGCTGATCTTTACGGTGGTTACTACATTACTTATGATGGTGGTCACCGTGCTGGCTGCCTTTGCCTTCGCAAGGCTCAAGTTCCCGGGCAAGGACATCCTGTTCACACTGTTCCTGTCCCTGATGATGATCCCCAACGAACTGGTAATCATCACCAACTTCGTCACGATCACCAACGCGGGAATGCGCAACAGTTACATCGGCCTTATCCTTCCTTCGGTCACTTCGGTGTTCTATATTTACCTGCTCAAGGAGAACTTCGAGCAGATCCCGGAAGAACTCTACAAGGCGGCCAAGGTGGACGGGACATCAGACTTCAAGTATCTGTGGAAAGTTATGATCCCGATCTGCCAGCCCACCATGGTGACTATCGCGATCCTGAAGGTCATCGAGTGCTGGAATTCCTACGTATGGCCCCGTCTGATCACGGACGACCAGGCCTACTTCCTGGTCTCAAACGGTATCCAGGAGATCCGTGAGAACGGCTTTGGCCGCGAGAACATCCCGGCCATGATGGCCGCCGTCGTGGTCATCTCCGTGCCGCTTATCGTGCTGTTTCTGATCTTCCACAAGAAGATCATGGCAGGCGTTTCGAGAGGAGGTACCAAGGGATGAGACCATTCAGAAAAACTGCAGTATTCGCTGCCGTCTGCATCCTTGCCGGAACCCTTCTGACCGGATGCCACGGTTCAAAGGGGAGAGCTGAGTTCGCGGTGCCGGAGCAGCTCGACGAGAGTCAGAAGATTGAACTGAGCTTCTGGGCCAAAAACGACACTAACAAGACGCAGACCAAGATCTATGAGAAAGCGATCTCGGACTTTGAGGCGCTCTATCCCAATATCGACGTCAACATGCGCCTTTACACGGATTACGGCAAAATATACAACGATGTCATCACGAACATTTCCACCAATACGACTCCTAATGTCTGCATTACCTATCCGGACCACATTGCGACGTACATGACGGGCGACAATGTCGTGGTACCTCTCGACTCACTGATCTCAGACGCCAAGTACGGGCTTGCGGGAAGCGAGCTTAAATTCGACGGTCCCTCTAAGGATGAAGTCGTGCCGCAGTTTCTATCGGAATGCTCGATCGGAGGAACGACTTATGCTCTGCCTTACATGCGTTCCACCGAGGCCTGCTATGTAAACAAGACATTTGTGGAGAAGCTCGGCTACGAACTGCCTGATGTACTGACCTGGGACTTTGTCTGGGAAGTATCCGAGGCTGCCATGGCCAAAGACGCGGACGGCAATTTTGCGGTTAACGGGCAGAAAGTCATGATCCCCTTCATCGACAAGTCCACCGACAATATGATGATCCAGATGCTCAAGGAGAGAGATGCCGGCTATTCCACGGATGAGGGAGAAGTGCTGCTTTTCAACGATACGACCAGAGAGATCTTAAAGACTGTGGCGGAGCACGCGAAGACGGGCGCTTTTTCCACATTCAAAATATCGAGTTATCCGGCCAACTTCCTTGATGCCGGGCAGTGTATATTTGCGATCGATTCTACAGCAGGCGCGACCTGGATGGGAAGCCATGCGCCCCTCTCAGACATCAGTAAGGACAAATTCGTGGAGTTTGAGACGGAAGTTAAGATGTTCCCTCAGTATGATCCGGAGAACCCCAGGATGATCTCCCAGGGACCTTCTGTTTGTATCTTCAACAAAGAAGATCCTCAGGTCGTTCTGGCTTCCTGGCTCTTTGCCCAGTACCTCATCAGCAACGATGTGCAGATCGCCTACGCCCAGACGGAAGGATATGTGCCGGTCACAACTAAAGCAATGGAGGCAGAGGCGTATCAGGACTATGTGTCAAGGATGGGGGAAGACAACGATCTCCACTATGACGTCAAGATCAAGGCGTCCAAGCTTCTGATCGACAATGTGCAGCACACCTTTGTCACTCCTGTATTCAACGGCTCCACATCGCTGCGCGACGCCGCGGGACAGCTGATCGAGGATGTGACCAAATCCGTCCGCAGAAAGAAAAATGTGGACGACGCCTATCTGGACGCGCTGTTTGACGACGTAACGGCTCTGTACCGACTCGATCAGACTACGGGTATGGGGAGCGGTTCGAAGGAAAACATGGGCCCTCTGCCGACCGCCTCAAAGGCGCTGATCGCCGCTCTGGTCGTCACGTGGATCCTGATCGGAATCTATTATGTGACGATGAAGCTGAAGAGCGCTAAGAAGTGAGGAAGGGTAAGCGGGCGCCGATCGGCGCTTACTGTGAAACAGGATTGAGCGTCACCAATTTGATGTGCTATTTTGGCGATTCTTCGCTATAATAGAAGTGGTTTCTGAGGCTGTTCCCCGGAGACCGAAGTAACACTTGTGTCACTAGCCGCTCTCCGAGAGGTATAGCAGCTGAGACAGACTTTACTTAAACATGGAGGAAGTTATGAAAAAAGCAATTGTCATCATGCTGACCGGTGCGATGATGCTGGCAGCAGTAGCATGCGGCGGCGGCAGCAGCAATTCTACCCCCGCTCAGGAATCAAAGACAGAAGAGGCGAAACCTGCCGAAGAAACACAGGAAACGGTAGAGAGCACAGTGGAAGAGCCCGAGCAGACTGAGCCTAATATTCCTGAGGATGCTATGAGCTTTGAGGACTATATGGCAGCAGCAACTGATACAGAGGTTGTTGTTCAGGGCTCGATTCAGGGCAAACAGAACTACTTTGTGAAGGATGATCAGGGAAAGGCATCTATTTATCTGCAGGATCAGAACGGCGGCGCATATTTCATTTATGAGCTCCCCTGCACGGAAAAGGAATATGAGCTGATGGAGATCGGCAAAACGATCAAGGTCAAGGGCTACAAGTCTGAGTGGTCCGGCGAGATCGAAGTCATCGACATTGAGACGTGGATGTTTGTTGACGGCGATTATATCGCGGAAGCAGAGGATGTCACAGCTCTTCTGGGCACAGATGACCTTGCGGCCAAGATGAACAAGAAAGTTCTCTTCAAAGGCATGAAAGTTGAGCCGATCAAGGACAAAGACAATAATGATGTCGCGTTTATTTACAATTATAACGGCTCCGGAACTGAAGGAGACGACCTCTACTTCAACGTCTCTGTCAACGGCCAGACTTATACTTTCACTGTTGAGTCCTATCTCTGCGGACCCGACACCGAAATTTACAAGGCTGTCAAGGATTTCCATATCGGCGATGTGATCGATCTGGAAGGCTTCCTGTACTGGTACAACGGACCTAACCCGCATATCACGGCAGTCCTTGCTCAGTGATCCCTTACAGGATGACGCAGGCGGAAACAGTATTTTGACGAATAAGGAAAAGATCGGCAGCAATCATGCTGCCGGTCTTTTTTCTTTGCAAATATAAGCCTCATTTCTGCTATACTATTATCTGTGAGCAACTGTGAACCTGAAGCCGAGGAGAAGACGATGGAAATCAGCAAAATAGTGATCACAGGAGGTCCCTGCGCGGGAAAGACCACAGCGATGAACTGGATCAGCAATGCTTTCAGGGAGAGAGGATACGACGTTCTGTTCGTGCCGGAGACAGCCACTGAGCTGATCACCGGAGGCGTAGCGCCATGGACCTGTAAAACAAACTCGGATTATCAGCACTGCCATATGCGGTTTCAGCTTGACAAGGAGAAAGTCTTTGAGCAGGCAGCGAAGGTAATGAAGAAGGATAAGATCCTGATCGTATGTGACAGGGCTGCCCTCGATAATAAGGTATATATGGACGAAGCCACTTTTGAGTCTGTCTGCAGGTTCGTCGGTGCAAGTGAAGTGGAACTGCGGGATCAGTATGATGCGGTATTCCATCTTGTGACAGCAGCAAAGGGAGCGGAGGAGTTCTATACTAATGCCAATAACGCTGCGAGGATCGAGACAGTAGAAGAAGCGGCTGCCATGGACGACAAGTTCATAGAGGCCTGGACCGGTCATCCGCACCTGCGGGTAATCGACAACTCCACGGACTTCACAGACAAGATGAGGCGCCTGATCGCGGAGATCAGTTCCTTTCTAGGTGAGCCCGCTCCTTTCGAGATCGAGCGCAAATACCTTATCGAGTATCCGGATCTCGAGTGGCTGCAGTCGATTCCCAGCTGCGAGAAAGTGGACATCATACAGATTTACCTCAAAGTGGATGAAAACGAGGAGATCCGGGTCCGCCAGCGCGGCAGCGACGGCCATTATATCTATTACCTGACCAGAAAGATCAGGATCAACGAGCACAAGCATCTTAAAACAGAGAGAAGGATCTCAGAGAATGAGTATCTGAACCTGATTATGAACGCGGACGCCTCCCTGGGCAGGATCCGAAAGGAAAGGTACTGCCTTGCTTATAAAAACCAGTATTTCCAGATGGATGTGTACCCCTTCTGGAAGGATAAAGCCCTCGCTGAGATAGAAATGTACGATGTGAGCGATGAGGTCTTCTTCCCGGAGCAGATCAAAGTGATCAAAGAGGTGACGGACGATCCGGAGTATAAAAACGCGTCACTGGCAAAACACAGACCGGAGTAATAACAGGCGAGTCAGAGGGGCCTGCCCCTTTGGCTCTTTTTATGTGAACTGCGATTTTTTGAAAAATTTTTAAACTTATCGGATTTCTAAGTTTTGGCTAAGTTTCGCATGAAATAATGAGCCAGGACAAAGGAAAGAGAGGTGATGATACAGATGGAAAACAATAAAGAGATCCATTACCGCCACGAGTGGAAACACGAGATCAACTGGTCGGACCTGATTTCCATCAGGCAGAGACTCAGAGCGGTTGCCGAGCCGGATCCGCACGCTGTGGACGGCAAATATCTGATACGAAGTCTGTATTTTGACAATTTAAACGACAAGGCGCTCAGAGAGAAGGTCGATGGTGTGAACCGTAGAGAGAAGTTCCGGATCCGCTACTACAACGGGGATCCGTCAGCGGTGATCCACCTGGAGAAGAAGAGCAAACTGAACGGACTGGGGACAAAATATTCAGCGCCCCTGACCGTGGAACAGGCGCAGAAGATCGTGGACGGCGACATCGACTGGATGCTCCAGTCACCACACTCCCTGATTCAGGAATTGTACTGCAAAATGCGGTACCAGGGAATGAGACCGATGACGATCGTCGATTACACAAGAGAACCGTTTATATACAAGCCGGGTAATGTCAGGGTCACATTTGACTATGACATCAGGACAGGCCTGGGATGTACGGATTTCCTCGATCCCGACTGTGTTACGGTTCCGGCGGGAGATGCGGGGATCATCCTGGAAGTGAAATGGGACGCCTACCTGCCCTCGATCATAAGAGACGCGGTGCAGACGCCCGGAAGAAGGGTTTGCGCGTTTTCCAAATATGCGCAGTGCAGGATTTACGACTAAAGAAAGAAACCGCAAAGACGGTTCAAATTATAAAGAAATGAGGGACAAAAAATGACATTTTCGGATATTTTCAAATCAAGCTTTCTTGCCAATGTAACAGCAGTCAGCATGTTCGACATGGTGCTCGCGCTTCTTCTGGCGTTTGCCGTGGGCGTGTTCATCTATCTGATCTATAAAATGACCTACGCGGGAGTTATGTACTCCTCTACTTTCGGAGTGACGCTGGTGGCTCTCACAATGATTACAACGCTCGTGATCCTGGCGGTGACCAGCAACGTAGTTCTCTCCCTTGGTATGGTCGGTGCGTTGTCCATCGTTCGTTTCAGGACAGCAATTAAGGAACCGCTCGACATCGCGTTTCTGTTCTGGTCCATCGCGGCAGGCATAGTGCTGGCGGCAGGAATGATCCCGCTGGCCGTGTTTGGCAGTGTGTTCATCGGTCTCATCATTCTCTTCTTCGCAAAGCGCAAAGAGAACACACATCCTTATATCGTGGTACTGGACTGCAATGATCACGCGAGCGAAGAAAAGGCAGTGGCGTATCTCAAAGAGAAGACCAATAAGTGCAATGTGAAGAGCAAAACTGCCCGCAGAGGCAGTGTGGAGCTGAATCTTGAGATCAGGCTCAAGGATGATAATACGGATTTCGTCAACGAACTGGCCCAGATCGAGGGAGTGAACAGCGCGGTGCTCGTCAGCTATAACGGCGACTACATGGGCTGATCCGGGAAGTGAGGATTATATGTCAACGCACAATACTCTTGATAAGATCTGCGTTGCCATCGTTATCTGCAGCCTCGTGCTGACAGCCCTGTTCATGAACGGAGAAGCACTGGGAATCACAAAGATCGTGGATGAGGACGCGGAGCAGAACTCTGATTCCGCGTACTTCACCACTAACGATCAGAACGGTTCCTGGGACACTACCGGCGCGGCAGTGATCACACTTACCGGAGACGGCGCGTCCATCTCGGGCAACGGGGCTTATGTCTATGACGGGAACGTCGTGATCGCTGAAGCAGGACGTTACGTGTTAAGCGGCAGCTTAGAGGATGGAAGCATCATTGTAGATGCTCACGACTCCTCCAAAGTGTGGATCCTCCTGGACGGTGTGGAGATCAACTGCAGCGACGATGCATGCATACAGGTGGATCAGGCGGATAAGGTATTCCTGACCCTGGCGGAGGGCAGCCAAAATATACTGACAAGCGGCTCGGTCTATTCTGACACCGCGCTCAGCGATGGAACGGACGGCGCGATCTTTGCTCACGACGACCTTACGATCAATGGCAGCGGCAGTCTCACAGTGACTGCACAGTACAGTCATGGCATATCTGCCAACGACGATCTGGTGATCACCGGCGGTACAATTACTATATCGGCAGTGGATGATGCGATCCACGCAAATGACAGCATTCGGATCAAAGATGTTGCGATCACGGTAACAGCGGGTGACGATGGCCTTCTGACATCTAACGAAGTTGAAAACGGGTACTTATATATTGAATCCGGAACACTGGATATCACTGCTTCCGGAGACGGGATTCACACCACAGGTGATATCACAGTGGCAGGAGGAGAGATCAATATCTCTGCCGGAGATGATGGTATCCATTCAGATGCTTCCGTGTTTGTTCAGAGTGGAACGATCCTGATCAGCGATTGCTATGAAGGAATTGAGGCACTGATCATTGACGTGTCAGGCGGAGATGTTTCTATCAATTGCGAGGACGATGGATTTAACGCCAACGGCGGAAGCAGCGACATGTTCGGCGGAGGCGGTCAGATGGGCGGAGGTCGGAACGACGGCACATTTGGACACGGCGGAATGCGCGGCAGCGGAACGGATGACGGCACGACCGGTGAGAGGCCGACGCCTCCCGATATGGGTGAGGAAGGCATGAGCGGCGGGATGCCGGCTGGTCGGGAAACGGAAACAGCTTCAGGGAGCGGGCAGTCTTCTGCTGATACAGAAGATGTGGAAACATATATCTCTATCAGCGGCGGAAACATCATGATCGTTAACGAAGTTGGTCAGGACGCTGACGGACTGGACTCTAACGGAGACATTAAGATCAGCGGCGGCACGACCTATATCAGCCTTTTGGGAACTGGAAGCAACTGCGCCGTAGATTACGCAAGCGAGAGCGGCGGCGTCGCAGAGATCACAGGAGGGACCATCATCGCCTGTGGAGCGTCTTCTATGGCTGAAGGATTTGATTCAACCTCTACCCAGGCATCGATTCTTTACAATACGAGTACAGTCGCGGAAGCCGGTACGACGCTCACTGTCACAGATGCAGAAGGAAGTGTACTGTTGTCCTGGGAAGTTCCGTGCAGCTTCAGTTCGGCACTGATCAGCTGCCCTGAGATGAAGGTTGGAGGCACATACACTGTCTCGGCAGGAGGGACCTCGGAAGAGATTACCTTAGAAGACGTTTCCACAACCTATGGAGACTCGCAAGGCGGAATGCACGGCGGAGACATGGGACAAGGCGGAATGCACGGCGGAGATATGAGACCGGACGGACAGAGATAATATCATAGCTGAAAAGAGCTCATCGCAATGGCGGCGGGCTCTTTTTTGACGGGTGGAAAACTTAATGAAAATATGATAGGGTGGACATGTAGATTAGCAATACAGCTTATGATCTTATAGGGAGGAACACACCATGAACGATATAATCAGGGCCATGGAGGAGCGCCGGAGTATACGCAGCTTCAAGCCGGAAATGCCGCCTAAGGAAGATATCGAACAGATTATTAAGGCAGGCCTTTATGCTCCCAGCGGCAGGGGAGAACAGGCTACGATCATACTGGCAGTCACGAATAAGAAAATCCGTGATATGATGTCAGAATCAAACCGTCTGATCGCGGGCATAAAAAAGGGAACAGATCCTTTTCACGGTGCGCCGGTGATCCTGATCGTTCTCGGAGACAAAGACCATCCGACGTATCTCTATGACGGCAGCCTTGTGATGGGGAATATGCTGCTCGCTGCGCATTCGCTTGGTCTTGGCAGTATCTGGGTCCACAGAGCTAAAGAGGAATTCTGGCTGCCTGAGTACAAATTCATATTGGAAAAACTCGGCATAGAAGGAGAATGGGAAGGTATCGGTCACTGTGCAGTCGGATATATCGACGGTGATATACCGAGTCCGGCACCACGGAAGAAGAACAGGGTATATTGGCTGGAGTGAGATAGAAGTGAAAAAAAGTCAGGGAACAAGGTTCCGGATCCTGACCGGAAATCCATTGTTCCCTGACTCTTTTTGTGCATTGTTCCGGAACTGAGCCGTTTACTTTACTTCGAAGAAATCGTCCAGTACAAAACTCCAGACCGCTAATGTTTGGGAATCAAACATACTGGAAGTGTATTCTGTGCTGCCCCCGTTAAGATAGAACTTCTTCTCGTGTCCGTCCAGGATCCAGGAATCATCTTTTCCCTCTGCAGTTACTTCAAATACCTGTTTGGTATTGTTGGTTGTGTCGAGGATCAGATCGTTCAGAGTGACATCTACACTATAGAATTCGTTGGCAATGGTAAGGCAGTAGATCATGGTGCGGTTGAACTGCTCATAGGAAGACATCATCTTCGGATCTATTACCTGTGTAGAGACCAGTCCGTAGAGGAATTTGCGGTTAATGGTTCTTCCGCTATCCAAAACATTGCTGTCGATATAGTCACACAGCGCGCCCAGTGTCTTTTCATTGTAGATGACCGTATCATCATTCACCGTTCCGTTAGGAATCACGATCAGATTGGTCCCGTCGATCTTGACGTTTACATACTCATATACAGCGTCATAGTTTTCTTCTCCTGCGGAACCGTTGTCCGGGACAGTACCACCGGGGGCTGCCTCAAGAGCGTTTACCGCGGAATCGATTTCTCCGGTCGTGATCTCAGAAGAAGCTTCGAGAGCATCCTTGTCCACAATAGTCTGAGCGGCAGAAGCGGCTTCCTCGACAACAGCTTCTTCGGCTTTCTCAGCTTCCTCAGCCGCGGGTTCTGCGGCAGCTGTTTCTTCAGACGCAGGTGCCTGGGCAGAAGACGTATCGCTTTGGCCTGCACATCCAAAAGCAGAAAAGGCAAGACTTGCACAGATAAGCAATGCGACAGTTTTTTTAGTCATGGCTGAAAACCTCCTTAAAGTGAAAAGAACTATCACATAGTAGTATATCATGAATTATAAATTTCAACACGACATTACGCCGGAGGTGCTCATGGATTCCATGTCGGAACAGTGGTGGGAGAAGAAACTGAATATCAGAACCGCCGGAAAAGTCGATCACTTTATCGAAGAAGCCTGTAACCCTTATGAACCTACAGACTACTGCGTTCTGGAAGCCCTTGCGGACAGCGGATACATATCTTCTGACAGCCATGTTCTCGATTACGGGTGCGGGAAAGGGCGCACAGCGATCTTTCTCAGTTTCAGGACAGGCTGCCGCGCGACAGGAATCGAATTTGATCAGGAACTCTGTGAAGAAGCAGTGAAGAATCTTGAGCGGTGCAAGCTCCCGGGAGCATACAAGAAGGGAATCCGTTTTGTGTGCGAGGATGCCAGAAAATATGAGATTGAGGGCGAGAACTGCTTTTATTTCTTCAATCCATTTGCGGAGGAGGTCCTGCGGGCCGTCCTTGGCAAAATACAGCAGTCCTATTATGAGGATCCGAGACAGATGTATCTGTTCTTTTATTATCCCTTTGAGGCTGAGATGGCGGCTCTTATGACTGCGGACGGACTGCAGTTTGTGGATGAGATCGACTGCACGGAGTTGTATGAGAACTATGACAGGAGGGAGAGAATCCTTGTCTTTGAGATGGCGTGAGAGTGCTGTGTGAATGAAAAACCGGCGCGTCCCGAAATAATACGGGATGCGCCGGTCTTTTTGTCTGAGACGGGAAGCTTTCCGGACTCTTAGTCCCGGAAGATCTTCTGCAGGAAGTTGTAGTGCCCGAGTTCCCACAGATCGTTGCCGTGGTCGTATCCTTAGGTGTGCTCCTTGAGCCGGAAGCTGCGGCTGCCGCGGTTCCACAACCGGTGAGAAGCATTGCCGAGACAAGCAGGAAACCTAATATCTGAAAGACGTTCTTACTGATCAAAGTGGAGCTCCTTTCGCGTTTTGCTTATCGAATAATCGTTTATGTTTGATATGCTTTATCATAGTAACAAACTAAATCATTGTAAAGATAGAAGACCAATGCCTTTTTGTAATCCGGCAGGCGTTGTATAATCAGATATATAGAAAAAAGCAGTATGCGGCAGGATGCTGCCTTAATAGTGAGATGCAGAAAGGGGGACGGATCCATGTCCAGTAAATTAGGTGATCTTGTCAAAAAGGCGCGTACAGAGAAAGGGCTCACACAAGCCGCACTTGCGGAAAAGGTCGACGGCCTCACAGCTTCTGATGTAAGCAAAATTGAGCGCGGCGAAAAGGAACCGGCACAGGATGTGCTCAAGCAGATGGCGAAGGCCCTCGGTGTTACACAGAAATCACTTCTGGACGCTGCGACGGGCAGCGGAAAGACTGCTGCAGCAAAGACAACTTCTTCCAAAACAGGGACTGCGGCTAAGAAGACTTCATCAGCGAAGACTGCGTCCACAGTTAAGGACACTATTGATACCCTTAAGCTGACCGCAACTGAGAAGAAACTTGTTCAGTTATATCGCAAGGCAGATACCAAGACCAAGAAAGCGGCCATCAATCTGCTCGAAGGCGACAGCAACGCGATTGAACTGATCGGCGCGCTTCTCTCTGCCAAGGGCGCGGGATCATCCGGCAGTTCAGGATCTTCCGGGACATCGGATCTCCTGAGCGCGCTTTTGTCCGGAAAGACGGGCGGCAGTTCGGGCGGCGCGGCCGGAAAGGATACAATAAACGCGCTCATGGAACTTTTGGGGAAAGCGAATAAGTGAGTCTGAACAAAAAAGCGGAAGCCTTGCTCATGTGGAGCAAGGCTTTTTTATTGTGGCCGGGAGTTGTCTATTCGCGGATCCGATCCAGAAACCGGATCATAGCTGTGGTTACAAGATCGATATGTGTCTCAAAGCAGTGATCGTCCTCCTCAATGACAGTGAGCTCCGCATTCTGATAGGCCGCCGCGGTCTCTTCCCCATATCGGAAAGGGACGAGTTCGTCCGTTCTGGAATGGACCACCAGAACCGGTCTGTTTCCGTAGAGCCGGATTGCGTCGTCGAAGGGCAGGAGCCTGTTCACCCGATAATAGTTTCCTGAGATGGGCTGCTCGTCAAAGACCAGCGTCTCGTCGGGAATCCGTTCGGGATCGAAAAATCTTTCCGGGAAGCCGCCTGTCATGGCGTTCTCCTTCATCAGCATGGCGGGTGCCAGCAGAATGAGGCCATCCAGCGCGTCTGGCTTAAGGCCTGCTCCGAGCACCGCTGCAGTGCCTCCCTGGGAGTGTCCGCAGAGATAGAGTTCAGAGACATATTCGAGTTTTCGGGCATAGTCTATTACTTCCATCAGTTCCAGCGCCCAGTGAAGCAGAGTATGGTCGTGGAAATCTCCTCCGCTTTTTCCGTGACCATAGAGTTCGACACGCAGACAAGCATAGCCGTTTCGCGGCAGCGCTTCTGCGATCGCTGCGATGTGCGGCTCTTCCATATGACCGGTGAGACCGGGGATGACCAGGACCATCGGTATTTTGACGGACTGCGATGCATGCGAAAGTTCAGGGACCGGGCGGTCCAGCTTGCAGTGAAGCCGGATGCCGTCACAACTGATGTAGAATTCTTTTCTCTGGATCATAGTTTCTCAATGTTTTAAGTGAACAAAAAAACTGTATACTATAGTTAACAGATTCATTATGACATATCGGGGCGTACAGCAACAATATAAAGGGGATCAATTTGGATATTCCAAAGAAAACAGGAAGATCCGGAGTTGCTGGCGAGAGATCATAGTTATGAGACAGCCGGAGGTTTTGTGGCTTCCGGCTGCCTTTTTGTGTTATAATATTTCATTGTTGCAATTTTAATAAAGTTTGATTTAGATATCGAGGTTTACACATGAATCAGTCACAAACATCCGCACCTCAGGCAAACCCTTCAGCACTTCTTCCGATCCTTCTCTTTCTCGTGGTCTATCTCGGAAACGGAATCTTTTTCGAGTACATAAGGCCCGAAGAAGGGCAGATGGGGTTTTACGTGGTCTCTGTGGTGCTCGCTTTTTCAATCGCCCTGATCGCGGCTTTTCTGCAGAACAAGGAGCGCACTTTCGACGAGAAGATCCATATCTGCGCGAAGGGGATCGGCGATGACAATATTGTGACCATGCTGTTTATCTTCCTGATGGCGGGCGCTTTCAGCGGGATTGCTTCGCAGGCGGGAGGAGCCTCCAGCACTGCCAATCTGCTGCTTAATATCATTCCCGGAAGATTCGCGGTGCCGGGCCTGTTTGTGATCGCATGCCTGATCTCCATGGCGATGGGCACCAGCGTGGGAACGATCTCGGTCCTTGCGCCGATTGCCTGCGCGGTTTCACAAAACGGCGGTCTTTCCCTTCCTTTTTGTGTTGGTATTGTCGTCGGAGGCGCGATGTTCGGAGATAATCTCTCCTTTATTTCAGATACAACCATTGCCGCGACCAAGACGCAGGGCGTGGAAATGAAGGACAAATTTCGTACAAATATAAGAGTAGCTCTTCCCGCCGCGATCATCACACTGGTGATCCTGATCGTTTATGCGTTCATGAGCAGGGGAGCCTCCATCGGCACCTTTGAATTCAATATCTGGCAGGCGCTTCCCTATTTCATCGTACTGGCTATGTCAATCCTGGGGATCAATGTATTTCTGGTGCTGATGGCAGGTATCCTTCTCTTCGTGCTGGTCGGGATCTTCACGGGTTCCCTGACTTACGCAACGGCGCTGGCATCGATGGGAAGCGGGATCAACGGGATGTTCGAGACTATGATCGTCACGATCCTGGTGGCATCCATCGCGGCGCTGATGAAGGAAAACGGGGGATTCGAGGCAATCCTCGCCTTTATACGCAAGAAAGCGGACAGCAAGCGCGGCGGAATGTACGGCATTGCTTTTTTGACGGCATTTATGGACATTGCAACAGCCAATAATACAGTTGCGATCGTTATTTCGGCACCTATAGCCAGAGATATTACGAAAGAATACGGAGTGGATCCCAGACAGACAGCATCGCTTCTCGACACCTGCTCCTGCATCGCGCAAGGGATAATACCTTATGGAGCGCAGCTGCTGGTAGCGGCGAATATCGCGAAACTGACCAGTGTCTCGCTGATCCCCTTCCTGATCTACCCGTTTGTACTTCTGGTATTTGTGGTGATCTCTATTCAGAAAGAGAGGTGAAGCGGTGTATGACAAATGATAAGGAACTTTATGACAGCGAACTGGAGAAACTGCTTAATGATCCCAGGATCATCAGGCTCTGCCAGTTTCCGCAGCATCATGGAAGCAATACGCTGGATCACTGCGTTGCCGTAGCAAGACGGGCTTTTGAACTTGCTGAGAAGCTGGAATGGAAGATTGATGAGAAGGAACTGGCGCGGGGAGCCATGCTGCACGATTATTATCAGTACAGTATCAAGGAAGAGGGCCTTACCGCATATAAACATGGAACCAGGCACCCGCAGATCGCAATGGAGAAGGCGGACAAAGATTTTAATCTCACTGATAAGGAGAAGAACATTATCCGGGGCCATATGTGGCCGCTGACATTTGCCCATCCTCCCAAGTCCAAAGAGGCGATCCTGGTCAGTCTTGCTGATAAGGACGTGGCGGCCAGGGAGTTCGCGCGGCCTGAGATCAGGAGAGCGGGGAGAATTGCCAGAAAGATAAGGGACAGAATTCTCGAAAAAAAATAATACCCACATCATAAGGTCCGGAACTGCGCCGCGGTTCCGGGCTTTTTGACATTAGAAAGGCCTTAATTCTTTTGCACTTTAGCGTAAAATAGTGGATAATAGATACATCTTACGGGAGGATTTATGGCATAAGTAACCACCTGGCAAAATAGTGTAAGGAGGGGATGCATTTGAAAGGATTGAGAAGGAAAACAGCACTTATAATGGCCTTCCTGTTTGTTCTCGCAGCGCTGACGGCCTGCGGACAGAAGGGCAGGCTCCGCATCGGAACAGCGGGAGAGGGCGGCAACTATAATTCTCTGGGCAAGGCGTTGTCCCAGACGCTTCAGAAAGATCCCTATAAGATCAATGTCGAAGTAAAGACGACGGCCGGTTCGGCGGCAAATATCCGTCTGCTCTCTCAGGATTATCTGGAGCTGGCGATCGCCCAGTCCGATGTCATTGACGAGATGTACGCAGGCACGCTGGATACGCAGGCAATGAAGGGATACTCTGCGATCGCGTCGCTGTATCCGGAGCCTGTACAGATCGTGGTGAGAGCGGATTCGGGAATTGCTTCTGTAAGTGACCTCGCCGGGAAGAAGGTGAGTGTGGGCGAAGCGGATTCCGGTACACAGAAGAACGCGGCTCAGATCCTGCAGGCTTATGGGCTTACATCCAACATGCTGACAGTTCAGAACATGACTTACGCGGAGGCGTCAAAAGCTCTTGGCGATGGTAGCATCGACGCGATGTTCTGCACAGCCGGCGCGCCGGCGCAGGTCATCACTGACCTATCCGGGACGACACCTGTAAGCCTTGTGCCGATCGAAGGGCAGCAGAGCGATCTTTTGACAGGAGCTTACGGATTCTATGCGAAAGCAGTGATACCTGCAGGAACTTACAAAGGACAGGACAGCGACGTGACGACGCTGGCTGTGATGTCAGTCCTTCTGGCATCGGACAAGACCCCTGCAGATAAGATCTATACGATCACAGGCGCCCTCTTTAAGGAGAAGGTAGCGCTCAACGACGCAGTTCCGGTGGAATTCGACCTTCAGGAACAGAAAGCTGTGGAGTCAGTCACGATCCCTTTCCATCCCGGCGCAGCACAGTACTACCAGGAATGCGGCATTACTGTACAGACATCCGGAGAGTAAGGAGGGACGATCATGATCACAATCGAGATTAACAAGTATCTTACCCTTGCCATCGCTGTCGGCGTCCTGATGCTGGGACAGTTTCTTCGCAAAAGGATCCGTTTCCTGGAGACCTTCTGCATCCCGGCACCTGTGGTCGGCGGACTTGTGGTCGCCATCATTTCCTGCATCCTCTATGTGATGGGTGTAGTTGAATTCATTTATGACGACACCTTCCGGGAAATCTGTATGGTGTTTTTCTTTACTTCTGTGGGATTTCAGGCCAACCTGGCTGTCCTCAAGGAGGGTGGGAAGGACCTGATCATCTTTCTGGTCCAGGTTATTCTACTGATCGTCCTGCAGAACGTCCTGGCCGTCGGGGTCTCACGCGTCTTAGGCGTAAATCCGCTGATCGGTCTTTGTACCGGCTCTGTTCCCATGGTCGGCGGACATGGGACGGCGGGAGCCTTCGGCCCTGTCATAGAGGACTTCGGCATTCAGGGTGCCACGACAATTGCAACAGCTGCGGCTACTTTCGGCCTTATCGCGGGAAGTTTGATCGGCGGCCCTCTGGGCAACTCCCTGATAAAAAAGTACGACCTTTTAAAGACCGCGAAGTCTGCGGATGATGTAGAGATCTTCGACGAGGACGAAGAGCAGCACGTCAGACACTTTGACAATTACGCGCCGGCGGTATTTGAACTGTGCGTCACAGTAGGCCTGGGCACGCTGGTGTCCGCGCTGCTGACCAAAACGGGAATGACCTTCCCCGTCTATATCGGCGCCATGATCGTCGCCGCGGTTATCCGCAATATCGGAGAGAGCACCGGAAAGATCAAAGTCTACATGGGCGAGATCAATGACCTGGGCGGTATCTGCCTTTCGCTGTTCCTCGGTATTGCCATGATTACTCTCAAGATCTGGCAGCTCGCGGCGCTGGCACTTCCTCTGGTGATCCTGCTTCTGGTCCAGCTTGCGTTTATGTATCTGTTCGCGAGATTTGTGATCTTCCGCTTTATGGGAAGAGATTACGACGCGGCCGTCATCACAGCAGGTACCTGCGGCTTCGGTATGGGCGCAACACCCAACGCCATGGCCAATATGCAGGCGATCTGTGACAAATACGTGCCTTCCATCAAGGCGTATCTTCTGATCCCGATCGTGGGAAGCTTGTTCGCGGATTTTATAAATTCGCTCGTTATCACGTTTTTCATCAACCTGGTATGACGCAAGGAGGTAATTTCAGGATGAACCTGAAGAAACTATTTCATATAGAGAGAGATGACAATGTAGCGGTGCCCGAGATCCATTCCGATAATTTCGACGAACTTCAGGATAAGGCCGATCAGGAGGAAAATGCGGAACTTGAGAAAAAAGACATTGTTTATGACAATGTTGCGATTCCCGAGATCCATTTCCATCACAAAAAGAAGTCAAAATAGTGTATTATAAATACAGTCTTCCGGTTCAGATGTTTAAACATATCCGAGACCGGAAGGCTGTAAATCGTTTACTGACAGGAGATGTGCTATGAAAACAATAACGAAGGGGAAAATGTGGTGTTTCGCAATAGGACAGTTCGGCTGGTCGCTGCTGTCGGCGCTGATCACGAACTGGCTTGTCTACTTCTATCAGCCGGATGCGGATTCTATCGCCGCAGGTCAGACACTTTTCATCCCTCAGGGACGCGTGATCCTCGGGATCGCCACCGTGATCGGCGGTATTGCGGCGCTCGGCAGAGTGTTCGACGCTGTAACAGACCCTATGATCGCAAACCTTTCTGATCGATCCACAAACCCTAAGGGGCGGAGGATTCCTTTCATGCAGAAGATCGCGATTCCTTTCGCGCTGATCACGGTCCTCGTTTTCTGGGCGCCGGTGAACGCGATCTCCACCGTGAACTGCATCTGGCTTCTGGTCACACTGCTCCTGTTCTATCTGTTCATGACGACCTACTGCACGCCGTATAACGCGCTGATCTCTGAACTGGGAACCACGCAGGACACCCGCATCAGTATTTCAACCTATATCTCGGTGACATTCCTCCTGGGATCTGCGATCGGTTATGCGGCTCCCTTCATTTGGGGCGCTTTGGAGCCTTCCATGGGCAGAGTCACGGCTATCAGGATCACCTTCGCGATCCTGGCTGCCATCGGCCTGATCGCTCTTTTGGTTCCCACCTTTACCATCAATGAGAAGGAGTATGTGCACACCGTTCCTTCGAACGACGACGCGTTCACTTCCCTGATCAAGACCTTCAAGAACCCCGACTTCCGCATTTTTGTCGGCAGCGACGTCCTCTATTTCCTGGGACTTACGATCTTCCAGACGGGACTTCCCTTCTTCATCACATCCCTGATGAAGCTTCCGGAGACTTTCACGACGATCCTCTATGTCGCCATGACACTTCTGTCCTTCGCCTGCTATATGCCGGTCAACGCGCTGGCGCACCGCATGAACAAGAAGAAACTGGTGCTGATCGGTTTCACAGGTCTTGCGATCGTGTACCTGATCACCGCGGTCTCAGGTCTTTTGGGCGGTTCCGGCCTGGTATTCGGCATCATTATTGTCTGCGCGGCAGCCTTTCCTATGGCGATCCTCGGAATCCTTCCCCAGGCGATTGTCGCGGATATCGCGGAAGCGGACGCAGTGATGACGGGAGAGAACCGCGAGGGCATGTTCTTCGCGGCGAGAACGTTTGCCTTCAAATTTGGTCAAAGTATTGCGATGCTGGTGTTCACTGCTTTCGCCAGTATCGGGACTGAAACGGGGCTCGGCTATCGGATCGCAGCTGTTTCTGCGGCAGTGATCTGTCTCGCGGGAGCGCTGATCCTGTCCCGCTACAATGAAGAGAAGATTTTGAGTATCATCGTGCATGATGACAAGTGATATCAGAGGTAAAACATTATGCCCGCTCAGAAATTCACAGCTATTTACGAGGATTTGAAACAAAAGATAGAAGAGGGCCTCTATGCGGCTATGAAGTGCCGGTGAGCGGCATGCCTTCGGGAGAGATCCTGATCTGCAACTATGCTGGGGCAGGAGAAAGCGGCATTCTGAAACCTTTCGAGGCAAGAGCGATCAGAGGCTGAAAGTAAGAATACTTAAAGAAATGTTTAAAGGGCAGTGCTTGCGGCACTGCCCTGTTTTTCTGTTCGGATATACCGGGTAAGGAGGCAAATTCATTTGCTCTCCGGAACCTGAAGAAGATGAAAGGTCCGAAGATCATAATCCAGGATCCCGTCTTTTTTCATATTCGCAAGTTCCCGCGAGAGCGCGCTCCGGTTTGTGCACAAATAATCCGCCATTTCCGAGCGGCTCAGGGGGACTGTTACTTTCATGGAACCTGCCTTCTGCGCTTCCAGGGAGAGATACGCCAGAATCTTCTCGCGGAGAGAGGATTTGGAGGTGATCTCGATCTTCTCCGTCAGCGCAACGTTTCTGCGGCTGATCATATCAAACAGATTCCTGGAGAGTGCGTGATGGAAGGGGCAGGAGTTCCTGCAGGGGTGAAGGATCCTGTCCGCCGGGATAAAGAGGACTGTAGTGGGTTCCGCCGCTCTGAAGATAATTCCTCTCTCGCTCAGATTCTCTCCGATAAGCACTTCCCCGAAGACCCCGTCGTCCCCGGTATAAGTAAGAAAAGTGCAGCGTCCCCATATATCTTCCTTGATGGTATGAACACAGCCGGAGATAACGATTCCGATCTGCCTGGCTGAATTTTCCGATGCCGGGATGATCTGGTCTTTCTTATAACTCTTCTCTCTGCATCCCAGACAGTTCATCAGGGTTTGACAGCTGGTCAGAGAAATGCCATTAAACATGGGATGCGTCTGAAACGCATGGATCAGCATATCACTCATAAATACTCCAATCGGATAATGCAAATTTTGTGAAAGCAATAACATTATAGAACAACTATGTTGCGTATGCAACACATGCAGGCCGGCATACATGTTATAATGAATAAGATAATCCAGACTTTTTTTGGATAGATTGTGTAAACTAACCAAAACACGGGAAATTGGAAATGGAGGAGAGAATGAAAAGGATACAATCAACCTGCAATTTCTGCGCGATTGACTGTAATCTGGACTTCTGCGTTGAAAACGGCCGGATCGTCAGGACGATCCCTACCAAGGGATATCCTGTCAACGACGGATTCAGCTGCATAAAGGGACTGTCTCTGAGCAAGCAGCAGACGACAGTTAAACCTGATGCGCTGCCCAAGATCCGGCAGGCAGACGGAACCATGAAGGAAGTTTCATGGGAGGAAGGTTTCCAGCATGTTGCAGATAAGCTCAAGGAACTTCAGGCAAAATATGGAACGGAGAGCGTTGCCGGAATCAGTACCGGTCAGCTTACTCTTGAGGAGTTCGCTATTTTCGGTCATGTCATGAGAAACTACCTGCAGACGAACGTGGACGGAAATACCCGTCTGTGCATGGCGACCGCAGCGGTGGGCCACAAGCAGACTTACGGTTACGACGCTCCCGGTTACACACTTAAGGATCTGGAATTATCCGATACGATCATCTTCATCGGCGCAAACCCTGTTGTCGCGCATCCCATTGTCTGGGGACGCGTGCGCCAGAACAAAGTGCCCGGCCATAAGATCATCGTCATCGACCCCAGAAAGTCCGAGACCGCGATGAACGCGGATTACTGGTATGGGTTAAAGCCCAGGAGCGATCTCAAGCTGATGTATACGATCGCCAACATGCTGATCGAGAAGGACTGGATCGATCACAAGTTCATTGAAGAGCACACCAATAAGTTTGACGAGTTCGCGGCATTCGTGAAGGACTTTACCCTTGAGAAGGGAGTGGAAGCTACAGGCCTTTCCGCGGAGCAGATCACTGAACTCGTAAACCTCATCCACAATGGCAAGGCTGTCTCTTTCTGGTGGACCATGGGCGTCAACCAGGGCTATGAGGCAGTGCGCACAGCGCAGTCCATTATCAACCTGGCTCTGATGACCGGGAATATCGGAAAGCCCGGTACCGGCGGCAACTCCATTACCGGACAATGCAACGCCATGGCTTCCCGTCTCTTCAGCAATACCACCTGCCTGTTCGGCGGCGGTGACTTCACGGATGAAAATGAGAGAGCAAGGATCGCTGAGCTGACCGGCATCGACGTTGATCATGTCGCGAAGAAGCCCACGATTCCCTACAATATGATCGTGGAGGGAATCAACGCAGGGAAGATCAAGGGCCTGTGGATCCTCTGCACGAATCCAAGACACAGCTGGACCAACAACGAGACTTTCGCGGAAGCGACTAAGAAGCTCGATCTCTTTGTCGTCCAGGATATCTATGACAATATCGAGAGCGCGGAGAACGCGACTGTATATCTGCCCGTAGTGCCCGGCATCAAGAAAGAAGGTACTTATATCAACCTCGAGCGCAGACTTTCCGCACTGCGTCAGGTACTGCCCCGCGGCGAGAATGAGATCTCCGACTACGAGTGTATTCTCGGCGTAGCGAAAGCACTCGGAATGGGCAAGGCTATCGAGAAGTGGGAGACCCCCAGGATGTGCTTCGACATGCTGCGTGAGATCTCCAAAGGCAAACCCTGTGACTTCAGCGGCGTGAAATGGGATGAGCTCACCGGCTCCCACGGCAGACAGTGGCCCTATCCTGAGGGAAGAGAAGCGGAGTTCGCGGATGAGGAGAGAAGACTCTATGCGGACGGCAAGTTCTTTACCCCGAACCAGAGGGCGAACTTCATGTTTGAGGAGCCCCTTCCTAATCCTTATGTTCCGAATGAAGAATTCCCGATCGTGTTTAATACCGGCCGCGGAACTGTCGGACAGTGGCACACTCAGAGCCGCACCAAGGAAGTCAAGTTCGTGGAAGACGTATCCCTCAGCAAGGCCTATCTGTATATGAATACGAAACAGGCAGAAGAGAACGGGATCCGCGAGATGGATCAGATCCGTGTATATTCCGTCAACGGACAGAACGCGGACTTCTTTGTCAAGATCACGGACAATGTACCTTACAACCAGCTCTTTGCTCCGATCCACTACATCGAGTGCAATAAGCTGACACCTTCCAACTATGACAAGTATTCCAAGGAGCCCAATTACAAGGGCGGAATCTGTCGTTTTGAGAAGATCTGATGTCGACGGGTAAGGAGGTAGATTATGTATAGAATCAAAATAGACCGAAGCCGCTGCATCGGATGTCTCACCTGCGTGACTGCCTGTGTGGTCAGCCATGAGACGGAGAGCGGCGACGCCCGCAACAGGGTCGTAATTGACAGTGAGACTAAGCCCGCTCCTATATTTTGCCGCCACTGCGAGCATCCGGAATGCGTTTATACCTGCATGACCGGCGCGATGAAGAAGGACCCCGAGACAGGATATGTCACTTATGATAAAGAGCAGTGCGCAAGCTGCTACATGTGCGTCATGTCATGTCCTTTCGGTATCCTGAAACCGGACAGCATCCACTTCCGCGAGATCATGAAGTGCAATATGTGCGTCCACAGAAGCGAAGACGGAAAGACCGCCAACCCCATGTGCGTGGAGAAATGTCCCATGCATGCCATCACTCTCGAGGAGGTGAAATGATATGAAGTATGTTGTCATCGGTTCCTCCGCGGCGGGTGTCAACGCCATCAGGGAACTGCGCAGACTTGACAAGGAGTGTCAGATCGTCCTGATCTCCAAGGACAAGGACATCTACTCCCGCTGCATTCTTCACGAGTATCTGGCAGGAAAGAGAACGATCGAGAGACTGCGTTTCGTCGAGAAAGATTTTGAAACGCTCTATAAAGTCGACTGGATGAAGGGCAGAGAGGCGACCGGCCTCGACAGGGAGAAGAAGGAAGTGATCCTGGACGGAGACGAGAGAGTTTCCTATGACAAGCTCCTGATCGCGACCGGCTCCCATACTTTCTTCCCTCCGATCAAGAATATGCTCGGTTCTCCGAACATGATCGGATTCCGCAACATCGACGATATCGAGGTCCTCAAGGAAGTGGCGAAGACCAAAAAGAATATTGTGGTCCTCGGATCAGGCCTTGTCGGCATTGACTGCGCGACAGGTTTTCTGGAACTGGGCGTCAAGGTCGTCCTGTGCGACTTCGCCGGCTGGCTTCTCAATAAGCAGCTCGATCAGAAAGCGGCACAGGCCTATATCGACGCATTTGCGGCGCACGGAGTTGAGCAGCACTATGGCGTCGGTGTCAATGAAGTGACGATCAATGACAAACACGAGATCACGGAAGTCATCCTCAGCGACGGCACTGTGATCCCCTGCGACTTCTTTGTAGTCACAGCGGGCGTACGCTCCAACGTGGAGTTCCTGGCGGACAGCGGCCTTGAACTGAGCCGTTTCGGTCTTGTATATGATGAGACCGGCAAGACCAGCGATCCTGATATTTACGGAGCCGGCGACGTCTCCGGCACAAGCCCGATCTGGCCTGTGGCAGTAAAGGAAGGCATGATCGCTGCGGCGAATATGGCCGGATACAACGAGAAAATGACGGACTTCTTTGCAAGTAAATCCACGATGCGCTTCCTCGATATCAGCACAATGTCCCTGGGCAACGTGAATCCCGATCCCACTGATGAGACCATCAAAGTGGAGACTTACGAGAAGGGCGGAGTCTATAAGAAGATCGTCCATAAGGACGGAATGATCATCGGCGCGCTCCTTCAGGGAGATCTGGCTTACGGCGGAGTTCTACAGCAGATGATCGCAAGAAAGATAGATGTGCGCAGAGTTAAAAAGCCGCTGTTTGATATCGATTACTCTGATTTCTTCCACATCCGGGAAAACACCTACGAGTTCTACTACGATTGAGAACCGTTTCTGAGACCAGACCTTCTGCGACGGGGGCTGCCAAGGGGGAGACAGCCCCGGCCGGGTCTGTGATCATTCCATATGAAAAGGAGAAAGTAAACAATGAGTCGCTTAGAAAAAATACCGGTACCCTGCATTGCCACATTCCTGAGTTTTCTCACATTGGGAAATGTATACGGCGGTCTTGGCTTCGTCTGGCTTCGCTATCTTATCATGGCCCTCGGAACCATTTTTATTATCTGCTATATCCTGAAGATCGCTATGTTTTCAGGAACCTGTATGAAAGAGTACGATATGACGATCCCCGCCAGTTTGTACGGCGCGTTCAGCATGGTGCTCATGGTGCTCGGAAGTTTTTACTATGAGATCGGTCTTCCTTTTGGAAAGATCATCTGGTTTATAGCTGTCGCGATCCATTGCATCCACATTATCGTTTTTACGATCAGGCATGCATTTGGAAAAGTGATCATTCCCAAAGATTTCACGAACATGATGCCCAGCTGGTTTGTTACCTACAACGGATGGATGGTAGCCTGTGTCACCGGCGGCAAGATGAACGCGGGTCCGATCCTTAAGTTCATCACGATCTACGGCTGCATTATTTATGTGGTCATTGTTCCCTTTATAATCTGGAGACTGCTCAATGTGGAGATCAAGAACGCGGCCTATCACACAATGGCTGTTCTGCTCGCGCCCTGCAGCCTCTGTGTCGTCAGCCTTATCAATGTCAACGGACAGAACAACGGCATCGTCCTGACATTTATGTACATCTGCGTGCTGGCTTCGCTTGCTTTTATCCTGTATAAACTCCCGGATTTCTTCTCTTTTGATTTCTATCCGGGATTTGCGGGCCTCACATTCCCTATGGCGATCGGCGTTGTGGCGTCCCAGAAGATGGCGGGATACCTGACGGAGAAGGGAAGTGAAGCTCTTGGATATGCGGTAACGCAGCTCGCCGGTCTGCAGATCTTTGTGACCAGCATGCTGGTGGGATATGTGATGCTGATGTTCCTCAGAATGTTCCTGAAAAAGCAGAAAAGGGGATGAATAAAAAATAGCGGTGCTGCTCGGTACTGTTTTCCGGGCAGTACCTCTATACGGCTGGTCATTACAGCAGAAGGGAGGCAAAAATTGGGATATATTCTGACAAAAGAGGCTTTTGACAGAGCCCTTAAGACACTCGCTCAGGAGAGACTGATCTATGCGCCGGTCCTCAAAGTGGGCGAAGGAAGATTTACTGATACGGACGTTGTCCGCTACGACTATGTGACAGAGCTGTCGCAGATCGAACTCTCCAAAAAATCAGATTACGCGTTTAAGGAGATCCTGACACCGCTGTCCGAGACACTTTTCTTCTTCACAGAGAACGAAGTGAAGACGGCAGACCGGGATCAGAGGGAAGTGATCGTATTCATGAAGAGCTGCGACATGCACGCTGTGCGCCGCCTGGATCAGATTTATCTGAATAATGGCATCGAGCAGGATCCTTTCTACAAAGAGATCCGGGACAGAGTCAAATATGTCCTGATCGGCTGTCAGAAGTCCGGCGCGGACTGCTTCTGCGTGGATATGGGCACCAACAAAACAACAGACGGTTATCTGTTCTCTGTCGATGTGATCGGCGATGAGATTTACTGTGATGTCAAGTGTGAGGAGTGCGCGAAGATCTTCGCGGATTGCGGCGGCAAAGAAGAGGCTGTAGAACCGAAATATGTCACTGAGAACGCGACGCACGTAACGATCCCGGAACAGATCCCGAACAGCATCTATAAGAACCCTGTATGGGATGAGTACAGTTCACGCTGCATCGGCTGCGGCCGCTGCAATTTTGTATGTCCCACCTGCACCTGCTACACAATGCAGGATGTGTATTATACAGAGAACGGCAAGGTCGGCGAGAGAAGAAGAGTCGGCGCGTCCTGCATGGTGGACGGTTACACCAATGTCGCAGGCGGCGGCCAGTACAGAAAGACCAAGGGCGAGAGAATGCGCTTCAAAGTCCTTCACAAGATCTTTGATTTCAGAAAGAGATTCGGCTATGACATGTGCGTCGGCTGCGGCCGCTGCGACATGGTATGTCCCGAGTACATTTCGTTCTCCGCGTGCATCAACAAGGTGAACAAGGCAGTAGAGGAGGTGCAGAATGGGAGCAACTAATATGCAGAACAATCCTTATGTGCCCTGGCCTTCCAAGATCCTGGATGTGATTAAACATACGCAGAAGGAATACACATTCCGCATGGAGTATGTGGGAGAGGTAAAGCCCGGACAATTCTTCGAAGTATCCATTCCGAAGTACGGCGAGGCGCCGATCTCCGTCAGCGGCATCGGCCCCAACTTCGTGGATCTGACGATCCGCAAAGTCGGCCGCGTCACAAATGAAGTATTTGAGAAATATAAAGGCCAGAGCCTTTTGCTCCGCGGCCCTTACGGCAACGGATTTGACACTTCCCTTTACGAGAACGGTGAAGTGATCGTCATCGCAGGCGGTACAGGCGTTTCCCCCGTCCGCGGCGTGATCGATGCGCTTGCTGAGACGAAAGAGCCGAAGGACAAGCATGTTATCGTTGGATTCAGAAGCCCCGACGATATGCTGTTCAGAGATGACCTCAAGAGATGGGATGAGAAACTCGACCTGATCCTTACCGTGGACGGAGCGCCTGAAGGCTATACCGGAAATATCGGTCTGGTGACCAAGTATATTCCCGATGTTCCGATCCGCGACCTTGAGACCGCGCAGGCTGTTGTCGTAGGCCCTCCGCCGATGATGAGATTCTCTGTAATGGGTCTTCTCCAGAAAGGCTTTAAGGAGGAGAATATCTGGGTATCCCAGGAGCGCAAGATGTGCTGCGGACTTGGCAAATGCGGCCACTGCAGAGTCGGTGAGAAGTATATCTGCCTCGACGGCCCTGTCTTCAACTACACTGTAAGCAAAGATATGATCGACTGAGGATACGGGAAGGAGGAATAATACTATGGGTATGGATGTTAATCTGAAAAAACTGAAAAAGAACGCCTTCCGTTACTCCAAAGTCAGAGGCGAGACAGCTTCCCGCGTGCGTATTCCCGGCGGCGTGATCGGCGCTAAGAGTATGCTGCGCATCACCG